>NZSA01000075.1 GCA_002696645.1 Rhodospirillales bacterium | reverse complement strand
TGGCTTGCTCCAGTCGTCCGGCTGCAATCAGGATTCCAGCCTGATTGTTCCGAAACAGTATGCTATCCTCATCTTCAGGCCTTAACTCAAATGTGTGTTCGTATATCGACACGAGGTTCTCTACTTGAGATGGATGTGCAAGGGCATGAGCAACTAGGAGATTGCTCAACGCGGGCGCAAAGGACTGGAACCTTCTAGAGGGGGCGTTGCCTCGCAGGGTTAATGCGCGTTCTGCATAGTCGACCGATTTTTGATAGTTACCAGCGGCTAGTTCAAGTCCTGATGCATTAGACAGAGCAACGAAGTGAGTGTTGCTTTCCAGATAACCCTCACCAGGCGGCAGCTTTTCTAGCTCTTCGATGAGGCGCTCCGTTCTGCGTATGGCAATTTCGCTTGCATGCAGCATACAACTGGCCGCTTGAAACCTGTTGAGCAGATGCCGAACGCCTTCGTCACGACGGCGAAACCTCTCAAGGCGCCTCAAAACCTCACGTTCTAACTGCCTGGCTTCTGTGAACAGCCCTAACTGAACCTGGGCAAACATTAGCGACATCATCAGCCGCACCCAAGTATCACTTGCGTCCTGTAACTGGTCCCGCCAAGGTTCTAGTAGGGCCGCAGCCGCAGTTCGATCCTCTTGTACTAAACTTTGCAGCAAACACATAGCCATCAGACCGTCGCGCTCTGCCAATATCTCGTCTGGCACAGCCTCAACGATTGCTGAAAGGTGTTTGTATGCGATTTCATATTGCCCTTCCCGATAAATATCGATCGCTTTCAAGACATCGTTCAGGGCACTGCCAAGGTACTCTACCTCGTGCCAGGGAGGTGATGACCAATCCAATGTTGGAAGGTCCATTGTGGCGTGCATTACCGCAGCACGGATTGCCCAAAGGCAATAGGCGGTGCCAGCTTCATGGATTAGACCGGCTTTTTTCAGGTGTGTAAAATGCAGACCGAACTCTGCAGGCCTCATCTTTTGAAGGCATTTGGCATAGGTTCCGTGCAAGCCCGACCGTTCCGAGCGCCGACTGTTTTCAAAATAGTGACGTGTGATTTCGTGACGGAAACGAGGCACTCCCATCTCTTCTTCCAACAACTTCCACCGCATCGCTGCTGCAATACTGCGCTTAACCTCAGATAGTTCTGCACCGGTAATGCAGACCACCTCCTCCTCTACGATGTTTTGTCCGCAAATCGCGGCAGCGGCTAAGATTACTTCGGCCCCACTACCGTAAAATCCAGTCTCGGTGAGATAGCGGTGCAATAGCGTTACCAAGGCCTCTGTTTGCCCGGCAAATAATGCCTTTGAAGAGATTCCCTGAAGATTGGCATCCTCAACAAAGGTGCGAACTATTTCCAAATGTGCTCCTGAACAATCGAAGAGCATCTTTAAGTCTTGCGACGCAATAGGTCCCTGCAGGCCAAAAGCATTCAGTAATGCCCCAAACTGGCTCTGGCGACACTTGTGTACGTGAGTTACCGGCGACAAAAACCCGATCAGTTTAGCTTGTTGTTCAGAAAGAGGGTTGCGCTCTATCGCCGTGTTATTCAGCGTCGCGAGAATTTTGATTGGGTGAGGCCAATCACGCCCTTTTTTCATTAGCTTAAGTAACAATCTTGATGATGGCGCATCAAGATATTGGATATCGTCTATAAAAAGTAATAGCGGTCGCGACTTTGTCATGGCTGAAAAAAGGTCGATAACCCCTTCTGAAACATGATCAGATTCTGTCGCGATTACCCTCAGTGTTTCCTGATTATGCAAAGAGCTGATAAGATTGACAAGTGACTGAAACGGCTTAGCAAATGGGATTTCTTCATATACAAATTCACGGCCAATCTCGAGTGCCTGATTCAAGCGCTGAGCATTTTGATCGTTGCGTCTCAACTGATGGAAGACATAGTAAGACTGTGATTGGCGTTCTTCGTCAGCGCAAAGTGTCAGAACGTGATGAGTATGGGCTAGGCGCGAAACAATGCTGGCGGCGATGCTGGTTTTCCCGCAGCCACTTTCCCCAGCCAACAATAGTTTAGTCGCTTTGGCTAACAGGGTTTCTGATCCCGCCGCCACGATCTTATCATGCCCCAGTATTTGAGCGACTTGCTCAATCACCATAATTCCTAGTTATCATTCAGAAATTGCATGAAAATCAACCAAACCAAGTCGTGTTACAACGCGTTCAACACTTATTACTAGTACACTGAAACAGTATCACAAAACGTGCAAGTTATATTCTTCTTCAACCCGACGGAACATAGACCGATATCCCCCTTGCATCCCCCCCTCTCTTCCCCTATAAGCCGCTCGTTCTGGGATCAGGGTTGATCCTGGGCGACACTCCTTGCTGGTCTTTGAGGCGTTTTCGTCTTGCTGATAGGAGGCCGGCTAGGGCCGGGCGGCAGAGGTGGTTTGAGGTTTTGCTTCATTCGACCCACTGCGCCGGACCGTGAAACAGCCATAGGGAGTCACATTGATGGCGCATTATGAAACCGTGCTGATCGCACGGCAGGACGTTTCGGCTGCACAGGTCGAAACCATTGCAGACATGGCTCAGGAAATCCTGACCGAAGCCGGTGGGTCCATTGCCCGCCGTGAATATTGGGGCCTTCGCAGCCTCGCCTTCCGCATGAACAAGAATCGCAAGGGACATTACGTCCTGATGAATTACGATGTCGGCTCGGATGCCGTTGTCGAAATGGAACGTCGCCTGCGTTTGCATGATGACGTATTGCGGTTCATGACCGTTCGCACCGAAGACCTGCCGACCGAACCTTCCGTGGTTCTGGCCCGTCGTGACGAGCGTGATCGCCCGGAACGCAGCGATCGTGGAGATCGCCCGGATCGGGGTGACCGTGGAGATCGCGGCGACCGGGGTGGTGATCGCCCACGGGGTCCGCGTCGCGAATTTGGCGACGATACCGGGATGGAGCGCAGCGAGCGCCGTCCGCGTCGTGAATATAATGATCGGGAGGAAAATTGATGGGTATGCGACCAGCAGCAACACGGCGGCCTTTCTTCCGCCGCAAGAAAACCTGCCCTTTCTCCGGCCCAAACGCGCCGGCGATTGATTACAAGGATGTGAAAACCCTGCAGCGCTTCATTTCTGAACGCGGCAAGATCGTTCCGTCCCGCATCACCGCGGTGAGCGCCAAGAAACAACGGGCCTTGTCCACAGCGATCAAGCGCTCCCGTTTCCTGGGTCTCATCCCCTATGTGATCCGATAGGAGGATACAGCCATGCAGATTATCCTTCTCGAACGTGTCGAGAAACTGGGCCAAATGGGTGACGAAGTCGCCGTTAAGCCCGGCTATGCTCGTAACTTCCTGCTGCCGCAAGGCAAGGCCGTGCGCGCAACCAAGTCGAACCGGGAGCGTTTCGAATCCCAACGGATCGAACTGGAAGCCCGCAACCTGGAACGCAAGAGCGAAGCCGAACGTGTCGCCAATGATTTGAACGGCCTGTCGGTCATCCTGATCCGCGCTGCGTCCGATACCGGCCAGTTATACGGTTCCGTTACCGCCCGCGATATTGCGGACTCTATTGTCGAAGCGGGTATCCAGGTCGGTCGTGGTCAGGTGATGATGGAACGCCCGGTGAAAACCATCGGGATCTTCGACTTCCGCATCAAACTGCACCCGGAAGTGATTGTGACTGTCCAGGTCAACGTCGCCCAGTCGCAAGAAGAAGCGGAAGCCCAGGCCGAACGCAAGGCACGCGGCGAGGACGTCGTTGTGACCGAAGCCGAACGCGCCAATATCGACATGGCCGAAGAAGCCGAACGCCAGGCAGCACAGGTTGCAGCAGCGGCGGCGGAACTGGTCGATGAAGAAACCGCAGAACGCATCCTGGACGCCGCCCATCAGGACGACGACGAGGGTGAAGAAGACAAGTAAAAGCGACTTCTGCTTTTGCCGTTAAAGGAAAACGCGACGCTGGAAACGGTGTCGCGTTTTCTCTTTTGGGGCCATGTTATTGAAACGGGCGCCGGATCTAGTCGTCCGCCAGATTATCCCCGCCGGGTTCCAGGGCGACTTCCTGATCGCGATACCGTGCAGCGGTCAGGTGGACGATTAATGTTCCGAAATCCGTATCAACCTCGACCCGCACTGGGATGGGCAGCGTGTCTGGGAAAGGACTGGCGACCCAGACCATCCGATTATGGGCGGTCTTTGTGTATTTATTGGATGTCTGTTCCCGGAATCCACCAATGCGATCAAATTCCAGTCGACAGGCCATCGCTTCACCTGAAAACACGGTGTAATCATTCCGCTCAAACGTTCGCATCCCATCCGGCGTGACGGACATGTCATAGCGCCTGCGACCATCATAGACCGGGACGGTCCCCTGGCACTGCTCCCCCTGTTGGATCAGGCCAGACAGGGACAGAATGGCGGTAATCGGATCAATGCTGCCTGGAATACTGTCCTTTGGCACCGGGGTGATGATTTCATCCTCATCGGGGGCGTCCCGCGTGACATCCACGGTGCCATCGGGATTGAAGGTCAGGCTGTTGCGCCGTTCCTTACCGCGCCAGACCCCGTCATTGACATGGGTGCTGGGTTCAACCTTCAGCCCCTCTTCCACCTGCCCGCGAGAGGATACTTGCCCTTTCCAATCGCTGTACCAGTCCAGCAGTCCCCGGGCACGGGCCTTCCCTTCGATATGATACGTGGTTGCGTCACGATAAATCTGTGTTCGCGCGGAGGCGACATGCATCCCCCCGAAATAGGCTTCATATTCAAGCGTCAGGTCGATAGGAACATCGGCCCTGACGGGCGACGCACCGCTGATGCACAAACAGATGAAACCAAAAACCAGACCACCGGGTCGCCGCATATTTCTACCCCTGAGACTAATAATGAGAAAGATATGGAGTGAAACAAAACGGTTTCCACCCGGATCCCGTCAGAACAGCCGTTTGCAGTGCAAAAAACTCCAGTGGGCCACAAACAGCCCGACCGGTCCTGCTTGACAGACAATGACCCAGACTGTACCTCAGCCTCCCAATCAAGATGGGCGATTAGCTCAGCGGGAGAGCACTCGCTTCACACGCGAGGGGTCACTGGTTCAATCCCAGTATCGCCCACCATCTTTATATCCTTGATGTCGCGCACCGCCGCTCGCGAAGCCCGCGCTTGGGTCGGCACACTCTTGTCCTGTTTAAAATCCTGAATGAGCCGCCTACATCCCACCATCCGGTGTGCCAATTTCTGAGGCATTCTGGACTGGAACAATTCGATAATTCGGTAAATGGATTGAGACGGTCGTCCCTTTTTCATATTGGGAGGTGATGGTCAGTCCGCCGCCATGCAGTTCTGTTAATGCACGGCTGATATTCAGCCCCAGGCCGGTCCCCTGATTCTCGCGGATATGAGCATCTCGCACCTGGCCAAAGGGAAGCAATGCCCTTTCCATGTCCTCATCCGTCATGCCGATTCCCTGATCTTGAATGCTGATAACGAAATCTTCCTCCCCCTGATGAATATCGATTTTGATACGCGTATGTGGTTGGGAAAACTTAATGGCATTGGTAACCAGATTGATGAGGACTTGTTTCATCGCCCGCGTGTCGCACAAGATGGAAATGGACGTTTCCGTCCAACGCACCGCAATGCCTTTTTCTTCGGCGGCGCGACTGACAAGCTTTAAGCATTGCTGGATCAAGTCATCCAGGGGCACGACTTCTTCAAGCAGCTCAAATCGTTTGGATTCGATCTTGGACATGTCCAGGATGTCGTTAATGAGGGTCAGGAGATAGTGACCGCTGTTGAAGATATCATTTGCGTAATCCTTTGTTTTTTCAGGACCCAGAATTTGGTTTGGGGGCTCGCGTATAATATCGGAAAACCCGATAATTGCATTCAGGGGTGTCCTTAGTTCATGGCTCATCGTGGCCAGAAACTGGGACTTGCTGCGATTCGCAGCCTCGGCCAGGTTGCGGGCCTTTAGAAGCTCCTGCGCCTGAGATTCTAGCCATTTATAATAATTTTCGACCAGTCTGGCCGCACGAAATGTTCGCCAAACGATATAGCCCACCGTGCAGAGCATCAGAACAGAAATAACTGTCATTGGGACAATCAAATTCCGCAGCATGTTCGTGCCTGCTTCCTGAACGCGCCACTGTAACTTTCCTAAAATTGTTCCATCGACCGCTTTCAGGGGTAATTGGTTCAAGGTTGCAGGGCTTGCATCTGTTTTCAGTTCCAGCCCCTTTAGCAGAAACTGGGCTTCGATCTCCTTCAGCACCGGACCGTCTATCGCTTTAAAGAAAATCAGAACACCCGGCACCCCCTGATCCAAGGACGCGCCGCGTTCATCTTCCCACATGATGACCGCAGCAGAGGCCAGATACAGGCCGTGATCGTCCCTGAAGAACCCCGATATGGCAGGACTAACCTCTCCCAGTGTTTGCGGTTGTGCTCGGGCGGCGTCAATCAAGCTTGTCAGTCCTGCTGGGAAAAAGGCGGGGTCTGATAGTCTTTGTGTCCCGTTGCGGTGGGCCCGCGCAATCACCCTGTTTTTATGTCCCACAGCCAGGACGCCATCCATCTCCAGCCCATCAATGATCCAAGATTCTATGTTGTCCGATACCCATTCTTCGTTGAAATCCTCAATCGTATTCTGAGCCGTGTCATTCCAATAGGCATAGTCACTGACAAACTTCGTCAGATTGTTGCGTAACACCATAATGCTTGATCGCGCCAAATGCTGCGCGGCCTGCTCTGCAATCACGTTATGTTGTCTTACGGAAAGATGCAGCAACGCGCCGGACACAAGAACGAATCCCACTACCAGGACCATGACCGGCAGAAGCTCTCGTGTNACGATNTAGGGCTTAACTTGTCTTGGTTCTGGATTTTGGGATCGATTTTCATTCATTACGTGAAGATTTCCACTTAATACTGAAATTGCGCTTTATCGTTGAACAAGACAGAAGGCCCTGAAGGTTCATTGTCCGTCCGCATCATTCATATGACCAGTTAAATTCGAAAAACGGAATAATTAATATTCATAGTTTTTCTTACCTTTTCCTTACTGAAATATCGGATCAAGAACATTATTGAACCAAGGCACGGCGAGTCTGACGATGGGGCCTGCAGATTGCAGTTCACGACCGCATGCCACAACGCCACACCACACGCCTGGTCCATGGCCGACGGAAAGCCAGAAAAATACCAGCAATAGAAGGAAAATGGTTTCCGCGCCGACCCTAAACAGTCTTGCCTATTCTATGGGCGGCACGTTGTAAGGCCGGCAGGTATTGCGTTACCATATCGTCACGCCCAATCCGCCCTGCATGGGCGCTGATATTGATCGCAGCAATCGTACCCCCCGACAAATCCAGTAAAGGCAACGACAGTGAAATCAGACCGGTTTCCAGTTCCTGTTCAACAAGGGCATATCCCCGCCCCCGGATTTCCTGAAGGCGGCTTCGGATCTGGCCCGGTGTGGTCAATGTCCTGTCCGTGAACCGCACCAATTGTGCTGTTGCCAGATAGGCGTTCAAGGCCTGGTCCGACCCATAGGCCAGCAGAACCTGCCCCAGTGATGTCGCATGGGCTGGCAGGCGCACCCCGACATAAATGGCATCCGACAGAATGCGATGGGGTGCGCTGGAACGGGCGACATACACAACCTCTCCCTTATCCAGAATGGCGATGCTGCAGGATTGCTTTGTTTCGCGCGTCACTTCTTCCAGATAAATACGCGCCCCTTCCCAGAAGCTCAGGCCCGACAGATAGGCCTGCCCCAGGGTCAGAACCAAGGGGGTCAGTTCAAAATATTTGCCGTCGCTGGTCGCATATCCCAATTCCACCAGGGTCAACAGAAACCGCCGTGCCGTGGCGCGGGACGTGCCGGTGCGGTCGGCGACTTCCGTCAGGGTCATGCGCGGATTGTCCGGCCCAAAGGACCGAATGACCGCCAACCCCTTTGCAAAGGAGCCGACAAAGCTGGAAGTATCGGCGCGCACGGATCCTACCTTCTTAATTGTTCGTAATATGAACATTATTCTATAATGCGAACATATTCCTTGCGTCAAGGAACAACCCGGCCCTATCGTCCTGTCCCTACTTCATCGTATTGTATATTCCATGACCAATCGGCGAGGCACAGCATGGCGGCCATAACGACGCTTAAAGACGCGATCCAGGAAAATGTGAAATCCGGAGATACCGTTGCTTTTGAAGGATTTACCCACTTAATTCCCTTTGCCGCAGCCCATGAAGTCATCCGCCAGGGCATCACAGACCTGACCCTGATCCGCATGACGCCCGATGTTATCTATGACCAGTTGATCGGCATGGGGCGGGTGAAAAAGGTCGTCTTTTCCTATGCGGGTAATCCAGGTGTCGGCCTGTTGCGCCGGATGCGCGATGCGGTGGAAAACCAATGGCCGCGTGCGCTGGAGATGGAGGAACATTCCCATTCCGCCATGGCGCAAGCCTATGAAGCGGGCGCGTCAGGCCTGCCCTGTGCAGTCTTTCGTGGATATCTGGGCGCGGATTTGAAGCGGGTTAATCCCAATATCAAATCCGTGACCTGTCCCTTTACGGGTGAAATTCTGGCAGCCGTCCCTTCCCTGCGTCCGGACGTCACCGTGATCCATGCGCAGAAGGCCAATCGCAAAGGCGATGTGCTGATCGAAGGCATTATCGGCGTTCAAAAAGAAGCCGCCCTGGCCGCCCGGCGCGTTGTGGTGACGGTTGAGGAAATCGTCGATGATTTTGGCGGTCTGCACCCCAATCTGTGCATCCTGCCGAACTGGACCGTAACCGCGCTGGCCCAGGTTCCAGGCGGCGCGACGCCCTCCTATGCCCATGGCTATTATGATCGCGACAACAGCGCCTATCTGGAATGGGACAAGGTATCGGCGGACCGGGACCTGTTCACCACCTGGATGCAGGAAAATGTCCTGGATGCCACACCAGACGCCTTTGCCGACCGCATTGCCCGCCTGAAGGAGACCGCAGCATGAGCAGCTTCTCAGCCACAGAAATGATGACCATTGCCGCAGCCCGCGCGTTGAAAAATGACGATGTGGNCTTTGTCGGGATCGGCGCGCCCTCTGCCGCGTGCAATCTNGCACGCCTGACCCATGCGCCCGATATCACGCTGATTTATGAAAGCGGCACCATCGGCACCAAACCGGATGTTTTGCCCCTCTCCATCGGGGATGGGGAATTGTGCGAAACTGCGGTGACCACCGTCTCCGTGCCGGAAATGTTTCGCTATTGGCTGCAGGGGGGCCGGATTTCCGTTGGCTTCTTGGGCGGCGCNCAGATTGATCGCTTCGGCAATATCAACACCACGGTGATTGGCGATTATCACACTCCGAAAATCCGACTGCCGGGTGGCGGCGGTGCCCCGGAAATCGCCTCTTCCTGCCAGAAGGTCTTCATCACCATGAAGCAATCCTTGCGGGGATTTGTGGACAAAATCGACTTTTACACCTCGTTCGGACATGGCGAAGGCGGGGATCATCGCAAGCGATTGGGCATCACGACACAGGGTCCGATGCTGCTGGTTACCGACCTTGCCGTCTGGGAACCAGATCCGATCCGCAAAGAATTCACAGTCACATCATTGCATCCGGGCGTGACACGAGACGCCGTGCAGGCAACAGTCGGCTGGACTGTTGCTTTCGCCGACAGCGTGACTGAAACTCCGCCCCCCACGACGGAAGAACTGGACGTCCTGCGCGCGCTTCATGCCCGCACCGATGCCGCCCATGGTAAAAAAGAGAAGGCTGCCTGACATGACTGATGCCTATATTTGTGACTATATCCGCACCCCCATTGGCCGTTTTGGCGGCAGCCTGTCTGCCGTGCGCGCCGATGATCTGGGCGCTGTTCCGATCAAAGCGCTGATGGCGCGCAACGACAAGGTGGATTGGGCCGCTGTAGAGGAAGTCTATTTCGGCTGTGCCAATCAGGCCGGCGAAGACAACCGCAATGTCGCCCGGATGAGCAGCCTTCTGGCAGGTCTGCCGGTATCTGTCCCCGGAACGACAATGAACCGTCTGTGCGGCTCTGGCATGGATGCGATCATCACGGCCGCCCGGGCGATCAAGGCAGGCGAAATTTCCCTGGCCATTGCAGGTGGCGTGGAAAGCATGTCCCGTGCGCCCTTCGTCATGCCAAAGGCTGATACGGCCTTTTCCCGGAATGCCGAAATCTATGACACGACCATTGGCTGGCGCTTTGTGAATCCGCTGATGAAACAGCAATATGGCATCGATTCCATGCCGGAGACCGGCGAGAATGTGGCTGAAGATTTCAAGGTCAGCCGTGAAGATCAGGACGCCTTTGCCCTCGCCAGCCAGGAAAAGGCCAGCACCGCCCAGGGCAATGGTCGTCTGACAAAAGAAATCACGCCCGTCACCATCCCCCAGCGCAAGGGCGATCCACTTGTCGTGGATACCGATGAACATCCCCGCCGCACCTCTCTGGAAAAACTGGCAGCACTTGGCACGCCGTTTCGCAAGGGTGGAACTGTGACCGCGGGCAATGCGTCTGGCGTCAATGACGGGGCCGCAGCCTTGATCATCGCATCCGAAGCGGCTGCCAAGGCCCATGGCTTAACCCCGATTGCCCGCATTCTGGGCGGTGCGACGGCCGGTGTTGAGCCCCGCATCATGGGAATGGGCCCAGCGCCCGCCACCAAAAAGCTGTGTACCTTGCTGGGTTTGGCGCCATCCGATTTCGACGTGATTGAACTGAACGAAGCTTTTGCCTCTCAGGGAATTGCGGTCTTGCGGGACCTTGGTCTGGACCCGGCTGCGCCCCATATCAACCCCAATGGCGGCGCTATCGCATTGGGCCACCCGCTGGGCATGTCCGGCGCCCGGATCACCGGCACCGCCGCGCTGGAACTCAGCCTGACCGGCGGCAAGCGCTCCCTCTCAACCATGTGTATCGGCGTCGGCCAAGGCATCGCAATCGGCCTGGAGCGGGTGTAAAACAGCCCCATCGCACCCGCCGCCCTGGACCCCGGATCACGTCCGGGGTGACGATGTATCAGACAAATGCACCCTCACCCTGAGGAGCGCAGCGTCTCGAAGGGGGAGCCCNCTGGAAGCACCGCANTTNCAGCCCCTCCTTCGAGACGGCGCTANCGCGCCTCCTCAGGATGAGAATGGNNCCNCNCCTCCCCGTCANNCCCGCGCAGGCGNNTATCCAGGGCCACACGCACNAATCGCGCCTGCNGCCCTGGACCCCGGATCNNGTCCGGGGTGACGATGTNTCAGACAAANGCNCCCTCNCCCTGAGGAGNGCAGCGTCTCGAAGGGNGANCNNNCTGNAAGCACCGNNCTTACAGCCCCTCCTTCGAGACGGCGCTATCGCGCCTCCTCAGGATGAGAATGGNNCCTCCCACNCCCCGTCATANTCGCGCAGGCGGGNATCCNGGGCCACACGCACNAATCGNGCCTGCCGCNCTGGACCCCGGATCACGNCCGGGGTGACGATGTATCAACAAATGNACCTTCACCCTGAGGAGTGCAGCGTTTCGAATGGTGAAATGCGCGGTCTTACTCCGCCGGCGATATCCTAAGGCCGTTGGGTCTGGGGTCTATCCTGGCGGCATAAGATAGGTCTGCGAAAACCTCCATCAGTCGGTCGACGAGCCACCAGCTGGGGGCCTGGGTTTCATAGGTCAGAACAAAACGTCCAGGCTCATCGCGGTCGATGGTTGATGCCAGATAGTAAGGGAATTCTATCTGCAGGGCGTCCACGGCATCCGCGCGAATGTCGTCTGGGACATCGCGGAAATCGACACGATAGCGTATCGCATCGACCAGCCAGGCAGGTGGCACATCGCCATAGCCACGGGGCGGCGCCGGGCCCAGAAGCTGAAGGATCTGGTCGGCAGAATTCGAAAAAAACGGCATCAGGGATTCAACCACGCCTGTAGCCCGACAGACCGGATTTTCACTGCATCCATCCTGGAACGCAATATTGACTGGGTCTGAGGCATAGCGCGCCCGAACGTCGCCACGCGTTACGTCAACAAGATCCAGCCACGCAGCCGCCGTTGCGGTCCCATCGGGCTGGTCCCGTACCATCAGGCGTAAAAACAGTATAGTGGCAGGCACCGGGCGCGAGGCATCGCTGGACCGGGCCTGTTTATACAATGCCCGCTGACTGTCGCGATCCATGCCAATGGTCAAACGTTCCCCCTGATTCCAGGCCAGGGTGCGACCATATTCCACTGGGATGCGATAGGCGTCACTTTCCAGCAGATTGGCCAACCCGTTCAATGCGGCCCGTGCGACAGGGTCATCCTGTGGCACGCTGCGACGGGACACATCGTCAATGGCGATAATGAATCCTTCCTGCACCGAATACCGATACGGAATTTCCGCGCGGGCGGGTATCGCCGAAAGACCGACCAAAATGGATATCAACAGCAAAGCCAAGCGGTGCATCAAATCATCCTTAATTGCATTTCAGCGTTATCCCGCCATCGACCAGCATTTCCAGCCCCGTGACATATTTTGATTCATCAGACGCCAGAAACAAGGCAGCATAGGCTACATCCCAGGCATCGCCCATATGGCCCATAGGACATTGCGCATTGCGCACCGCCCACATTTTATCGACATCGCCGCCTGCATATTCCTTCGCCAATCCTGCGGATTTCTCAACCATCGGGGTCTTCATCAGCCCCGGCAGGATCGCATTCACCCGAATGCCTTTTGGCGCGTATTGCACCGCCAGCGCCTTGGTCATCTGATTCATTGCAGCCTTGGTCGTGTAATAGGTCGTGTAGGCAAAACCCAGATAGCGAATGGAGGCGATAGAGGAGATATTAATGATAGACCCGCTGCCCTGTGCCTCCATCAACGGAATGACGTGCTTTAATGTCAAAAAGCAGCCCTTCAGATTGATATCATGCATGCGGTCCCAGTCTTCTTCTGACAGTTCCACAACGCCACCAACATGGGCCAGCCCGACATTGTAATCCAGCACATCGATCCGCCCGAAACGCGCGACGGTGGCTTCAACCATTGCCTGGATATCGGCATGGCTGGAAACATCCGCCGCCACCGCTTCGGCCACGCCGCCTTCGTCGCGGATCAATTGCGCGGTTTCTTCTGCTGCGGTCAGATTGACATCCGCACACATGACAGACGCCCCTTCCCGCGCGAACAAGGTTGCCGTCGCCTTACCATTGCCCCAGCCCGGTCCGATAGACCCGGCCCCGACGATCAACGCGATTTTGCCCTCCAGACGACCCGCCATAAAATACCCTCTCCCTGATTTTGTTTGATTAAACTTATATTCGATTAACCGCTAGGAACCCAGAACCCGATCCGCGACATAGGGATTGGATTGGCGTTCCTCGCCAAATGTTGAATACGGACCGTGACCGGGCACAAAGACCGTGTCATTGCCCAACGGCCATAGCTTGTCCACGATGGATTGGATCAATTGCGGGCCGTCGCCGCGCGGAAAGTCGCTGCGCCCGACAGAGCCGTTAAACAGAACATCCCCCACCCAGGCAATACCGCCTTCCTTGTCATGGAACACGATATGTCCCGGCGTGTGACCTGGACAGTGATAGACATCCAGCACGCAGTCGCCAACGGTCACTGTTTCCCCTTCTTCCAGCCAGCGGTCGGGAACAAACGGCGTGGTTGGTGGGAAATTATACTTGGCACAATCTTCCGCCAGCCGATCAATCCAGAACGCGTCTTCCTTATGGGGACCTTCCAGCGGCACATCCAAACGGTCGGCCAGAACGCGCGCAGCGCTGCAATGATCCAGATGTCCATGGGTCAGCAGAATCTTCTCAATCTCCACACCCTGACTTTGGGCAGCAGCCAGGATGCGATCAACCTCTCCACCAGGATCGACGACCGCGCCTTTCATGGTCTTTTCACACCAGATGACGGAACAATTCTGTTGAAACGGGGTGACGGGAACAATGACGGCTTTCATGGAACTCACTTTCTACTGCGCCCTGGGGCAAGCGGATAGCTGTCAAAAGCGCCCAGACGCTCTGCCAGACTTTCCCCGAACATATGATGATTTTCACCGATCAAATGACTGGCGGGGCCCAGGATGCGCGGATCAGGGGTCTGCACAATCTCCATCGATTTATCTGTATAGGGCAACTGGTGCAAAAAATGCTGCATGGTCGCCAGCCGCGCCCGCCTTTTGTCATCGGATTTAACCACCGTCCAGGGGGCATCGGCGGTGTCTGTGTAAAAGAACATCGCCTCTTTCGCCTCGGTATACTGATCCCATTTCGTCACCGCGACCTTATCAATGGGGGACAGTTTCCAGCGCTTCAGCGGATCCTTTTCGCGCGCCTTAAACCGGGCCAATTGTTCTTCCTGGGTGACAGCGAACCAATATTTGAACAGGTGGATACCGCTATTGGCCAGCATCCGCTCCAATTGCGGGACCTGGCGCATGAATTCCAGATACTCCATTGGGGTGCAAAAGCCCATGACATGCTCAACACCAGCCCTGTTATACCAGGACCGATCAAACATCACGATTTCGCCCGCTGTGGGTAAATGTTTAATATAGCGCTGGAAATACCATTGTCCGCGTTCTTCCTCGGTAGGCTTTTCCAACGCGACCGCACGCGCGCCACGGGGATTGAGATGCTGCATGAACCGTTTGATCGTGCCCCCTTTGCCCGCCGCATCGCGTCCTTCGAACAGGATCAGAATACGCTGTCCCGTATCCCTGGCCCAACGCTGTACTTTCAATAATTCAATCTGCAGGTCTTCCTTGCGCTGTTGATAGTCCTTCTTGGGCAGGGTCTTGGCATAGGGAAATTCTTCGCTGCGAAAACTTTCAATTTCCGGTCCCAAATCCTCCACAGCAGCACCATGAAACGAACGCTCATGCAGCATTGCCGCCCCATCCGCCGTGTGTTCAGGCGGGTGATACTGGGCGTCTGGAATATCCGACATGACCGTTGATTTGGCTTTTGGGCTTTTCTTGCGGGCCATCTGTTATCCTTCAGCGCTGTGCATCCGCCTGGCGCAGTTCCGTTTTCAGCACCTTGCCGTAATTGTTCTTCGGCAGACTTTCCAGATAGATATAGTCTTTCGGTCGCTTAAAGCGCGCGATTTTTTCCAGACACAGCGCATCCAGATCCTTTGGTGGCGCTGTACCCACCACATAAGCGACAACGATTTCACCCCATTCATCATCCCGACGGCCAATCACGGAGACCTCCTGAACATCCGGATGGTTCAACAGAACCTCCTCAATCTCTCTGGGATAGATATTGGTGCCGCCGGAAATCACCACATCCTTGGACCGGTCCATCAGGCTGAGATACCCATCGGCATCAAACCGCCCGATATCTCCCGTATGTAACCAGCCGCCCCGCAGCGTTTCCGCCGTTGCTTCGGGATTGTCCCAATAGCCAACCATGACGCTGTCGCTGCGCGTTATGATCTCGCCAGTCTCTCCTTGCGGGACGGGCACATCGTTTTCATCCACGACCAGAACCTCAACATTCGGATAGGGCTGTCCAGCAGATCCCAGACGCTCCAGATACCGCGGCTGGGTGGTATCGGCTATGGTCTCCCGCTCCAGACAGGTGATGTTCATCGGGCTTTCACCCTGACCATAAATCTGCACCAGCTTTGGTCCCAACCGCTCAAGGGCGGCCTGAGCATCTTCAACATACATAGGCGCCCCGCCATAGATCAGCGCCCGCAGATTATCCGTTGGGCACGGGCCGGTATGGCGGGTCAAGCGATTGACCATCGTGGGCGCGGCAAACATGGATGTACCGGGCCAGGCCGCAATGGTGTCAAAAATCTCCGCCGGGTCAAAGCCGCCACTTTCCGGTGTCACCTGACAGCATCCCCGGGCCAGATGGGGCAGGATATACAGACCCGATCCATGGCTCATTGGGGCAGCATGCAGCACCGCGCCGCCTGGTTGCAGGCGATCAATACAGCTAAGATACCCCCATGTCATCGCCATCAGATTGCGATGTGTCAGCATCGCCCCTTTCGGCCGCCCGGTCGTGCCGGATGTATAGAACAGCCAGGCCAGATCATCAGGCGCAGCTTCCTGCAACGGTCGCCCTTCCGCGTGCAGAAGAGCCTGATGCTGGGCGCTGCCAAAGGAAATCAATGGCACCGCGTCAGGCAATCCCTGCGCCGTCGTTTCCGCAACATCGTCAGAGGTGAAAACCAGCCTAGCCCCGGAATGTTCCAGGATATACTGAACCTCACTGCGATGCAGTTTCGCATTGACCGGCACGGCGGTCAGACCGGCCCACCAGATTGCGTATAATGTCTCTGCATAGTCCGGGCCGTTTTTTGCAAAGACGGCCACACGATCCCCCGGTTTTAGATTCAATCCATCCCGCATGGCTCCGGCCAGGGTCATCACCCGCACGGCGCTGTCACGAAAGGTACGAATGGTGCGATTGCCGACACCGATCGAAGGCAGATGCCCCTGCGCGGCTGCCGCACGCTCTAGCCAGAGTGCGAGATTCACGATATTGCCTCCCTGCAATTGTAATCTGTGGTTCGTTATGATCTTTGACGGGGAGTCTATCGCCCCAAACGAGAAAGCCAATAGATTTCACCGATCCGAATGCAGGGAAGAGTTATGCTGAAAATTCGCAAAGCCACGCTGCAGGACGTGGATACCCTGGCAGAAATGGCAACCGCCCTGAATGCGCATTTCGGCATCGATGATCCACCCTATTCCGGTAAGGCCATCCTGCCGTCGATGCAGGGGGGTGACCCGCTGGTCTTTGGATATCTGGCCGAAGACGCGGAGGGTAAGCCTGTTGGATACGCCCTGTGTCAGCGGTTTTTTGATACCGATACCGGCACCCAGGCGACCTGGTTGCTGGACATCTTCATTGTCGAAGACCATCGTGGCGGCGGTTTGGGACGGCGAATGCTGGCCCGTATCGCAGCGGATGCAAAGCAAAAGGGACAACGCTGCATCGGCCTTGCGGTCTATCAAAACAACCCCGCCCGCCATTTATATGACCGCATCGGCGCAGCCCTGCCTGAAAATGCCCTGGTCTATGAATTGCGCGACGAGAAACTGGACAGATTGGCCCAAGAGGCCCAAATATGACCCTATGAACACGCCCTTTACGCCCATCCCGCCCGAGCACCGCACCCCTGCCTTCAATGCACCAAAAGTCGTGTTGTGGCTGATCGGGATTACAGCCGCTGCCTTTCTGTTTCAGTTGTTTGGCCCGCGAAGTTGGGTCAATACACTGATGTTCTTTTCCGTCTTCAATCCTGCGGATCTGAAATACTTTGATCAGGACCCATTGGTTCTGACCACAAGATGGATTGGCTATGGCCTGGTCCATGGCGGGTGGATGCACCTGTTGGTCAATATGGCCTTCCTTTTGGCCTTTGGCACGCCACTGGCCCGCCAGATTCCAACACTCAGTTTCATCGCGCTATACCTTTTGGGAACAGCCGGTGGGGCGCTGGCGGTTACACTGATCTATGGCGATACACAGCTATATCTGATCGGGGCATCGGGTGGCGTTTCCGCGCTGGTCGGGGCCCTATCGCGCATGGTGTTCCTGCGCCGGGGACAGGAAATTGTCCCCCACCCTTTCAGCAACCGCAAAGCCGGGTTGATCTTTGTTGGCATCTTCTTTGCCATGAACTTGTTGTATTATGTCCTGCCCGGCCCGGGGGGAGAGACCGTCTCAGGAGAGGCCCATATCGGCGGGTTTATCTCCGGATTCGTCTTATCCCTGATCCTGCCCTGGCGGGCGCGGGGCAAGGGGAGACCTGCCAATGACTGATACACGCAACCCGCTGACCACCCGGTATGGCGTTGGCACGCTGGACCTGGACTCTGAATTGGATACGCTGGCAGATATGCAGGCACGGGGATCCTGCCGGGTCTATAAGGCGGAGCCTGTGTCAGATGCCGTGCTGAACAGTCTGGCGGCGACCGCCCTGGCCAGTCCCACGAAAAGCGACCTGCAACAGCGCGATATCCTGTTTATCGAAGACCCTGCCCTGCGGTCGTGGATCAACAGCCTGTTCCCGGACATGCCCTGGATCGTGAACGCACCGCATTTTGTGATCTTTCTGGGCAATAACCGCCGTCTGCGCCAGATCCATCAGATGCGGGGGCATGATTTTGCAAATGACCACCTGGATGCATTTTTCAATTGTGCGGTGGATGCTGCCATTGCGATGTCGGCCTTCATCACGGCAGCAGAGCGATTGGGCCTGGGCACCTGCCCGATTAGCGCCTTGCGCAACCACGCACAGGCCGTTTCTCAGCGGATCAATCTGCCCGATTATGTCTTCCCGATTTGTGGCATGACACTGGGCCACCCAGTCTATCCCCCACGCATCAGCCCGCGCCTGGGCCTGTCGCATACTGTTCATCGCGACCGGTTTCAGGATGATACGATTCTGGATGGAATTTCCGAGTATGACCTGCGGCGCAACAAGACGCGCCCCTTTACCAGCCAGCGTAATACTGAGCGGTTTGGGAAGCAGGAACCCTATACTTGGTCCGAAGACAAGGCCCGGCAATATGCCGAGCCGGAGCGTTCGGATTTTGGAGACTTCATCCGGAAAATTGGGTTTAATCTGAGTTGATGCCTTGACCTTTATGATTTCAATGCCATCTAGTTTGTTGCGAACGATTCTTAACTGGAGTGTATCTTGACCGACCCGACCGCTCTTCTGGACTTTCTTTCCAACCGCCGTTCCGTCAAAGCACAGATGCTGGTTGACCCCGCACCGGATGATGCGGCCCTGACCGCACTGTTGCAAACGGGGATGAGCGCACCCGATCATGGGGCAATCCGACCCTGGCGTTTTAAGGTTATTCGGGGCGATGATCGTGCGAAATTATCAGATCTGTTTGAAGCCGCGATGCGAAAGCGGGACCCGGCTGTTGATGATGAGATGATCGAAACGATCCGGTCCAAGCCCCTGCGGTCCCCGCTGATCGTCGCCATCGGGGTCAGTGTCGTGGAAGGTCACCCGAAAGTTCCAGTCATCGAACAAGTGGTCGCCACCGCCTGCGCGACGGAACATTTCCTGCTGGCAGCCCATGCGGCCGGATATGGGGCGGTTTTGTTGACCGGCTGGCCCGCCTTCGATGAAACCGTGCGCTTGGGTCTGGGATTTGAAAAGAAGGACAAGATGATCGGCTTTGTCTATCTGGGAACACCCGCCGAAGACCCTCGCAGCATCGCCAGACCTGATGTGCGGCAATTCATGAAAAGCTGGAACGGTCCCGCATAAAATTGAGATATTCTATAGGTCGGCATCCGCATGCTGATACAGTCCACGCATATCGGGGATTGCCTTGAATTCCTCAGAAACACCCATAACAGTCTCAGACAGGCCCAGATACAGCACGCCATCTTTTGCCAGCACGTCAGCGATATGCGACAAGGTCTTCGCCTTGGTAGGCTGATCAAAATATGTCAGCACATTCCGACACAAGATCACATCGAACCGACCCAAGGCTCGTGGATGCTCCAGCAGATTGAACGGCTTGAAGTCGACCATGGACCGTACACCGGAATCCATGTGCCATTTATCACCATTCTGTCGAAAGTATTTGATCAGCATCCGGATGGGCAATCCGCGCTGAACTTCAAACTGGGAATAAATCCCGGCCTTCGCCTTTGCCAGAATTCCTTCAGACAAATCTGTCGCCAAGATCTCAAACTGCCATCCCTGCAACTGCTCTTGCTGTTCTTTGAGAAGCATCGCCAGAGAATACGCTTCCTGGCCGCTGGAACAGCCCGCGCACCAAAAACGGATTTTCCTGGACTCATCACGTGCTGCCATTAGCTGCGGCAGAACCACCGTGCTGAACAGATCAAAAGGCTTCTTGTCCCGAAAAAACTGTGTGCCACACGACATCATGGATTCGGTGATATCTGCTATCATTGCAGACTCCTGACGGGTGCGCACCGCATCGCAAACCTGATCCAGGTTCGCTAAATTATGTTTACGGGCAACCGGCATCAGGCGAGTCTCTAAAAGATACGCCTTCTCTTTCGTCAGAACCAAGCCAGACTGTTGCTTTAACAGAGTAGAGAGCAATTCAAAATTCTCAATTCTCATAATTGCTCCTTCTCATCAACACAGGCTTGAACCCAAATCTCTCCCTCAAAGCAAACCAACTTGTATGAACTTAGAGCGCACAATCTCGCTGTCGAAGGGTTTCATGATATATTCATCCGCGCCGTTTGCGATGGCTTCACGGATACGCCCAACATCGGATTCCGTCGAACAGAAGACGACCTTTGTCTCGGATCCCCCTGGCAGCGCGCGCATCCGCTTCATAAACTCCAACCCGTCCATCACCGGCATGACCCAATCCAACAAAACACCGTCGGGCAAGGATTTCTGGCAAATGTCCAATGCGATCTGGCCATTTTCTGCCTCTGTGACGTCAAAGCCCAAATCTTCCAGAATCTTTCGTGCGNCCATGCGAATGACGCGGGAGTCATCAACGACGAGACAGGTTTTCATGGCAATACTCCGCAAGACGGCGACAATGCTGTGTGACACTACCCTCGGCGCCAACCCACTGCAACAAAACACTTAATGCAGATCCCCGTCGCCACAACCCCTAATCAATGGATAACCCAACAGAAAGCTGTACAGACCCATCATTAGCCTGCAACGCAATTTGACCGCCAATGGCATGAATGAACGACCATGCCAGGGCGCCATGCACCGTTTGCGGGGTAAGGCTTTCCAGAGATGCTGTGCCTGTCACAGCCAGCCCCAATGCGTCTGGCATCTGGGCCACGTCCCCCTGACTGTTAGCCTGGGCGATGACAGTCGCCGTGCCACCATCGACAGAAACGCGCACCAGGCCGCCGCGAGGCAGACAATCCTTTGCAATCTCGATCAGGATCAACATAACCCGCCCCATCCCCTCTGACAGGCTGGGAAGGGCCGGGGGTAAAGGCCAGGATAAATCATGGCGCGGCTGATCTGCCATAAAAGCCACGGCCACGGCACGCAATTCTGCGATGCTGGTGATCTCGACCCCTGAGCGGCCATAGGCTATTCGGTAGAATTTCAACCGATTGGTGGCATTCATCGCACTGCTGGAAACCAGGGTCATCGCGTCGTCTCCCGCGTCTGCCCCCAATTCCTCCATCAGTTCCAACCCATTGGATATCACCCCGATGGGACCAACAATTTCATGGATCAGTCGGGATGCCGTCAGATCAGCCAATTGGACAGAATGATGAAACGGGTCGGAATGTGACATTTTTAATGCCCCTACTTGCGAATCACGATATAAAATGCTGCACTGCACAATCCGTAGGCGGATTAAAGATAGGACCATACAATGCTATCAAGTTACGCAGACAACAATACGCTGGTGCCAGGCGACCTGGTTCCCGGTGTGTATGTACGCCACCCGGACGCCCCCGATTGGGGCATTGGTCAGGTTCAATCCTGCGNTGGAACACGGGTCACAGTCAATTTTGAAGAACGCGGCAAGGTTCTGATCGACACATCCGTCATCGGACTGGTCGCGGCGGATGCAGATATTGACGCCCAGTGACCAGAATGGTGTGGTGACTATCCGGTAAACAGTCATCGTCCCTTGTGGCGTTGTTCCTTATGCCACAAGTTTCGAAGATGTTTTCAGCGACCGGTTAGGAGAGTCCAATGTCGGATGGCGACACCAGCGTCCATCAATTTCGCAGCCCTGGATTTGGCCGCAGAAAGACGACCCCGCATTCCAAGGGGCGACAACTGGATCCAACCGCGCTGGAAGAAATCCAGGCGCTATTGGCGGGCCGGACGCTTCAACGTGACGAGCTAATTGAATATCTGCATTTAATTCAAGATACTTACGGCCATCTGCACGCACGCCACCTTAATGCGTTAGCATCGGAAATGAAGCTGAGCATGGCAGAGGTTTTTGAGGTTGCCAGCTTCTATGCCCATTTCGATCTGGTGATGGAAGGGGAAGTTCCCCCACCGGCCCTGACGATCCGGGTCTGCGATTCCTTAAGCTGCGAGTTGATGGGTGCCCAGAAGATTCTGGCGGATCTGCCGGGTCAGGTGAACAAGGATGTTCGGGTCTTGCGCGCGCCCTGCATGGGGCGTTGTCACGAAGCGCCAGTCGCCGAAGTAGGCCACAAGCATCATACCCAGACCAGCGTTGCGGCCCTTGCCGCGGCGGCTGACGCCCATGACAGCCATCCAGAAATTCCAGATTATCAGGATCTGGCCGCCTATCGCACGGCGGGGGGATACCGACATCTGAACAGTTGCCTGAATGGCAGCATTTCTGTTGAACAGGTCATCGAAGTGCTGGAAGGGGCAAATCTGCGCGGATTGGGCGGGGCAGGTTTTCCCACGGGTCGCAAATGGAAGTTTGTGCGCATGGCCCCCAAGCCCCGTTTGATGGCAGTCAATGGGGATGAAGGCGAACCCGGCACGATCAAAGATCATCACTATCTGACACGCACACCCCATCAATTCCTGGAAGGCATGCTGATCGGTGCCTGGGCGGTGGAGGCAGAAGCGGTCTACATCTATATGCGCGACGAGTATCCAGAGGTCATCGCCCTGCTAAAGACAGAGATTGCGAAACTGGAAGCGGCCGGCCTGAGCAACCACACGAAGATTGTCCTGCGCCGGGGTGCCGGGGCTTATATCTGTGGCGAAGAAAGCGCGATGATCGAATCAATCGAGGGCAAACGCGGCCTGCCCCGTCATCGCCCCCCCTATGTTGCCCAGGAAGGGCTGTTTGGTCGCCCCACTCTGGTCAATAATGTGGAAAGCCTGCATTGGGTACCGGAAATTCTGGAAAATGGTGCAGACTGGTTCTCCAGCCAAGGTGCCAATGAACGCAAGGGATTGCGCAGCTTTTCCGTATCCGGTCGCGTCAAGAATCCTGGAGTCAAACTGGCCCCCGCCGGCATCACGATCCGTCAATTGATCGATGACTATTGCGATGGCATGCAAGACGGTCACGCGTTCAAGGGATACCTGCCCGGCGGCGCGTCCGGTGGTATCCTGCCAGCCAGCCTGGGCGATATCCCGCTGGATTTTGATACGCTGCAACCTTATGGCAGTTTCATCGGGTCCGCCGCCGTGGTTGTCCTGTCCGATCAGGACAATATTGCAGATGTCGCCCTGAACCTGATGAAGTTCTTTGAGGATGAAAGCTGTGGCCAATGTACGCCCTGTCGCGTTGGCACGGAAAAGGCCGTGAAACTGATGCAGAAGGATGCCTGGAATGTGCCGCTGCTTGAGCAATTGTCCAAGACGATGATGGATGCGTCCATCTGTGGTCTGGGTCAGGCGGCCCCCAATCCGATCCTGACCTTGTTCAAATACTTTCCAGAAGACGTGCCACGTTAAAGAGTGGGCGGAAAAGCTGTTAGGCTTTCTGATCACGGCACAGGGGCTGGTTTTCTGTCCGGTCCTTGGCTAAACATGGCATAGTCAAGACTCACAGTTCTGCATAATCGCACTTCTGCACCATGCCTATTGGTCGGATCAATCATGCGCTGTGATGATATCCGGCATGGCGTTTCGCCGCTCGATTTGCCCAAGTGAAAGAATTTGTATGATCGCGATAAACCCGAGAAATCTCGGCAGGATCGCCCTGGCGATGGGACTGGGCGCCTGTGGTGGCTTTGTTGCAAACTGGCTGACATTACCGCTGCCCTGGATGCTGGGATCGATGATCACGTGCACGGCAGCATCAATCATCGGACTACCGATCCAGGGGCCGATGCCACTGCGCCAGCCCATGGTTATGGTTCTGGGCGTGATGCTGGGCGCGGGGTTTTCGCCTGATATGGCGGATCGTGCGGGGGAATGGTTTATCAGTCTGTCCTTTCTGGCGGGCTTTGTCGGACTGGCGAGCCTGTGCGCCTATCCGTTCTTTCGAAAAGTTGGCGGATATGATCGCCCTACGGCCTATTTCGCAGCCATGCCGGGCGGTTTGAATGAAATGATGATTGTTGGCGGCGCAATGGGCGGGGACGAACGACGAATAGTTCTGACCCATGCCAGCCGCATTCTGTTGACCGTCCTGATTGTCCCGATCGCCTTCCGGTTTGTCAGTGATATCGACATGACGGATCGATCGCGCTTTGGCGTCGCCTTAAGCGCGGTCGCCTGGCAGGACTATTTGATCCTGGGGGCCTGTGGCCTGGTTGGCTATCCAATCGCGAAGGTATTGCGCATCCCGGCCCCGATGCTGGTCGGCCCCATGTTGGCCAGCGCCAGCTTGCACCTGGCAGGTATGACCGCCGCAACGCCTCCGCTGTTGATCGTGAATTGCGCCCAGTGGATCATGGGGACGATCATTGGCTGTCGCTTTATCGGCGTCGCCCGGTCAGAGGTATTCCGCACCATCGCCCTGGGTATGGGATCGACCGTTATCATTCTGACGACAACAGTCGCATTCGCCTTGTTGGTCTATGAGATCGGGAGCGTTCCCTTCCAAAGCGCGATTCTGGCATATTCACCAGGCGGTCTGGCGGAGATGAGCCTGGTCGCGCTGGCCTTGGGCATCGATGTCGCCTTCGTCGCAACCCATCACATTGTCCGCATCGTTTATGTCGTGGTGGCCGCGCCCATATTCTATAAATTGTTCCTGCACAAGGAACCGCAGGAAACAGACCTACCCGCGCAGTAGGGATCGGGCTGCCTCTTCCAAAAGGATCAGGCTGTCTTCGACGGAACTGCCGCTGGTATCCACGCTGGCATCTGCCTGACAATAGGCGGATTCCCGCGCCGCCAGAATGGCCTTCAAATCCTCCATCGCCTCATCATTGCGTGCCATGGGCCTGAAATCCCCTTGGGCGATGACGCGGTTCATATGCTCTTCGGGTTGCGCCTGAATCCAGATTGTATGACAGCGATCCAGCAACAACTGAAATGTTGCCGGTTCTGAAACAATCCCCCCCCCCGTCGCGATGATAGCCGTGTCACTGTCAGCGATTGTCGATTCCAATGCCCGGCGTTCCAATCGCCGAAAGGCTGGCTGACCACTCAGCGCAAGGATTTCACCAATACTGCCGCCATAGTCCCGCTCAACCAACCGATTGAGCTCGACAAAGGGGGCCTTCAGTCGCATCGCCAGATGACGGCCCAATGTGGACTTGCCAGCCCCCCGCAGCCCGATCAGGGCGATCCGCTTGGCCTTCGCCGCTTCGACATCCCCAACAGCACCCTTACCATTGCCAATTCGATCCAGCGCCAGCTTGGCCTGTGTCAGTTGTTCGGGTCCAAACCCCCGCAGCCGTGCGATCAGGGGTACAAGTTCTGACGCCGTTTCCGGTACGCCATCGCCTGTCACCAGTTCTGTTAGAGGATAGTCCACAGCCTCTGCAATTTGTCGCAGGACCGCAACAGTCGGATTGCCGGATCCGCCCTCCAATTGCGCCAAATATCGCTCTGACACACCAGAGTCCCGGGCCAGAATACGCCGTGCCATACCCCGTTTGGCCCGCGCCTGGCGCACACGCTCACCCAGACCGGATAAATATTCCCGAAGCGCTGGATCTTCGGTCTGCTTTTCACTCATCGCGTCCCCCCAAAAAGAACACTGCACCCTGAAAGAAGATCACAAAATGCACTATGGTTCTTTTCACTTTCTATAACATGCACTATAGTTCCTAAAAGCAGCGCCAAGCAAGGGCCTGAATGGTTGGGATAAACAGAAGCGATAGGGCAGCGAATGAGCAACGAGGTCAAGATACTCGTCGGTACAATGACCGGCACGGCAGAATTGGTGGCGGATGAAATCGTCGATGTCTTAACAGATAAAGGCGCAGACCCGGAAATCCTGCTAATGGACGACCTGGACCCCACAGCCTTAGCTGCAGGGCCGCTGTACATCATTTGCACGTCGACCTATGGTCAGGGCGAAGTGCCCGACAATGCGCGCAAGTTCTTTGACGCGCTGGAATCACAGTCACCGGACCTGACAGGCGTGCAATACGGCGTCTTCGCGCTGGGCGACATGACCTATATGCAGACATTCTGTTTCGGTGGGCGTAAATTTGATGACCTGCTGACCAAGCTAGGGGCAACCCGATTGGGCGACCGTGTTGAACATGACGCTTCTTCCGGCGATCTGCCGGAAGACATGGCCGCCGAATGGGCTGAAGGCTGGTTCGAACAGGCCCTGGAAGCGGCCTGACCTGACAAAACCTCATTTGACCGGAGGATCCATGACGCAAGACGACTTCAATTCATTGATGCACGACGTCGCGACCACGATTGGCACCCGCCCGTTGAACGCGAAATTGGGCGCCTTTCTGAATGAGACATTTCCCCATGATGGGTCTGTTGTAAAAGAGATCCAGACCGCCTGTAAGACCGGAATTGCCGAAGGCTGGCTGTGTGAGAATGAAAACCGGGGCATTCATTACAGTCGCCCGATCAAGCCCAGCCTGGGGAACCATGATTTTTCTGTCGATGTCGTCGTCATGGATGACTGTCGCGGGCCCCACCACGCCCATCCGGGTGGCGAAATCGACCTGATTCTGCCGGAAGATCCGAATGCTGAATTCGATGAGCACGGCAAGGGATGGCTGGTTTACGAACCCGGATCCGCCCATTACCCAACCGTAACGGGCGGCAAGGCCGTGGTGCTTTATCTGCTACCAAATGGCGCAATTGAGTTCACAAGAGCCAAAAAAGAATAATAACTAGGCTCACCAATCAAATACCTATGGGAGGGAACGACATGGCCGTGCACTCTGCGACGGACGATTTATACAATGCTGCCGATGATCTGATCGGGCGAAACCTGAAAGCGGGGCGCGGCGACAAGGCGGCCTTTATTGATATATCCGGGCCCACGACTTATGCACAGTTGGATGCGCGGGTGAATCAATTCGCGAATGTCCTGGCCGCCCATAACGTGCGGATAGAAGAACGTGTCCTGATGTGCCTGCTGGACACGATTGATTGGCCGACCTGTTTTTTGGGTGCCATTCGCGCTGGCGCTGTCCCGATCCCCGTCAACACGCGCCTGACCGCAGAAGATTACAAATTCATGCTGGATGACAGCCGCGCGCGAGTGTTGGTTGTGTCTGAAGTCCTGTTGGATGCCTTCCTGCCGCATCTGTCGGATCACCCGTTTCTGGACACAATCATTGTGTCGGGTGCCGATGGCAAGGGCTATGCCCTGCTGAAAGACGAACTGAACGGCAAATCCACAGATTATGAAACCGCCCCGACCCGGGCGTCCGATATGTGTTTCTGGCTTTATACCTCCGGCACAACAGGAAAGCCCAAAGGCGCGGTTCACCTGCAGACACACTTAATCGATACTGCCAATCTGTATGCCATCCCCGTCCTGGGTATTCATGAAAAAGATACCTGCTTTTCAGCAGCAAAACTGTTTTTTGCCTATGGTCTGGGCAATGGGCTGACCTTCCCCATGTCCGTTGGGGCGACATCTGTCCTGTTGGCCGGACCGCCGGATGCCAAATCTGTCGCCAGAATTCTGCGCGAAGAAAAGCCGACCATTTTCTATGGCGTTCCAACCCTGTATGGCATGCTGTTGGCCAGCGGTGAATTGCCGAAGAAGGGCGAACATGCGGTGCGCCTTGCCACATCCGCTGGCGAAGCCCTGCCCGCAGACCTGTTGCGTCGTTTCAAGGAGGCGACCGGCGTCGATATTCTGGACGGGCTCGGTTCAACGGAAATGCTGCATATTTTTCTCAGCAACACCCTGGACAATATCATTCCGGGATCGTCCGGGAAGCCTGTCCCGGGTTACGACCTGCGCCTTGTGGATGATGATGGAACGATCCTGGCGGGTGCCGGGGAAATGGGCATGCTTGAAGTATCCGGCCCAACCTCTGCAATTCTGTACTGGAACCAGCGTGACAAGAGCCGCGAAACCTTCCAGGGAATGTGGACACGCACAGGTGACAAATATGTGCGCGATGAAAACGGCGTCTATACCCATGCCGGTCGATCTGATGACATGCTGAAAGTCGGCGGTATCTATGTGTCGCCTGTGGAAGTCGAAAGCGCGATTGTCCGACATGAAAAGGTGCTGGAAGTCGCTGTTGTCGGTCATGCCGACAAGGACGGCCTGATCAAGCCAAAGGCCTTCATCGTCCTGCGCGAAGGCATCCGGCCCGATGACGCCCTGTCTGATGAAATCAAGGCCTTCGTGAAAGCGGAACTGGCAAGCTACAAATATCCGCGCTGGATTGAATTTCTGGATGAACTGCCCAAAACCGCGACCGGCAAGATTCAGCGATTCAAGCTTCGGGATGCAACCTGATGGCAGGGCCAGATGCGTTCTTTGTGGACGTGACGGGCCATCAACTGGAATGCGTCTTATATCCAGGCAAGACCCCGACCATCATTGTCCTGCATGAGGGATTGGGTTCCGTTGCCATGTGGCGGGATTTTCCAGAGAAGCTGGCCCAGGAAACCGGTCACGCGGTACTGGTCTATTCCCGCTATGGCTATGGTCGGTCGACGCCCTGCACCACGCATCCTGTCGGGGATCGCTATATGCACCGGGAGGCTTTGGAAGCCCTGCCCGCCCTGCTGGACAGCCTGAAGATCGACAAGCCCTTCCTGTTGGGGCATTCCGATGGCGGGTCCATCGCGCTAATTCATGCCGGTGGCTCAGGTCGACCGGTTTCGGGCGTGATCACCCTGGCGGCCCATGTCTTTAACGAGGATATATGCGTCGCTGCCATCGAACAGGCGAAAATCGCCTT
Source organism: Rhodospirillales bacterium (assembly GCA_002696645.1). Lineage (GTDB taxonomy): Bacteria > Pseudomonadota > Alphaproteobacteria > UBA8366 > Aestuariispiraceae > Pacificispira. The sequence goes on along the minus strand of NZSA01000075.1, from coordinate 21,267 downwards.
CGACTCTACGGATATGAAGGACCGACTGGGGCGATATCATGATGACCCGGAAGGGGCCTTCTGGATGTGGAACCAGGCCTGGCTTGCCCCCAGCTTCCGGGATTGGACTATCGAAGAATATCTACCACACATTTTCTGTCCCGTGCTTGCCATTCAGGGACAACAGGATGAATACGGGACAGATGCTCAGGTTCATGCCATTGGAAATGGCGTTGCCGGACCCGCAAAAGTCCGTATTCTGCCCAATTGTCGCCATTCGGCCCATAAGGATCAATCACAGGAAGTTCTGGCATTGGTCCGGGGATTTGTCGCGGCCGCGACCGCAACACAGTAAGGTATTCTAATGCCCGCATTTCCTGCTCTGAAGCCCGATCCGATTCATCACCCCTGGACAGAGGCCCCACCCGCCGGGGAGATGACAGAGGTCGCGCCGGGGGTGCATTGGTTGCGCATGGCGCTGCCAATTTCCCTGGACCACATCAATCTGTGGCTGATTGAAGATGGCGACGAATGGGTCATTGTCGATACGGGATTTGGCACATCAGAAACATGCGATGTCTGGCAGTCGGTCTTTGACGGCCCAGCCAAGGGCAGGAAGCCCGGTCGCCTGATCTGCACCCATCATCACCCCGATCATTTTGGTCTGGCAGGATGGCTGACGCGCACCTATTCAATCCCCTGCCTGATGTCTGAAAAGGAATGGCTGGTCGGCACCCTGCTGGAAAAAATGGGTGATGAAGCCTTTGTCACGGGCCAGACTGATTTCTATCAGCGCAATGGGGTCCCGGCGGATATGTGCGGTCCCCTGAATGCCATTGGCAATGCGTATCGAACCTGCATCTTTGATCCACCCCAGGCCTTCACGCGCCTGCGCGATAAGGACACCTTGATGATCGGGGCCCATGCCTGGCAAGTCATGATGCTGGAAGGACACAGCGATGAGCTGGCCGGCCTGTATTGCCCGGATTTGCGTGTTTTTATCCCTGGTGATCAGGTTCTGCCCAAAATCACCCCAAATATCTCTGTTCATTGGTTCAAGGACGGCAGCGAACCCTTAAGTGATTTCCTGGGTAGCCTGGAGCGTATCGCAGAAACACTACCCACCGATACGCTGGTCCTGCCCTCCCATAAACTGCCCTTCTATGGCCTACACACGCGCGTTGCAGATCTTCAGGATCATCATCGTGACCGGCTGCAGGATATCAAGAACGCGCTTAAGGATGGCGGGGCTCAGGATGCCTGGACCCTGGTTCCAGCAATTTTTCCGCGCGCGATCGGGGACGAACATGTCATGTTCGCATTGGGGGAAAGCATTGCCCATCTGGCTTATCTGGTCGCCCAAGGCCAGGTTGATACGACCGTCAGCGATGGGCGCGTTCTTTATAAACTGAAGGTATAGATCACATGACCGGGCGTTACGTTGAAGACTATACGGTCGGGGAAGTCATTGTTGCCCCCGCCGTCGAATTTACGGAAGATTTCATTATTGATTTTGCCAAGGTCTATGACCCTCAGGCGATTCATATCGACAAAGACTATGCCGTAAATGAAGGGTCCTTTGGCGGCTTGATCGCCAGCGGCTTCCAGACGCTGGCCGCCAGTTTCTCGTCCTTTATCCAGATGGGTTACTTCAAGGATGTCTCCCTGGGCGGCCCCGGCATGGATGAAATCCGCTGGGTCAAACCTGTGCGCCCCGGCGACACTTTGACCCCCAGCTTCACCGTCGCAGAAGCGCGGAAATCAAAGACAAAGCCCGACCGTGGCATTGTGCATTTCAATGTCGAAGTCCGTAATCAGGACGGCGACACAGTGCTGACCTTCACCTCAATGACGATGATCAAGACCCGCAATGGCTGAAGCCTATCCTCATATTTTTACCCCCATTCAAATTGGCACGCAAACGCTACCCAACCGGTTGATCATGGGGTCCATGCATACCGGGCTGGAAGAGCGCGACGGCGGCATTGACCGTATGTCGGCGTTTTACGGGGAACGCGCCAAACATGGCTGTGCCCTGATCATAACCGGTGGTTTTTCTGTAAATGCTGCGGGTCAGTTGGACCGGAAATCTGCCAGTTTCAACACACCAGAAATCGCCCAGGCCCATAAACCGATCCCCCAGGCCGTGCACGATCACGGCGGGCGCATCCTGTTGCAGATTCTGCATGCGGGACGCTATGGCTATCATGGCGATATCGTTGCCCCCTCCCCCATACGCGCGCCGATCAACAAAACCGTACCCCGGGAAATGACGGAGGCGGAGATTGAGCAAACCATAGTGGATTTCGCGCAGGCCGCCGTCTATGCCAAAGAGGCGGGCTATGATGGCGTCGAAGTGATGGGCAGTGAAGGATACCTGATCAACGAATTCACCGCGCCCTGCACCAATCATCGCACCGATCAATGGGGCGGCAGTTTTGAAAACCGCATCCGCTTCCCCTTGCGCATTATTCAGGCCGTGCGCGCCGCAACCGGACCTGATTTTATCCTGATGTACCGTCTATCGGTGCTGGATATTGTCGAAGGCGGCAGTCCCCTATCAGAAGTGCGCGACATGGCACAGCGGGTTGAAGCCGCAGGGGCCGATGTCATCAATTCCGGCATCGGCTGGCATGAAGCACGCACCCCGACCATCGCCCAGGCGGTTCCCCGCGCCGGGTTTGCCTGGGCTACCGCGCGGGTCAAAGATGCCTTGTCACATATCCCCATCGCGGCAGTCAATCGCATCAACATGCCCGAAACGGCCGAAGAAATCCTCAGCAGCGGCCAGGCGGATATGGTCAGCATGGCCCGCCCCTTCCTGGCGGACGCCGCCTTTGTTGAAAAGGCACAGGCCGGAAAGCCACAGCAAATCAACACCTGCATTGCCTGCAACCAGGCCTGCCTGGATCATTACTTTGTAGGGGAGATTTCAAGCTGTCTGGTCAATCCCCGCGCCTGCCATGAAACGCTGTTGACCTGGACTCCTGCGACTGCAGCTAAAACGGTCGCAGTCGTCGGCGCCGGTCCGGCGGGACTATCCTGTGCAGAAGTGCTGGCAGAGCGGGGCCATCATGTGACCGTGTTTGAAGCAGCAGATCAGATCGGCGGGCAATTCCGACTGGCCAGTGCAATTCCAGGAAAGCAGGAGTTTGAAGAGACCCTGCGTTACTATACAACGCGCATCGCGGAACTGGGGATCACCCTAAAACTGTCCACCCCCGCAACGCTTGAAGACTTAACTGCGTTTGACGAGGTCATTCTTGCCAGTGGCGTTGCGCCGCGCATCCCAGATATTGACGGCATCACGCATCCAAGCGTCATAACCTATGCCGACCTGTTATCGGGAAAACGTCAGGCAGGTGACCGTGTTGCCGTGATTGGCGCTGGGGGAATCGGCATTGATGTCAGTGTTTATCTGACCGAAGGCGACAGCGACTCGCACCTGAATCCCGATGCCTTCCGGCGGCACTGGGGCGTCGATCAACCCGCAGACAATCCCCCGCCCGCCCGAGAGGTGACGCTGTTACAGCGCCGATCCGGAAAAATGGGGATCGGCCCCGGCAAGACAACCGGCTGGGTCCATCGCCTGAGCCTGCTGAAGGCCAAGGTCGAGATGATCCCCGATGTCGTCTATCAGCGCATCGACGATCACGGGTTGACCATTCTGGCAGGCCCGGAACAGAGGACCCTTCCCTGCGATACCATTGTCCTCTGCGCCGGGCAGACCTCCCAAACCGCCCTGCTGGAGCCATTGCAAGCGGCTGGAATTCCCACCCATCTGATCGGCGGCGCAAAACTGGCCACCGAAGTCGACGCCAAACGCGCCATCGCCGAAGGCATCGCGGTCGCGGCCAGCCTGTGACGCTGATCAGACTTGCGTGAACCGTCATCCCAAGCGTAATCCAACTCCGAGGGCGGCACGTCCCATTTGTGCCTATGGCCCTCTATATCAGCATGGAACCAACAATCCCACAAACCGAACCATTCTCATCCTGAGGAGCGGCATCGCCGCGTCTCGAAGGAGGGGCTGTAAGNNCGGTGCTTACAGAATAATCACCCTTCGAGACGCTGCGCTCCTCAGGGTGAGCCGTTAATTTATCGATCCGGAATCCAGGGCGGCAGGCGCAATTGGAGCCTGTGGCCCTGGACTCCCGCCTGCGCGGGAGAGACGAATCTATGATTTCCTTTGCGACCTCTCCGTTTCTCCGCGTCCTCTGCGTTCCCCACAGCCGTCATCCCGGACCTGATCCGGGATCCAGGGCAGCGCGTGCGAATGGTGCTTGATAGCGGCATGGAACCAACAATCCCACAAACCGAACCATTCTCATCCTGAGGAGCGGCATCGCCGCGTCTCGAAGGAGGGGCTGTAAGTACGGTGCTTACAGAATAATCACCCTTCGAGACGCTGCGCTCCTCAGGGTGAGCCGTTAATTTATCGATCCGGGATCCAGGGCAGCCGGTGCAATTGGTACGCTAATGCCTCTGCCCGGGGTATCCATCGCCAATACAAGAAAGGCGCGGAGACCGAAATCTCCGCGCCCTTATCTTTCAATGAGTCCGGTTCTTAGTGAACGTGGACGTATTCGTAATCCACCGGCTGGCTGTTGATGCCACGATCTGGCGGGGCGATCCAGCCGGCGACTTTACCGGGTTCCATGACGGCCTTCATCTGGCTTTTCACGAAAGCACGATCCGCTTCAGTTGGCAGGAATTCACCTTTGCGGCGTTCATATTCTTCAGCCGAGATCAACTTACCGGTTGGTTCCATGGTCATGTTTGCCCAAGGACCGATGGACCGACGGAAGCGTTCGCTGGGCAGTGTGATTTCAAAGTCGAACCCTGCCTTCTTGATCAAACGATTCCAGCGGGTCAGGCCGACCATGCAATCCTTGATATAGGCCTGACGGACAACTTCGTTCATTGCATTGCGCATTGGCACGTCTTCGATGGTTGGCTTGCCATTCGCATCCGGAATTTCAAGCTCGAAGATGGAGTCAGCAACAATATGATCTTCATAGCGTGCTTCATCCGGGCGGCCCTTCACACCCGACGCGAAATAGCTGGCCGCGTTGGAAGATTTTTCAGACCCGAACAGATCCAGGCAAGACGAGAACCAGAAATTCACATAGCGCTGGATCAGGTGCAGATCAAAGGCACCTGCCTTGCGGATGGTTTCTGGATCATCAGTGCCGGTTTCCTGCATCACTTCCAAGGCCCGCTTGATGATGCGACCGATCCCGGTTTCCCCCACGAACATATGGTGGGCTTCTTCCGTCAGCATGAACTGACAGGTCCGTGACAGCGGATCAAAGGCGCTTTCGGCCAGGCATTTCAGCTGAAACTTACCATCGCGATCGGTGAAATAGGTGAACATAAAGAAGCTCAACCAGTCATCGATGGGCTCGTTGAAGGTGCTGAGAATGCGGGGATTGTCGATGTCACCGGAATGGCGCATCAGCAATTCTTCCGCCTGCTCGCGACCGTCACGACCAAAATGGGCATGCAGCAGATAGACCATCGCCCAAAGGTGGCGGCCTTCCTCCACATTGACCTGAAACAGGTTGCGCAGGTCATACAGCGACGGGCAGGTCTGGCCCAACAGGCGTTGCTGCTCAACAGATGCCGGCTCCGTATCGCCCTGGGTTACAATCAGGTTGCGCAGCACAGCGCGATGTTCCCCAGGGACATCCTGCCAGACGGGCTTACCGAATTCATCGCCAAAGCCGATGGTGCGGTTTTCTTCACGGTCCGCCAGGAAGATACCCCAGCGATATTCCGGCATCTTCACATGGCCGAAATGGGCCCAGCCTTTGGCATCCACCGATGTGGCGGTGCGCAGATAGACATCGGACGCCATGAATCCTTCCGGGCCCATCTCCGTCCACCAGTTCAGGAAACGGGGCTGCCAATGTTCCAGCGCACGCTGCAAACGGCGATCCGTGCTCAATTCCACGTTATTGGGGATACGTTCTTGATAGTCGATCGAAGCCATTTTTCTTTCCTCTCAGATTAGAATTTAGGTACTTCGGCCTTCCCCAACCGAGCCCCTGTGGTCGTTAGTTCAGATCAGACACGTTTCCAGTCGAAATCCGCCTTTGTGCCACTGCCGAACTGTTTCAATGCACCCTTTTCCCCCACTGCATTGGGTCGAATGAAGATCCAGTTCTGCCAGGCAGACAGACGCCCGAAGACCTTGGTCGCCATATTTTCCTGACCACCAAAGCGCAGATTGGCTTCCATCCCGGTCAAGGCATCGGGCGACAGCGCAGCGCGTTCCTCAATGGCAATGCGCAACTCGTCATCCCAATCCAGATCATCCGGGGCAAAGGTCACCAGACCCGCCTCATCCGCTGCGGCCGCATCGAACGGTTTCCCGATTTCTTTCTTCAAGCGGTCGTGAATATCAGGCTCCGCCATGAAGCGGGTCTGCAGACGGCTGAGGCCATTGACCTCTTCCAGGATACCAAAATTCATCTCCCCCAGGATCAGCTTGGGTTCGTCATCGGGCTGATCCGGCAAGGCCAGCATGTAAGACCGGTCGGCACACAGGGCCAGTTCCAAAAGGGAGCCTGCAAAGCAGCTTCCTTCTTCGATTACTGCGAACATGCTGCGGGATGTGACATCCAACCGGCCGAAAGTCCGGCGCATCATGCCCAGCACTTCGGTCACGAACCAGTTATCCGCATTGTCCAACACAGCCTTATCCGCCGCCAGAACCTTGTCAGCGTCGCCCTGAGTCTTCAGCAGCCACAGGCCAACTTCTTCGTGATTGGTACGCAGCATCAGGATGGCATCATCCAATTCACGCGCCATCGCCAAGGGCCACCAGTCCATACCCTGCTTCAGGATTGTATCGATATCCGACGGTACGTCTTCAGCCGGCGCCTTGACCGTCAAGGATACGGTGCGCCCTTCTGCGTCCAGCGTCACATCGACATTGGGATAGCTGTAGCCGTCATCCCGAATTTCACGGGCGACCGGGGTCATCTTAATGCCTTCGGCCTTGCTGGGTCGTTTGCTGTCCTTCGCCAGTTCAGCGGCGCGGGCATTCACCTTTTCCATAAAGCTTTGCTTGGGCGCGATATGATCGACCAGGTTCCATTCCTTGGCGCGTTGACCGCGAACGCCTTCAGTAGACGTGCAGAAAACATCTGCCAGATCGCGGCGCATTTTACGCTTTTCGGTCAGACGGGTCAGGCCACCTGTACCAGGCAATACGCCCAACAGGGGCACCTCTGGCAGGCTGACTGCGCTGGAACGATCATCAATCAGGAAAATTTCATCACAGGCCAGCGCCATTTCATAGCCGCCCCCTGCCGTCACGCCATTACAGGCCGCAACGAATTTCAGGCCAGAATGTTTCGAGCTGTCTTCAATGGAGTTACGGGTCTCATTGGTGAACTTACAGAAATTCACTTTCCAGCCATGGGTGGACTGGCCCAGCATGTAGATATTCGCGCCCGCACAGAACATGCGATCCAGGCCGGACGTCACAACAACCGTTTTAACGGTTGGATGTTCAAACCGCACGCGCTGTAAAGCGTCATGCAATTCCATGTCCACACCCAGATCATAGGAGTTCAGCTTCAGCGTATAGCCGGGGCGAATGCCGCCATCCTCATCCACTGTCAGGGTCAGGGTCGCGATATCACCATCGACATCCAGCGACCAGTGTTTATAGCTTTCCGGATCGCGGTCATAGATAACCAGATTTTCGTAAGGCATTTGAATCCCTTCCTACCGAACCCTCAGTGGCCCGGCTCTTTTTGATTGGCTAAACTGCACTATAATGCATTTTCAGAAGATAACAAGGAACTATAGTGCTTGTTTTTGAAAAAGACAGACCCTCCCCAACCATGACCAGTCGAGTTTCAAGGGTGTTTAAACATAGGAATGAGGCTAAAGACGGGCACCGGATACTGTGTCAAACAGACGCAATTTGTCAGCATCAGCCGTCAGCGTCAGGCAATCTCCGTCCGGTAACTGTGACTCACCCGGATAACGAAGGGTAAAGGTTGGTCCCCCCTCTTCCGGTCGGGTATGGATCAACGTATCCGCCCCCAGATGTTCGATCAGATCGATCTTCACTGACAGGCTCAACGCATCAGGAGCACCGCCCTCCCCGTGCGCCAAACGCAAATGTTCCGGTCGCAAACCCAATGTGACCTCAGGCATATCTGCCTTGTCGAGCAACCCTTGAGGCAAGGCCAAATGCCCCCCGTCCTTGAAGGAAATACCATTATTCTCCAGACGGCCCGGCAGCAGGTTCATCGCCGGTGTTCCGATGAATCCAGCAACGAATAACGTAGCCGGATCGGAATAGAGTTCCATCGGCGTGCCAATCTGTTCGGCTTGTCCCTTATTGAGAACGATCAACCGGTCAGCCAGGGTCATGGCCTCCACCTGATCATGGGTAACATACAGGCTGGTCACGCCCAGTCGACGCTGCAGGCGTTTGATTTCAACACGCATATGAACCCGCAGCTTGGCATCCAGATTGGACAGGGGCTCATCGAAAAGGAACGCCTTGGGTTCGCGCACAATCGCCCGGCCCATCGCAACACGCTGGCGCTGTCCACCCGACAATTGGTTCGGGCGACGATCCAGATAGTCACCGATCTCAAGTATCTTTGCGGCTGCCTGAACCCGGCGCTCAATATCCGCCTTCGGTACACCCCTGTTCCGCAATCCATAGGCCAGATTGTTATAAACACTCATATGCGGATACAGCGCGTAGTTCTGAAAAACCATCGCGATATCTCGCTCAGAAGGGGAGATATCATTAATCCGCGTGCCGTCGATCTGGACTGCACCCTCGGTTATGGTCTCAAGCCCGGCGACCATGCGCAACAGGGTGGACTTACCACAGCCCGACGGACCCAACAGAACCAAAAGTTCCCCATCCTGAACATCAATGGACACGCCCCGCACGGCGTGGGCCCCATTATCATACCGTTTTTCAACATTTCGGATGGATACAGTTGCCATGCTATTTCTCACTTTCCAGAAGGCCACGGATGAACCAGCGTTGGAAGATCAGGACAACCAAGACGGGCGGAATAACAGCCAGAATGGCCAGGGCGAAGGCTTCCTGCACCTGGGGTATCTCTCCCCCCTCATAGAGCATCTGAAACGCCTGTTTGATGCCAATGACGATGGTGTAGAGTTGATCATCCGTGGTCATCAGTAAGGGCCAGAGATATTGATTCCATCCCACAACGAACATGATGATAAAGATGGCCGCGATCATCGTTTTGGACAGCGGCAGCAGAATATCGATGAAGAACCGAATTGGTCCCGCCCCATCCAAACGTGCTGCCTCCAGCAATTCATCCGGCACTGATTTGTAAAACTGGCGAAAGAAGAATGTCCCCGTCGCCGATGCGATCAGAGGCAGGATCAACCCGGTATAGGTATTCAACAGACCAAGATGCGCCACCACCGCATAGGACGGCACGATACGCACCTCCAGCGGCAGCAACAGGGTCAGGAAAATCAGCCAGAACATCGGCTGCGCCAGACGGAACCGGAAATAGACGATGGCATAGGCCGCCAGCATGGAGATCACGATCTTACCCACCGCAAAACCAAGCCCCAGCACCAGACTGTTCATCAACATGCGCGCCGCATTCGACGTCTTTGTCACGCCGCCTGTTTCAAACAGAACTGTCTTATAGGTGGCCCAGAACTGATCCCCGAACCAGACCTGTAGCCCATGACGCAACAATGTTTCTGGCGTATGGGTCGAACTGGCAAAGGCGACCCACAGCGGCAGGATCAGAAACAAACAGCCCAGAATGAGAATGACGTGGTTGAGGATCGTGCGCATCAGTAATGCACCCGTCTTTCAATATAGCGGAATTGGAATAGCGTCAGCACCAGCACCATCAACAGCAAGATGACCGATTGTGCGGAACTGCCCCCCAGATCCGCCCCCAGGAACCCATCCGTATACACTTTATAGACCAGCGTGTTCGTGGCCCCGCCAGGACCACCCTTTGTGGTGACATCAATGATTCCAAAGGTTTCAAAAAAGGCGTAGGTGATGTTGATCACCAGCAGGAAGAAAGTGGTTGGCGCCAACAGCGGAAAAGTGATCGTCCAGAAGCGCTTCTCCGCGCTGCGGCAATCCAACATTGCCGCCTCTTGGACGCCTTTCGGGATGCTCTGCAAACCAGCCAGGAAGAAGATGAAATCAACAGACACCTGCTTCCAGATGGCGATCAGTATGACCATGAAACCAGCGTCAAAACCGTCAGTCGCCTTATCGAAATCCCATCCCGTGGCATTCAGAAACTTGTACAAGTCTCCGACCAGTGGATTGAACAACAGATTGCCAATCAAACCGGCAACCGGCGCAGCAACAGCATAGACCCAGATCAGGAGTGTCTTATAGGTGCTTGCACCCCGAATAACCTCATTCGCGCGGGTCGCCAGTAACAGCGCTATGGCCAGGGAACCCAACGATACAATAATGGAAAACAGCATGGTAAACCCAGCGGAATGAACCCAATCCGCATCGAAAACCATATCTTCATAATTCCGAAACCAAACAAACCGGCTGGATAATCCGAACGCATCTTCTAACAAAAAGGATTGATAAACAGCCTGTGCTGCAGGCCACAGAAAAAAGACGCAAATGATGCCGATCTGCGGCAGCAGCAACAGATAAGGCAACGAGGATTTCTCAAATTGGACGCGCTTCATGTCGCGACTCTCTAATTGTATCGACCGGGGAGGAATGACCCATAACGGGCGACACGCAAAACTGCGCATCGCCCGCCACGGACCAAATCATACCGATTAGTTATAGGTATCTTTGAAACGGACCAGCAGCTCGTTGCTGTCCTTTTCAATGGCATCGAAACCTTGATCGACCGTTTCCTGGCCGTTCAGGATTTGCTCAAAATTCTTGTACAGCACTTCGCGAATTTGGACGTAGTAGCCAAGGCGATAGCCCTTGGTCCATTCGCCACCGGGCTGGCTCAACTGCAGAATGCCGATTTCAGCATCCGGTGCTTCCTTGTAATAGCCAGAGGTTTTCGCCAATTCATAAGCATCATTGGTGATCGGCACATAGCCGGTTTCCTTGTGCCAGAAGAATTGGGTTTCCGGCTTGGTCAGATACTCAAAGAACTTCGCGGTCGCTTCGTATTCCTTGTCGCTGTGACCGGACATGACGAACAAAGCAGCCCCACCGATAAAGGTGCTCTTGGGCTCTTCAATCAGGCCCTTCCAATAAGGCAGATAGTTCGTGCTGAAATCAAAAGTCGCAGACTTGCGCAGGCCACCAAAGGAGCCTGACGACCCCAGCCACATCGCAACCTTGCCCTGGACGAAGGCATCCTGGTTTTCACCCCAGCCACGACCGTAGTAACCATACCAGCCCTTATCCAGCCATTCTTTCATCTTCGCCCAATGCATTTTCAGATCCTTGTTGTTGTAAAGGATCTTCACATCGGTTGAATCGAAACCGTTATTGGCGGTTGCCATTTGGATGTTGTGACGGGAATGAAAATTCTCTGCAAAAATCCAGGGGCTATGGCTCTGAGCCATCGGGACATATCCCGCTTCCACCAGTTTCGGGGCGATGGCTTCAAACTCTTCCCAGGTTGTCGGTGCCGACACGCCCGCTTTCGCCAGCGCTTCCTTGTTGGCATACAGCAACGGCGTGGAGGAGTTGAACGGCATCCCGATCATCTTGCCATCGCTATCAGCATAGAAGTAACGAACACCGGAGATATACTTGTTCACATCAAAGCCGACGCCATGTTCTTTCAACAGATCGGCCACAGGATAAACAGCGCCCGGCGCATTGATGATGGTCGCCGCCCCAGCGTCAAACACCTGAATAATGTCTGGCTGTTGACCCGCGCGGAACGCAGCAATGCCTGCTGTCATCGTGTCTTCGTAGCCGCCCTTATAGATGGAGGTCAGCTTCACGTCGCTCTGGCTGGCGTTGAATTCTGCTGTGATTTGATCAACCACTTCACCAAGGCGCCCGCCCATGGCGTGCCAGAAAGTGATTTCCGTTGGCTCTGCCTGGGCGCTGCCCGACAGGCCCATAACCGCTGCCACTGCTGCGGCAAACAAACTACTGCGTCGCATCCGCTGTCTCTCCTCAAAAAGGTCGCTGGTAGGAACTTCATTTTCAGAGCGGACGGATTTCGAACGCCCCCCAATTCATTCCGTATGGAACAGAGACCCTTTAAAGGGGTTAGAAGACACTTCCATGTAGCGATCGTGACGGCCACGTTAATCCTGTATTGCAGAAATATGGTACGGCACGTTCAAGCGCACCGGACTTCGGGGTTAGTAAATCCGTGCGCCACATGGGAACCATGTCGCAAGAATTTCTGAAATTGGTGATTTTGCGATACCTTACCCAGGATAATTATGGGACAATCATCCAAGTTTTAAGCCACACCGATCCAACACTTGGGTGAACAGATAAAATGTCGACATTGCCCGCAGAAGAAATGCAATCCGCCGCCAAATTTTATCGTGAACACGGTTATGCCATCATTAAAGGGTTTGTCAGCGGCGATGACCTTATGGATATGCAACGAGAAGCGGCTTCAGTTTATGCCGAGGGTCTGACGCATCATATGACCTATTATAATAGCAACCTCGCTTTTGACATTCTGCCGGAAAAGCATTTCGGAAAACGCTATGTCCAGCATGCTTATTGGTTTTCCTGGGTGAATGACTGGTTTGCACAGCACCGCCGCAGTGAGCGCATGCGCGCCCTGCTGGAACCCATTATCGGCTGTGATGTGAAACAACTGGTGGAACAACTGCACTGGAAACCACCAGGCGCCAGCAAAACAGGCTATCGCTTTCACCAGGACTATCGGTTCCGCCCAAATCCGGAACAATATCAGGATATCGTCGGCAACAGCGTCAATGTCGGCATCGCAATCGACCCTTGCCGGAAAGAAAACGGCTGTTTGCGCGTATTTCCAGACAGCCACAAGCTTGGGTATCTGGGCCTAGCCGATGATGGCGACGGCACCATAATGAATGGCCTGTCGACCGATGAAGAATTAATCCGCAAGGGTTTGGATCCCAACGACATGCTGTATGTCGAATTGGAACCCGGCGACGCCGTAATCTGGAGCCTGCTGACCGTCCATGGATCGATGCCAAACATGTCAGACCGTGATCGAGCCTTCGCGATTTCCAGTTATGTCCGCGCCAGCGCGTCCCCAAATCGCGGGGAATGGACGTTTCGGGATGGCCAGTCGATTCCCCTTGGCGCCGTGCCCCAACCTTGCAAGGATGGGCTCAATCGACCTCTCGGCGGCGTTTATGAAGACAGCGAATGGTATTTAAACGACAAAGCCTAGCAGCCCTTCTTGCGCTTGGGGGTTTCATGACCCCTGCCGTCCCTTCGGCGGCGCAAGCCATTGACTATGTCCTGGCCATCAGTTGGCAACCCGGCTTTTGCGAAATGCGGCCCGCCGTGCCTGAATGCCAAAGTCAAACCGCCGATAGATTTGATGCGACCTATTTCACCCTGCATGGCCTGTGGCCGGAACCACGAGGGAACGTCTATTGCGGGGTCCCTCCCCATGATCAGGAACTGGATCGGCGCGCGCAATGGCAGGCCCTTCCCGTTCTTCCGTTAAGTGCAGAAATAAGGCAGCAGTTGGATCAATCAATGCCGGGTACGCAATCCGGGCTGCACAGGCATGAATGGATCAAACATGGCACCTGCTCAGAGATGCCGACGCCGGAAGCCTACTTTCAGGAATCCTTAAGGCTGTTAGCTGCCCTCAATAACTCTCCGCTGCAGGCCTTGTTTCAAGACGCGATCGGTTCGACTTTATCTGGCGACGCAATCCGCGCGGCCATTGATAACGCCTTTGGCGAGGGTGTGGGGGAGAAAGTACAAATCATCTGCAAGTCAGTCGGCCCCCGAGACTTGATCGTAGAATTGCGGTTCAATCTAAAAGGTCCGCTGAAGGATCGTGATTTCAAAGCAGCCCTTCAAAGCGCCACCTCACGCGATCCCGGTTGTCCCGGTGGTGAGGTGGACGCCGTCGACTAAATACCCACACGTTCCTGCCTTCAATGACATCTAGAACATCCGGTGCATACAAGTTACGGATGGGTGAAAATTCCCCGGATTGCGGGCATTCACAATTCGTCTTAAGAACGACAGATCAACATTCCTTGCTTGGAAAGTGGCGCGCTATGGGCCTTATCAGTGTATCGCATGATGATTGCTATCTGACACTGGATTGGGACGAAAATCGGCAAACCAAACATGCCTTGATCTGGATGCGGGATAATGATCCCAGTGGCTTTCACCCCACAACGGGAGAGCGCGTGTTAGATCTGCTTTCAGTGCCGGAGAACCCCCAATTGGTTGCCGGCGCGGTGGAGGCCAATGAATTGAACCTGACATGGTCAGATGGGCATACAAGCCGCTTCACCGAAGCCGATCTCGTCACCCGGATCAGCGCCCCGGCAGGTAGCCGCACAGACACCCCGGTGCGCGCCGAAAGTTGGGATGGGTCCTTTGCAAATCAGATCCCCAGACATTCTGCGGACTCCATCTTAAAGGACGATAAAGGCCTATTGTCCTGGCTGGAGGATTTGACGAAATGGGGCCTGACCATCGTCGAGGAAGTGGCCTGTGAAACAGGCGCGATGGAATCGGTTTGTCGCCGCGTGGCGCATTTAAGGGAGACGAATTTCGGCTTGACCTTTGATGTGCGCTCCATCCCTAAACCCAATAACCAAGCCTATACCGCCGACGCCCTGCCGCTGCATACCGATTTGACGAACCAGGAAACACCCCCTGGCTTCCAATTCCTGCATACCCTGCAAAACGATGCGCAGGGCGGCGAGTCCCTCTTTGCCGACGGCATTCGTATGGCGGAGGATTTGCGTAAGGCAGACCCAGAGGCTTACCGGATGCTCACAGAAATTTCGATACCCTGCCGTTTTCATGATGACAGTTTCGATATCCGCTATCGCCGCCCCATCATTCGGGAAGATCGCAATGGGCAGCCGGTTGAGGTCAATTACAATGCCCATTTAGCCGACTATCTGGATTTGGAGCCAGAAGAAACCATCGCCTTCTACCATGCCTATCGCGCCTTCATGCGGCTAACCCGCGATGCGCACTATCGCATAGAAATGAAAAGCAGGTCCGGTGACATGGTGGCCTTTAACAACCGGCGCACCTTGCATGGGCGCAACGCCTTTGACCCCAATCCAGGCGCGCGGCCTCTGCGCGGGTGCTATCTGGACTGGACCGATGTCATGAGCCGCATTCGGGTGCTTCAGCGTTAGCGCTGGATGTTAGCCGTTTGCCAGATACTGGCGCAGAACCGTTCTGGTCACTTGCTCAATGGCGGGATCAATCCCCGTTAGACCGGCCACCCAATTGCAGCTGCCAGCATGGAAGACTTTCCCCGTTCCCTTCGAAAACTCCACGATCATGCCATTGCCCCGCAGGGTATCCGCACAGGCCTGCGCGCTGTCGGTGCCATAGCGCAGTTGGGCAATAAATTTCGTTTCCATATCCCCGATGAAGGCAGGATAGTCCAGCTCTTCCGGTCCAGGCACCTCCCCCGTCGTAGCCAGGCCCAGCGCCAAAATGGTCAAATCTTCTGGGACCGATATGCCCTCTGCCGGTTCTGGCAGGCCGTGCCGAATGATGTAATCCAGCCCATCGGTTTCATAACCAAAGGCACCGCTGGGCTCCCCCAACAGATCGCCATAGCCAAGGCCTGTGCCTTCAAACGCCCAATGGTCCGGCCGATAGAGGGGAAAGCCCCGGACACCCCGCACACCGCATTTGCCCCAACCCGCATAGATGCCCCAACTGCCTTCCAGCCCGAAGGTCAGGGCACCGGGTCGCCCAACAATCGGGGCCTCCCAGGCCGTTGTGGTCAAATGGGGTGTGTCGGATCGGACCATAAGGTCTGTCTGCGCCGCCTCATATTTATGGCAGGTCTGTTGGCGGGCTGCGCTGTCTAATCGGCATTGCCACAGGAAATTCCCGGCAAAGCGAGCGATCCGGCCACCCCTTTCAACATAATCGTCGACCGCGTCCCGCATGTCCCAGGTCCAGTATTCATCATGACCGACAAAGGCACAGCATCCATACTGAGGCAGAATTTCTGGATGATCGACCAAATCACTCTGGGCAATCAGATCAACGGCCAGACCATCCCGTTCTGCCCAGCGCCAGAAATGACTTTCATAGCTGGCCCAGCCCGCGGAGGCATATTTTCGACTGTGGCCCGTCTGATAGGCCCATTCCATATGAGGATAACGCAGCGGCGCACCATAGGCGGGCGGTTCCGGCAATCGCACACGCGGTGCATCCGCTGGCAGCGACACGAACCCCTTATCAAAGGGACGGTTCAGGCTGACCACCGGGGCATAGTGGTCGCCGTTTGGCCCGCAAATACCATCATAATGATTGGAACCACCCCAGGAGTTATAGGCCCACCATGTGCAGGTAGAGGCCACCAATAACAGCCGCCCCTGCCCCCTTGCCTGCTGCTGAACTTCAGCGCTTGGGCGCACCAGCAACAGCCCCTCGCTTTCAACAGCAACCGATCCATCTCCAGAAAGTCCCCGTGCCACCAGTCGATAGGCACCCGACGGCCAATCCTCCGCCACGAATAATACCCCTGTATCAGTCCAATCACAGCCCTGAACAGAACAGTCGACGGGTGCTGCCTGCCACAGACCGTCTTGTTTGCCGGATTTCCAGACGACCGTCGGTGTCACGCCGTCGCGCAGGGCAATCACGTCATAATGGGGCTGATTGGTGGACACGAACAGGCGCACGTGATCGCCGGGGGCGGCACTAGTCTGATCGCAATAGATCCAGACTTGTGGCGATGCATCCGCCGAATCCGCTGTCTGATAGCGTGATTGCAACACGGCGACGCGCCGCGATGCCGCATCCATGTCCAGATCCATCATCCCCCCGGACAGAATGTGTTTATGAAGGCAGCCTCACCCGATTTGGTAAAGGCCACGATGCGGCTTCCAGCAGGTCGGGAGGCCCATCCCGTTTCAAACACATGGTCCAGGACCGCTTTGCCCAAACCGCCCGCCAAATGCGTGCGCCGCATGCTCCAATCCAGACAGGATTTGCACAGGGGACGCTTTGACTTCTGCAAGGGCTGAAAATCTATTCCAACGGATTGATAGAAATCAGTGCCTGCCTGGGTGATATCCAGCGCGTCCTCCGTCTCAATCAGGAAACCCTGTGCTGTCGCATAATCCAACATCTGCACACCCAATGCGCCTGCCAAATGGTCATAGCATACGCGGGCTTGACGCAATTCCGGGTCTTTCGGGCCGGTCCGGGTGCGCAAGAAACCATTCTTAGCCGCAAGGCCCATCAGCCCTTCCAGCACCAGGCCGACATCATGGTCTGCTAACGAAAAATAGCGATGACGCCCCTGTTTGCGTTGCCGCAACAGGCCCCCCGCCTCCAGTTTCGATAGATGACCACTGGCGGTCTGGGCGGTGATCCCGGCCTCTTGCGCCAATTCGGTTGCAGTCAGGGCCATACCACTCATCAACGCGGTCAGCATATTTGCCCGCGCCGGGTCGCCAATCAGGGCGGCAATTTGGGTGAAGTCAGGTCCATCTTTCATACTTCGATCCTAACCGAAGCATTCTCGTCTGTCAGTATGCAAAAACAGGGCTCACAGAAAGGGAGCCCAACCATGATTACCTGTTTCATCCGCTATCACATCGACCCGACGAAGAAAGCACAATTTGTCCAATATGCCCAAAATTGGGGACAAGCCATTCCAAGGTGCGGCGCTGATCTGATTGGCTATTTCGCGCCGCATGAAGGGTCCAGCACGCTGGCTTACGGGGTATACACAATTGAAAACCTGGCCGCCTATGAAGCCTATCGCGCACGCCTGAATGCTGATCCATTGGGCAAAGAAAATTACGCGTTCGCTCAGAAAGAAAAGTTTCTGCTTCGGGAAGACCGCACCTTCCTGACACTGGCTTCAAGCCCGCACGGATCAAAGGTGGTTCATGACAAAGGATAGGGCAATACGGCACTGATAGAATACACCACTCCCTTTCATGACTTCGCTACAAGTCTTGCCACTGCCGCCCGTTTCGCCTAAGTCCTGTGGCTCGCTTTAAGCTTTAGAGGATATAGGGTTATGCGCGCGGAAACGCAGGCTGTGGTGGATGAACTCAAGCAGTCATTGGAACTGCTGAGGAGGCATCTTTGACTGGGATGTTTCAACAAAACGCCTGGAAGAATTAAACGCGCGCGTCGAAGACCCGACCTTGTGGGATGACCCCACCGCCGCGCAAAAGGTGATGCGCGAGCGTTCCTCTCTGGAAACCCGGATTTCCGGCTTTCTGGATCTGGAATCCGGCCTGAATGACAATGTAGAGATGATCGAGCTGGCCGAGGCTGAAGGCGATGAAGGCCTGATCACCGAAGCGGAAAATGCGCTGAGCGGCCTGCGCGATGTCGCCGCCAAACAGCAGTTGCAAAGCATGCTGTCTGGCGAAGCAGACGGTAATGACTGCTTCCTGGAAGTCCATGCCGGTGCGGGCGGGACCGAATCCCAGGATTGGGCGGAAATGCTGCAACGGATGTATCTGCGCTGGGCCGACAAGCGCGGCTTCAAGACCGAGATGCTGGAAGAAAGCCCCGGTGAAGAGGCAGGTATCAAATCCACCACGATCCGCATTCAGGGCGAAAACGCCTATGGATGGCTGAAGACCGAAACGGGCGTGCATCGGCTGGTGCGAATCTCCCCCTATGATTCCAATGCCAGGCGGCATACCAGCTTTTCATCCGTGAAGGTCTATCCCGAGATTGACGATTCAATTGATGTGGAAATCAATGATGGTGACCTGCGCATCGATACCTATCGCGCGTCCGGCGCGGGGGGTCAGCACGTCAACCGAACTGATTCCGCCGTGCGTATCACCCACATCCCCAGCGGCATCGTGGTTCAGTGTCAGAATGACCGATCACAGCATAAGAACCGCGCCCAGGCCATGAAAATGCTGACATCGCGCCTGTACGAGGCGGAACTTAAACGCCGCGAAGCCGCCGCCCAGGACGATTTCCAGGCGGAAACCGAAATCGGCTGGGGACGGCAGATCCGCTCCTATGTGCTGCAACCCTATCAGATGGTCAAAGACCTGCGCACCGGCGTGGAGACCAGCAATACCGGCGGCGTTCTGGATGGCGATATCGATGCCTTCCTGGAAGCGTCCCTGGCCTCGAAACTTGAAGGCGGCACCACATCCGTCGAAGACCTGGATTGATAATGATGACCGATATGGTTGAGACAGTGACAAGCGAAGAAGACGACCGCCATGACTTTATTCGCGACAAGGTCCGCAGCGATCTTGCCAATGGCATTGTCAAACAGGTCGTCACCCGCTTTCCCCCGGAACCCAATGGCTATCTGCATATCGGTCACGCCAAATCGATCTGCCTGAATTTTGGCATTGCCCAGGAATTTGGTGGTCGCTGTAACCTGCGCTTTGATGACACCAATCCGATCAAGGAAGAACAGGAATATATCGACGCGATTGAAGAGGATGTGCGCTGGCTAGGATTCAAATGGGATGGACAGCCCTGCTTTGCCTCCGACTATTTTGAAACCTTCTATGGCTATGCCGTCCACCTGATCAACAACGGCAAGGCCTATGTCGATGACCTGAGTCCCGATGAAATCCGCGAATATCGGGGCACACTGACGGCACCGGGCAAGCCCAGCCCCCATCGGGACCGCAGCGTCGCAGAAAATCTCGATCTGTTTGCAAAAATGCGCGACGGCGCCTTCAAGAATGGCGAGAAATCCCTGCGCGCGAAAATTGATATGGCGTCCGGCAATATCAATCTGCGCGACCCGGTCCTGTATCGCATTCTAAACGCCAAGCATCCGCGCACGGGTGACACCTGGTGTATCTATCCCATGTATGATTTTGCCCATGGTCAAGGCGATGCGATCGAAGGCGTGACCCATTCCCTGTGTACCCTGGAATTCCAGGATCACCGCCCGCTGTATGATTGGTTCATCGAAAACCTGCCGGTGCCATCGCGCCCGCGCCAGACCGAATTTGCCCGCCTGAATGTCACCTATATGGTGCTGTCCAAGCGCAAGCTGATCCAATTGGTGAAGGAAAACCATGTATCGGGATGGAGCGATCCCCGCATGCCGACCATTCGCGGCCTGCGCCGCCGGGGTGTGCCCGCTGCGGCGCTGCGCAATTTCTGCAAACTGATCGGCATGACCAAATCCGACAAGGTCATCGAATATCAGATGCTGGAATTCTGCATCCGGGAAGAATTGAACAAATCCGCCCAGCGCCGCATGGCCGTGCTGGAGCCATTGAAGGTCACCCTGACGAATTACCCGGAAGGCGAAACCGAATGGCTGGACGCGGTCAACAATCCAGAAGATCCAGACGGCGGCAGCCGCCAGGTCCCCTTCTCGCGCACGCTGTATATTGAGCAAGCCGATTTTATGGAGGATGCGCCCAAGAAATTCTTCCGCCTGAGCATCGGCCGCGAAGTGCGCCTGCGCTGGGCCTATTTCATCACCTGCACTGATATGGTCAAGGATGCCGATGGCAATGTCATAGAACTGCTGTGCACCTATGATCCCGCCACCAAGGGCGGCGATGCACCAGACGGCCGCAAGGTGAAGGGCACGCTGCATTGGGTTTCGGCGGATCACGCAGTCGACGCAGAAATCCGCAACTACGATCACCTCTATACCCGCCCCGATCCAGGCGCAGAGGGTGATCCGATGGACGACCTGAACCCCGACTCGCTTTCCATCGCAACGGCCAAGCTGGAACCCAGCCTGACCGAAATCCCGGTCGGCGAAACCGTCCAGTTCGAACGCCAGGGCTATTACTGCGTCGATCCCGACAGCACCACCGACAAACCCGTCTTCAACAAAACCACCGGCCTGCGCGACAGCTGGGCCAAGGCCCAGAAGACGGGGTAAGGTCGCACTATCGGGGGGTACCATTGTCACCCCTCTCATCTTTTACCCCCCTTGAGAGGTGGGAATCTCCATCTTTTACTCCTCCCACCTTGAGGGGGGAGCGTCATCTTTAACTCCTCCCTCCTTGAAGGGGGAGCCTCATCTTTAACTCCTCCCTCCTTGAGGGGGGGAGCCTCATCTTTAACCCCTCCCCCCTTGAGGCAGGGCTATCGCATATGAGCGAAGAGCTTTGTGAGGAAGGCATCATCCCATCCGGCGCGTTTGATTTTGCCCTTGATGGAGCCTTTGT
>NZSA01000074.1 GCA_002696645.1 Rhodospirillales bacterium | reverse complement strand
TTTCCTCCAATGAACCCGTCCAATCTTGTCTGTCGGTGGGGTCAGTTTCTTTCAATCATCCACCCGATCAGCTGATCTGCGGCGTCTCGGGCATGGTTTACGGCACGGGTTTCCGCCAATGCGGCATCCCCCTGTCGAATGGCGTCGGCAATGCCGGCATGTTCTTCCCAGACCGAAGCCCGGGCGGTGCGATGTTCCAGGACTGCGCGCATGACGCGGCGAATTTGACGCCACACAGCAGCAGAAGCCTCTGGCAGCATGGGATTTCCAGATAATTCATAGATCGCTTGATGAAAGGCGATATCGGCCTGAACCAGGGCGGTCGTGTCTTCCGCTTTCAGGGCCAGATAGCCCGCCTTCATTTCCTCGATCAGGGCATGGCGGCGCACGGTGTCCGACTGTCCCGCCGCTAGCCGTGCCGCCAGTCCATCAAAGGCGGCGCGCAGGTCATAGACATGGCGGGTGGTTTGCGCATCGACGGCGGTCACCTGAAAGCCGCGTTTCCCAGCCGGTTCGATCAGCCCATCGCGTTTCAACATCGACAAGGCCTGAATGATCGGCTGCCGGGACACGTTCAGTTCTTCCGCCAACCATTCCTGGCGCAACGGGGTGCCGGGTGCCAGATCGCCAGAGCAAACGGCCTCAACCAGGCGCGCATGCACCTGATCCACCAAACTCATCCGTTCCGCCACCGGTTCCATTCCAGACACAATGATTTCCTTACCAGGGTATTCTTTTGAATTACTGTATTCTGTATACAGAATGAAATGCATGCAACAAAATTCGATGCTGCACTGCGGTCGGAAGGGAAATGCGACGGCATCTTGTAATTCCGGCAGAATCTCAATAGATATTCCGCTGATGAAAGAGGGGCATGCCGTTCGACGAAGCGGCTTGGACGCTGTGCGTCCCGTTCCCCCGCAAGTAAGGTTGATCGATCTGATGTTTAGCGCGTTTGGCAAAGCCATGGAGCAATTGCCCGACCCTCGTTTTTTGCGGGTGGTTGTGATGGGAATTGTCGGGGCAATCTTGACGATGATCCTGTTGTGGTCCGCTGTAGGCTGGGCCTTGCAACAGGTCAATTGGACCCAGCTTTGGCTGATCGGGGGCGCGATTGAATCATTGGGCAATGCTGCGGATGAAATTGGCTGGATTTCTTTTGCGTTGGGCGCGGGGGGGCTGACCTGGCTGTTGTTTCCGGTCACGGCGGTTTCCGTGATCAGTATTTTTCTGGACAGCGTGTGCGAAGCAGTGGAGGCCAAACATTACCCGCAACGCACCAATGCGCGCAGCCAGCCGATCCTGGAAGCAGTCTATGGCGCGCTAAAGTTTCTGGGTATCACGGTTCTTTTGAACCTGATCGCCTTGCCGGTCTATCTGATCTTATTGGTCGTCTTTGGATCGGGGGCGTTTCTGTTTCTGTTCGTGAACGGATATCTGGTGGGGCGCGAGTTTTTTGAACTGGTGGCCGCCCGGCGTATGCCCGTCGGACCGGCTCAGCGATTGCGCAAGGCTTATGCTACGAAATTCATTGTTTTCGGCATCCTGTCGGTCCTGTTGATGTCTATCCCGATTGTTAATTTGATTGCGCCGGTCCTGGTCGCCGCTGCTGCAGTCCATCTGTATGAATCCCTGCCCAGAAAGGCAGAGTTTGAAGCCATGTCCGGTGATGCATAAGAAATACTCCGCACGGTCGTAAAGGAATACCGTAAATGATTACCCGCCTTCCCATTGCCGTTGCCGCCTTGCTGGCCGTGTCGGCCCTGGCCTTAAGCCCTGGCTGTCAGGTGTTTGAAAATTCCATCACCACGGCGAACGCCCCGGCTTCGCCGACCGCCCAGATCGCGATTCCTGCCGTACCACCGGCAGCAACGGGGGATACCGGTGGCAGCATCGCTGTGGCCCCTGTCGCAGCCGTTGAGCGGGTCAATGATGATCCCATGCAGTTCATGGGGCTGAATGGTGATTTGCTGGATGGTCAATTGGGGCATCCGGATTTGGTGCGTCGCGATGGCCCGGCAGAGGTTCGCCAGTTTCAGGGCGGGGCCTGCACCTTGGATCTGTTTTTGTACCCTCAGAATGGCACAATGGCGGTCAAGCATGTTGAATTGCGCGGCGCCAGCCTGGATAATCTGGCCAGACGAACCTGTCTTGCCGAAATGATCCGCGCCAGAACCATCGCCGGATAGATTTACCCAGCGATGGTCTTGTAGGGGTGTCAATCAGGACTGGCTGGCGGCTTTCTGGATGGAAGCTTCTAAAGTCTCGGATTCTGTGCAGCCGGCCGGACACAGCATTTTCAATTTGTCCAACTGTGCCTTGGCAGAGGGCATATCGCCCTGCATCAGATACCATTCTCCCAGATATTCATGGGCGCCTTTGTGGTTGGGATTGATGGTCAGGGCGCGTTCATAGGCATCCCAGGCATTACCGCTGTCACCAATGTTCCGATAGCTAAAGCCCAGCATGTTCCAGGCATCGGCATTCTTGGGGTCATCGGCGACAACCTTTTTCAGAACCTCGATCGCCTCGCTGTACTGACCATCCATGGCCTTCTTATAGCCCATATCATAGGTCATTTCACCGTCGTTCGAGGAGGAATTGCCAAAGCCCATGGCCAGGGCAGATACTGGCAGAAAAAGCGCGATCAGCGCGATTGCCAAGAAATGTCGCATTAAGAATCTCCTAATTCACCTATCGGTGGATGACATCATCCACCGGTCCGTCCCGCCCACAGACTATACGCTCACATGTGGTAGGGCGATCAGATTTCAAACAATTCGTCTAATATCTCAATCAATTTGCCGTTATGAATCAGGTGTATCGGTGTCCAGGGCCAGGTCCCCCTGGCCGTCGCGGATGGCCGTCAGGCGACGGGACATGAATTCGAATACATCCAGATAGGTTCCCCCCTTTGGCTTTCGCAGGCATTCCAGGGTGGGATACCAGGCACTATGGGTCGGGTGCCATCCAAACCGCCAATCCCCGCCTTCCGGCAGCACCACCCAGCAGGGGCGTGCCAGGGCGCCGGCCAGATGCGCAATGGCAGTATTGGCGGTGATGATCAGGGCGCATTCCTGCATCACAACGGCTGTATCGATAAAAGCCCCGTCGCCCTCATCCATTTCTTCGCTGGGATCATAGATCGGGAAGGGGACGGCATCGATTTCCCGCCGACCTTCGCCCTTTTGCAGGCTGATCAATCGAATGCCGGGAACCTGCGCCAGGGGGGCGAAATCCGCCAGGGGAATGCTGCGGCGCTGGGTGTCAAACAAGGGTTCCCCGCCATGCCAGGCAATGCCAATCTTTGGTCCCGGTCCCAGACGCTCCCGCCAGGCGGCGAACAGGCTGGGATCCGGACGCAGATAGGGGACCTCATCGGGGATTGAATCGGCATCGATTTTCATCAATCTGGGCAGGGACAGCAGCGGTGCCCAGCAATCCGCCTGAGGCAGGGGATCGCCCTGGGCTATGACGTCCGATACCCGATGGCTGGCCCGCAGAATGGGAACCAGTGCCGGCGGGGCCTCTACAATCACACGACCGCCGGTGATCAATCCGGCCAATCGAAAGAATTGCAGGCATTCACTCATCCCCTGTTCACAGCGTACCAGCAATTTGCGCCCCGCCAGAGGATCGCCGGTCCAGGGGGGCAATCCGGGGTTAAGATTTGGCAATGCACCGGTTTTCCAGCGCCAATCATATTCTCGAAAACCTTTGGCGATTTTTCCGTCACACAGTAGGGTAATGGCATGCTGAACATGAGCCTGGGCCACTTCCGGTCTGGATAAGGCACAGTCAATCGCCCGGTCCAAGCTGCGCAATGATCCGGCGGTATCGCCTTCCTGGCGTTGGATCTGGCCCAACAGCGTCAGCGCCGGCGCGAAGGGCGTGCGCGCGGCAGCAGCAGCCTCCAATGCGGCCCTGGCCAGCATCTTCTCCCCTTGGCGGGCCTGCAATGTCGCCAACAGGGTCAGCGGCACGGCATCGCCGGGCATCAAGGCAATGGCGTTCTCTGTGATTTCAATCGCTTCGTCGATCCGATTCCAATCTGCCAGGGTCTCTGCCAGGGCGATCATGATCTCCGGCGCGTCGGGATGGCGTTCCAACGCCGTGCGCAAAACCGCTTCTGCCTCCGCCACCCGTCCCAGGCGGCGCAAGGTCACGCCCAATTGATGCAGGGCGGGGCGATAATCCGGTTGCGCCAACAAAACAGCCCGGAACGCGACAACAGAATCCTCCAAACGCCGCCGATCCGAAGACGTCGTGGCAGAAGAAAACAATTTCAGCAGCGCCGAATTGGTCAAGGCGGAGTCAGTCATCGCTCAGACAGGTCTCACACAAGGTTGTTTCCTAGTGTTAGAACAGACTCGCCGATAGGAGAAGAGTGTTGAAATAGATAACATCTATCTCGGTACTGATTTCTATAACTGCAAACAGCGCCAAACTACAAAGCTAAAGGCAGGTTACTGAGTGTGGCACGAGTTACAGCAATAGTAACACCCATTAGATTGTCGATATGTTTGTTTGGCTTTTGCAACAGCGGTCGAGCAATTGCTGTGTTCGCCTAATGACAATCTATTCGCTGGATCTGGCATAAAACTGCAGCCAGTAGTGTGAACTTCGTGATCACCATTATTTTGTGCGTTTTTATTCACATAATAAAAAGCCATATGATGTCTCCTTTGACTTAGGGGACATTTTATTTAGACCAAAACACAGAATAAATCCAAACACTTATAAAGATTAAACGATCTGTTCCAATCATCCTTAGGGGCCAATTTATTGGGCGTTACACTCCAAAGAAGGTGATTGTCCTAATCCTGAAGCTCCGGCAAATCCTTGTATTGATCCAGGGCTTCTGGGTTTGCCAGGGCCTCCTGATTCTTGATGGCGCGGCCATGGACGACATCGCGGACGGCCAGCTCGGTGATCTTGCCGGACCTTGTGCGGGGAATATCCGTGACCGCGATGACCTTTGCCGGGACATGGCGCGGGGTGCAATTGGTGCGGATGCGCTTCTTGATCGCGGTGATCAGATCATCGGTCAGGTTTTGACCGTCCTTCATGCGCACGAACAGGACAACGCGGGTATCATTGTCCCAACTCTGTCCGATCACGATGGATTCCAGCACGTCCGGGAAGGATTCGACCTGGCGATAGATTTCTGCCGTGCCGATCCGCACGCCACCGGGATTGAGCGTCGCATCGGACCGACCATAGACGGTAAAACCGTGATGTTCCGATTGCGCAATGAAATCGCCATGGGTCCAGATGTTCGGATATTTCTCAAAATAGGCGGCGTGATACCGCTCGCCAGTGTCATCGCCCCAGAATCCGACGGGCATGCAGGGGAAGGGCTTCACACAGACCAATTCGCCCTGCTCACCCGTCGCGGCAGGTTTGCCCTCATCATCATAGACTTGCACGGCCATACCCAGGCCCGGGGACTGGATTTCACCGCGCCAGACGGGCTTCACCGGATTGCCCAGCATAAAGCAGCTGACGATATCGGTCCCGCCGGAGATGGAACTCAACTGAACATCCGCCTTCACATCCCGATAGACATAGTCAAAGCTTTCCGGCACCAGCGGTGACCCGGTGGAGCACATCACCCGCATGGAAGACAGATCGTGCGTCTCGCGGGGCTTCAATTCTGCCTTGGCGCAGGCATCGATCCATTTTGCAGAGGTGCCGAAGATCGTCCACTTTTCCTCAGCGGCAAAATCGAACAGAACATTGCCGCTGGGATAGAAGGGGGAGCCATCATAGAGCTCTAATGTCGAGCCACAGGCCAGACCGGCGACAAGCCAGTTCCACATCATCCAGCCGCAGGTGGTGAAATAGAAAGTGCGGTCCTTAGGGCCTGCATCACAATGCAGCAGATGTTCTTTCCATTGGTTCAACAGCGTGCCACCCGCCCCATGGGTGATGCATTTCGGCTTCCCGGTCGTGCCGCTGGAATACATGATATACAGCGGGATGTTGAAGTCGAAGCGGGGGAAGTTGATTTCTTCTGCCGGGAAATCAGCGATGAAATCCGCCAAAGACTGCGCATCCAGGATCATTTCGCAATCAGGTGTGTCGTGCAGCAAGGGCAGTACCACGACCTTTTTAACACTGGGCAGGTCGGTCAGGAATTCCCGAACCCGGGGCAGGCTTTCATGGCCTTTGCCATTGTAGAAATAACCATCGGCGGTAAACAGAACCTTTGGCTCAGATTGTCCAAACCGGTCCAGCACGCCCTGCAATCCAAAATCCGGGGAGCAACTGGTCCAGATCGCCCCCAGTGAGGTGGTTGCCAGCATGGCCGCAATCGTCTCTGGCATATTGGGCACAAAGCCTGCGACGCGGTCCCCCTGACTGACGCCTTGTGCGGCAAGCGCCTGACGCAGCTTTGAGACCAGATCATACAATTCGCGCCAGCTCATGCGGCGCTGTACCTTGTCCTCAGCCCGGAATACCAGCGCGTCGCTATCATCGCGGCGGGACAGCAGGTTTTCTGCGAAGTTAATCTTTGCATCGGGGAAGAATTTCGCGCCCGGCATCTTGTCGCCATCGACCAGAATGCGGCTGCCCTTGGTTTCCGCCTTCACGCCTGCGAAATCCCAGAAACTGTCCCAGAATTTCTCAACCTCTGTCACTGACCATTGCCACAGCGCATCGTAATCCGGCAGATCAACAGACCAACGCGCCGCACAGGCCTCGCGGAATTTGGTCATGTTGCTGTCAGCGATCGCCTTGGGGGTGGGTGTCCACAGTGGCTCAGTCATTCCTGGCAACTCCCTCTATTCTTGGATTTCTCTGAAATTGGGGATAGCACGAAGCGGAAAGGTCGCCAAGACGCAGCAGCGTTAGAGCTTGCCGCCCTGGACCCCGGATCAATAAACCAGCGCCTTACCCTGAGGAGCGCAGCGTCTCGAAGGGTGTGCCCGCTGAAAGCACCGCCCTTGCATCCCCTCCTTCGAGACGCGGCGTTGCGGCTCCTCAGGATGAGAATGGTGTTGGCTGCTAAGGGTGGAACATCTAAATCGCTGCCTGCCGCCCTGGACCCCGGATCAGGGTCCGGGGTGACGAAAAATGCGAGTATCGGCCCCTCAGCGTCCTTACCCCTTCTTTGCGCCCTTTGCGGTTAACTTCAAAAAGAGGGGACTTCACACCACCCTCGTCATNCCCGCGCAGGCGGGTATCCAGGGCCACACGTACCAATCGCGCCTGCCGCCCTGGACTCCGGATCAATAAACCAGCGCCTCACCCTGAGGAGCGCAGCGTCTCGAAGGGTGTGCCCGCTGAAAGCACCGCCCTTACATCCCCTCCTTCGAGACGCGGCGTTGCCGCTCCTCAGGATGAGAATGGTGTTGG
>NZSA01000073.1 GCA_002696645.1 Rhodospirillales bacterium | reverse complement strand
GCTCCATCAAGGGCAAAATCAAACGCGCCGGATGGGATGATGCCTTCCTCACAAAGCTCTTCGCTCATATGCGATAGCCCTGCCTCAAGGGGGAGGGAGCAAACAGACCCGTCCTCCCCCCTCAAGGGGGAGGGAGTAGATAAAACCGTCCTCCCCCCTCAAGGGGTTGGGCGCAGACAGAACCGTCCTCCCCCTCAAAGGGTTGGGCGCAGATAGTGCATCCCACTGCGGGATTACTATATCCCCCTGACACCACCCTTGCGTTCCAGCCCCCTTTTCCTATATCTCAGGCCTTATGAGCAACGCAGAAACCCTTCTCGCCGGTTTTGACCCGGCCACCCTAGACATGCCCGCCGGTGCGCGCGTGGTTGTTGCCATGTCCGGGGGCGTTGATTCCTCCGTCACCGCCGCGCTGTTGAAAGAATTGGGCTATGACGTGGTGGGGATCACGTTGCAACTGTATGATCATGGCGCGGCGATCCAGAAAAAGGGCGCCTGTTGCGCCGGTCAGGACATCCATGACGCCCGCAATGTCGCCGACCGGATTGGCATTCCCCATTATGTGCTGGATTACGAAAGCGCCTTCCGCGATGCGGTGATTGAGGATTTTGCCGATTCCTATGCACGGGGCGAGACACCGATCCCCTGTGTGCGCTGTAACCAGACCGTAAAATTCCGCGACCTGTTGAGTACCGCACGGGAACTCAACGCCGTCGCACTCGCCACCGGCCATTATATCCGGCGTCAGCGCCCCGCAGACGGCCCGTCCGAACTGCATGCCGCCGTGGACCCCGGCAAGGACCAGAGCTATTTCCTGTTCGCCACAACGCAGGAGCAATTGGATTACCTGCGCTTCCCACTGGGCGGATTGACCAAGGCGGAAACCCGCCTGCTGGCCGATTATTTCGACCTGCCCGTCGCCGACAAGCCAGACAGCCAGGACATCTGTTTCGTGCCCGACGGGTCTTATGCCCGCATTGTGGAGAAGCTGCGCCCGGAAGCCGCCCGCCCCGGCAATATCGTGCATCTGGATGGCACTGTGCTGGGCCAGCATGACGGCGTGTTGCGCTATACCATTGGTCAGCGCAAGGGGATCGGCATTGGCGGGCGCGCCGACGACACGGACCGGCTGTATGTCATCCGCCTGGACCCCGAAAACGCACAAGTCATCGTCGGCCCGCGTGAGGCCCTGGCGGTCAGCAGCCTGACCCTGGGCACGGTCAACTGGCTGCACCCGTCGCGCCTGTCCGATGGGCCGCAATCGGTGCTGGTCAAGATCCGCAACACCATGGCCCCGGTGCAGGCCACCGTCGCCACGACACCGCTGGGCGATGTCACGGTCGCCTTCGACCAGCCGCAATTTGGCGTGTCCCCCGGTCAGGCCTGTGTTTTCTATGCCCCGAACGACGACGCCCAAAGCCGCGTTTTGGGCGGTGGATGGATTTTACGGCAAGGAATGTCGACCCAAGGCAATGTCGCCGCTTGACAGGCCGGGTCAGTCTTTATATTGAAGCGCACCTCCGCAGTGCAAAGGCCCCCGCGCCCCAGCCTGCAGAGAAGATGCCCAGCGCATCGTGGCGGATTAGCTCAGCTGGTTAGAGCGGCGGAATCATAATCCGTGTGTCCGGGGTTCGAATCCCTGATCCGCCACCATTTTTCTCCAAGCACTTCCACTAAAGCCAAATCCCACAACTTTCCCTGTGCGGACGAGCCATTGCGCATTAGCGTGTTGTGGCTACTATTTCGCATGGACCGTCGTAACCCTACCCCCGTTGACCCAATCCGTTTCCCCCTGGGCGGACCCTTGGAGCGTTTATCATGACTAAGCAACAGCGTGTGCCTGCCTTTTGTACGCAATGCCGGTCGCGGTGTGGGTGCGAGGTGTTGGTTGAGGATGGGGCGATTGTGGGGGTTGAGCCGATGCCCGGTCATCCCAGTGGCAAGACGCTGTGTCCCAAGGGGAAGGCGGTGACGGAACTGGTCTATCACAAGGACCGCCTGACCCAGCCGTTGCGCCGCACATCCCCAAAAGGGGCCAAGGTGCCGACCTGGGAGCCGATTTCCTGGGATGCGGCGATGAGCGAAATCGCGGGCCATATGGGGCGCATTCGCGACGCGCATGGGACGGAGCAGGTTGCCTTTTCCGTTACCACGCCCAGCGGCACCCATATGTCGGATTGTATTTCCTGGGTTGAGCGTTTCATCCGTGCCTATGGCAGCCCCAATACGATTTATGGGACAGAGATTTGTAACTGGCACAAGGATTTTGTGGCCCGGCTGACCTATGGCAGCGATATCGGCACGCCGGATTTCGCCCATACGGATTGCGTTCTGCTGTGGGGTCATAACCCGGCAGCGACCTGGTTGGCGCGGTCGATTGAGGTGCAAAAGGCGATGCGGCGCGGCGTCAAGATGATCGTCGTCGATCCCCGCCCGACCCTGTATGCCAGGCGGGCGGAGTGCTGGCTTAAGGTGCGGCCCGGCACCGATCAGGCGCTGGCCTTGGGGCTGGCGAATCTGATGCTGAAATCTGGCCGGTTTGATGTCGCCTTTGTGCGGGAATGGACCAATGCGGCCTTTCTGGTGCGCGATGATACCGGTGCATACCTGCGCCAAAGCGATGTGGACCCACAAGGGGACGCGGCCGTCATAATGGCCGCTGGATCAGGGGATGACTCGCTGTTGGCCTTTGACACGGCGGGGCCTGGACAGTGGCGGGCGGACCCTACAAANGCCACCCTGATGGCCAGGAATCAGGTGTCCACCGCCACGGGAGACATCCCTTGCCGGACCGCATTGCAGATCTTCGCAGAGGCGGCGGCGGAGTATCCCCCCGCCCGTGTGGCGGAAATCACCGGCATTCCGGAAGAACAGCTACAGAAGGCGGCAGATATTCTGGCCGACAGCGCATCGGTCGCCTATTACGCCTGGAATGGCGTGGGGCAGAGTGCGACGGCAAGCCAGACCGACCGCGCGATTTCCATTCTGTATGGCTTAACCGGCAGCTATGGCCGCGCGGGTGGCAATATCCCCGGTGGGGCGGCCCGATTCAACGATATTGCGGGCCATGACCTGCTGACCGACGCACAGCGCGACAAGGCTCTGGGCCTGGACACGCGCCCCATTGGCCCTGGCAAATTGGGATGGGTGACGGCACGCGATGTCTATGACGCGGTCCTGACGCAGAAACCCTATCCGATAAGGGCCTTGATATCCTTTGGCGGTAATATCCTGGCAGCCCAGCCTGATCCCGCGAAAGCCAGGGAAGCCTTCGAAAAACTAGAGTTCCATGTCCATACGGATTTCTTCCTGAACGCCACCGCAGAATACGCCGACATCGTCCTGCCCGTCGCCACGTCCTGGGAGCGCGAGGGCCTGAGACCCGGTTTCGATGTCAGTCTGGAAGGCATGCGCAAGGTTCAACTGAGGCCTGCCATCATCCCGCCCATCGGGGAGTCGCGCAGTGATACGGATATTGTTTTGGATCTGGCACAACGCCTGGGGCTGGCCGATGTTATGTTCGACTGTGACGCCGATAAGGGACACGCCCATATTCTGGCCCCGTCGGGCGTTGAGTTGGAAGAATTGAAAGCAAACCCGGAAGGGATCACACTGCCAGACAGCGTAAAATTGTCTGCCTATCTGGAGAATGGTTTCGCAACCCCGACAAAGCGACTGGAAATCTATTCCGAACAATTGTTGCAGAGCGGGTATGATCCGGTGCCGACTTTGGATGCCGGGGCGTTGCCCGCCAATACGGACACCGCCTACCCCCTGCGCCTCAGTTCTGCGAAGACCATCACCTATTGCCATTCCCAGGGCCGAAACATCGCTTCACTGCGGCGACTGACCCCGGACCCGGTTCTGGAACTGTCATTGGAAACGGCTGAGGCCTATGGCATCGCGCTGCATGACTGGGTTGAGATTTCCACCAAGGCCGGGCGCTTCATCGCCCGAGCCAAACCAACCAAGGACCTGGCCCCAGACGCGGTCTTTGCACAGCATGGCTGGGCAGTCAGCAACAGCGACGATGCCCCCAATCCGGACGGAAACAGAATGGCGACCAATTTCAATCAGGCAATCTCAACAGACCACCGGGACCCGATCAGTGGATCAATCCCCTTGCGTTGTTCCTGGTGTGATATTCGCAAAATCTGACGGTAGCCGACTTTTCCACCTCAGCCGACCGCCGCGATTTTAGGCATGGCAGGCAGTTGCCGCGCCAGATATCGATGGAAGTCTGCGATGGTGCCTTCGTAATCCTCCGGGGCCAGGGGGCCGGATGTGGCATGACGAGAGGTTAGGGCCTGTTGCATCTTTTCCAGTTTGATGCGGTCTTCCAGATTGACCTCCTGCCATAGGGCAATGCGGGCATCGAGCTCATCCTGTGTCAATTCATCGCCATAGGTGGACAAGGTCCAACGCACCCGAATGCGGTCAACGGCAAGCGGCTGGATTCCAAAGGACACCAACAGCGTTGCGGCTTGGCTGGCAATCTGAGTAGGGAAGACAGAAAACAGAGTGGAGCGGCGGCGTTCCTCTACACGTAACGTGTCTGCCCCAAGCCCCCTTGTTGCGGCCGTATCGGGATAATTGGCACAATAGGAGGTGAAAGCCTCGCCAGACAGTGCCTTCCGGCTAAGGCCTGTCGGAGTATAGGGATGCAGCGTCTTTGGATGCACGACGGAGAGATGATAGGACTCCATGAAATTCTCAACCAGGCATTTCCAATTGGTCTGCCATTCCTCCTCAAAACTCTGAACATAGCGCATCCCCTGGGTGCGATAGGGGGCCAGCACCTGATTGAGCGCCTCCAATCGAGGCGCCAAGGGTATCGCACCATCGTCCAGGTTGGCATAGATAAAACCGTTCCAAACCTCGCAGCGAAATTCTGGCAGGCGGCAGGTTTTTGCGCCAACACCCTTCTCCTGCATACGCGGCGCGGCACTCAATTGACCGGAACGATCATAACTCCAAGCATGATAAGAACAGACAAAGCGCCGTGTGGAACCGCTGCCTTCCGCCAGCAGCATGCCACGATGGCGGCAGACATTGGACAAGACCCGAACCTGTCCATCATCACCACGCACGACCAACAGGGCCTCCGCAAACAGGCGGGCGGTGAAATAATCCCCAGGATTGGGAATTTCATCTACTCGGCCCAGGCAATGCCATTCGCGGGACAGGAAGGTCTCGACCTCATATTGGAAATAATCGGGGTCGGTATAGAACCGACCGGGCAGCGTCTGAGCCTGATCCGCTGGCAGGGTCGCAATGATGCGGAGCGTGTCGGTCATGTGAGAGATTGATGCGCTCGGAGCGTCCATCGAGGTCTCACTCTGCCGCAAGCGCGGTGGAACGATCAAATCCCGCCGTTCGGTCCGCGATGTAATGCATGAAATCATACAAGGGGCGTTCCAGATAGGATAAATGCCCGGCCTTTGCTGAGTTAGCATTCATGCCCTTATACACTTTCTCCGTACAGCCTTTATCTTCCTCATTCACCGCGTCCAGCAGGGTCTTCAGCGTCGCGATATATTCATCCGCCTTTGGATCATTGATGAAGTCCGGCGACAGGCCCCCACCAAAAACCATAGCGACCTGGTCTGGCCCTTTGGGGTGCAGCGATAGATACCAAAAATAACCTGGCGTCAGAGTGATCAGGTGACTGGGGTATAGCGTCAGCAGCCCGGTCGTCTTGCGCCAACGGCCCTGTAGCTTGGTATTGCTGGGATGGGCATTGCCAATCGCCAGGGATGCCTCTTTGGTAATCCAATGATAATTGAAGGCGGGCAATCCCGGCGGACACTCCATCTCCTCCAGCTTGGAAAAGCCGCCCACCGTTGCCGCATGGCAGACCGGCAGGTGATAGGATTCCATGAAATTTTCGGCCAGGACCTTCCAATTGGTGTTCCAGACATGAGTTTCACGAAAGCATTCGACATAGTCTTCCATGCCATATTGCGCGATCATCTCCCGCAGGGGCTCCAGCGCCTCAGCAACAGAGGGACGATCATTGTCCAGCGTGATATAAATCCAACCCAGCCATTCTTCGCACCGTATGGCGGGCAGTTTGTAATCTTCCTTACAGAATCCTGTCGTCTGGCCCATGAAGGGCGCGCCACGCAATTGTCCGTCCAGACCATAGGTCCAGGCATGATAGGGGCATACAACAGCGCGGGTATTGCCACAGCCCTGCAGCATGGTCGACATGCGGTGCAGGCAGACGTTTGAGAATGCCTTAATCGCCCCCTCCCGATCTCGGATCACAAAGACGGGCTGGCCCGCCAATTCATAGGTCAGATAATCCCCCGGATTGGCCAAACTGCTGACACGACCGACACAGACCCAGTCTTTGGAGAAAATGGTTTCAAGCTCCTGCTGCAGAAACGCCTGACTGGTATAAACACTGGGCGGCATTGCGCGGGCGTCTTCAAACGGACGTTCGGCTGCTTTCAACAATTCGGCATTCGGCTGGATCAACGACATGATAGCAGTCCTTCAAAAATGGGCGCGTCGAAAAACAGGGAACAATGATCGTATTGAACAGAAGATTGAACTTTTCTGAAGATAGGCACAAACTCAATTATCCTAGCTTTAAAGAAGATAAAATATGGTTCGATACACCCTGCGCCAATGTACCTATTTTCGGGCTGTTGCCGAACAGGGCGGCATTGCACAGGCATCACGCGCGCTGAACATTTCCCAACCCTCCATCGCGCAAGCCTTGGACAAATTGGAGGATATTCTTGGCATTGTTCTGTTCGAGCGTCATCACGCCCGAGGTCTGACCCTGACTTTGCAGGGTCGCTTGTTTCTGCAACATGCGGTCGCGCTGGAAGAACAAGCTGAACAAGTTGCGCGCGAAGCCTCTGCCATTGCCGCAGAGGCATCAGGGGAAATCCGTCTGGGTGTTTTTTGGACGCTGGCACCGTTCTTTGCGCCGGGCCTGATCCGATCCTTCGCTGACACCGCGCCGGGGATAACGGTGCAACACAGGGAGATGTCACTGAGCGACCTTGCCGATGCGCTGCGCAACGGGACGCTGGATCTTGCCCTGACCTATGATCGGGGGGGCGCATTACAGGGGCTGACTTTTGTGGAACTGGCATCAATCCAGCCAATGGTCGTTTTGGCGGCGGATCATCCTTTGGCCAATCGCCGGTCCATCCGTCTGTCAGAACTGGCAAAGGAGCCTTATGTCATGTTCGAAGGGGCGGGCAGCCGCGCCTATTTTGAGGATTTGCTGGCAGAATGCGGAATCGATCCCCCGATATCCTATGTCTCAAAATCAATGGAAACCGTCAGAAGCGCCGTGGCAGCCGGGTTTGGCTTCACCTTACTGGTTATGCGCCCGCCATCGACAACCTATGACGGACGAAGGGTTAAAACTTTACGCATCGTAGACGTGGTTCGCCCCTTGAAGGTGGTTCTGGCTTCCCGCGATGCCGCCCATTTTGGGGCAATCCTTCAGCGTTTCACGGATCACACGATCACCTATTTCCGATCCGAAGGGGGATCGACTGGTCACCAATTTCGATAGGGCAATCTCACCAGAATCCGACGCAACCGCGGCATGTCGATTGCTTACATTTCTGAGGCGCAGGCGGAGTAATACGCGTTCTGGGCGCCTTCTAGGTCATCAATCATGTTGCAACTAACAGCCTTTGCATAACGCCGCATAGCATTTCGGCAAGCATTGCTGGCCGCTGAAATTGGTACACTGTGAGTCCGGCCTGTCGCAGGGCATGTAAATGAATACTTCTCAGACGTCCTGTTTAACGACGTATTGGAAGAACCGGCACCCGTGGCGCTTGAAGCGGGCTGTTGTTGCAGCTGTTGGTCCGCCTGATCATGCATTCGCGTAATATTGTCAGAGGTTCCGTTGATGACATCTGTCAGGCCACCGACCATAAATTCTGTGGCAGTATCATAACTCCCCTCCCCGGCCAGAGCACCTGCGCCTGCGATAATCGCGGCCCCGGCGAACAATTGTGTGATGTTGAAATCATCGCCCGGAGCATTTGCGCCGGGATGAACACCGCCATTCCGGGCATAAGCCAAGGCGGTATTTCCAAACGAGTCTTTCTTGTTCGGGTCACCACCAGCCGCGAGGAAGGCCTTAAGCTTGCCTGCTGGGAGCCATCTCCATTCAAGCTTATGCACAATGTCGCGCATGGTTGTATTGCGAGCAGCCAGATGTGTCGGGCTGACATTGGGGCAAACAATCACCGGTTCCCCATCGCGCATCATGCAAAATGGCAGTGTTTCGTTCACGTCCCCGGGAAAATTTTTGAGAATAAAGGAAACCGTCTTGAAGCTCCGATCTGTTAATTCCTTTTCATAGGCATCGGCTAAATCCCCTTGGACCGTCGCATCGACCATCGTCGCGGGACCGCCAAGTCTGGCATAAATTTCCTCCGAAGGTGTGCCAAATTGCCGGATTGTATCGTAGCGCCATCCAGGTCGCATTGACGCAGCATACCGGAACAGCAACCCGCGGCCAGGGGGTGATGTGTAGGTATCTTTTGGCTGTGCGTTAATGCGCTGAATGGTGCCAATGTCGTGATAAAAGGAGGACCAGGAACTTTCTTCAGGGGACAAGATAGAGAAATGCGAAGTGCTCTTTGGAGCTGGTTGGCTCGCCAACTTCGCAATACTGGGGATTACTCCAAGCGGCATACCTTCACGATAGTCGCCAGCTTGCTTTGCAACACCAATAGCAAGCCTTTCGGCTAATTCCGGACGGGACGCCGCGACCGCAATCTGAAACGCATTACCCCAGGTGTAGGGTGTGTTGAAGATATAGTCGTGATACAGGCGTTGCTGACTATCCATGTAATATTTATTAGGGCCACGAATGTCGGCGACTTCCATAATAATGTCGGGATGAGCGCCGCGATAAATCAGGCCGGCGACGTTTATAGTGGGCGCCCCTGGCGTGCGTAGCCAGGCAATCTGCTCGCGCACGCCGGGGGCTTCGAGATCCGGTGCAGCCTTCAACAACTCATAAGCCTGCGCAATCCTATCGTCATTGGGATTCGACGTCGTTTCGCATGCGGTTACCAATAGGATCGGAAAAAACCAAAACAAAGCAAAAATTAATTTTCTCAACGCTCTCGGCCCCCGCACCTTTCCCCAATAGACGATTTTGCCTGCCTGCTTTAATACAACAGCACTGTCAAAAAATACTACACCCTGAGAATGCGCGTCAACCCAATGAAAACATACAAGTATTCGAATGGGTACTTCGAACATCAAGGTGTTTAGAAGTTACGATACTGAGCAAGTTGCATGCGCGTCTTCCCGCGCAGGACAGGGCAAAACAGCGACCCTCTTTTAGATTCACATTTGGATTCAATAGCTAAACAGGCGCGCCATCTTCCAGGCTTTCTTCTTGCCTGAGAAGATTTCCGGGACACCGATATAGCTGCCATCCAGGAACAGATTGTAATAGGCGGGCACAACGCGACTGGTTATTCGGGCCTTGATGGAAAGTGGATCACGGTCATGCTCGAAATCCGGCTTTTTCGCGCGAATGGCCTCGATCAATGACATTGGATCCATACAGAAATCATAGAAATACGATATCTTGGTTGTAACACTAAGATCACCCTTTTCGTAGAACAGCATCGGCAAGTCGACTGGCAGCGAAAAGACCAGACCGGCCTCGTCTTCGAATACCAATCGGAAAGATAGACCCTGCTGGACTGCCTGGCGCAGCACCTCCAGATTATTGCGATCTTCCGAATCCCAAACCTTCTCAATCGGATCGCGGAGGATGAACTTAAAATCGCTGTATTGGCGCATATTGCAGAGGGTCAGTTGTTGGGTCTGGTCCCGAAGAGCGCTTTCAAAGTCTTTTCGCTGAGTCGAAAAGTAGAGAGGCGCGCTGTTCGTATAACCAAAATGCAGAGCTTCCTGAATTCCTTTGCCCATTTGATAAGGCAGATGTTCGCCATCGGTCATCGCCCAGAACTGATCTCCAGACAGGCAGACTCTATCAAGACGATAGCACTCCTCATACCGGGGCAGTGGGTTTGTATAATACTCCCTTAAAGAGTCGTCCGGCACCATAACCGCAACAATCTGCCCACCCGCCATAATCTTTTTTCGGGCGTTATTTAGGGTGTAGTTGAAACTGGACATTCAATCACTTTCATCAAGGGCAATCAGCACGATACCAACAACGCGTGTCGACCAGAGTACCGGACGCGGATTGACTGTCCATTCTTTAAGTTCGGTTCCTTTAGTTCAAGGCTTCCCCGCGTGCCATTTCCAGCAGGCCCGTGTGTTCCGGACCATCCAGCGGAAGCTCAAAGGCGCAACTGACAAGGTCGCCACGATGAAGACTGCGCCCCGTCAGCAGGATCGCGCCTTTCGGGTCCAGATAGGTCATTGCCCGTTCCAGAACCGGAGCCCCTTGATGGATGCTGAGGTTCAGTGCCAGGTCTTTATCGGCCAACAGGGCGCTCATTTGCCACTTAGCGCGGGCCAAAGGAACCGCGCGCCGTAACCGCGCAATGATCGATTGTACTGCATTATCAGCGGTGAAATTCGCCTGATCGGCAATGGGGGCGGGCATAACACGCTCGTCCAGGGCCAGTGGCAGGCCGTTGGCGGATCGTAACCGGCGAATATGAACAGCCGTTTCATCCGACTGCGCCCCAAAGAGTTTTTGTTCCCGCATTGTCATTGGACGACGATCGAAACTGAGAACCCGTGTTGTTTGACTGTGCCCCGCCGCCGCATATTGCTGATCGATATCCAGGACAGGGTCCAATTGTTCAACAAAGGCGCGATCCGTTACAAAGGTACCGCGACCACGATGCCGCTCAAGCAGGCCTGCTTCGACCAAGTCATCGATCGCCTGGCGAACCGTCATTTTGCTGACACTGAAACGCTGGGCCAGCCCCAGATCGGTGGGAAATTGCGCCGCCGTATCAGGCCAGCTTCGTATGTCAGCCAGCAGTGCCTGACGGATCTGTAGGAACAAAGGAACCGGTGAATTTCTGTCAATTTGGTTTCCCGCGAATGGCTCCGACACCATAGTCACTCCTAAAAATGAATTCTCTTCAGAATCCCACTAGACGAATTAGTCTATAAGACTATACTAATTGATCAAAGGGCCATCCAGCCTTTTAATGATCACTGTTTTGACACCGGGAGCGACGATATGGAAGCCTCAATGCTGGAAGAAACTGTTCAGAATCCGAACCCCTATCCTGTCGTCGGTAAATTGCAGTATGATGATATCTGGCAACTGTGCCTGCAGGCGCGCGATATGGCTTGGGACCCGGCCCAGGATATAGATTGGGCCGCATTGGCGAAAGAAACCGCATCCCTTCCTGCCGAGGTTAGGGAAGCAGGCGCTGAATGGTGGTCCCTGCGGGCCTGGATGGAACATGGTGCCACACCGTATGGCGCGGAACGGCTGCGCCAGGCAATCTATGAACACCTGCCTTTTGAGGTGAAACAGCATGTGGCGAACTTCATCATGGAAGAATTGCGCCATCATGAGGCCTCCTTCCGCATCGCAGATGCCCTGGGTGGGTATCAGCCAACACCGCGCAGTGATTATTTCCAACTGATCATTCCAAAATTCCACACGGAGTCAGAAGAAAAGCAAATGTCCTTCTATGCGGGGATGGCGGTCAACACGCTGTTTGAACAATTGTCCGGCGAATTGTTGACTGCTCGTTACAAAAACGCGACCTTCCCGGAAATTCGCAAGGCCTGTCAGTTGATCCTGCGCGACGAAGCCCGGCACATTCAATTTGGCCGCATCCTGATGCGTCGTTTCTTTGAGCAATTAAGCCAGGAAGAAAAAGTCCTTCTGGGTGAGAAATTTGCCAAAAAGCTGCGGGGCAGCCTGTTGAACGGTGTTTATTCCGTTGTGAACCTGCCGAAGGAAGAGCGTCAACGCTCCGCACGCGCCCGTGCTTTGGCGACAGAATATGGGCTGGGTGCGACCCATCCAGATGAAGAGGTCGATATCATCGTCGCGGCCTTAAGCAAAATCCGCGAAGATGTCGCCCCCTATAATGTCCCCATCCCCCTGATCCCAGAAATCGAAGGCGATGGTAAGCGCGAAAGCACGCTGGCGGTCGAGTAAGAGCCCGCCAACGCCGCGCTCCTTAAGATGGTATTGGTGTCGAGGGTCAGAACCGAATCCAGGGCCACCCGTGCAACTGGTGCCCGCTGCCCTAGACCCCGGATCCGGTCCGGGGTGACGATGTATCAGACAAGGGCACCCTCACCCCACATCCCCGTCATACCCGCGCAGGCGGGTATCCAGGGCCCCCCGCACCAATCCCGCCTGCCGCCCTGGACCCCGGATCACGTCCGGGGTGACGATGTGTCAGACAAGGGCACCCTTCCCCTGAGGGGCGTAGCGTCTCGAAGGGGGAGCCCTCTGAAAGCACGACACTTACAGCGCCTCCTTCGAGACGGCACTATCGCGCCTCCTCAGGATGAGAATGGGAATTTTTGGCATTGCGCGACCCGCCCCTCTGCGCCCTTTGCGGCTCATTTTCAAAAAAGGAAACCGCAAAGGAACTGGGCTTAGGCCTTGGCGGCGACGACTTCGACCTCAACCCGCAATTCAGGTTTCACCAGGCCTGCGACAAAGATCAGGGTGGATGTCGGCTTATGCCCAGCCAGGGCGGCGGTGCGGGCAGCGCCATAGTCTGCGAGGTCTTCCGGACCCAACAAGTAGGCCGTCATCTTCACAATGTCTGAAATTTCCATCCCTGCGGAAGCCAGAATCTCTGCGATATTCTGCCAGACAAGCTCCGACTGCGCCTTGGTGCCGGCTGGAATCGTGCCATCCTTTGCCATACCAATCTGACCGGAGACATGCAGTATCCGAGCGCCTGGCGCGGTTTCGAGGCCATGGACATAGGCCCCAACCGGGGCGGCGATGCTGTCAGGGTTGTGAATTGTCATATCAGAGTGTCCCTCCTTAAAGGTTAAGATTGGGCTGCAGCCCTTCGGTCGGCTGGCGCATATGTTCCAGGATCACGCGAATCTCGGCAGCACTGGCAAGGCGCGGATTGACCTTGATCTGGCCGCTTTTCGCAGCCCCTTCCGCCACCAGATCCCGTTCTGCATCGGTCGGGACAAATTTGTCCAGACCGATATCCAGCGCAACCTTCTTACGCATCGCAGACAGGCCAGCCGCGGAGCTCGCCCCCTTAAAGATCCCAGCCACGATCTCACCTTTTGCCCCTAGGGCTGGCTGGTTGAAAGCCATGCTCCACGGCAGCGCCAAGGCATTCGCCAGGCCATGCGGCACATGATGCAAGGCACCCAATGCACCCGCAATCGCATGTGCCAATCCCAAATGCGCGGAATTAAAGGCGATGCCAGCCTGCATTGATCCAATCAGGCAATTCCCCCGTGCCTCGATATCATCTGGCTTTTCAAAAGCAATGGGCAGCGACACGGCCAGAAGCTCCATCGCAGACCGGGCAAACGGATCGGTCATTACAGTCGCAAATTTCGACGTGTAAGCCTCCACCGCATGGGTGATGGCATCATAGCCTGCGGTTGCTGTTACACCTGGCGGTGCCGTTACACCCAGT
The DNA here is from genome assembly GCA_002696645.1 of Rhodospirillales bacterium. GTDB lineage: Bacteria > Pseudomonadota > Alphaproteobacteria > UBA8366 > Aestuariispiraceae > Pacificispira. The sequence continues at coordinate 15,212 of NZSA01000073.1, read as the reverse complement.
TCCGGATCCAACAGTGCCAGACGCGCCGCCATATTAGGGGATCTTAGGACCATCTTATAGTCGGTCCCTGTCTTTGCGATGACCGCGGATTCTGAAACCTCGCTGCCGGTGCCTGCCGTCGTGGGAACCGCAACGAACAGGCTGTCATGGGCGATCATCGGCATGCCCATGGCACCGACAATATTCTCAATGGGCCCTGGATTACTGAGCAACATGCGCGCTGCTTTGGCAGTGTCCAGGGTGGAGCCACCCCCGACCGCCAGAATCAAATCCGCCTCAGCCTGCGAAAGGGCCGCACGGGCGCCTTCAACTGTATCGGTATCAGGCTCATGTTGTGGGACTGCGTGAAAGACAGGGGCAAAATCCTTCAGGATTTCTGATAGCCGATCCTGTAACGGCCCCCCCATGAAATAAGCATCCAGCAGAATAGCAGCCTTCCTTCGGCCCTCTGCCCTTGCCAAATCCGGCGGGGCTGACAGACAGCCCGGCCCAAATTGCACACGGTGTGTAGAATGAAGGAATACGAAGGGACCAGACATTGATCAAAACTCCTTAAGAACTGATATCCATAATAACGGCCTTGGATTGCAGATAGGCGTCCAAGCCCTCCAGCCCCAATTCGCGGCCATATCCGCTTTGCTTATACCCCCCAAACGGGGTTTCGATTCCAACCACGGCAGGGGTGTTCACACTGACGGTTCCAGCCTGAATCTGACCGGAAATCCGGTGCGCCTTGCCGACATCCCGTGTCCAAAGAGTGGCGGCTAGGCCATAGTCACTGTCATTGGCGGCGGCGATAGCGGCATCCTCATCTGATACACGAATGACGGCCATGACCGGACCGAATACTTCTTCCTGGGCCAGCACATCACCGGATTTCACCTGATCGAAAATTGTCGCGGACACATAGGGGCCGGTGTGATCCGGGGCCTCCCCGCCACAGACCAAAGACGCGCCTGCCTTCTGTGCATCCTGACACATCCCCAGAATTCTGGATTGTGCTTTGGTATCGATGACAGGGCCCAATTGCGTTGCAGGATCTGACAGGTCCCCGATCTTCAAGCCTGTAGCGATTTTTGCCAGGCGCTCAACGACCTCATCGGCACGGCTTTCACTGACAATCACCCGTGTGCGGGCGGCACATTTCTGTCCAGCATGCCCGAAACATCCCGCTGCAGAGGCAGGAATTGCCTTCTCCAGATCGGCATCGTCCAGAATGATGGTCGGGGACTTGCCACCCAATTCCAGGGTAACGCGCTTGACCGTATCGGCGGCAATCCGGGCAACCTGCTTCCCTATTTCTGTAGAGCCTGTGAAGCTGATCTTGGTGACACGCGGATGACGGACCAATGCCATGCCTGCTGCTTCTCCCGGCCCAGGCACAACGTTCAGGACCCCAGCCGGCAATCCGGCATCACTGGCCAGTTTCGCAAACAACAGGGCCGTCAGCGGTGTCAGGCTGGCAGGTTTCACAACCACCGTGTTTCCCGCCGCCAGAGCCGGCGCCACCTTCCACACCATCATCAGAAGGGGGAAGTTCCACGGCACGATCAATCCACATACGCCAAGGGGTTCACGTCGGATGTAACGATGCACCGTCTCCGCAGAGGCAACAACGCGCCCATCAATCCGATCTGCAAAACCGGCGAACCAGCGCAGGGTCATGACCGCCGATACGATATCGATCCGCGCATCCGACAACGGCTTCCCGGCATGATGCGCCTCCAGTGAAATCCACTGATCCATTTCTGCCGCCAGACGATCTGCCATGGCATACAGCAGGGCGGCCCGGGCGGATGGTGCCATTGCACGCCAGGCGGGCCACGCCTTATCCGCACTTGTCACTGCCGCATCAATCACATCGGCGTTTCCAGACCCGACGTCGCAGATCGTGTCGCCAAACTGTTTGCCATATACAGTCAAACGCGACGGGGACACGATGAAAGCGCCATCGATGTAAACAGTACCCTCAGGATAGCGGGCCCGCAGATCCGCGCTGGCAGTCATTAACGGCATGGCCTGGGCCATTGCTCTCTCCATTCTATCAACAGGATACGCGGTGCCTCTAGTGTGAGTGCAGCGCGTCTATCAGGGACAAGACAACCGGCATTGGGCGACAGTCTTTCAGCAAATCAACGGCTGCAGCGCGATGATCCGGATCACCGAAAATCGATTCATGCGTGGCATTTGGAAAGCCCTGATGGCGCAGTGCTTCAACCACCATGGTCAGGATTTCCTGATCCATTGGCCCGTCGCGCACCCGGTCTTCTTCGATGAAATCTGCCATGCCGGACCTCTCACTCTTGAATCGGAAGGCGTCGGGTCCGGGGCGCAAAACCCCAGACCCGACCCTCATTTACTTGGTATTCACAATGGTTTCGATTTTTTCGATCCCACCGACCTTATCGGCATAACTGGCCCAGAACGGTGCCATCGCCTTTTGCCATTCGGCGGTATCCTGTTCGACCACCGTTGCGCCCATTTCAACAGCTTTCGCCAGGGATTCTTCCTGTTCCCCAGCAGCCAGACCATTGAAATAGGGAATCGCTTCCGCTGCGGCTTCTTCCAGCGCGGCTTGCTGTTCCGGTGTCAGCGATTCCCAGAACGGCATGCTCATATACATCACGCCCAGCGCCCAGATATGGGATGTTCTGGCAAAGTTTGGCACGACTTCGTACAATTTCAGCGCTTGATAGCCCGACATGGTCATATCCATGTAATCCACCACACCGGTTTCCAGCGCATTATAGGCTTCTGTAATCGGAACCGGCGTTGGGCTGGCTCCAAGTGACTCCCACAAGGCAATGTGCAGCGGGCTTTGAATAACCCGCATCTTCAATCCTTTCACATCGTCCGGACCAGTAATCTTGGCCTTGGAAATCACATGACGTGCGCCATAGGTGATGAAGCCAAAGGCTTTGAAACCCTGTTTTGCGAACAGGTCCTTGAACTCATCCCCGATTGGGCCAGCCATCACCTTGTCGATATGGGCCTGGTCGCGGAAGATGAATGGCATGTCGAAAAGAGACGTTTCCGGAACCCATGTGGACATATTGGCCAGGGTTGATATCCCTGCCTGAATGGAGCCCAAACGGACGCCTTCGACTTCCTCTTTCTCACCACCCAAGGCACCGTCCGGGACGATGTTAAAGGTGATCTGACCCGGAATCTTCTTCTCGACCAATTCATTCATCTTGGTCCAGATCTTGCCTTGCGGCTTGTCTATTCCATAGATAACACCGACCGTGATCTGTGTTGGATCCGCCTGAGCGACCCCGGCCCAGGTCAGTGATAATCCCATCGCCACGGCCAGCAACAGCCCCGGTCCTGTCTTCAGTGTGCGTCTAACAAACATCCCTCTGCCTCCTAGTGTTGTACCTGTGAATATCTGGCTTTTCCGTCATTAGTTTCCTTGTAAAAGCCAACCAAGACCGAGCGACACCGCGGGTACGTAAGTGATGATCACCAAGGCGATCAACAGCGCGCCCAACAGGGGATACATCGCACGGAAAACGTCATGCACCGGCGTTTTTGAGATCGCCGATGAAATAAAGACCAACATACCAACCGGGGGCGTTAAACCACCCAACATCAGATTAACGACCACAATCAGACCGAAATGGATCGGATCTACGCCCATGCTGACCATAACTGGCATCAATAGTGGCGTTAAGATCAGGATCGCTGCGCCAATATCCAGGAACATGCCAAAAAACAGCATCAGCACATTCGCCAGCAACAGCACGATATAGGGATTATCCGACAGGCCGGTGATCAGTGCCGACAGCGATTGAGGAATCTGTTCTGTTACCAGAACGAAGGTGAAAGGCGCCGCCGCACCGATTAAAAGGCCAACCATCGCCGCTTCCACCGCTGCCCCACGCAAGGTCTGCCAAAGTTCCCGCCAGGTGAATGTACGATAGACCGCAATCCCTAAGACAAAGGCATAGGCAACCGCCAGAACACCAGCCTCTGTCGGAGTGACAACGCCGCCGCGAATCCCACCGATGATCACGATCGCCAACCCCAGAACCGGCAGCGCCTTGATCCCGGCGCGTCCCCGATCGGACCAACTGGCGGCCTGATTGGCGGTGCCATAGCCCCGCATCCGGGCAATTACATAAATACACAGCATCAGACTGGCGCCCATCAACAGGCCAGGGACAACACCTGCCAGCCACAAACTGCCAACAGAAAGATTCGCGACCGACGCCAGAATCAACAGGGCGATAGAAGGCGGAATGACATTGGGCAATGTCGCAGCCGCCGCCGTGACGGCACAGGAAAAGCCCGGCGAATAGCCATGCTTGACCATCTGCGGCACCAACAGCTTTGTGCCCAACGCAGCTTCCGAATAGCTGGACCCGCTGATTCCGGCATAAAAGCCGCTGGACACGATGTTCACCTGTGCGAAGCCACCGCGCAAATGCCCTACCAGCTTGAAGGCGAAATCCATCAGGCGTGACGTCAGCCCCCCCACATTCATCAACGCCCCTGCTGCGATGAAAAACGGGATCGCCAATAACAGGAACTTACTGGACCCATTCACCATCGTCTGAACCACGGCGGCGGGGGGCATTACCGCACCAGCGGCATTGGCGGCAAAGGCTGCAAAAATCATGGCGAAAGCAACCGGCGTTCCAATCGCCATGGCGACCAGAAAGCTGACAATCATCGTGGTGCCGGGATCAAGGCCCTTAAGGCTGACCAAGCCTCCTGGCTGCAACAGAAAATACAGGCCAAAGGCAAGCGCGATGCTGATGATCCCGCGCCAGGGGCGTTTCCCCTCATCCAGACCTTGCAGCGCCAAATACAAAAGACCCAACGCGCTGGTCACGGGGATCAGTGCAAACTTAACCCAACTTGGCAGATTAAGGGCGTAATTCACGCCACCGACCGCATCAATCAAGGTCATCCCGCCCAACAACAGCATCACCGTCGCATAGGCGATGATCAAATCGCTGAGAAAGCCAGCCGCCGTCTGCAATGGTACCGGCAGCCGTTCGACCAGAAACTGAATCGACAGATGCGCCCGCCCTCTATGCGCCAGGGGAACCGCCAGAAAGATCACGCCAATGAAAAGCCATTGCGCCGCCTCCCCGCCCCAGGTCAGGGAATTGTTGAAGCCATAGCGTCCGATAACATTGGCCAAAACAATCAGAATCAACGCGATCAGCGCCAGCATTGCCGCCCCGCCAATGACGCTATCGAAAAACCCGAGAATCCGTTGAGCCGCCAACCGTAATCCCGTCGCAGATTGCCCGCTGTTTGCATCCCGCTCTTTTGTGTATCCAGACAGGGCGTCATCGACCAACGGCATAGCCCAGCCCTCCTCTTGGATTTGCGGCCGCCCGCACGCGGCCATCTGGGTCTCGCGCAGCGGCGGTCAGACGGCCTTCCGACCAATCATCGCCAATGCTTAAATCGTGGCCCCGATGCTTCAGATCATCGCATACCTGGGAACCAAACCGACCCTCAACCACCAGGCGACCGGGTGAAGCATGGCGGGGATAGAACGAATTGGGCCAATGTTCGCTATGAAACGAAGGGGCTTCTATCGCCTCTTGAAGGCCTATTTTATGCACCAGATGCCGGATCAGAAAAGCCGCTTGCCATTGATCCTGCTGGTCCCCACCCGGTGTGCCACAGGCAAGATATCCCCGACCGGCCTTATCCAGAACAAGCGTTGGCGTCAGTGTGGAGCGCGGGCGTCGATCCGGTCCCAAACCCGATGGGGCGACAGGGTCCAGCCACATCATCTGTGCCCGCGTTCCAAGGGGAAATCCCAGAGACGGAATGGCGGGCGAGGATTGCAACCACCCACCGGATGGGGTTGCTGACACGATGTTCCCGGCAGCATCGATCACATCGATATGACAGGTATCCCCGCTGACGCTGGCACGATAGCCCAGCGCTTCAATCGATTGAACCGTCGGCTCCCCGCCGCCATAGGCGGCCAGCAAGCCGGTTTCCCGTTTGCGGGCACAGGCGGCGGCATAATCGATCGGTGCGCCACAGCCTGCAATATTGCCCGGTCGCCAATCATTGCAGGCCCGCGCGGAGATCTCGTCACGCCGCAAGGCCGCATAGTCTTGTGACAACAATCGGTTCATCGGGACACGGGCGGTTTTTGGGTCCCCGTAGAATACTTCCCGATCCGCGAAGGCCAGTTTCAAGGCTTCGGTCACCCGATGCACAAATTCTGCCCCATTGGGGTCCAGTGCCGCCATCTCTTGGGCCGGCAACAAGGCCAGCGCTTGCAACAGAACAGGCCCCTGCGTCCAGCTATCGCATTTCAGCACCTGATAGCCTGCATACTCCAGCGACAGGGCTGGTTCGAACCAGGCCCGCCAACCCGCCAGATCTGACCCCCGCAACAATGCGCCATTCACCTGACCAGACACATCCATCACTTCTGTCTGGCGGCAAAAGGCATCAATTTCCTGGGCGACAAAACCATCGGACCATATCGCACGGGCGGCTTCAATCTGTGCCAGCCGATCCGATCCGACCGCTTCTGCTTCATCCAAAAGACGGTGAAAAACGGAATACAAAGTTGGATTGCGCAGCAATTCCCCTACCGCCGGGACCGTACCATCAGGAAGAAACACCTCCACTGAGGTCGGCCAGTAGCGCTGAAAAACGGATTGTGCCGCCACAAGCGTGGCATGCAGGCGGCCATCCACAGGGACGCCCCGATCCAGATAGTCCAATGACGGTTCAATCACTGTGCGCAGTGGTAATGTTCCCTTTTCCGCCAAAAGCAGCATCCAGGCATCAAATGCCCCGGGCACCACGGCAGACAGTAAACCTGTCCCTGGAATGCGATCCAGACCTAGGGCGCGTATCGCGTCTATCGTCGCTGTTTTTGGTGTCGGCCCCTGTCCGCATACGGCCTGCGCGCGCCCATCGGCGGCATCATAAACCAGCATTGCAACATCCCCGGCGGGACCATTCAGATGGGGGGCCACCGCTTGCAGCACGAAGCCACCGGCCACAGCCCCGTCAAAGGCATTCCCCCCCAGTTCCAACATGCGCATCGCAGCTTGACTGGCAGCGGCATAGGTCGACGTCGCGACGCCGAACCAACCCTGTACCTCTGGCCGTGACACTTGCATGCTCACTCTCCAGCCTTTAATTGATCCAATTTTGAACCAATGTGACGATTTAGTGAACCAATAGTGACGCAATCCTAAAATAATTCCAACAGGAATCTGTCATGTAATCATTAAATTTGTCCGAACTCGGCTCAGATGGCTTAAAATCGCCTCCCTGGCCTGTTCTCCATCACGACGTACCAGGGCTTGAACAATGGCCGTATGATCCTGTTGGTAAATCTGCCGACGCTCGTCGGTCAACCCGCGGCGGCGCAATCCAAACCAGGCCGGGGATTGCCGGGCCTTATGAATCCCTTCGACGATTGTGATCAGATATTGGTTCTTTGACGCCTCAGCGATGGCCCGATGCAGTTTATTGTCCCAATATTCGAATTCCGCCATGGTTTCTGATTTTGCACCGGCGGCAAGGATGTCTTCCATAGATGCCAGTTCTGCATTGCTGGCACGAATGACAACCAGCTTCGCCAGCAAGGGCTCAATCAGCAAACGTGCCTCCATAACCTCTTCCGGGTTCACGGTGCTGGCGTCAGGGTCAGAAACGCTCGATACGCCAGGCGGCGCACACGCAAAAGTGCCCCGCCCGACATGGCGGTCGATCCAGCCATCCTTGACCAGTTGCAGCATTTGTCGGCGCACCGTGTTGCGGCTGATGGCGAATTGATCCGCCAGCTCGCGCTCCGTCGGTAACTGTGTCCCGGGGGGCCAATGCCCCTCCAGAACCTGCGTTTCCACAAATTGACGCAACGCCGCCAGGGCCTTACGGGCATGCCCCCGCATATCGGACATCGGATCACCCTTTAATGAACCATTACTGGACCATTGTGATCCATCTATCCGATAAATGCCACTGTTTCTTTATCGCGTCCTTAGGACAAAACATACTGCGACAGGGGACGAATGAAAATTATCAGCAAGCCCGCAGCCCCCAAAAGTACCCGAACCGGGGCATTGAGACGCTGTTTCCAATAACCTTCCTGGGCGATGACGAACAAGGTCAGACCGACAGCTGTAAACACTGTGGCCATAATGATCCCGATCACACTGCCCTGCAGCAGCAATGCCTGATCAAAGACAAAGGCAAAGGGGATCAGGAAGGCACCGATGGCAATACGCACAGCCGCCCCTGCAATCTTCATCGGGGCCTCATCCGCGATCGCACTGGCGGCATAGGCCGCTACGGCAACGGGTGGTGTCAGGGCGGACATCACCGCAAAATACAGCAGGAACAAATGCCCGGCCATCAGATCAATCCCCAGATCATGCATGACCGGGGAAATCAGAACCGCCGCCAGAATATAGGCGCTGGGCGTTGGCATACCCAGTCCCAGAAGAATGGTCAGCCCTGCCGCGACAATCAGGGAGATCAGGACGTCCTGATTGGAAATCAGAAAAACCAGTGTCCCGAATTTGGAAGCCAGCCCGGTCATGGTGATGCCGCCAATGACCAGTCCCGCTGCTGCGCAGGCCCCCGTGACGGCAACCATCTTAATGCAGGTATCAGACAGGATATCGAACACCTTGGCCGGGGTTAACCGGGTGCTGCGCCGGACCATGGACACCGCAAGAACAGTCAATGTCCCATAAATTGCGGCATAGGTGGGCGTATACCCATTCACCAGGGCCCAGGTAATAACGACCAGAGGTACCAGAAACAGGCCACCCTCTTTCATGGTTTGCATCAGGGCTGGAATTTTCGACATATCCATACCCTGCAGGTTTTCCTTACTGGCCCGCAGATGAACCTGCATATAGATCGGCAGATAGTACAGAATCGCCGGTATCAAGGCCGCAATGGCGATATCGATGTAAGGAATGCCGATCTGCTCTGACATGATAAAAGCAGCAGCGCCCATGACAGGCGGCACCAGGCTGCCCCCGGTTGAGGCTGCGACTTCGACGCCCCCGGCAAAGGCGGAATTATAGCCAAGCCGTTTCATCATCGGGATGGTGACCGACCCCGTGGTCACAACATCAGAGGTCGGGCTGCCGGATATCGTTCCATACAAGCCAGAGGAGATAACGGCGATCTTTGCCGGTCCGCCCTTTGACCCACCCGTCAATGACGCTGCGAAGTTAAAGAAGAAGTCCGCTCCACCTGTTTTAGAAAGTGTCGTCCCAAACAGAACAAACAGAAAGGCATAGGTCGCAGCCACCCGGATCGGCACACCAAACAGGCCGTCGGTTGTAAACACCATGATATCCAGGAAATGCTCCAGGGTGATTTCACCGTGGCTCAAGGGACCGGACAACTTGTCGCCAAACAGGTTATAGGCGATGAAGGCGATAACAATAAATGTCAGCCCCAGGCCAACCGTGCGTCGCATCGCCTCAATCGACAAAATGATCAATGTCAGGGATGCCAGAACATCCAGGTCAGACAAGGGATCCAGCAATGTGATCCGTTGTGAAATGGTATCACTTTCTGTCACGAAGTAAGCGCCACAGGCAAAAGCAGCCGCCGCCAGAATCCATTCATAAAATGGAAACTTATCCGGGTTGGACTTTGTTGTCGGCGTGATCAGGATGAAGGTTAAGACCAGCATCAAAGATAAAAAGGTAATGGTCAGGGGTAAAATATCGGTTCGGGAGAACCCTGCCGCATAAATCGTCCAACCGGCCACCACAGCGGCATAGACTTTTGTGACCAGGGCAAGGGTCCCAACAGGGCGTCTGCGCAGACCGGTATCAAATGCAATAGAGAGAAAAGACACAGCTTTGTTCCAAACCTGAGATGCGGATGTGATAGTCGATTTGAGGATGCACACCCCCGCCAAACCAAACCGGTTCAACGGGGGTGCAGACGTCCCTATCTAGATTACTGCAGGCCTTTTGCCTTAAAGACAGCAGCGGCGGCCGGGTGATACGGCGCAGCCGTTCCAGACGCCATCAGCTTGGCATCCAAAGACCCCATCGCTTTATGAACACTGCTGACCTGATCGGCATGATCGGCCAACGCTGTGGCCAAATCCTCGACCAACTTGGGGTCCGCGTCTTCCCGCACGAAAAGCTGGGCGGAAACCGTCACCGTCAGCGTATCGTCCGGTGCCCAGGGATAGGAACCGCCTTTGATTACGAATTCACTGATATTCCATTCCTTGGCAACGGCATCAGCCGTTTCCTTTTGAACCGGCACCAGCTTCAGATCAATTGCGGAAGCCAGCTCCCGGATCGACCCATGACCCACGAACAAAGAATTCAGAATTGCATCCGCCCGACGGTCACGCATCAATTCGCCCTGTTCCTTGGACGCGGCATAGGTCACACCGCCACCCCAGGATTCAATGTTTTCAGGAGACGCACCCACCGTTGTCAGCATCGTCGCCCCAATATCACTGACCACATTACCTTTTCGATTTAACAGGATCTGGATCGGCAGTTTCTGGGTCGCGATGTCTTCCATCGTATTGATGTTATGCTCGGTCGCATAGTCCTTGTTCACCAACAATTGCATCGGTGCCCAGGTATACATAACCGCCAGGGTCCGCATCGAATCGACCGGGGCCTTGAAAGGCTCGGCCCCCGCCAGCGCTGATTTCACCTCAGCATCATGAATGATGGCGATATCACATTTCTTTTGATCCAACTGCACGACATTGGCAAAGCCGCCGCCAGAGGTTTGATAGGTAACCGTCGAACCAGGGAATGCGGCCTTGACTGCATTGTCGACACCAGCACCCAACAGAGACCACAGGCCCCCAGGGCTGGCGCCACATAAGGTCAGGTTATAGGCCGCATTGGCCGGCGCAGATGCCAGCGCCGCCCCAGCAACAACCGATAGTGCAAGCAGACTCGTTTTGATGGATTTTCTCATTCTATCCTCCCAATTGAGCCCGTAATCCGGGCTATTATTTGCTGCCGGAGTATCCGGTCAGCTCCATCGCCATCGGTTCTTCCGACGGACATATTATTAGATATCTAATTATTACTGTAGGCTGGCTTTTTTAGGCCTGTCAATTTACCAAACGCCTCCCCCTACAAACTGTAGGCCTCGTAGGTTGATGGATGAAACAACTCTTCGACCGTCACACGCCTTGGTGACAAGCCCTGGCGGTGATGTTGCTCCAGGAAATAGTCCAAAACCTTGTAGTTTGACGCGGTGCCGTAAGACCAGAAATCCGGGCCTATTAGTGCCCTGGCCCGTTGCAGCGTATCTTCCACGAACGGCATGGTTACCTTAGTCGCGGATGTATCATCCAAGGCCGATTGCGACAGCGCCTTTGCCTGGGTAAAGGCCTTCTGGAACGCCCCCGGAAGCCAGGGATGGTCTTCGACCAAGGATCGGCGCAATCCCAGTAAATGCATGATCGGGAACAGCTGTGTGCGCTTGTAGTACTCTTCCGCGACCCCAACAGTATCTTCAAACAAGCGCCCAACACGGGGGTCGCCTTCGTTAAAGCTGCGCGGCCAACGGGGACCGACGAAGGCATCGATCTCCCCTTCCGCCAACATATGGTTCAGGGTCGCCCCCTCAGGCGCCTGCTCCAGCTTTACATCTGCGGGCAGGTCAATTTTCAGTTTCTCCGGGCGACCCGCTGTATCCATGCCACCCCGCACCCATTGGACGTCAGAGGGTTTTACACCGTATTCATCCTCCAGAATCGCGCGTACCCAGACATTGGCGGTCAATTGATATTCCGCGATTCCGATGCGCTTACCGATCAGATCCTTCGGCGTCTTAATGCCCTTGGTCGTATTGATATAGATCGACGTATGACGGAAGGCCCGCGAAAGGAACACCGGAATGGCGATGTAATGGGGGTCGGGCCGCGTCAGGCTGACAACATAGGAGGAAAAAGAGATTTCCGACGCATCATAGGCCTGATGCCGAAAGGCACGGAAGAACATTTCTTCTGGAACCTGCAACATGCAGACAGGATCAACACCATCGATCTGCACGCGCCCGTCGTAAATCGCACGGGTTCGGTCATAATCCCCCATCGCGATGGACAGCTGTAGTTTACTCATATCTGATTTTTCCTCTCTTCTGTGCGGCGCACGGGAACCTGATGGTGCATGCGTTGAATTACACGGATTTTCTGTATCGCCCCCGCCGACCGGAAGAACTGATGACATCGGAAGGGGGCGGCGTGATCTTCAGTCAGGGCGTGCACCAGATTGATATTGTGCGCTTATTGGCAGGCGGCATGGTCTCCACCGTGCGGGCGACAACCGGACAATGGGATGATAAACGACCCACCGAATGCGCTTATTCCGCCCATTTGACTTTTGCGCAAGGGGCGTTTGCCAGTTTGACCTATTCCGGTTTTGCCCATTTCAACAGTGATGAATTCTGTGACTGGATTGGGGAATTGGGCCATGACACCGATCCCACGGCCTATGGCAAGGCGCGCAAGGCGTTGCAATCGGTCCAAACGCCCCAGGATGAAATCCGTCTGAAAACAGAGCGCACTTTTGGGGCCTCTCCAGACCCGGCTGTTCCGGCCCATAATGAACATTTCGGAACGATTTTGGTCAGTTGCGACGGGGCCGATTTGCGTCTGACCCCTGATGGAGTTTGGGTCTATGGGCATACACAGAGTGACTTCTTATCAACCCCTTTGGATGCCATCCCCCGCAAGGGTGTGATGGAGTCTCTGGTTGCTGCGGTTCGGCAATCACAGAGCCCGATCCAGGATTCCAGATGGGGGCTTGCCAGCCTGGAAGTGTGTCATGGGATACTGCAATCATCAGAAGCTGGCACAGATATTCGCATGCACCATCAGGTTCCCGTGCGCCGCACAGAAGAGAGGAAAAATCAGATATGAGTAAACTACAGCTGTCCATCGCGATGGGGGATTATGACCGAACCCGTGCGATTTACGACGGGCGCGTGCAGATCGATGGTGTTGATCCTGTCTGCATGTTGCAGGTTCCAGAAGAAATGTTCTTCCGTGCCTTTCGGCATCAGGCCTATGATGCGTCGGAAATCTCTTTTTCCTCCTATGTTGTCAGCCTGACGCGGCCCGACCCCCATTACATCGCCATTCCGGTGTTCCTTTCGCGGGCCTTCCGTCATACGTCGATCTATATCAATACGACCAAGGGCATTAAGACGCCGAAGGATCTGATCGGTAAGCGCATCGGAATCGCGGAATATCAATTGACCGCCAATGTCTGGGTACGCGCGATTCTGGAGGATGAATACGGTGTAAAACCCTCTGACGTCCAATGGGTGCGGGGTGGCATGGATACAGCGGGTCGCCCGGAGAAACTGAAAATTGACCTGCCCGCAGATGTAAAGCTGGAGCAGGCGCCTGAGGGGGCGACCCTGAACCATATGTTGGCGGAAGGGGAGATCGATGCCTTCGTCGGTCCCCGTTGGCCGCGCAGCTTTAACGAAGGCGACCCCCGTGTTGGGCGCTTGTTTGAAGATACTGTTGGGGTCGCGGAAGAGTACTACAAGCGCACACAGCTGTTCCCGATCATGCATTTACTGGGATTGCGCCGATCCTTGGTCGAAGACCATCCCTGGCTTCCGGGGGCGTTCCAGAAGGCCTTTACCCAGGCAAAGGCGCTGTCGCAATCGGCCTTGGATGATACATCCGCGACTAAGGTAACCATGCCGTTCGTGGAAGATACGCTGCAACGGGCCAGGGCACTAATAGGCCCGGATTTCTGGTCTTACGGCACCGCGTCAAACTACAAGGTTTTGGACTATTTCCTGGAGCAACATCACCGCCAGGGCTTGTCACCAAGGCGTGTGACGGTCGAAGAGTTGTTTCATCCATCAACCTACGAGGCCTACAGTTTGTAGGGGGAGGCGTTTGGTAAATTGACAGGCCTAAAAAAGCCAGCCTACAGTAATAATTAGATATCTAATAATATGTCCGTCGGAAGAACCGATGGCGATGGAGCTGACCGGATACTCCGGCAGCAAATAATAGCCCGGATTACGGGCTCAATTGGGAGGATAGAATGAGAAAATCCATCAAAACGAGTCTGCTTGCACTATCGGTTGTTGCTGGGGCGGCGCTGGCATCTGCGCCGGCCAATGCGGCCTATAACCTGACCTTATGTGGCGCCAGCCCTGGGGGCCTGTGGTCTCTGTTGGGTGCTGGTGTCGACAATGCAGTCAAGGCCGCATTCCCTGGTTCGACGGTTACCTATCAAACCTCTGGCGGCGGCTTTGCCAATGTCGTGCAGTTGGATCAAAAGAAATGTGATATCGCCATCATTCATGATGCTGAGGTGAAATCAGCGCTGGCGGGGGCCGAGCCTTTCAAGGCCCCGGTCGATTCGATGCGGACCCTGGCGGTTATGTATACCTGGGCACCGATGCAATTGTTGGTGAACAAGGACTATGCGACCGAGCATAACATCAATACGATGGAAGACATCGCGACCCAGAAACTGCCGATCCAGATCCTGTTAAATCGAAAAGGTAATGTGGTCAGTGATATTGGGGCGACGATGCTGACAACGGTGGGTGCGTCTCCTGAAAACATTGAATCCTGGGGTGGCGGTGTGACCTATGCCGCGTCCAAGGAACAGGGCGAATTGATGCGTGACCGTCGGGCGGATGCAATTCTGAATTCTTTGTTCGTGGGTCATGGGTCGATCCGGGAGCTGGCTTCCGCAATTGATCTGAAGCTGGTGCCGGTTCAAAAGGAAACGGCTGATGCCGTTGCCAAGGAATGGAATATCAGTGAATTCGTAATCAAAGGCGGTTCCTATCCCTGGGCACCGGACGATACGCTGACGGTGACGGTTTCCGCCCAGCTTTTCGTGCGGGAAGACGCGGACCCCAAGTTGGTCGAGGATTTGGCCACAGCGTTGGCCGATCATGCCGATCAGGTCAGCAGTGTTCATAAAGCGATGGGGTCTTTGGATGCCAAGCTGATGGCGTCTGGAACGGCTGCGCCGTATCACCCGGCCGCCGCTGCTGTCTTTAAGGCAAAAGGCCTGCAGTAATCTAGATAGGGACGTCTGCACCCCCGTTGAACCGGTTTGGTTTGGCGGGGGTGTGCATCCTCAAATCGACTATCACATCCGCATCTCAGGTTTGGAACAAAGCTGTGTCTTTTCTCTCTATTGCATTTGATACCGGTCTGCGCAGACGCCCTGTTGGGACCCTTGCCCTGGTCACAAAAGTCT
>NZSA01000072.1 GCA_002696645.1 Rhodospirillales bacterium | reverse complement strand
GGTTATGTAGAAGAGCCTACCTTGGAAGATAAATCGCTGTGCATGCCGCAAAATGCGGGTGAATCAGACGAGGCCTACAAAACCCGTCTCGAAGAGCATCAAGGCCCGCCTGGAACCTATTTCAACAAATGGTTCGCCGGGTGCTATCTCAAGATGCCCCAACCGCTGTATGAAGACTCGATTGAATATGAAGACGGCACCCCCGCCACCAAGGAACAGATGGCCCATGATGTCGCCGTGTTCCTGACCTGGGCGTCAGAGCCGGCTTTCGAAACCCGCAAAGAAACTGGCATCAAAGTGCTGTTGTTCCTGGCGGTCTTCACGGGCCTGATGATTGCGGTGAAACGCAATGTCTGGCGGAATGTGAAACACTGAAATCGCGTTTCATGATGAATGATGGAAAAGCCCGCGCCATGGCGCGGGCTTTTCTTATTAGTGTGGTGCGCGGACATTTGGAATCACCAGGATCCCTTTATCGGCCTGTCGGCTAGGAGAGGGCGCGCAGGCGATGTGGTTCATCGTCAAGTGCTCTCGACGCCGTCCGACGGGCCGATAAAGGGACCAAAGGCGCTGTTTGTGGCGCTCCGGGCCGCGTCGCCTTCCGCTTGCGATGCCCCGCATCGCTTCGCGAAACGCTCCTAACCAGTGCGCCGCAAACAGCGTCCTGGTCGATCCCAAATAACCGCGCACCACACTAGGTCATGGATTACAGAACGCCGCGGCTTCTTAAGACCCGCAGTGTTGACAGGATGGCTAGCGAATCATCCATTGCGTCATGGGCTTTGCCGTCCGGTTCCAGGCCGACCAGCTTGGGTAATTGATTGGAATGGCTGGTCGCAAATTCAGGGCCTGCACGCCGCCCCAGAATCTCTGAAATCTCAGCAAAGCGTGCCCATTTCGGCGGTTTGACACCGTGCAGTTTGCAGTTCTCTGCCAGAACATCGGGGTCGCCCGAATAGGACAGGATGGCGCGGGCTCCCTCACAGAAATCCATGAACACATCCAAAGCTTCTTCAAAATCGAAGCCTTCGGTATCAATGGCATCCTGATCAATTCCCGTCAGGGCGATGATATAGTCTGATAGCTGGGGGTTTTTGACCGGCGTCACCAACATGACCAGACGACCGACCTCTGTCAGTTTGGCATCGTCCTTCACCCGGACAGCGCCGATCTGGATGATTTCCCGTGCCTCCCAGGGTTCGGACCAGCCCCGCTCCAGGCTTCCCTCCCAGGCCGTGAATTCAAGGTCGAACAGGACGAACTCGCCCCCCTTTTTGTCGGGATGGAACGGGTCTTGCGGGTATGTCGTGGTATCGTTCATAGGTCCAATGCACGCATCAATCGGTTAACAGCTTCCGGCATCGCATCGATTGGTACTGCGGAAAATCCCAACAGTANACCCCGGTCTGTGGTTTCGTCGGCATAGTAGGCGCTTAACGCCGATACAGCCACCCCCAGTTCGGCAGCGCGGCTCTGAATTTCACGGTCGCTGATACCGGGGGCAACATCGGGTGTGAACCGCGCCAGCAGATGCATTCCCGCCTCTGACGGGGCAATGATAATCCTGTCCCCCAAGCGATCTTTCAGCATCGCATCCAGGGCGGCCCGGCGTTCCGCATACAGCCGCCGCATGCGCCGCAAATGGGCGGCGAAATGCCCTTCCTCGATAAAGGCGGCCAGGGCGGGCTGGGCGATGGTGGAGGGATGATCGTCCAGCGCGGCACGGGCCAACCGAAAGGGTTCCGCCAAATCGGCCGGCACCACCAGATAGCCGATGCGCAAGGATGGAAACATGACCTTGGAGAAGGAGCCTGCATAAACAACGCGTCCATCACGATCCAGCCCCTGCAATGCAGAAAGCGGACGACCTGAATAGCGATATTCGCTGTCATAGTCGTCTTCCAGCACCCAGCCATCGGTGCGTTGCGCCCAGTCCAACAGCTTCAACCGCCGCGCCAGGGTCATGGTGACGCCTAACGGATATTGATGGGAGGGTGCGACACAGACAAGGCGCGCGCCCGGAACCTTGGCTTCGCCCGCATCGATATCGATGCCTTCCAGATCGACCGGTGCCGTCGCGGGCCGGATCCCCGCCCCCAGTAAGGCCCCGCGCACGCCTGGATAGCCAGGTTCTTCCATCAGGGCGACGTCGCCTTCATCCAACAGAACATGACAGGCCAGGCCGATTGCCTGTTGAACGCCAGCGACGATGATCACCTGTTCCGCCTCGCACCGCACCCCTCTGGCGGTTGCCAGATAATCCACAATGGCTTGGCGCAGGGGCAGATAGCCCGCAGGTTCCGCCTGGGCCAACAGGGCACGTGGTGGCCGTCGCCAGGCCTTGGTCATCAACCGGGACCAGACGTCGAACGGGAAGCTGTCCAGATCCGGCAGGCCGATGGCAAAAGCCGGTGTACCGCGATTGCTGCGCCCGCCGCGCAGCGCGGCCAGTCTGGCCCCCCGCTGGGACAGACCTTGTCGGCGGGGTTTCCTCGCGCCTGGATTCTGATCCACCTTGCGCAGGGATAGCGCATCTTCGGGCAGTTCGTCGGAAACGAAGGATCCAGCCCCAACCTTTCCCACAAGATACCCTTCGGCAAAAAGCTGGTCGAAAGCCCCGGTCACCGTGTTTCGGGAAATCGCCAGTTCGCGCGATAAGGTCCGGCTGGACGGTAGGCGCGATCCGGCCTTCAGGCGCCCATCCAGGATCAGCGCCCGCATCTGGTCATAGAGCTGACGATGCATAGGCTCCGCCGCGTGACGGTCCAATGATAGGGGGAGGACGGTGCCATCTGAAACACGCCGCGCCATTGCCGGATGCCCGAATTGTTAAGTGGACCCATACAATCTTCCAATTCGGCCCTTACTCGCAAGCCATTTATCGATCATACAGGCGACAGTTTCGAAGTCTGATAAGGATTTACTCAATGACCGACCTGATCATCCGCCCGATCACCGCTGACGACTATAAGGGCTGGGACCCGCTGTATCTCGGCTACGCGGAATTTTACAAAGTCGCCAGCAGTGTGGAAAAGCGCCGCATCGTGTTTGATTGGGTTCTGGACCCCAACCATGTCGTTGAGGGACTGGTGATAGAGCGGCAGGGTCGCCTGATCGGGCTGGCCCATTATCGCGAAATGCCAAGGCCTCTGCACGGCATGATGATGGGGTTCCTGGATGACCTTTTCATCGCTCCCGACGCACGGGGTGGGGGTATTGGATTGATCATGTTTGAGCATCTGAAACAAATCTGTCGGGATCGGGGCTGGACAGTGATGCGGTGGCTGACCCAGGATCACAATTACCGTGCCCGGGCGCTGTATGATCAGATCGGCGCAAAGTCACTGATGAATCTGTATGAAATGACTGTTGAGTGAGGAAGACCCTAAATGACGGACAGTTCGGACGCTTTTATTCCAACGGATCGGTCCAGAATTCGCCGGTCCCATGAAAAGGCGCGATATGACAAGGAAACCGTCTATGCCATCGTGGACGCAACGCCGCTGTGCCATGTCGGCTACAGCATTGACGGCCAGCCCTATGTGACGCCGACGCTGCATTGGCGGGTGGGCGATGTTCTGTATTGGCACGGTTCATCCGCCAGCCGGATGTTGAAGCCAACGAAGAAAGGGCTTCCGGCCTGTGTGACAATCACCCATTTCGATGGGTTCGTGCTGGCCCGAACTTCGTTTGAACACACCGCCAATTTCCGCACCGCCATGCTGTACGGCACCGCCAAGGCGATGACGGACAGGGACGCGAAGGAAGAGGCCTTGCGGGTTATGATGGAGGGATTGTTTCCGGGTCGCTGGGCCGAATTGCGCGCCAGCACAGATCAGGAGTTGAAGGCGACAACCGTGGTTGAAATGCCAATCGACGATGCCGCCGCCAAGGTCCGAACCGGCCCACCGGACGATCCTGAGGAAGATTATGCAACAGAACGGGTCTGGGCTGGTGTCCTGCCACGCCACGAAATCTGGGGCGCGCCAGCAGATGATCCGCGATTATTGCCGGGAATATCTCTGCCGGATTATCTGAAATAAGTGCCAGTTAGAAATCAAAACAGCGTCCAGCTTTTTCCCAATCGCCATAGCGGGTGGGTTCCAGGCCTTTTGGGCCACCGACTTCTTTTTCGACGTCGCCCTTGGCTTCGGCGTCCTTGCGCCAGCGTTCGCCGGCGGCCTCCGCCTTTAATTCGGCCAGGCGACGTTCGTCGACGCCTTTCAGGTCGTCCTGTGTGACGCCTTCGGGCAGGTCCATCGGGGCGGGTTTCTTTGCCGCCGATGGTTTTGAGGTTTTGAATAGGCCGGATAGTTTGCTCATACCCCCAGATATAGGCGAAAAACGGCGCAGGGCAAGGGGATTGCGGCCCCCTGACCTATCTTGATCTGACGCCAAAACGTCCCATCTTTAGGGGGGTTCCACACTTTGTAGGATAGGAAAAGACACCAATGAACACGATGCGCACGGCGCTGTTGATGGCCGCGATGACGGCCCTGCTGGGTGTGTGCGGCTATTTGATCGGCGGGCAGGGTGTGATGCTGTTCGCGCTGGCCTTTGCCGGGATCAGCAACATGATCGCCTTCTGGAACGCTGATAAGATCGTGCTGCGCATGCATAATGCGAAACAGGTCGATCAGCATTCCGCACCCCAACTGTACAATACGGTGGCGGAACTGGCCAAGCGTGCGGATCTGCCCATGCCCAAGGTCTATATTATCGATACGGAACAACCCAATGCCTTTGCGACCGGGCGCAATCCTGACAATGCGGCCGTCGCG
Source organism: Rhodospirillales bacterium (assembly GCA_002696645.1). GTDB lineage: Bacteria > Pseudomonadota > Alphaproteobacteria > UBA8366 > Aestuariispiraceae > Pacificispira. The sequence continues at coordinate 10,140 of NZSA01000072.1, read as the reverse complement.
GCAACGAGTGGCCTGATCCGCCTGCTGTCCCCCGAAGAACTGGCGGGCGTCATGGCCCACGAACTGGCCCATGCGAAGAATCGCGACACGCTGACCATGACGGTGACGGCAACCATCGCCGGTGCTGTTTCCGCCCTGGGCAGTATGGCCATGTTTGGCAGCCTGTTTGGCGGCAATCGCAACAGCCCGCTGGGTGGATTGGGTGCGTTGATCGTGATGTTGGTCGGGCCAATTGCAGCAGCCATGGTCCAGATGGCAATCTCCCGGACGCGCGAATATTCTGCGGACCGCATGGGGGGTGAAATCTGCGGCAATCCGCTCTGGCTGGCCTCAGCGCTTGGTAAATTGCACGCCGGCGCAGCGCGCATTGACAACGAGGCGGCGGAACGCAATCCGGCCACGGCACATATGTTTATCATCAATCCCTTGCATGCACGTCGCATGGATGGGCTGTTTACGACCCACCCCGCGACGGAAAACCGCATCGCCGCCCTGCAGGAATTGGCGCGGGAAATGGGTGTTGGCTCCCCATCCCAGCGCGCTTCCGCTCCCCGGGTTCAGCCGACGCGGAAATCCCGCATTCCCGTGACGGAAAAGCGCGGGCCCTGGGGTCGGTAAGAACAGCATAATGGTTTCGCCAGGCATGTCACTGGAAGCATCCATTTTGCTGAAAATCCCACATGGATGTCGCAAAGCAGGTGATTTTAGCCCCATCCAAGCTTGACCACCCGGATGGAGCGACCTACACATTCCCGCTAAGTTTTGTGGGGGAAGCCCTCTGTAATTTGCAAAAAAGGAGCACGCGGGTATGAAGGTCTTGGTGCCGGTCAAACGCGTCGTCGATTATAACGTCAAAATTCGTGTGAAAGCGGACCAGACGGGTGTCGAAACGGCGAATGTGAAAATGTCGATGAACCCGTTCGACGAGATTGCTGTCGAACAGGCTGTGCGAATGAAAGAAGCCGGTCAGGCTGATGAAATCATCGCTGTCTCCATCGGCCCGCAACAGAGCCAAGAGACAATTCGCACGGCGCTTGCCATGGGCGCAGATCGCGGCATCCTGGTTCAGCATGATGGCGAAGTGCAGCCGCTGGCCGTTGCCAAGCTGTTGAAGGCCATTGTGGATGCGGAAGGCCCTGGCATCGTGTTATGCGGCAAGCAGGCGATTGATGATGACGCCAATCAGACCGCACAGATGCTCTCAGCCCTGTTGGGCTGGTCCCAGGCAACCTTCGTGTCCAAGCTGGAAATCGGCGATGGCGAAGCGACCGCGACCCGTGAAGTCGATGGCGGTCTGGAAACCATCAAGGTCAAACTTCCGGCCGTCTGCTCGGTCGATCTGCGCTTGAACGAGCCGCGCTATGCCTCGCTGCCCAATATCATGAAGGCGAAGAAGAAGCCGATCGACATGAAGACCCCAGCGGATTTCGGTGTCGACCCGACCCCGCGTCTGACCACGGTCAAAGTTGTCGAACCGCCCCCGCGCCAGGCTGGTGTGAAGGTTGCTGATGTGGCCGAACTGGTCTCGAAGCTGCGCAACGAAGCAAAAGTCATCAGCTAACCCGCACCTTAAGGAGAATGAAGATGAGCAATTTGGTCATCGCCGAACATGATGGTGCGGAAATCAAACCGCATACCTTAAACACCATTGCTGCTGCCAAGGCTGCGGGCGGGGACATTCATGTCGCCGTGATCGGGTCAGGCTGTCAGGCCGCTGCCGATGCCGCTGCAAAGATTGCAGGCGTTACCAAGGTCCTGTTGGTTGACAGCGCCGAATATGAAAACCAGATGGCCGAAGCGGTTGCCCCGGCGATTGTGAAATTGGCCGATGGGTACAGCGCGGTTTTCGCCCCGGCCAATACGTTCGGTAAAAATGTGATGCCCCGCGTTGCTGCCCTGATGGACATTCAGCAATTGTCCGAAGTTTCGGCAGTCCTGGGTGATAAGACCTTTGAACGCCCGATTTATGCCGGGAATGCCATCGCAACGGTGAAATCTGCGGAAGCGACCGATATCATAACCGTCCGTATGACATCGTTCGAACCAGTAGAAGCAGAAGGCGGGTCCGCCAGCATTGAGACCGTGTCTGGCACCGGTGCACAGGATTTGTCCAGCTTCGTCGGTCAGTCCGTGGTCAGCAGTGACCGTCCTGAACTGACCTCTGCCAAGATCGTCATCTCTGGCGGGCGTGGCATGCAGAATGGCGAAAACTTCGGCATGCTGGAAAAGGTCGCTGACAAGCTGGGGGCCGCTGTTGGCGCGTCCCGTGCGGCGGTTGATGCGGGCTTTGTGCCAAACGATTATCAGGTCGGCCAGACCGGTAAGGTCGTGGCACCGGATCTGTATATCGCCGTTGGTATCTCTGGTGCCATCCAGCACCTGGCGGGTATGAAGGATTCCAAAGTGATCGTTGCGATCAACAAGGATGACGAAGCCCCGATCTTCCAGGTTGCCGATTATGGCTTGGTCGCGGACCTGTTCGACGCCGTGCCGGCCCTGGAAAAAGAACTCGGTTAAGCCGCTGTTCACTATGGTGCAAAGCGCCCCTTGCAGATCCTCTGCAGGGGGCGTTTTCTTTGGCGTGCTTGACAATTTTCACCTTGAAACGCTACAGCAACGGCGCATTTACCCTAATGTGCAATCAGATCAGAAGGCTTGTCCCATGCATCGCATCGTCAAACACTGCCACGGCGTCGCAGAAACGCTGGCGTTGGGGCGGGCGCTTGGTCAGGTTGTTCCGGCGGGTACGGTAATGTGTCTGCAGGGGGAAATGGGTGCGGGTAAGACTCATTTCGTCAAGGGGCTGGCCGAAGGGCTGGGGGTGGCGGAACAGGACCATGTGATCAGCCCGACCTATGATCTGGTGCATGAACATGGTGATCCGTGTCGACTGGTGCATATCGATTTGTATCGCATTGCGGTTCCCGGTGCGGAAGATGTCGAATGGTTGCTGGGATATCTGAATGAAGCTGAAACGATAAAGGCCGTCGAATGGCCAGAGCGGATTGCCGATGTCATGCCGCAGGATGCCCTAACCATTGCCATCGCCTTTGGTTCCGGTGAAGAGGACCGCATCATCACCCTCAGTGCGGCCCAGCCGTTCGCCTTTGATCTGTAAAAGTGTCTGAATTCTTATGCGAAAAATTCTAATCTCTGCCATTTCGTCTCGCGTCTATGTTGCCGCCATCCAGGATCAACAGGTCGTCTTTCTGGAGGCGGAAAACGCCGCCCGCACGACATCCAGCTTTATGGCAAGGCATACCGCCCGTGCATTACATGTCATGGGAGGTGTGGATGCGCTGGGGGTTCTGGTAGGGCCGGGATCCTGGACCGGGGCACGGATCACCATTGCGACGGCAAAGGGACTGGCCCTGGCAACCCAGTGTCCGGTGACGATGATTCCGACCCATGATCTGGTTTGGGCCGGTCGTGATCCGGGGGCATCGGGCCGGGTGGTGATCTGGGCGGCTGAGCGCGAACCCTGGCATGCCACCTATCGGAATGGTGCGCGTATTGCCGCAGTCGAGCCGATTGAGATTGGCAGTTGGACCTTGCAGCAGGTAACTGAAGGCAAGTTTGATCGCAAAACCCATGTGCTTTTTGATGTGGGGCGGGACGCACCCCTGTTGGACGAACCATTCCAGGCAGACTTGATGCTGCGGGCCTTTGATATCGCGACGACGGCGGATGGCGCGGTTGGCGCGGACGGATTGAAAACNCCCTTCATGCCATCCTATCCCCCGAAACAATAAGGCGGTGAGGGAATAGTTTCATGAGCCATGTATCCACCAAGTCGCAACCGATCATCCTGGGCGTAGAGACCGCCTGTGATGATTGCGCCATTGCAATAGCGCGTGGGCCGGAAATCGTTACGCATAAGGTCGTGACCGAAAGCCTGATGCATCAGAAATATGGCGGCATCGTGCCGGAATTGGCGGCGCGTCAACAATTGGCCTTCATCGACCGACTGTATCTGGAAGTGCTGGAAGAGGCGGGGGTCGCGCCGGACGATATCGACTATGTCGCCGTGAATAACAAGCATGGGCTGATCCGCTCTGTTTCTGTCGGTGTCGCCTTCGCCAATGGGGTGGCGGCTGGACTGGGGAAACCCCTGATTTCCGTCCATCATGTCGAGGCGCATTTGATGTCGCCGGAAATCGGCAGCGATACACTGATAGAGCCCAGCCTGTGCCTGGCGGTCGCGGGGGGCCATAACCTGTTGGTTGATATCGAAGCGTTTGGAAAATATCGCATCATCGGGCGCACGGTGGATGATTGTGCGGGGGAGGCGTTTGACAAGGTTGCCATTGAATTGGGACTGGGTTTTCCGGGTGGTCCTCTCATTGATGCCCTGAGCAAGACCGGCAGGCGCGACGCCTTCGCCTTTCCCAGACCGATGATCCATGAAAAAGGCCTGAATTTCAGCTTCAGCGGCTTGAAAACGGCCGTGCGCTTTATGGTCCAGAAAATGAAACCGGAAGAGGTAAAAGCCCAACAGGCAGACCTTGCCGCCAGCTTTCAGGGCGCTATTGTTGATGTTCTGGTGGCGAAATCTCGCCAAGCATTGATTGAAACGGGCCGCAAGCGGTTAACCGCCGCTGGCGGTGTTGCAGCGAATTCTGAATTGCGTGATGCCTTGGCGGAAATGTGCGCGGATATCGGCGTCAGCTTTGTGCCCGCCCCGCGAACCTATTGCGGGGATAACGCAGCCATGGTTGCCTATGCGGCGGGGCTGTTGCTGCGGGCGGATCGGGCAGAGACAGGGTATTGGGATGCAACGCCCAGCGCCGTATTGGGCGAGTATCGGGAGCGATATTAACCATGGGTGTCGTCTGGTTGAATGAGCTATCCATCACGGATGCAGTTGAAAGCAGCGTTGACGCCCTGTCTGCGGGAAAGATCCTGCTGTATCCAACAGACACGACCTTTGCCCTGGGCGTTGATGCCCTGAACCCCGCAGCAATCGATGCTTTATTCGCCGCAAAACGTCGATCACAGGCAAAATCCCTTTCGGTCTGTTTCGCCTCTGCGGATCACGCGCTTCTGGAAGTTGAGGCATCTCCTTTGGTGTCTCGGCTGGCGGAGACTCTATTGCCGGGACCCGTGACCCTATTGGCACGGCGCAAGGGGAACAGATATTTATCACTGGCGCCAACATCGGACCTTTTGGGATTCCGGGTGCCGGATCATCCCTTTTGTCTGGCGTTGGCGGCTGCGTTTGAACGTCCGTTTACGGCGACCAGTGCAAATCTAAGTGGCGGATCAGAGGCTGTTACGGGAGAGGCTGCGCTGGCCTTGGCGGCGGAAATCGGTCCGGACCTGTTGTTTAGCGTATTGGAGGAAAAGACCCGATACGCTATGCCCAGCACGATCATTGATGCCAGCGGATCAGAAGCCAAAGTGCTGCGTCCTGGGCCAATCTCGGAAGCAGAGGTCCTGGCAGTATGAGCAAGTCCGCCGTTGTCATTGGCGGCGGCCCAGCCGGTTTAATGGCCGCCGAAATACTTCTGAACAACGGTATTGGCGTGGATCTGTATGACGCGATGCCGTCCCTGGGTCGAAAATTCCTGATGGCGGGAAAAAGCGGCCTGAACCTGACGCACAGTGAATCGATGCCTCAATTCTTAGGGCGGCTTGGCGATAAAGCGGCTGTTCTGACTCCGGCCCTGACGGCCTTTGACAATCAGGCCTTGCGGGATTGGGCGCAGGGTTTGGGGGTGGAAACCTTCGTGGGATCGTCCGGTCGTGTATTTCCGAAGGAAATGAAAGCCGCGCCATTGCTGCGCGCCTGGCTGTCGCGCCTGCGGGCTGCGGGCTTGAAAACCCATACACGGCATCGCTGGTTGGGGTGGACAGCAACAGGCGCATTGAGGTTTCAATCACCAGACGGGTATATCACTAAGGAATCACAGGCCGTCATTCTGGCGCTGGGTGGGGCCAGTTGGCCGCAATTGGGCAGTGATGGGTCCTGGCGTCCCTGGTTGGTGGAAATGGGAATCGAAGTTGCGCCCTTCCGGCCGTCAAATTCGGGCTTTGATGTTCGATGGAGCGAGCATTTCAGAAACCGTTTTGCAGGAGAGCCGGTTAAACCCGTTATTTTATCTGCGGGGGAGATCACGCGATCAGGCGAATTTGTCGTGACCGAAACCGGGGTGGAAGGCAGCGGAATTTATGCAGTCTCAGCCCCTCTGCGCGATGAAATCGCAGCAACCGGTGGCGCGGTCCTGACCCTGGATTTGACACCGGATCGCAGCGTGCAACGCTTGGCCGCTGATTTGGGGCGCAGCACCGGCAGTGGTTCTTTTGCTAATCATCTGCGCAAGGCGACAGGTTTGACCGGTGTGAAGGCCGGCCTGCTGCGGGAATGCGTGCCCGCGGATATGTTCAAGCATCCGGCTATGCTGGCCAGTTGGATCAAGGCTTTACCCCTACCGATCCAAAGTCCGCGCCCCCTGGCAGAGGCGATCAGCACAGCGGGGGGACTTTCATTTGATGCACTGACCGGGCAAAGCCAGATCACAGCGCTGCCCGGCGTATTTGTTACAGGCGAAATGCTGGACTGGGAAGCCCCGACCGGCGGTTATCTGCTAACGACCTGCATGGCCCATGGCCGCGCGGCGGGCGAAGAAGTGGTCAAGTATTTAAAGGGCTGAAGGACTGCTTTAGATCAAGAGTTCGCCTCAACATGCGCCTTAAAGGCATCGCGATCCGTCACCCTGCGCGGTCGTTTCAAAAACGCCAGAACTTCATCGACCTCGTCCTGGGTTCCACAAAATTTGGCATCAATAATACTGTCAAAAGGCATCCGGTCGGCGGCTCTTGGACCCATATTTGCACCTACCCGCGCGACAATGCAGGGCAAAGCACCTAGCTTGTAAAATGCATACCATCCCCCATTTGGGGCACCCATGTAACCGAATTTATGGCGGTCCACCAATTCGGTGTGGCTAAGATTTTTGGATATTGCCCATCGCAGGAATTCGTCCTCGTCGTAAATGGTTAAGGCTGATTGCTCTGAGAAGAAGACGTAGTATCCACCAAGATACTGACCAAAGAAACTGCCGCTTCTTGACATTAACAGCCGCTCTTGCGGGTGCTGATTGTCTCTCATTGTCTGTGTGTATTGGGTCGTATTGTGAATAATCGGGGCGGGCAGCCAAATGATTGCCTCTGCTAGAGTTTTTTCTCGCACGGGGGCTAATTTTATAGGGGTGCCGCTGGCATCCCTATCATCTGATTGGCAGGCGACGAGCGTGAAGATGGCAAAGGATACAATGGCGGCTTTCAGCATGGAAAAATTCCTACAGTAGATTTAAAATCCTTGATTGTATTTTCAGTGCGTTTTTTCGTGTTAGGCAAGATTAAAGTGTATCCATTCGGAAGTTTGAAAGGGGTGTTCGCTCATGATCTTTCTGTGACATTCCAATTTAATGTTGCGCTGCACAATAGGGGTGCGTTTAAACTGACCCATCCGTTAAGGTTTGGGGGCAGTGCAATGGGTGGTATCTTACAGGGAAAGAAGGGGCTGGTGGTCGGGATCGCGAATGATCAATCCATCGCCTATGGCTGTGCCCAGGCGTTTCGCGCTGAAGGGGCGGAATTGGCGCTGACCTATGTGAATGAAAAGGCGAAACCCTATGTCACACCGTTAGGGGAGCGGTTAGGGGCAGAGATTTTTGAGCCCTGTGACGTTCGGGAATCCGGCCAGGTAGAAGCCTTGTTCGACAGTATCGGAAAGCACTGGGGAAAGCTGGATTTCCTGCTGCATTCTGTTGCTTTTGCCCCGCGCGATGACCTGCATGGCCGCGTCATTGATTGCTCTCAGGAAGGGTTCGATATGGCGATGAATGTGTCCTGTCATTCTTTTCTGCGCATGGCCCGTCATGCTGAACCCCTGATGGCGGAGGGCGGCGTTCTGATGACGATGAGCTATTATGGCGCAGAGAAAGTCGTCGATCGCTATAATCTGATGGGGCCAGTGAAGGCAGCCCTGGAAGCCAGTGTGCGCTATATGGCGACAGAATTGGGGCCACAGGGCATTCGGGTTTATGCGCTGTCTCCGGGGCCGGTGCCGACACGGGCTGCGTCCGGGATCGACCGGTTCGATGAATTGATGGAAGCCGCAGCAGCGCGGGCGCCCCGCCACGCGCTGGTTACCATTGATCAGGTGGGCGCATTAGCGGCCTTTCTGGCGTCTGATAAGGCGACGGGTATGACGGGCAATGTTGTGTATGTTGACAACGGATACAACATTCGCGGTTGAAGCCTCCATGTTTCAGGCCCAAAGTAGTGTCGGATCAGGCGTTTCGGGCATCTTGGCTTGATCATCGGGGGCGGTTTGGGGTATCGCAAAGAACGACACCGCTTCCAGCATTGCGCTTCATGCATTTTATGCCATTCCTTCTGAAGCCCTCTTTCTGGGAAGCAATCTTTACCCTTGCTGGAAAGAGACACTTGATTTCAGACCCCCGCGATAATGACCTGGATGTCACGAACCGAACCTGGTTGTTCTGTATTGCTGGGGTGTGTCTGGGGGCGGCCGTGCCTGCCTTGATCCTCGGTAAGGCCGCAATGGCACCTTTGTTCGGCTTTGGTGTTCTGTGCGCAGGAATCGGGCTGATCCGTTCCTCAGAACGGGGGGCGGACCGCGCCCGGATATGGGCAGGTTTAACGACACCATTAGCCTGGGCGGCGTATGTTTTCATCGGATGCCTTTTGTTGAGTGCGGCTCTGTCCGAACATTCTGGAAAAGCGCTTGCGATACCCGTGCGGGTTGCGTTGACACTGGGGGCCGGATATTTGTGTTTCCAGCTGTTTCTGCGGTCGCCTTTAGCCTTGGCCCTTGCCTGCAAGACTGTTGTTGCCACCGGTATTATCGCCTTGTCGATTGTCGTCTTCAGTCAGTATCTACCCAATGCCAGTGATGCTTTGCGCGGATATCTGGGTCTATCGACCCCCTTTGATGCTCCCAGGGCCTATAAGATGTTCGCATCCGCCACGATCTGTCTGTTGCCAATAATGATTTGGGGCGGGCGACGGCTGGGATCAGTTTGGATGGGACTTGGCCTGGCGGCGCTTCCGCTGACTGCGCTGGTAATCTATGGAAATGGCGAAGAGACCAGCCAATCGGCGATATCGGGCGTCCTGGGCGGCAGTCTGTTGCTGGTGCTGGTTCTTATCGGTCTGCGGTTACAATCAGGACAGCGCCGTGCGTTGATTGCGGGGGTGGTTCTTCTGGCGATGGCGGTTGGGGCCTATATTCTAACCCATGTTCCGTCGCCGCCGGTGGTGGAACATCAAACCCCCGGCCTGCCCTTGCCAGATTGGCATCGACAGGTCATTTGGGGGTTCACATTGGATGTCTTTCTGAATAACCCCCTCCTTGGCGTTGGCCCCAATACGGTCAACATGGTGCCCGGTGCCAGTGAAATTGTGCCAGGCTTGAATCAGGAATACATTCCGGCCCATCCGCACAATTTCGTCCTGGAAATCGCGTCTGAAAGTGGCATTGTTGGTTTGTCGGCACTGGTCACCGTTTTGGTCATTCTGTTGAAAATGCTGTTCCAGATCGCAGCCAGCGGCAGTTCGGTCGCCAATAGGTCCCACCCGGCCGCTTATGCCGGTATATTCCTGATGGGGGCATTCTGGACCAGCTCTCTTTCGAATTTCTCCATCTGGTCGGCCTGGTGGTTGGCCAGTTTTGTGCTGTTGATCAGCATTCCGCTGGCCGCTGCCCGGTCCCGTGATTGATGATCCAATCTGACACGTCCATTCTAGGCATGTCCAATATCGACTATTGAAATGTCCATTTTAGGGCTAACGGCTTGGGCCATCCCACTCGTTTGATGGCGACTGCCAAGGGTGCATCGATCTTAAATGCGATATTGGGGAGAGATACAAATATGCGTCCCGCGCTGAAAGTTCTGGATGGTCAAAACTATGATGTCGTCGTCATAGGGGCGGGCGCGGTCGGGTGTTCTTCGGCGCAGCATTTGGCGGCACTTGGCTACAAGGTGCTGTTGCTGGACAAAAGCGACATTGCCAGCGGCACATCCAGCCGCTCCAGCCGATTGCTGTATTGCGGGCTTGCCTATTTTTCCCCGGATTTCCCATTGTGGCAGTATATCCTGCACCCGCGCG
>NZSA01000071.1 GCA_002696645.1 Rhodospirillales bacterium | reverse complement strand
CCCTGATGAACCTGCGCGACGGGATGTCCCTGGCAGAGCGGGAGCCTTGGTCTGCTGCCCCATTGGTGGGCGGGGTTCCGGTGAAAGGGAAAGCTCACGCGGTCTATAATCCCGCTGACAGCAGCCAGCGCATCGGAGAAGTGATTGATACCACAGCCGATATAGCGCGCGATGCGTTTGAACGGGCGTTGCGGGCACAAATATTATGGGATGACACGCCTGCAGGCGCACGGGCAGATGCCCTGGAAAAGGCCGCTGATTTGTATGAGCAGCATGGTGCCCGCCTGATGGCGATTGTCATGCGCGAGGCGGGTAAAACCCTGAATGATGCGATTGCAGAGCTGCGCGAGGCGGTCGACTTCCTGCGCTATTATGCGGTGCGCGCCCGCATGGAGTTTGCTCAGCCAGAGGTCCTGCCTGGACCAACCGGAGAGATTGACGAGATTTCGCTGCACGGTCGTGGTGTCTTTCTGTGTATCTCTCCCTGGAACTTCCCGCTGGCAATCTTCACCGGTCAGGTATCTGCGGCCTTGGCAGCAGGAAATGCGGTGCTGGCCAAACCGGCAGAACAGACGCCGTTGATCGCCTATGAGGCGGTGAAGCTTTTGCATGCGGCGGGGGTTCCTGTTGATGCGTTGCATCTGCTGCCCGGTGATGGGCCAACGATTGGGAATGCGATATTGTCCGATCTGCGTTTGGGCGGAGTGGCTTTCACTGGGTCTACGGCGACAGCTCGGCTGATCAATCGGACGCTGGCAGAACGAGATGGCCCGATCATTCCATTGATTGCAGAGACCGGTGGGCAGAATGCGATGATTGTCGACAGTTCCGCCCTGCCGGAGCAAGTGACGCGCGATGTTGTCATCTCGTCCTTCCAAAGTGCTGGCCAGCGGTGTTCGGCACTGCGGGTCTTGTATATTCAGGAAGATGTGGCCGATAAACAGATCGCCATGATTGCCGGGGCCATGAAGGAATTACGGGTGGGCGACCCTGCCTGGCTGTCTACCGATCTGGGCCCTGTGATTGATGCAGAAGCGCGATCTAATCTGAATGCCCATATCGCCGAATTGAGCAAATCCAAAAAGGCGAAGAAGGTTGGTGAAACGCCGATGGAAACACAGTGTGACAAGGGCACATTCGTCGCCCCGATTGCCTTTGAAATTCTAGGAATAGAGATGCTGGAACAAGAGCATTTTGGCCCCATTTTGCATATCGTGCGCTATAAGGCGTCGCAGTTGGACGCTGTGGTGGATGCAATCAATGGCACAGGCTTTGGCCTGACCTGCGCCATTCATAGCCGGATTGACGAGACGATCGGTCGGGTCCTTAAACGTTTGAAAGTTGGCAATGCTTATGTGAATCGCAATCAGATTGGCGCTATTGTAGGGGTTCAGCCATTCGGGGGTGAAGGGTTAAGCGGAACAGGACCCAAGGCAGGGGGCCCAAGATACTTGCATCGTTTTGCTTGCGAACGCACGGTGTCTGTTGATACCACGGCGGCCGGTGGCAATGCGTCCTTGATGACCTTGGAGGCCTGAGCCAGTCGATTTGTGTAAAATGGATGGGCGGGATTCGTGTTCAGGGCTTTGGTTGTTGCGGTTTTGCTGTGTCTGGGAACTGGGACTGCCGTGGCGCAGTCCCTTTTGCCTGCAAATGACTCCCCTTCTGGCGGACCTATACCGGCGGATCCAATGGCCCCCCCGGCAGGATTATCTGAAGATACCCGCGCGGCGTATGAGCGTGGACGCCTGATCTTCAATGGTCATTTCCGACCCTCGGGCACACAGGGGCCTGATGATTTGGTCGGCCTGGGCCCCTTGTACAATCGGATATCCTGTGCGTCCTGCCATAGCGCGGGGGGGCGCGGTTTTCCGCCTGATGGGCCGGGTGACAACTTTCTGACCGCATTGGTTCGGATCGGTGTTGTGGATGCGGTGGGGGGTGTCACGCCGCATCCCTTATTCGGAACCCAGATTCAGGATCGCGCCGTCCCCGGCGTGGACCCTGAGGCGAAGCTATCTTTAAACTGGGAGATACAGCCAGGTAAATATCCAGACGGTCAGGCCTATGAGCTTAGAAAGCCATCATTGGATATTCAGCCTGATCCGGGCGCTTTGGCGCATTGGTCCATCCGTATTGCGCAACCTATTCGGGGGATAGGATTGTTGGAACCGATGATTTTACCCAAGGATAGCACCGGACGATTCGGCTGGAAGGCGTCCGAACCCACAATCGTTATGCAGAACGCCGCAGCCCTGGCGCAGGATATGGGGATCACCAATGTTTTCCATCAAATGCCGATCTGTCCAAAAGGGCAGACGGATTGTGGGGGCGGATCTGGGGAGATATCCGGCATATCCTTGGCGGAACTGACCCTGTTCACAAAGCTGCTGCCGCCGCCTGACAGCACCGATGTGAAAGACACGAAAGGGGAGTACCTGTTCCACCTTGTAGGGTGCGCGGCCTGCCATATTCCTGAATTACCGTCGCGTGCTGGTCCAATCCCCGTGCGCGCTTATACCGATTTATCCCTGCATGATATGGGGCCAGGCCTGGATGACGGGCTGCCAGAAGGGGATGCTAAAAGCTTTGAATGGCGGACGCCGCCTCTGTGGGGATTGGCAGAAACTCTAGCAAAGGATCGAGCAGCCCCCTTATTGCATGATGGTCGCGCGCGGGGGCCCGAAGAAGCAATCCTGTGGCATGGCGGGGAAGCCCTGAAATCCAGAAATGATTTCATGGCCCTGTCACAGGAAGACCGGAACCATCTGCTGGAATTCTTGAAGGGCCTTTAGTATCAAATTCACAAAGATGATATTAAGAATGACTTGCAGAATATTATGATAATCTTTATAAGCCGCATATGAATATGCGACGCAATCTCAGTTTGGCGCCCAGCAACTGAGAGGATGCGTCCCAGTCGTGACCCGAGCAAGCTTGGGTGTGACACAACGCTAGGGAAATGAATGCCTTCAATGACATTTGGATTGGATACTCTTCGTCAACATGTGACCCGAAAGGTTGGTCTGGTCGGCCTGGTTCTGGGCATGAGCATGGCAATGCCAGTCGCACAGGCCGCAGAGGGAGAAGTAAATATCTACTCCATGCGCCAAGCCTATTTGATCGAACCGATTCTGGACGAATTCACCAAAGAAACAGGCGTTAAAGTCAATGTTCTGTTTGCTGATGACGGCTTGATTGAGCGTCTGGCGCAAGAGGGCCCAAACAGCCCTGCGGATGTTGTGCTGACATCCAGCTTTGGTAATACAGCGCGTTTGGTCGATGAAGGGCTGACCCAACCGGTTGACAGCGAAACGCTCGCAGCACGTGTTCCAGAACAGTTTCGTGCGGCGGATAATCGCTGGTTTGCGCTGACCCTGCGTGCACGCCTGTTTTATACCTCCAAAGAGCGTATGAAAGAGGGTGATCTGGTGACTTATGAAGGTTTGGCGGATCCGAAGTGGAAGGGCAAGGTCTGCACTCGCAGCGGTACCCACCCATACAATGTGCAGATGATTGCAGCCATGATTGCCCATAAGGGCAAAGCAGAAACCAAGACATGGCTGGAAGGTGTGAAGGCCAATCTGGCACGCAAACCGCAGGGCAATGATCGTGCCCAGGTCAAGGCCGTTTCCGAGGGTGAATGTGATATCGCTGTCGGAAACTCCTACTACTTCTTCAAGATGCTGGACAATGACGAACAGCGTGGCTGGGCCGAAGCGGTTAATCCGGTATTCCCGAAATTTGACGGCGGTGGCACGCATGTGAATGTGTCTGCCATGGTCATGGCGCCCCATGCGCCAAACCGTGAAAATGCCGTTTTGCTGATGGAATACTTGACGGGCGAGGCTGCACAGAGGATTTATGCGGATGTGAATTTTGAATATCCGGTTAATCCCAATGTGAAACCCTCCGATGCGTTGGCTGGGATTGGGGATTTGACCCCAGACAGCCTGACCTTGGATCAGATTGCCGCCAATCTGCGGGATGCACTGCAATTGGTCGCAGAAGTTGGCTATAACGAATAAAGGGTTGGTGCGTGAAACAAGGTAAGGCATGGCGGTAACCACATCGGATGCGACCGGGCCGGTGACCCGGTCGCTGATGCAGAAGGATAGATCCTGGATTTGGACGACGGGCGCTGTGGGGGCTGCCCTGATCGTGATCATTCCCCTTGCATCAATCGTCTGGCTTGCCTTGTTTCCAAAAGATGAAGGCTGGTTCGATATTGTTCGAACCAGCCTTCCTACTTATATCAGCAATACCCTGATCCTGATGGTCGGCGTTGGGATTGGTACGATTACCGGTGGGGTTTCGACTGCCTGGCTGGTCACCGTTTGTCGTTTCCCGGGCCGCCGCATGTTTGAATGGGCATTGTTATTACCCCTGGCCGTGCCTGCCTATCTGGTCGCCTTCGTTTATACCGACATTCTGGAATATGGCGGCCCTGTGCAAGGCGCGCTGCGCGATCTGTTCGGATGGCAGGTTAAAAGCGATTACTGGTTTCCAGAAATCCGCAGCCATGGCGGCGCGATTATTGTCCTTAGCCTGGTGCTATACCCCTATGTTTACATGATGGCGCGGGCGGCATTTCTACAACAATCCGTCTGTGCCTTAGAGGCTGCACGAACTCTGGGTCGAACACCCTGGCGCTGTTTCTGGACGGTGGCGCTGCCTATGGCGCGCCCGGCACTGGTGATTGGTGTATCCCTGGCCATGATGGAAACCCTGAACGATTTCGGGACGATCGATTTCTTTGGGGTTCATACGTTGACCGCTGGCGTGTTTGAGGTCTGGCGGGTCATGGGCAATACTGGTGGTGCGGCCCAAATTGCCCTGGTGATGTTGCTGTTTGTGGTCGGGCTGCTATGGCTGGAGCGATCATCGCGCCATCGCCAACGCTATGGTCAAACCAGTTCCAAGATACAGGCGCTGCCGGGTTTTGAATTGCGTGGCTGGCGGCGTGTGGCGGCGATGACGGTGTGCGGGGCACCTTTGATCTTTGGCTTTGCGGTTCCGTTTATTGTCCTGGCGGTCAATGCGCTGCGGCGGCTGGACCAGCAATTGACCCCGGAATATTTCGCCTTCACCAGCAATTCCCTGATTCTGTCTGGCACGGCGGCGGTCTGTGCTGTGGTGATCGGCCTTTTCATGGCCTATGGCGTGCGTCTAAGCGGCGGAAAGCTCCTGCGCATGCTAACCCGCCTGGCATCGGTCGGATATGCTGTGCCTGGCGCAGTGTTGGCGGTAGGGGTCATCGTACCCTTCACCTCTTTCGATGCAGTGGTCGGCCGGTTCATTGAACAGACTTTTGGGGTTCCGATGGGACCGATATTGTTTGGCACCGCATTTGCCGTGGTCTTTGCCTATGTCGCGCGCTTCATGGCGATTGGCTTTGGCGCTGTGGATTCGGCCCTGGAAAAGGTGACGCCCCATATGGATGATGCGGCGCGCACCCTGGGCAAGGGGCCACTGGAAACCCTACGTCGAATTCATCTGCCAATGATCCGCGGCGGGATTTTGGCTGGGGCGATCCTGGTGTTTGTGGATTGTATGAAAGAGCTTCCCGCCACACTGATCCTGCGACCGCCGTTTAATTTCGATACGCTGGCGACCTTTGTCTTTCAGTATGCCTCTGACGAGCAATTTGAACGGGCATCTCTGGGGGCAATTACCATCGTGATTGCAGGCATTATCCCGGTCGTCCTGCTGTCCCGCGCGATCCGCAGCGCCCGCCCGGGCCATGCGAACGGGTAAGGATGGTGTAAGCGTCGCGTTCAGTGTTTGCGTTCAACGACAAAGCGGGCCAAGGCGCGCAGGTGATCGGCTTTGCTGTCAAACAGCTTAAGGTGATTGATGGCCTGATCTGCCAGATGATTGGCCTGATCCCGTGCCCGCTCCACACCCAATACAGAGACGAAGGTCGCCTTACCCTTTGTCGCATCCTTGCCAACCGCTTTGCCAACAGTGGCGGCATCGCCTGTGATATCCAACAGGTCATCGGCAATTTGGAAGGCCAGGCCCATATCGTGGGTATAGCCGCGCAATGCTTCCCTGGCAGAGGTAGGCGCACGGCCCAGAATGGCCCCGGCCTGACAGCCAAAATCGATCAGACGACCGGTTTTCAGGCGTTGCAGCCGTGTGATCGCGCCAATATCCAGATCCGCACTTTCGGCCTTCAAATCGATCATCTGGCCTCCGACCATGCCATGGGCCCCGGCGGCCAGGGACAATTCCAGCACCAGTTCACAGCGAACCGCAGGGTTTGAATGAGTGGAGTCCGACGCCAATATGTTGAAGGCGCGGGTCAGCAAGGCATCTCCGGCCAGAATCGCCGTTGCCTCGTTAAAGCGTTTGTGGACGGTTGGCTTGCCCCGGCGCAGCGCATCATCATCCATGGCTGGCAAATCATCATGCACCAGGGAATAGCAATGCACCATTTCCAGCGCTGCACCCACGCGCAGGGCCGAGTTTTCTGATACCCCGAACAGGCCTGCGGTTTCGTTCACCAGAAAGGGGCGGACGCGCTTACCGCCATCCAATGTGGCATAGCGCATGGCCTCCAGCAGGTCGCGCTCAGGGGCATTGTCCAGGGGCAGTAGCTTGTTGAGAACATCTTCAAGATGTCCTGCGAAGTCGCTCATGGCCCGCGCGAGATCGGTCATTCGATCAAATTCCTTAATATGTGAAAGAGGGTCGGCGTGATTTTGGCAATACTATTATTCTATTTCCGCAGACTCCGCCTTGATCGTCCCATTGGATCCGACGGTAATCTTCTCGATGCGTGCCTTTGCGCCCGCAAGCTTCTTTTCGCAATGCTTCTTTAACGCGGCACCCCGTTCATAAGCCTCAATACTGGCCTCTAGCTCAATATCGCCGGATTCCAGGCCACGTACGATGGATTCCAATTCTGCCATGGCCTGTTCAAAACTCAGGTCATCTATCGTTGATTTCGCCGTCGTCGTCATGCACCACCTAAATCTATTTGCAAGTTTGATCGAACCAATCTTGCGGTCAGTGTAGGGCGCGCCGACCCATTGGCGCAACCATCGCCCAACCCATTACCATAAAATCCGGCGCAATGTTGCAAAAACCCCTATCTGAAACTGGCATCGCCTTGAAGTGCCCTTATGAATGGTTTATCGCCTAAGGATACCAAACGATCTGGGTTAGGGAGACATCCATGGCGACGAAAACACTGCTTTTCACCCATCCGGCCTGTGCCGGTCATGATATGGGGGAAGGGCATCCAGAGCAGCCCGCGCGTCTGGCTGCCGTACTTTCGGCTTTGGAAGGACCTGATTTTCAGGAATTGGAACGCAGGGAAGCGCCGGAAACGACCCGCGACCGTATCCTGCTGATGCATCCCCCTGCCTATGTTGATGGGCTGATAGCGGCTTTTCCCACCGAAGGCCGTGTGCAGATTGATGCGGACACCGCGGTCAGTGCCGGGTCCCGGGAAGCTGCATTCCGTGCTGTTGGTGGCGTGGTTGCTGCTGTGGATGCAGTTATGAAGGGGGAGGCAAAGCACGCCTTTTGTGCCGTACGCCCGCCTGGTCATCACGCGGAACCTGACCAGACCATGGGCTTTTGCCTGTTCAATAATATCGCAATCGGGGCCGCCCATGCGCGGGATGTCTACCATCTACAACGTGTCGCTGTGATTGATTTTGATGTGCATCATGGCAATGGCACCCAGGCGATGTTTGAAAATGAGCCTATGTTCTTCTATGGCTCAACCCATCAGATGCCGCTGTATCCGGGCACTGGTCGGCCGTCGGAAACAGGTATTGCGGACAATATCGTGAATGTTGCATTGCCACCGATGGGCGGCTCACAGGAATTCCGGAAGGCATTTCAGGATGTCGTGTTGCCCAGACTGGATGCGTTTGGGCCGGAACTGTTGATGATTTCCGCTGGGTTTGATGCGCATCGTGATGATCCCCTGGCCCAGGAGAATCTGGACGAGGATGATTTTGTCTGGGTCACGCAGGAATTGATCAAAATCGCCGATAAGCATTCAGAAGGCCGCGTCGTTTCCGCCCTGGAAGGGGGGTATGATCTGGACGCGCTGGGGCGGTCTGCGGCCGCCCATGTGCGGGTATTGATGGCTTAATTTTCAGCGGGGGCGGGGTCCAGCGGCAGGTTCTGTTTCATCCAGCCGCGCAGCGAACCGCGCCCCAACATGCCTTCCTTCACATTCATCACATGGGTGAAGCCATTCTGGGTCAGAAAGGCGCTGGCCCAGGTGGATCGAACACCAGAGGCACAGATCAGGGCGATTGGTGCCGTCTTGTCGCCGTTAACCCCCGCGATCATGGCCGTCAGAAACCCGGTTTGCCCTTCGGGATCATGCATGGTGATGGTTCTGGCCCCTTGGGCGATTCCTGTATCGCGCCATTCTGACGGGCGGCGGATATCGATCAGGGTTACAGATCCATCCTGCTGCATCTGATGGGCGGTGGGGGCATCAATGATGGTTGTTTCAGCCAGACCGGTGGAAACGTGCAGCATTAGGCAAAGTAGGGCGATGACCGATCCGGCGATGAATTTTGGCATTCCGAACACTCCTGATACAGCAGATGGATCATTCATAGCGTCATGCGGATGTTGCGACAATCCAGCGGCTGGTAAATCCTGTGTGACGTCTTATGAGGGCTGTCTGGTATCGTGATGCTTGGCGCTGTGCGGATTGCTGCGTATTCTACGAAAATGCTATGTAAGCATGAGTATTTAACGCCCTGATCTGGGGGAGGGGATGTATATCAATGGCGGAAAAACTGACCGGTTCAGATGTGCAAAAGCTGCTGGCCGACCCATCGGGGGAAAATCGCGCCAGTGCCGCCCATAAGATCGCGCGACAATTTGGTGAGGGCGGGTTGACGGATAAGGAACGGTCGATCGCGGAAGATATCTTCAGTTTAATGGTGAAAGACGTTGAAATGCAGGTCCGGGCTGCACTGTCTTCCAATCTGAAGGATGTGCCTGGCCTGTCAAACGACCTGGCAAAAACATTGGCGTCTGACCTCTCTGACGAGGTCGCCTTGCCGATGCTACAGTATTCAAATGCTCTGACGGACGCCGATCTGGTTGAGATCGTACGCAGCCAGAATGCATCCAGAACCAAGGCGGTGGCGGAGCGTCCAGCGGTGTCCAGGCAGGTATCGGATGCGATTGTCACTCATGGGGATGAGGACTCTGTCGTCGCCCTTGTATCCAATACCGGGGCGGAGATCAGCGAGACATCGCTGAACAAGGTTGTCGATAAATATGGCGATGTGCCCCGAATTCAGGAACCGCTGGTTCAGCGCCCGACCCTGCCTGTCAGCATTGCGGAAAAGCTGGTTGCCCGGGTGGCAGATCACTTGAAGGACTATCTGGTTCAGCATCATGAACTGTCAGATGAAATGGCCACCGACCTTATTTTGCAAAGCCGGGAGCGCGCGACGCTTACTCTAAACAGGGCCGGTTCTTCCGGCAGCGCAGAAGAACTGGTTCGCCAATTGAAGGAAAACCGGCGGTTGACACCCTCCATCGTCTTGCGGGCCCTGTGTGTCGGTGATTTGGATTTCTTTGAACAGTCCCTGTCTGTCCTGTCCGGGGTGCCGATCAACAATGCCCGCATCCTGATCCATGACGAGGGGGAGCTTGGCTTGCGGTCCTTGTATCAGAAGGCGGGAATGCCTGTCGCCCTGTTGNCTGCCTACCGAACGGCCCTGGACATGGTCGTTAAGGCAGAGATGGAACAGAGTGATGAAGACCCCCAGCANCGTNNGNGANGCTTGCTGGAGCGGGTGNTGACAGAGCATGAAGAAATCATCGACGAGTTTGGTGCAGACACCGTGGACTATCTGCTGACCAAGCTCAATCGATTGGGTCAGGCCTCAAAAGCAGCCTGACGGATATTTCCTATAGCGGATAGAACAGGACCAATGCGCCGCCCAGGACAAGGGCGATGCGTATCATCCATCGTATCGGGGCGATGATCCCAAAGGAAATACAGCCCAGGCCGACCCCCACTTTCGCCGCTGCCAGCACGGCATGAATTGGAACGGTAGAGAGATGGATCAAATCCGGATTGGCGATCATGCCCAATGGGATCAGATACAATCCGATACCAAGCGCCATCGCCTTGCCAGCGACTTTCAGCCAATTTTCACCAACCATGCCTGCTGCGATGAATACCGCGCCACAGACAGGCGGGGTTATGGTGCTTAAAAGCGCAAACCAGAAGACGAACAGGTGGGCCTGTAGCGGCTGTAATCCCAATTCTGTTAAGGCGGGCCCTGCGACGGAGATACAGATGACATAGGCTGCGGTTGTCGGAACCTCCATTCCCAGAACAAGGCATGCTGCCGCTGTCAGCAACAGTGCCGGCCATAGCATCCCGCCTGACCCTGACAGGATTAGGGATGTGATCTTGACGCCCAGCCCGGTAATGCCCAACACCCCGATGATGATGGAGGCGCAGAGGATAATTGAGGCGATGGTGGCTATTTGCTGACCCGCGTTCAGACAGACACTGATAATCCGATCCAGGGTCCGCGGTCCGTTGAAGGTCAGTTTCGCATCCAATAGCAACAGGACGGCCCCGGCCAGAATTGCCAGACAAGCGGCGTATTGTGGTGTGAAACCGGTATAGAACATAAACCACAGCAATACGGAAAACGGCACCATGAAGAAGGCAGCTGTAATTAGCACAGGGCGCAGGCCGGGCTGTTGATCCTTTGGCAGCCCTTCCAGTTTATAGCGCATGGAAAAGGCATCTATGCCGACCCAGCATGCCGCAAAATACAGAAAGGCTGGCAACAGGGCGGCGGCCATGATTTCGGTATAGGGGGTTCCGGTTAATTCCACCATGACAAAGGCCCCGGCCCCCATCAGGGGCGGCATGATCTGACCGCCAGAGGAGGCCACAGCCTCCACCGCGCCTGCCAGCGATTTGGGATAGCCCAATCGCGTCATGGCGGGCAGCGTAATCGCCCCTGTCGATGCAACATTCGCACTGGCTGAGCCAGAGATGGATCCAAACAGCGCGGAAGACAGAACTGATACCTTGGCCGCGCCCCCACGCAGACGCCCTGCGACGGCTGCAGCGACATTCATGAAGCCTTGCCCGGCCTCTCCCGCATTCAGGACGGACCCGAATATGACGAAAATGGCGACGATGGAGACTGAAACCCCGGTCAAGCTGCCCCAAATTCCGCCTTCAGCAATCGTCAGCGTGCCCAGAAAGCTGTTCAACGGCGTTCCCGGATGGCCGAATTCNCCAGGGATATATTGNCCGAANANTCCATACAGCAGNGTNNTNGANGCNACCAANGGCAGNGGCCAGCCNATCGCNCGNCGNGCCATTTCCANNACNGTNACCAACAGGATGACCGCGATCCCGACCTGGAATGTGCCATCCAGAAATCCGTATTGGTCCGACAGGGGGGCATGGTTCCAGGCGATCCACAAACAGGCGGCAAGGCCCAGGCTGCCCAGAACAGCGCCGGAGATCCGCTCAATACTGTTGCGGGCGATAAAGATCATCGCCCAGGGCAGGGCCAGGGCCATATGCAAGGGGCGGGACAGAAGGTTGGGCACCAGTCCTGAAAAAATCAGCCACAAATGAAATGTGATGGATGTCGCCCCGAGTGCAATCCAGATCCATCGTGATGCGCCTGCCGTCAGCATTTCCCAACCTCTGATATAGTAAACAAGACAGCCCCGGTTTCCCACCGGGGCTGTCCCACTTCTTAATTGATCTGAAGTGTTTTACATCTGTGCGTCGGTCACAGGGAAACCGACTTCCATGTAATATTTCAAGGCGCCTGGATGCAGTTTGCCGGTGACATTCGACAGCATTTCCGGGGAAACACCATTCCACCAGGCGGCATCTGCCCCCAGCTTGGATTTGCCTTCCCAATAGGTCTTGGTCAATTGATAGGCGGTGTCTTCATCCATGTCTGTTGTCGTATAGGCAACCACAGGCAGGCCGGTCGTCGTGATATCGGTGGTCTGATCGGCATAGGTCCCCGCCGGGATGGTCACCTTCAGACGTTTCGTCTGGGTGATCTGATCATCGCTGAGTGACAGGATGGTAACTTTGGTGCTGGCAGCGGCCTCAATCACATTGGGGGCAGGGTAAGAGCCTGCGGTGACAAAGCCATCGATCTGACCATTTTTAAGGGCCGACACGGCATTGGAAAGCTCCACATCCGCCAGGGTCACTTTACTGTCCAGGCCAAACAATTCCAGATACTTTGCCCCTTCTTTTGCACCAAAACTGCCCTTGCCAATCAGCAGCGTCTTGCCATCCAGGCTGGCGAAATCGGTGACGCCACTGTCTGCATTCATGACAAAATGCATGGTCAGAGAGGGGATTGGGAACAGCGCGCGGATCTCATCAAAACGCGGGCTCTGTTTGCCTTCAAACATCGCCTTGCCGCCCTGCGCCAGGCCAACAAGGGCCGGGGGCGTGGTGAAGACATAATTACCGGTGCGCCCGATCACTTCCATCACGTTTTGGACAGAGCCCTGGCTTTCTTCAACCGTAACAATGATGCCGCCATCGGTGCCGGCCTTCATCGCCTCGGCCAATTGCACGGCCATTTGATAATAGGACGAACTGGAACTTGCGGACTTATAGGTCACGCGGGTTTCGGCCTGGGCCGCAGGGGCCGCTGCCAAAACGGGAAGAACCGCCATCGCGCCAACGGCGGCCAGCTTTTTAATATGTTTCAGTGATAAGGTCATGGGTGTTTCCTAGCATCCTATAGGGTGGTCGCCGTTGCCCGCGCGACCTTCGCAGTATCACTACCCCACGGCCCATTCAGGATCAAGCAAGAGTGAGGTGGTACGGACAGAATCGATGCGAATAAACCTACATTTACGCCTGTGGGGCAAGGATACAAAACCGTGCATCGTACGATAACGAAGTGCTTTAAACGCCCAGATAGCGATGCATCAGTTCTTCGTCCGCCAATAACTCCTGGCTGTTGCCGGTCCAGACGACACGGCCCTTTTCCACGATGTGATGACGATCGCCAATGCGGGCCAGGTCTTTGACATTCTTGTCGATCACAAGGATTGACAGGCCTTCGCCCTTCAATGCTTCCAGGCTTTTCCAAATCTCATTTCGGATCAGGGGCGCAAGGCCTTCTGTGGCTTCATCCAGGATCAGCAGATTTGGATTTGTCATCAGCGCCCGACCGACGGCAAGCATTTGCTGTTCCCCACCTGACAGCAGGTTTCCCATACTGCTGCGGCGTGCGGCAAGGCCTGGGAAAAGGTCATAGATACGATCAGCAGTCCAGGGGGTCTTCTGATTACCCCAATTGGCGGCTGTGGCGACAAGGTTTTCATGCGCGGTCAGGTTTGGGAATATCTGACGTCCCTCGGGCACCAATCCGATTCCACGACGCGCAACAGCATAAGATGACAGGCCGCGAATGGACTGACCTTCATACTGAATATCGCCTTCCTGTGATTGAATGATGCCCATGATTGAATGAACAGTTGTCGTTTTGCCCATGCCATTGCGGCCCATCAGAGTGGCGACTTCCCCGGCGCGCACTTCCAGGGTCATACCAAACAAAGCCTGGCTGTTGCCGTAAAATGTTTTTAAGCCCGATACAGTCAGCATGATCAGGCCTCCTCACCCAGATAAGCGCGTTTCACTGCCTCATTATCGCGGATGGCGTCTGGTGTATCTGTGGCGATAATTTCACCATATACCAACACCGAAATCCGATCCGCCAGGGCAAATACCGCATCCATATCATGTTCCACCAAAAGCATGGTTTTCTGACCCCGGAAACGCTGTAGAATCTCAATCATGCGCTGGCTTTCCTCGGATCCCATCCCGGCCATGGGCTCGTCCAGCAACAGCATTTTAGGCGCTGTCGCCAGGGCCATCGCGATTTCCAACTGGCGGTGTTCGCCGTGGGAGACTTCACGCGACAGCACCATCGCCTTCGCGTCCAGACCAACCTCTTTTAGCCGCTCCATGGCCTGACGGTTGATTTCCGGCTCACTATTGGCGTTACGCCAGAACCGGAAGGAATGCCCATCATGGGCCTGTGCCGCCAAGGCGACATTCTCCAGCAGGGTCATGTCCTGAAATACGGTCGTGATCTGGAAGGAGCGTGCGATGCCCATTTTCGCGCGGGCCGGACCAGATGCCTTGGTGATATCGCGACCATTAAAGTGGACCTTGCCCGCATCCGGGAATTGTTCTCCGCATAGCTGAGAGATCAGGGTTGTCTTGCCCGCGCCATTTGGCCCGATAATGGCATGGACTTCCCCCTCGATCACATCCAGGGATACGTTCTTTGTGGCGGTGACGCCGCCGAAGGTCTTGTACAGCCCACGGACTTCTAAAAGTACAGTCATCGTTTGCCCAACCGATCCAAAAATCCAGAAATTCCACCCCGCACGAACAGGACGACACACAGCAGAATCAAGCCAAATGGCAGGTGCCAATAGAATCCAGCGCCGTTGTGTACCATATCCATCAGATCGGGAATCATCTCTTCCAACACCAGGAAGGAAAGCACGCCAAAGATCGGACCGAATGCTGTTGCGGTTCCCCCCAGAACGACCATGAAAATCAATTCACCCGACCGGGTCCAGCCCATCATATCCGGGCTGATGAAATTGGTGTAGTTCCCCATCAAGGCCCCGGCATAACCGCAGATCGATCCAGAAATCACATAGGCAACCAGGCGATAGTTATAGGTGTTGTATCCTAAAGCCTGCATCCGCTTTTCATTGGATTTCGCGCCCCGAATGACCCGTCCAAAGCGGGACCCAACAATGCGGTGATATAGGTACATCACTGCCAGGAAGGAAACGAAACAGATGTAATAAAAGATGGTTGGATCATCGATATCGATTCCGCTGGCGAATTCACTGTCGTACCAAATCGTCAAACCGTCATCCCCACCATATTCATCCAATGACAGGAATAGAAAGAACGCCATCTGAGCGAAGGCCATGGTGATCATGATGAAATGAACGCCCTTGGTGCGCAGGCTGATTGCCCCGGTAATCAGGGCAAAAACCGCACTGACGCTGACGGCCAGAAAGATATGCAACCATCCTGAACTATAGTCATGATAAATGGGAATGCCGACACAATAGGCGCCAATGCCGATAAAGGCCGCATGTCCCAGGCTGATCATGCCGCCATAGCCCAGAATAAAATTCAGGCTGATCGCGGCGATGGTCAGGATCAGAATCCGTGTTGCGATACTGAGATAGAAAGCCTGATCGAAAATATCCGCCAGGATTGGTGTCATAGCCAACAGCAGCAGTATCGCGATACTGAAAAGCCATTTGGGAGTCAGAAAATTGGAAGTGCGCATGCCCATCCCTTATGCTTGCTTGCGTTTTATCGGACCTTAGGCGGGAAAAGGCCCTGAGGACGCACCGCCAAAATGATAGCCATTAGAATATAGATCAGCATTGCGGAAATCGCCGGGGCGGCCGTTTCCGCGGTTCCTGTCTGCATGAACAGCTTTAAAAGTTGATCCAGATAGGACCGTCCCAAAGTGTCGATCATGCCAACGATCAAGGCCCCGACGAAGGCCCCTTTGATTGATCCAATCCCGCCAATGATGATCACGACAAAGGCGACAATGATAATGTCATTGCCCATCCCGATAGAGGCCCCGGTAATGGGCGAAATCATCATCCCGGCCAAGCCGGCGATAGCCGCGCCAGCGGCAAAGACCAGGCTGAACAATACTTTAATATCGACGCCCAACGCCTGCACCATGGTGCGATTGGAGGCACCGGCGCGGATCAACATGCCAAGGCGTGTCTTGCTGACAACATAATACAAACCAATGGCGACCAGCAGACCGACAGAGATAATCGCGATACGATAACTAGGCAGTTGGATTGTTTCCGTGAGGGTGATTTGACCGTTCAGCCATGCGGGCAGGGGAATGACCATACCCTCAGCGCCCCAGATCAGATGCGTGACAGTATCAAATATCAGGATGATGCCGAATGTTGCCAGAACATGGTCCAGATGATCCCGCAGATACAGCGAGCGCGCGATCAAAATCTCCGTGACATAGCCAACCGCCATGGTCAGGGGGATCGCCAGCAACACGCCCAGCACAAAACTGTCCAACAGGACCACCAGGGTCCCGCTTAAATAGGCCCCAACCATATAGAAAGAGCCATGCGCCAGATTGATAAAATCCATAATGCCGAAAATCAGCGTCAGGCCAGCGGCCAGCAGAAACAGCAAAATGCCCAGCTGCATCCCATTCAACAACTGTGTGATCAGTAGTGCGCTATCCATGCCCATCCCCGGTTCATCACTAATTAAAAGACTGCTGCTTTTACCGGATCACCCGTTGCAGCATGTTCATTGCCATTTCTTATACGCGACGCACATTCATTTTAAAACGGCGGCGTGATGGCCCATTCCCTAAGCACGCCACGCCGCCGCTTGTCATAGTGTATTACATCTTGCAGTCAACGGCGTGAGGATCTTGATGGTCCGTAAAAATCCTAGAAACGATTTTTGTGGTCCATCGGCCTTCTGAATCCGCAACCACTTCCCGAAGATAGAAATCCTGGATCGGGAAATGGTTATTACCGAACTTGAACTTGCCACGGGTTGACGCGAAGTCTGCCTTCTCCAGCGCAGCCCGCACGGCGTTCTTGTCGGAGAGATCACCATCCACTGCATCAACTGCGGATTTGATCAACATGACAGCATCATAGGCCTGTTGGGCATAGAAAGAAGGGTAGGTGCCATGTTTTGCCAGAAAATCGCTCACGAATTTCTGGTTTGCAGCATTGTCCATATCTGGTGACCAGTTTTGTGTGCCACGAGACCCTAGGGCGGCAGTTAAGCCGGCCTCTTGCATTTTTGGCAGGGAAATACCGTCCAACGTATAGACGGTGTAGAGCTTCATCGTGTCAGCCAGGCCTGCTTGCATGAATTGAGAGACGAATGCGCCGCCTGCCTTGCCAGGATAGAAGGCCCACAGGGCTTCTGCGCCAGAGGCTTTGGCCTTAGACAGTTCGGCGGAGAAATCGAGCTGCGTTTCCGACCCCCATTTGGTCATATCCCGCCCTTTGATCTCCCCTTTATAGGTCAATTCAACAGCAGCCATCATGTCTTTTCCTGACGCATAGTTAGGCGCCATGATATAGACAGACTTAACACTTTCCTGATTCAATGCTTCCCCCATTGCCATGGGGATTTGGTCATTTGCCCAGGAGATAGAGAAGAAGTTCTTATTACAGCCTTTTCCTGCCAATTGAGACGGGCCTGCATTCGCGCTGATTAAGAACGTATCGCTATCCAAAACAGATTTAACCGATGCCAGTAACACGTGAGACCAGATGAAGCCGGTTACAAAATCTACCTTTTTCTGAGTGACCAACTTATCTGCGGCCTGTTTGCCGGTTTCTGGTTTAAAGCCATCATCTTCCATAAAAACGTCGACTTTGCGGCCCCCCATCTCCCTACCAATATGCTCAAGGGCCAGATCAAAGCCATTTTTCATGTCGGTGCCGATAACTGCGGCGGGGGTCGTCAGTGTTGTTACGAAACCAATTTTTACGGGTGCGCTGTCTGCAGCGGATGCTGCACCAACCCAAGGCGTCGCCGTTAGAAACAGTCCGAAAACCGCTGCTTTTAATGCCTTCTTCATTTCCATGCACTCCTCATTGTGGAGCCTTCAGCATTGAGCAGTTTCCTCGTCACAATCAGATGAATTCACAAATCTCAGTGGATGTATCCCAGTTAACAGTTGATGCCGGTCGGGATACTTTTAAGACAGATTCATCTATAACTCACCAGAATTCCCTGCACTATAATGCATCATTCCCTGTGTGCAACTTTGTTCAATGAGATATGATGCATTATTTGTCGTTATCATTGAGTTGAAGCTAAACGTTTCACTAAAACTTGCGCAAGCATTAATTTCGTAAAAATTAATTATTTTCGAAAATTCGTGAAATTTTACTCAAGGATCGCATCACGAAAAGGCTGGCGTGGTTTTCGATTTCTTGATCAGGTCTAATGGGCCGAAAGCCAATGCAAAAGAAAACGGGGCGGGCCATTTCTGACCCGCCCCGTTTCGGCAAATCTCGGAATTTTACATCTTGCAGTCAGCAGCGTAAGTATCCTGGTGATCGGTATAAACAGTGGATTTGATCTTTGTCGTCCAGCGACCTTCTGCATCGGTAACAGCTTCCCGCAGATAGAAATTCTGAATTGGGAAATGGTTGCTACCAAACTTGAAATTGCCACGAGTGGAATTGAAATCAGCCTTTTCCAGGGCTGCGCGAACCGCATCCTTGTCGGTCAGATCACCACCAACAGCATCGACAGCAGATTTGATCAGCATGACGGCATCATAAGCCTGCTGGGCGTAGTAGGATGGATAGGTGCCGTTTTTGGCCAGGAAGTCACCAACAAACTTTTTGTTGGCCTCATTGTCCATATCCGGTGACCAATGCTGGGTCGCCATCGATCCAAGAACGCCCGTCAGGCCTGCTTCTTTCAGTCTGGGCAGAGAAATCGCATCCACGGTGAACACGCTGTAGAGTTTCATCGAATCAGCAAGGCCCGCCTGGGTGTACTGGGAGATGAAGGCACCACCGGCTTTACCAGGATAGAAAACCCAGATCGCTTCTGCGCCCGAAGCCTTGGCTTTTGCCAATTCAGCGGAGAAGTCGAGCTGTGCATCCGCACCCCATTTGGTCAGATCCTTGCCTTTGATTTCCCCTTTAAAGGTACGCTCCACACCGGCAACCATGTCTTTGCCTGCGGCATAGTTCGGGGCCATGATGTAAACGGATTTTACGCCATCGGCGTTCAATGCTTCGCCCAATGCCATCGGGGTCTGGTCATTCTGCCAGGACACGGAGAAGAAGTTCTTGTCGCAAGCCTTGCCAGCCAATTGAGACGGGCCCGCATTCGCGCTGATTAAGAAGGTTTCCGTATCCAGAACGGACTTGGCAGAAGCCAGCAATACGTTGGACCAGATATAGCCGGTCACAAAATCAACCTTGTCCTGGGTGACCAGCTTGTCGGCGGCTTGCTTGCCGGTTTCCGGCTTGAATCCGTCATCTTCATAGATGACCTCAACCTTGCGGCCACCCATTTCGCCGCCAATATGTTCAATAGCCAGGTCGAAACCGGCTTTCATGTCATTGCCGATGACCGCAGCAGGCGTTGTCAGCGTGGTGACAAACCCGATCTTCACAGGATCACTGTGTGACGCGCCATAGGCCGGTCCAAAGGCCGGTGCTGTAGCCAGCGCAGCGCCGAATGCCGCTGCCAGTAATGTCTTTTTCATTCCTTTGTCTCCCTGGTATGACCACCCTTAAGGTAAGCGGAGGTCGTGTGTTCTAAAAATTTACGCGGAGCCTGAGTGGCTTAAACCATCCGAAAGGCCATGCTCCTTGTGCAATCGCCGCTATCAGAGCGTACAAGACTGCTCAGGGTCAAGCGCTAGACTGCCTCTCTTCCGGAAACTTTGGTCCATGCCGCGCGTCGCTGCACTATAATGCATCTTTGCGGGCGTGCAATGTCGAAAAATGCGCTATGATGCAGTCTCGATACCCCCTAAGCGTGAAGATGAGGACGCCGCGCACGATATCCCTAACGTGCGCGGCGCAGTTCACTTTAACGCAGGGGGACGGTTCATTCTCAGACGATTTTTACCCGCAAGGCACCGACCTTTTCGGCAGATCCTTCTAGGATATCGCCTGCAACGACGGCCCCGACCCCGGCGGGCGTCCCTGTCATGATCAGGTCGCCTGGATATAATGTGTGAAACCGCGACAGATCGGCGATGGTTTCACTGACAGAGGTAATCATCTCATCCATCGGCGCTTCCTGGCGTATTTTTCCATTCACCGACAGGGCGATGCGCCCATCAACGATCTCCCCGGTCTTTGCGATTGGGACGATTTCCCCCATCGGGGCGGCATACTGGAAGCTCTTACCGTTGTCCCAGGGGCGACCTTTATCCTTGGCCTGGCTTTGCAGGTCGCGGCGGGTCATGTCCAGGCCGATCGCATAGCCAAAGATATAGGACACAGCCTCGTCTTTGGAAATGTTGCTGCCTTCCTTGCCGATGGCGACGACCAGTTCGATTTCATGGTGATAGTTCGATGTTTCGGGTGGGTAGGGGACGTCTACCGTTGCCCCGGGCGCGCAATAGACAATGGCGTCGCGGCATTTGGTGAAAAAGAATGGGGGATCGCGANCGGTCACGCCCATTNCTTCACGATGCGCCCAATAGTTCCGCCCGACGCAATAGATGTTGCGGACCGGAAACTGGGCGTCTGAACCCTGGACCGGCACCGACGTTACAGGCGGCACGGGAAAGGCATAGTTGGGCATTTTGGAACTCCTGACTGAAAAGGGAATGCGTGAATGGGATTATCCAGTGATGCGTTCTTCGCGCCAGATATTCAGGTTCTGCTGCATACCCTTGTCGGAAAATGCGAATAAGGTCACATCTTCTGCCGGGTTATAGGTGACGGTATGCCAGCTTGGGATAACAAATGTGTCGCGTGGTTTCAGGTCATACCTTGTGTCGCCAATCTGAACGGATCCGGTCCCTTCTACTACCGTCACCACCGTCGCATCTGTCGCGCGGTAGGGTTCGGTTTTGAACCCTTTAGGCAACAACTGCACGAAGCCGGAGATGGTTGGCATCATCGGCCCCCCGGTTGCAGGATTGATGAATTCCAGCTTTAGGCCTTGATGGGGATCCCATTCGGTGGAGTCTTTCATATCCTCCAGTGCCTGCCGGTATTCAGCATAGGGATAGTGGAAAACCGGGCTGGATTTCGGCGCGTCATAGCCAACGGGCAGCATGTTTCGCCCAAATTGTGCGCGGCTGAAGCCAGGCGGGCGTCGATCCAGTTGGTACTCGTCATTGCCTTGCTGGGCAAAGCCGGAATCAAAGAAGCGCAATGTCGGTATGTCCAAACCGTCCAGCCACACCATGGGGCCGTCGCTGTGATTGCCGTGATCATGCCATTGCCAACTGGGCGTCAGGATCAGATCAAATTCTTTCATAATGGCGCGTTCGCCATCCACGGCAGTATAGGCACCATCTCCTTCAACAATGAAGCGCAGGGCCGATTGGGTATGTCGGTGGCACGGCGCGATTTCCCCCGGCAGAATCAGTTGCAGGCCCGCATACAAGGTCCCGGTCGCAGAGCTTTCCCCCGGACAGCCTGGATTTTCCAGGATAAGGACGCGCCGCTCTGCTTCCTTTGCAGTGATCAATTCTCCACTGCTCATCAGATAGGGGCGCACATCCTCATATCGCCATCGCACAGGGGTGACGCGGGTCGCCGGCGCTTTTGGCACCAGGGCATGCAAGACCTCCCACAAGGGGGTCATGTTAAGCGGGCGAATCTCATCATAGAATTCTTGCCGTTCGGCGGAAATGGGTTTGCTGTCAGACATTCTGGTCTCCTGTGCTTACAGGTCGCAATGGTTTCCGATCCGACCGGAAACAGCAAGTCCCACAATTGGGAAAAGCAGTTTCGCCATCAGGGATGTGGCGAGGAGCATTGTTGGCGGGCCAACAGCGTCTCAAAGGAGGGCTACGCGTCCGGTGCCAACAATAGGCACACCCTTCGAGACGCTTTGCTCTTCAGGGTGAGGGGGTAATTATCTGCACCATTGTCACCCCGGACTTGATCCGGGGTCCAGGGCGGCCGGCGTTATTGGCGCTTGTGGCTCTGAACACCCATCTGCACGGGTGTGACGCGGATGGAGGGATCGGAAATGCGGTTCGAGACGCTTTGCTCTTCAGGGTGAGGAGGCAATTATCTGCACCATTGTCACCCCGGACTTGATCCGGGGTCCAGGGCGGCAGGCCTTATTGGCGCTTGTGGCTCTGAACACCCACCTGCACGGGTGTGACGCGGATGGAGGGACCGGAAATGCGGTTCGAGACGCTGCGCTCCTCAGGGGGGCGATAGTTTACATCACCCCCCCTTGGTTCACGTCTGGTCAGACCAAGCCGTCCTTGATCATGCGCTCGGCGATCTGGACGGTGTTCAGGGCAGCCCCTTTGCGCAGGTTATCTGACACAACCCACATGGACACGGTGTTGTCCTGTGTCGCATCATCGCGAATACGAGAGATGTAGACGGCGTCTTCTCCGGCGCATTCGACCGGGGTGACGTAGCCTTCATCGGCGCGATGGTCGACGACGATACAGCCTTCCGCCTTGGACAATGCCTTGCGGATTTCTTCGACGCTGACGTCTTTTTCCAGTTCCATATTTACCGCTTCGGCATGGCCGATGAAGACGGGAACCCGCACACAGGTTGCGTGCAGTTTGATCTTGGGATCCAGGATCTTCTTCGTCTCAACGGTCATCTTCCATTCTTCTTTGGTCCCACCATCATCCATGAAGACATCGATATGGGGGATGACGTTAAACGCGATCTGCTTGGTGAACTTATTGCGTTCCATCGGGTCATTCACAAAGACGCCGCGGGTCTGGTTGAACAATTCATCCATCCCGGCCTTGCCAGATCCAGAGACTGATTGATAGGTCGACACCACGACGCGCTTGATCCCGGCCAGATCGTGGACCGGCTTCAAGGCGACCACCAATTGGATGGTGGAGCAATTCGGGTTCGCGATGATGTTCTTTTTGCCAAAATCTTTCAGGGCGTGCGGGTTCACCTCTGGCACGACCAGCGGTACGTCCGGATCCATGCGGAAATGTGACGTGTTGTCGATGACAACCGCGCCTGCCCGCGCTGCCTTTGGAGAATATTCCGCACTGACTGTTGCGCCAGGAGAGGAGAGAACGAAATCTGTGCCCTTGAAGTCAAAATGCTTCAGGGCCTGGACTTTCAGGGTCTCAGTATCACCATAAGATACCTGTTTGCCTACGGAAGATTCCGAGGCCAAGGCGATGATATCGTCGGCGGGAAATCCACGTTCGGACATGATCTTCAGGATTTCCTGTCCGACATTTCCCGTTGCGCCAACAACGGCTACTTTGTAACCCATTTCTATATTCCTTCTTTTCTGTTCGTCTTTTTGGTTTGAAGCGGGGCAGGGCATTCCGGCCCAGATACGGTAAGGGCCGGGGAGAACCCGGCCCGATGAAGCAGTTTTGCTATAGTCGGATGCGCGGGGTCTCGCTAGACTCCGGTGGTGGTTTTACCAGTTTTGGCTTTGTCGGCCATGATTGTGGTCGCAGCGTTTGCGCGCATCGGATACCCCAGTTGCGTATCAGTTTGGTTTCAGTTTCAACCAAATTCGGCGCAACACTAGCCATGTGCCCAAGATGTCGCAAGGGATTTTTCAGATCACCCTAGAATGGATTACAGGATTCTGAATATGTCGCACTGTGTAAGAGTGTCGTTGCGACAAGAATGCGTATAGAGTGTGTTTGAGGTTTTGGAATACATTGCCTGTGCAGCATCGGCACGGCGCGCGTGCGTCCATCCAGGCACGCCTTGAATAAAAAGTATCGAGTGGGAGGTATGGAATATGGGGCGTTTGCAAGAGCCTGATATGCGAACAGATATTCTGGATGCTGCGGAAGCGATCGTGCGTCAGCATGGCTTTAACGGTTTTCACATCGAAGATGTTGCGGCCAGTCTGGACATGGAGCGTGCAGAGATCCTAAAGCACTTTCCGAACAAGGATGATCTGGTTCGGGTTCTGGCGGAACGGTATGCCGCGCATTTCTTGGAACAGGCCGGTGCGGTGCTGCGGCAACCGGGAACCGTGTCTGACAGGATCGCCGCTTACGGTGAATTATTTCGAAATTCCTATCAGGATGACGGCAAGATGTGTCTGTGCGGTATTCTGGCGGCAGAAGGTGCCGATATCCCAAGGTCTGTGCGCGTGATCGTGGCTGATTTTTTCCGGGTCAATATTGAACTGCTTGAGGCAACCACCCAGAAAAAGCAGGAAGCGCGCCTTATCCTGTCCTCGCTTGAAGGGGCGATCTTGCTTGCGCGTGCCAATGAGAATATCGGGCCTTTAAATGACGTGATCAGCGACCTACGGCTGCGTTATGTCTAGATATTAGGCCCCAAAAGGGTGTCGCCTACTTGGCCAGATTGTCCAGAATATCATTGGATGTAATGATACCGACCGGTTTCCCATCTTGCAGCACCCGAATGGGGACTTCGGTTGTCCGGCTGATCTTGATGACTTCGTTCACGGTCAGATCATGGGCAACTTCTGGCGCATCAGCCGGGGCTGTGCCATCCACCATGACATCCTGCGCGCACAGAACGCCCAGCGGATTCATATGGGCGACAAAGTCAGCCACATAGTCATTGGCTGGGGCGCGGATGATTTCCTGCGGTGTACCGCATTGAACGATGCGCCCGCCTTCCATGATTGCGATGCGGCCGCCCAGTTTAAAGGCCTCGTCCAGGTCATGGCTGACAAAGATGATAGTCCGTTTTAGGCGAGCCTGCAGGTCCAGTAATTCATCCTGCAACCGGGTCCGGATTAATGGATCCAAGGCCGAAAAAGGCTCATCCATCAACAAAATTGGGGCATCGGTGGCAAAGGCACGGGCCAGGCCGACTCGCTGTTGCATGCCGCCTGACAATTCGCCAACTTTTCGATCGGCCCAATCGGTCAGGCCGACCAGATCCAATTGCTTGCGGGCCTGTGCTTCGCGCTGATCCCGGTCCATCCCGGCCAGTTCCAGGCCCAGGGCGACATTATCCACAACATTGCGCCACGGCAGCAGGGCGAATTGCTGAAACACCATCGCGATGCAGGAAAGACGCATTTTGCGCAGGGTTGCAGGATCGGCCTGTGTAATATTGACCATCCCGTCGCCGCCATCGATGGAAACCGATCCCCGCACCACAGGATTAAGGCCGTTCACCGCCCGCAACAAGGTGGATTTGCCTGACCCAGACAGACCCATCAGGACAAGGATTTCCCCTTGTGCCACAGTCAGATTGCAATTGTGGACGCCCAGCACCTGGCCGGTTTCTGCCTGTATTTCACCGCGTGTCTGGCCTGCATCCATGGCGGGCAGGGCGGCGGCTGGCTGTTTCCCAAAGACAATGGAGACATTATCAAAAATTACAGCATCGCTCATTTGTCACGCCTTTCGATGCGCAGAATACGGTCCAGCATGATCGCCACCACGACAATGATAAATCCGCTTTCAAAGCCCAGCGACGTGTTCACGGAATTCAACGCCCTGACGACCGGCACGCCCAGGCCGTCGGCCCCAACCAGGGCTGCGATCACGACCATAGACAGAGACAGCATGATGGTCTGGTTCAGNCCCGCCATGATTTGCGGCAGGGCATAGGGCAGTTCCACCTTCCACAGCGTTTGGCTGGGCGTTGCGCCAAAGGCCCGGGCGGCCTCCAGCAACGGGGTTGGCGTATTTGAAATCCCCAAATGCGTCAGTCGAATGGGGGCGGGGATAACGAAAATCACGGTTGCGATTAATCCCGGCACCATGCCAATTCCAAAGAAGACAATGGCAGGGATCAGATAAACGAAAGTAGGCAGGGTTTGCATCAGGTCCAGCACCGGGCGCATGGCTTGATACAGCCGGGGGCGATGGGCACTGGCAATGCCAATCGGAACCCCAATCGCCATGCAGACGACACAGGCGGACAGAACCAGTGTCAGGCTTTCCGTGGTTTCTTCCCAATAGCCCTGATTCAGGATGAACAGGAAACCCAACAGCACGAACAGGGTTATCTTCCAGTTGCGGTGCGCAAGCCATGTCAGGGCGACAACGATGCCAACGATGACCAAGGGAGGTGGCGTTTGCATGACCCAAAGCAGGCTTTCGATCAGCGTTTCCATTGCAACAGACAGGCCATCAAAGAACCATCCGCCATGGGTTTGCAGCCAATCAAAGACGGTCTTCGCTGTCTGACCAACAGGGATTTTTGTTTCGCTTATCCATTCCATAGGGGGCCATTCCTTTGATCAGGGTGGCGGGTGGGGAAGTAAAAACCCCTCCCACTGGAGGTGGGAGGGGGTATTTCTTACAAGCCCAGGCTGGACTTCACAGCCGCCATCGCATCGCCACCGTCTTTGGTGGTGACGCCGGCAAGCCAGGCATCCAGAACGCCAGGATTGGCTTTCAACCAGGCAGCGGCTGCGTCATCCGGGTCTTTCCCATCGTTCAGGATCGCCGCCATGATTTCATTTTCCATGGCCAAAGAGAATTTCAGGTTGTTCAGGAAGGCACCAACATTCGGGCATTCCTGAATATAGCCCTTGCGGACATTGGTATAAACCGTCGCGCCGCCCAGATTGGGGCCGAAATAGTCATCACCCCCTGTCAGATAGCTCATATCGTAATTTGCGTTCATTGGATGGGGTTCCCAGCCCAAGAATACGATCGGTTCGTCGCGTTTTGACAGGCGGTCGACCTGGGCCAACATGCCTTGTTCGGAACTTTCTTTGATCTCGAACCCTTTCAGGCCAAAGGCGTCTTTTTCAATCATGTCCATGATCAGACGGTTGCCATCATTGCCAGGCTCAATCCCATAGATCTTTCCGTCCAGGGCGTCCTTATGTTTGGCGATGTCGGCAAAATCTTTGATCCCCAGATCGGCACCGGCCTTGTTGGTCGCCAGAGTATATTTGGCGCCTTCCAGGTTCTCGCGGGGTGTTTCGATGCTGCCATCGTCACGATAGGGGGCGATATCTGCTTCCATCGTCGGCATCCAGTTGCCCAGGAACACATCAATGTCACCAGCTTTCATCGAGGCATAGGTCACCGGGATCGATAACAATTTGACTTCTACGTCATATCCCAGTGCTTTCAGCACGGTCTTGGATGCGGCAGTTGTTGATGTAATGTCGGTCCAGCCGACATCCGAGAACCGCACTTCGTCGCATTGTGCAAAGGCAATGTTACTGCTTACAGCAAGCGCCGCGACTGCGGTCATCGTGGTTTTCAAGAAATTCATATGCTGTCTCTCCTGTTTTTATGCCGTCCGGCTGGATTCCGCCAGACTGACAATCTTCGAAATTGAAGCGATAGGGTTCTACTTTAGACCAAAAACCGCAACTTATTTCTCAGGAACCCTCGTTTCGAATGGCGTATCAGCCCTTTGGCTGAGCCAAAGATACCTGCTGGCATGCAGCTTTCAGGGATGAAAGGGCGGGGCCGGCAGGGTTGGTTAAGTCGGGATCTGTGGAAATCAGGGTCACGACAGCTTCCGCTTCATTCTGCCAATTGGTAACCGGGGCGGCAATGGCATACAGGCCGGGGATGAAATTCCCTCCTGCCATGGCATAGCCTTGTTTTCGAATGCGATCCTTTAGCATCGGTGCTGTGGACCGCTGTCCCTTCGGCAAAAGCGGCTGGGTTAACGCATCTGCGCTAAATGCCAGGAAAACCTGACCTGTCGCTGATGTCAGCAAGGGCAGCACCGTGCCCAGACCCAATGTTGTTATGACATGATTGCGGCCACGCTGCCATCGCACGATGGTGGACCCGCTGGCTCCCAGGACCGACAGCATCGCGGTTGCCCCAACCTTGTCTACCAAATCAGGCAGGATAGCGGCCGTTTCGTTGACGAAATCATTTCGTGCCAGGGCGGAAATCCCCAAGGCCGACGCAAAGGGCCCCAGATCATACCGTCCGGAACGCTCCCGTTGTCGCAGCATTCCCTGCGCGACCAGACTGGACAGATAGCGGTGCAGCTTGCTGGTCGACATGCCGGTCCGCGCGCCAACTTCTTTCAGGGTCAGCGGTTCCGATGCGGCGGCAAAGACCCGCAGAACGGACATCGCAATATCAACAGATCCAATTCCCCTGCGTTCCTCAGACTCCGAAACCATATCCATCCCCTGATTCCATTATTGTCTATTGGTAAATATAATGTACATTGGTGAATAATAAAAATGTTTAATTTGGGATGATAAGGAGACGCTGGATGCGCATTGCCGTTATCGGAGGGGGGCCTGCGGGCCTGTATGTTGGCTATCTGCTGCGCCGGGCATTTGCCGATGCGCGGATCGATATCGTCGAACAGAATCCAGAAAATGTGACCTGGGGTTTTGGTGTCGTGTTTTCCGATACAGCGCTGGATTTCCTGCAAAGTGACGATCCAGAAACGCATGCGGCGATTGTGCCCCATATGGAAATGTGGCGGGATCTGACGCTGGATCATGCGGGCACGCGCATTGCCATCGACGGTGTTGGCTTTGCCGCGATTGGCCGGTTGAAGCTATTGCAATTGCTGACGGAACGCGCCCGGTCCGTTGGTCTGATGCCGCAATTTGGCACCCCCTTAATGGATATCAGTGCCTATCAGGACTATGATCTGATAATCGGGTCCGATGGGGTGAATTCCATCGTGCGCCAGTCGGGGTCTTTTGGGACGGTTTTAGAGCCCTTGTCGAACAAGTTTGTTTGGTTCGGGGCACGGCGACCCTTTGATACCCTGACCCAAAGCTTCCGTGAAACGACGAAGGGGCGATTCAATGCCCACCACTATCGCTATGCGCCGGATATGAGCACATTCATTGTTGAAACGGATGAGGCAACATGGGCGGCGGCAGGTTTTGCCGATATGTCTGAGGAAGAAAGCCGGGTCACCTGCGAACAACTATTCGCCGATGTGCTGGAGGGCGCGCCCCTGGTTGCAAACAAGTCACTGTGGCGGAACTTCCCCAAGCTGTGGAATGACACATGGTATGACGGCAACAAGGTTTTGCTGGGCGATTCCCTGCACACCGCACATTTCTCCATCGGGTCTGGTACCCGCCTGGCGATGGAGGACGGGATTGCGCTTGTTCGTGCCATGACCGACGCAAATGGTGACGTTTCAAAGGCGCTACCTGCCTATCAGGCCGCCCGCAAACCGATTGTTGAAAAGATTGTCGTCGCCGCCAACCGTAGCGCCCTTTGGTATGAGGATTTTGCCAAACATATGGAGCTTTCTCCCTGGGATCTGGCGGATAGCTACATCCGGCGGGCAGGGCGCATTGACGATGATCGCCTGCGCAAGCTGGCCCCGAAATTCATGGCAGGCCTGGACGCCCATCGCGCCGCCTGAGCCTTTAAAATCCCGATAGTTTGTGAGGATAGACCCCAATGACTCAGATTGTTGATCCGGTTCCCAATGACACGCCCGGCGCACGGGAAATTCAATTTTCTGTACCGCAGCACTACAATGCGTCCGCCATTCTGTTTGATAATCTGGCAGCAGGGCGCGGGGGTAAGGTTGCCGTTGTGACGGAACGGGAAAGCCTGACCTATGCGGAAATCTGCGCCCAGGCGTGTCGCATTGGCAATGGATTGCTGGATCTGGGACTGACGCGCGGGGACAGGCTGGTCCTGGTTCTGAATGACAGTCCAGATTACATCGCCGCCATCTTTGGGGCGCTGCGGGCCGGGCTGGTGCCATTGTTGATTAACACGCTGTCTCCCGCGGATCAGATTGCTTTCTTTTTGGAGGATTCTGCTGCGACGGTCGCGCTGACCCATGGAGAACATCTGGGCCTGTTTTCCCAATCGTCCCCAAAACATTTGATTGCGTTGGATTCGGATGAGGGGAAGGCCTGGATATCCAAACAATCCCCCGATCTGCCGCAGGCCGATACATCCCGCGATGATATGGCCTTCTGGATGTATTCATCGGGATCCACTGGAAAACCCAAGGGCGTCGTGCATCTGCATCACGATATGGCCTATACGGTGGAAAGCTATGCCAAGCGGGTCTTGCAGATCCAGGAGAGTGATATCTGCTTTTCTGTCCCAAAGATATTCTTTGCCTACGGATTTGGAAATTCGGTAACGTTCCCCTTTGCCGCCGGCGCAACCACGGCGCTGCTGCCGGATCGCCCAACCCCGGAGCGTATGTTTGCTCTGATCAAGACCTGTCGCCCGACGTTATTTTTTGCCCTGCCCACGGTGTATACGGCCCTGATCAAGCATCCCTCTGCGGCAACGGCGGATCTGTCTAGCGTAAGACTGTGCATATCGGCAGCCGAAGTCCTGTCCGGCGACGTCTTCACCGCCTGGAAGTCGCGCTTTGGCCATGAGATCATGGAAGGGCTGGGCTCAACAGAGGTGCTGCATATCTATCTGTCCAACACGTTGGATCAGAAGAAGCTGGGATCGGCTGGCAAGCGCGTGCCTGGATATGAATTGAAGCTGACGGATCGGGACGGACAGTCCGTTGGTCCGGGGGAAGAAGGTATCCTTTGGATCCGGGGTGATTCGGACGCGCCCTGCTATTGGAACCGCCCTGACAAGACCGCAGAGACAATGCGCGGGGATTGGATCTGGACCGGCGATCGCTTTGTTGTGGACCAGGATGGCTTTTACTTCTTCCGTGGGCGCGCCGATGACCTGATCAAGGTCAGCGGACAATGGGTCTATCCGCTGGAGGTCGAATTGTGCCTGAACGAGCATCCAAAGGTAACGGAATGCACTGTGCTGGGTCTGACCTTGGCAGATGGCCGAACAACCCTTGTTGCCGCGGTGGCACCCGGTCCCGGTATTACGGGGGATGATGCTTTGTCTTCGGAATTAAAGGATTATGTGAAGACGACCCTGCTGCCATACAAATATCCCAGACAGTTTCTGTATCTGGATACTTTGCCCAAGACCGGGACGGATAAGATTGATCGTCAGGCCTGTAAACGCCTTTTCAACGAAATGGAAGCATAAGGTCTGATCCGGGCCGCCTCATTGCAAAGCAGGGTGCCGTGTGGTCAAACCAGTGCCCATGGCTGTAAAATGAGAGTGATACCGTGAGTGATCAGCATTCAGATTCCGTGACAGGCTCTGCCGCGCTGCTGCAACGCAGAAATGCGGAGGCGTATCTGTTCCTGATATTCACCATGCTGTGCTGGGCCGGGAATGCCATTATGGGGCAATTAGCAGTAGGGCAGGTTTCGCCCATGTTGGTTGTGCTTGGGCGATGGGCAGGCGTGATGCTGTTATGTGGCATTTTCATGCGGCACCATCTGAAACGCGACTGGCCGGTCCTGCGCAAGAACCTGGTCTTCCTGTCGATCGCGGGGGCCCTGGGATATTCTGCCTTTAATGGATTATTCTATCTGGCGGCACATTCGACCAGCGGGCTGAATATTGGGATTCTGCAAGGATCCATGCCCGTATTCGTCGCGATGGGGGCGTTTCTGGTCTATCGCAC
Organism: Rhodospirillales bacterium; assembly: GCA_002696645.1. Classification (GTDB taxonomy): domain Bacteria; phylum Pseudomonadota; class Alphaproteobacteria; order UBA8366; family Aestuariispiraceae; genus Pacificispira. The sequence goes on along the minus strand of NZSA01000071.1, from coordinate 17,532 downwards.
CCGGATCACCCGGCTTCAGTTGTTAGGGGTGATCCTGACGGTCAGCGGGGTCATCATCATTGCCAGTGCGGGCAGCCTGGACCGTCTGTTGCACCTGGAATTCAAACGGGGCGATCTTCTGATGATCTGCGCCAGTATTCTGTATGCTGGCTATACAATCGCGCTGCGCAACCGCCCCGCGGTTTCACCACTCAGCCTGTTTGCCGTTATGGCCGCCAGTGCTTTCGTCCTGTCCATCCCATTTGCCGGGATAGAATATATGCTGGGGGCGTCGCAATGGCCCACGCCCTTTGGCTGGTTGGTGGTTGGATTGATCACGATCTTTCCATCCTTCCTGGCGCAGCTTTTCTTCATTCAGGGGGTGGACCGTGTCGGGCCCAGCCGGGCGGGCGTGTTTATGAATCTGGTTCCAATTTTCGCAGCCGGCATGGCCGTTGTCGTCCTGAACGAGTCCTTTGAAATATATCACGGGGTCGCCTTGGTTCTGGTATTGATCGGCATTTATCTGTCCGAAAAGTTCAAAGCGCCCCTGGGACAACCCTAAAACAGGGCAATCAGATCATTGGCGAACAGTATCCATCGCGGGGGCGGAGGTCACTGGACGTGCGGATTTGCGCCGGTCGATCACCTGATAGATGGCCTGCGGTTGATCAAATCCCTTTAGATTGAACTGACCCAGCTCTTCGAATGTGAAGTTCTTACCCTGGCAAAGATCCCGGACGATGCTGCTGACCGCCGTTTGCCTGGGGCCGGCCTTGGACAGGACGCGCGCCGCCATGTTTACAGGCGTTCCAAACAAATCGCCGCTTTCATGAATGGGTTCACCGGCACTGATGCCAACGGATATCTCAAACGCCAGATCGCTCATCATCGTGCTGAATTTAGCGATACCATCCTGCATCAACAGCGCTGCTTCGACCGAATTCACAACGGCGGGGAAGGAGGCCATGATGCCATCGCCCGTATGCTTGATCTCTCGACCGCCATATTTTGTGATTGCCTCGCGCACGATATCATTATGGGCGCGCACCACATTCATCAGCCATTCGTCCCCTTTTTGCTGCTGATTTTTGGTTGAACCGACGATATCGGTGAATAAGACCGATACAAAGCCATAGGATCCCGGTCCTTCAGACGGGTCATCATAGTGCTTTGGATCGTTTTTCGCCTCAGTATTCTGACCCGGCGCGGCTTTTGGGGTCTTCCACATTTTCAGGGCGTCGGCGAAACCAGAGCTCGCATTGGGATCGCGCCCCTGGTTCAGCGCGCTGCCGCGTCCCAGTGAATACATTTCAAAGAACCGCTTATCCAAAAGATATTCGTCAATATTTGCAGCGAACCCCTTAGCCATCGCGGTTGGCGCGCCCATCGCTTCGATCTGTTCACACAGGATATTGCGAACTTCTTTCGCTGCGACCTTAAAGCGACGCGCCAGCGTTTCGGCTGCACCCGCCAGGAACAGGATGACCCCGAATCGCAGAAAATGATCCTTATCCAGCGTATTGGCCGATGCGGCCTTCGCATCGTTTACAATTTCCTGTAAGGCGCTCCTCAATGGGCCAGGACCGGTCGGTTCCTGGGTCGGCGGCGGTGTGGGCACTGTTTCGCTGTCTTCTTCGAGATCATCCGCCTCATCTTCCAAATCCGGTTCCTGGGCTTCCTGATCAATCTGGTCGATAGAGTGTAGATCGGCTTCTTGTATCGCGTCGTAAGGGGGAACCGTGTCCAAGCTTTCCTGTTCAGGGGCAATCGCCTCTTCATATTGTGCGGCGGCATCCTCCAATGCCTTCGCCGCCAGGGCGGCTGCTTCAGGACTGGCCTTTTCAGCAATTGTCGGGGCTGTTTCTGGGTGCTGTTGCGGAGCCGAAGACGTCTGCATATTCCGCATGATACGGCGCAAGATTGGCACAAAGGTTACGATCCACCCTGCCAGCCAGGCCCCCACCAGAAGGATCTGGCCAGTCTTGGAGCCAAAGGACAGGCCGGCCATTGTCAGTCCCTTAAGGACATAAAATGCGCCAATTCCAGCACCGGTACCGACCAGACAGGCCAGCAGGAAACCGATCATCAACTTCGGTATGGCAGCCGACCAATCCGAATCCCCCTGAACCTCATTGGCCTTTGGGGGGCGACGCAATTCGGGTTCTTTCCCGGTGGCTTTTTTCGCATTGTCTGTTTTTTGACCGGCGACGCGCTGCTTAGCCAAAGCGGCAGCGTTGGCCGCTGCGGAGCCACTGGGCGCGTTGCGTAACACGGCTTTAGTCGTGTTCCTGCCGGCGGTCGGGCTGGCTGACCCATCTGCGCCAGCCGTAATGCTGGTTACCGGAGGNTTGGTCTTCAGCTTCGGGCTGTGATAAATGACGGATTCTGATGCGGTGCCAGAGGCTTTGTCAAAGCTTTCACGAACAACACAGGCGGCATCGAAATGTCCCTGTGTATCCAGACGCTTGGCCTCATCAATCGCAGCCTCCCGCTCGCTCAGCGGATAGCGATGATGAATCTGCCATCGACCATACTGGAGGTAGTAGACCTCAAAAGAGACCGATCTGCCACCTGACATAGAATGTCCGCCCCAAATTTCCGCCTGTTATAGCGCCCCATATTCACCCTTGGAACAGATCCTCCCCCAAAGGCCTGCGCCACGAACCAGTACTATACCGGATTCTGAACAACAGGATGAAACAATAGTTTGAAGGAATGGTTAACAAGATAGCACGGCATGACTGGCACCGTGATCGGGCATACTCATCGGGAAACGGAGTCAGCCATCCTTGGGAGTCCGGTTCATTCCGTGATAGGCTTCGTTCGGCATCATTTCGACCGCATGGGCCATGCGGTTCGTGTAATTGAAGAACGCCGCCGTCTCCGCAATGTCCCAAATGCCTTCATCGCTGAACCCGGCATCCCGCAGGGATTGGCGCGCGGCCTCATTAATCTTTTCAGGGTCATCGGTCAGGTCCCACACGAAATCCAGCATGGCCCGGTGGCGGTCGCTTAACTCCGCCATGCGGTAATTCATCACCAACATTTCCCCTAATACAGGGTCCCCGGACAGGGCACGCACCGCCTGTCCATGGGCGACCAGACAATACAGGCACCGATTTCGGCACGATACCGTGACCGCAATCATTTCCCGCTCCAATTTGCTTAATGGTCCTTCGGACAGCATGATTTCATTATAGCTGTCGATAAATTTCCGCAGGCGCGCGGGTCGGAAGCTATATGCCTTCAGGACATTGGGTAACAGGCCCAGCTTTTCGCGACAAATTGCAAAATACTTCTGCAAATCCGGGTCAAGCGTCGCCTCATCCGGCACCGGCAGGGCGTGGATCTTTTCAGATTTGGTCATGTCAGCCTCTTTCAGGAAGGGGGTTACCCACATTGCGCGCGATGGCGCATCAAATGATCCAACAGGGTGCACGCGACCATGGCTTCCCCAACGGGAACAGCCCGTATTCCAACACAGGGGTCGTGGCGACCCTTGGTGATGATTTCTGCTTCCTCACCGCTTGTGGTGATGGTGTCGCGCGGTTGCAGGATTGAACTGGTCGGTTTGACGGCAAAACGTGCAATGATCGGCTGTCCGGTGGAAATTCCACCCAGAATGCCGCCCGCATTATTGGCCCGGAAGCGGGGCTTGCCGTCATTACCCATTCGGATCTCATCGGCATTTTCTTCGCCCGTTAAGGCGGCAGCCCCGAATCCAGCGCCAATCTCAACCCCTTTGACCGCATTAATCGACATCAGGGCTGATGCCAGATCGGAATCCAGCTTGCCATAGACCGGTGCACCCCAGCCGACCGGGATGCCTTCTGCCACAACCTCAACGACCGCGCCGCAGGAAGACCCGGCCTTACGGATACCATCCAGATAGCTCGCCCAGTCCTGGGCGGCGACGGGATCGGGACAGAAGAACGGATTGTTATCAACCTCATCCCAAACCCAGCGATCCCGATCGATCTGATGCGGACCCATTTGAACCAGGGCGGCGCGCAGGGTGAATTCATCCCCCAGAATATGGCTCAACACCTTACGGGCGACGCCACCGGCGGCAACCCGCATGGCTGTTTCCCGCGCTGAGGAGCGTCCCCCCCCCCGATAGTCGCGAATGCCGTATTTTTCCCAATAGGTGAAATCGGCATGACCAGGGCGGAATTTCTGTGCGATGTCNGAGTAATCTTTGGACCGTTGATCCGTGTTTTCGATCAGCAAACCAATCGGTGTTCCGGTCGTTACCCCCTCAAACACGCCTGACAGGATTTTTACCTGATCAGCTTCCTGGCGCTGGGTTGTGTAGCGGGATTGGCCGGGGCGACGCTTGTCCAGATAGGGCTGCAAGTCAGCCTCTGACATTGGGACAAGGGGCGGGCAGCCATCGACGACACAGCCAATGGCGGGACCATGGCTTTCCCCGAAGGTTGTCACCCGAAACAATGTGCCAAAGGTATTATCAGACATGCGCCCGCCTTAGTGAGTCGAGCGGACTGGTCAGCCCGCTTTCTTATTCAGGCCGGTCAACAGTTCCGTCACAGCCGGGGCCTGATCCACCGCGACCATCCCGACCGTGTGATATCCGCTGTCGACATGATGCACCTCACCCGTCACACCGGAAGACAGGTCGGACAGGAAATACAGACCGGAATTCCCAACCTCATCAATCGTCACATTCCGACGCAGGGGCGAATTCAGTTCATTCCATTTCAGGATATATCGGAAGTCACCAATACCGCTGGCTGCCAGGGTCTTGATCGGACCGGCGGAAATCGCATTCACGCGGATGCCAGTCGGGCCCATATCAGACGCCAGATAGCGCACGGACGCTTCCAATGCCGCCTTTGCGACGCCCATGACATTGTAATGGGGCATTACCCGTTCGGCACCGTAATAGGTCAGTGTCAGGATCGATCCGCCCTTTGCCATCAGTGGGGCCGCGCGCTGCGCCAGGGCCGTCAGCGAATAGCAGGAAATATCCATGGTGCGCAGGAAGTTTGCACGACTGGTCTGCAGGTACTGGCCTTTCAACTCATCCTTATCGGAAAAGGCAATGCCATGGACCATGAAATCCAATTCGCCAAATTCAGATTTCAGTGTTTCAAATACCGCGTCCATGCTGTCTTCGCTGGTCACATCACAGGGCAGGACAATCTTGGACCCCAAACTGTCGGCCAGCGGTCGCACGCGTTTTTCCAGCGCTTCGCCCTGATAAGTAAAGGCCAATTCAGCTCCTGCCGCAGCACAAGCCTTTGCAATGCCCCACGCGATCGATTTTTCGTTCGCGACACCTAAGATGACGCCCTTTTTGCCCGCCATGAGGGATTCAACTTGGCNCATGCCCTATAATCTCCAAAAATCACTGTTCATCGCAAAGAGCCGCACTCTAGACCCGACGTCTCAATCCGTCAAAGCGAAGCCCCTATCGAAACTTTACTCAGTCCCGCTATACTAACTTACAACCAGATGGGAAAGCAGTATGAATGATGTAACAGGGAACAACAGCACAATGCCAGAGAAGAAAGCCCCACCTAAAGCCAGTCTGGGCAAGGTGCTGAAGCATTTTTTCCAGTTTTTTGTGTATGCAGGCATCCGGTTCAATATCGATGGGTGTCAACAACGCGCAGCGGCCCTGACATTCACCTCTCTTCTGGCGATCGTACCGCTTTTGGCGGTCAGCTTTGCCATTTTTTCGGCTTTCCCCGCTTATGATTCGCTGAAAACTGAGGTTCAGAGCTATCTTTTCAGCAATTTCATTCCATCGGTTGGCGATGAAGTGCAGGGGTATCTTGAAAAATTCACCGCCCAGACGGGACGCCTGACCGCGGTTGGAATTGTGTTTCTGGCACTCAGCGCCGTCATGTTGTTGATGACAATATCAAACACGATGAACATGATCTGGCAGACCAAACAGACGCGGGGCGTTGTTTCCCGCCTGATGGTATTCTGGGCGGTACTGACCCTGGCCCCCATGCTGTTTGGGGCGTCGTTGTCGCTGTCTGGGTATTTGTTTGCCCTGGCGCGGGCCAGCAATGTCGAATCAGTCACAGGCAATCTGGCACAATTGGCGATGGTTTTTCCCTTCCTGCTGCAAACAGCCGGCTTATCGGTGTTGTATCTGGTGATGCCCAACTATCCCGTTCGCCGCCGTGATGCCCTGATCGGGGGGCTGGTCGCTGGTGTGCTGCTAGATTTGCTGAAGCGGGGATTTGGCATTTATATCACCGCCTTCCCAACCTATGAGACGATTTATGGCGCGATGGCGACGATCCCGATCTTTCTGATCTGGGTTTATCTCAGTTGGATGGTTGTGCTGTTCGGGGCGGAAGTTACCGCCGGGCTGCCGGAATGGCGTCACGGGCAACGCAATCCACGCCGGGAAGGCCTATCCCCGTTGCATCGATTGGCCGCTGCCCTGTCTGTTCTAAGCGCCCTGCAACGGGCCGCTGCGACGGATGGCACCACCCTGTCAGAACGCAGGCTGGCGCGGCTGGCCAAGGTTGGCCCTCAGGCGCAGGGCTGGGCCACACGCAAATTGAAAAGCCTGAACTACATTGCCAGGGCCGATGGTCATAATTGGGTGTTAAGCCGCGATCTGTCCCAGGTCGATCTGGCGACCTTGTATCAGGATTTAGAGCTGGACCTGTCCGGTCGCATGCCACGCGGCCAGTTGAATACGGATTGGGGGCATCAATTGACCGAGATATTGGATGATTTCAGCAAGGCGCGGGATGAGGTGATGAGCACCGATCTGCGCAGTTTCCTGACATCAAAATCACCACAGCATGATGCGTTGCCCTCTGAAGAGGAGGATGAAGGGCCCCCAGGGGAATCAAAGGCAAGCTTTAACGCTAAAGTCCTGGCACTGATTGGACTGGGGGCCTTATCGCAGAGCGGGTGATAATCAGGGCTTGTCCAGGCCAACGCGTTTGCGCACGTCATAGTCATAGTCTTTCGACCACTCCTTGACGAAATCGACCAGTGCCTTGTCGGGCTTGTCGGGCAGGACGACGATTAACTTTGCGAACTGGTCGCCAGCGACAGCGCCACCAGCGGGTTGAATGCCCTTGCCCCGCAGGCGCAAGCTGGTTCCACTGTTCGATCCTGCGGGCGCGGTGACCGATACATTGCCATGGACCGTCGGAACAGTGATCTTTCCACCCAGCACTGCCTCAGCCAGGGTGATTGGGACATCCAGAAAAATATCGTTCCCGTCGCGTTCAAAGAATGGATGCGTATCAACCTGGATTTCGATAAAGGCATCGCCTGCCGGACCGCCACCCATACCGGGCATGCCCTGTTGTTTCAGGCGCAATGTCTGACCATCTTCGGTTCCTGCCGGAATGCGGACATCCAGGCTTTTCCCATCATACAGGTTGATCCTGCGTGTCGTGCCTTTAGCGGCATCTAAAAAGGACACGCGCAGCGAATAGCTGACATCCTTGCCCTTCATTTCCATGGTGCGGGTGCGCCCGCGGTTGCGACCGAACAGGTCGGCAAAGATATCTTCCGCTGCCGCACCGCCAAAGCCGCCCGCGAATCCCCCACCCGGACCACGTCCACGTGCACCAGATGGGCCGTACCCGCCAGCGCCAAAGCCACCGCGCGGGGCCCCATCGGCACCGATTTCACCACGGTCAAATTTGGCACGCTTTTCCTTATCGCCCAAAATGCTGTGGGCGCTGGAAACTTCCTTGAAACGTTGTTCGACGATGGGATCATTCGGATTCAAATCCGGATGAAATTCCTTCGCCAGTTTACGATATGCCTGTTTAATTTCATCGGCGCTTGCTGTGCGCTTCACACCGAGTACATCATAGGGATCTTTCATACCTGTCCCGACTGCCATTTTTCACAGACTCCTTCACATGCAACGCGCGCACCGGCACACCATTCCGGTCCTACGCCCGAAGGCAAGCAAGAATCGTTCCGAGAGCAGAAAGGATATAAGACTTAACTGACGATTTTCCAAGTTCCGTCTGGCTGACGACAGGCTGTGCCATAGGCCTGTTGCGACTCGCCGCCGATATCCACGGTCTGTGTGAATTCGCGGCAATACTGGCCATCTGTGTTCTGATAGGTCTTTTGGGGCGTTACCGCACCGGAATTCCCGGTATTCGGGTTGGACCAGGTCGAAGCCTGTTGATCCGGTTGGGTTTCCAGGGCGCGCTGGGTTGTGTTGTTGATCTTCATCTTATCCACCTCGTCCAGAGATCGACCAATGGAAGAACCCGCCAATGCGCCCAGTACGGCACCCAGACCGACCGCGACAAGTTGTCCTTTACCCTTACCAACCTGGGAGCCAAGAACCCCACCCAAGACAGCACCGCTCGCGCCGCCGATGGTTTCTTTCTGACCCGCGCCAGAGCAAGCGCTCAACCCGATCACGCTTACCAGCGCCAGTGCTACGGCCTGACTTGCAATCCGTTTGGGGAGCAGTCGCTTAGTATTAATCATAATCTAAAATCTCCTCGCTATAGAATGTCCAACCCAACGGGTCTGCCTGATATGACATCATGATTAAGACGTTTGACATCCATATTTCCGTCGTGACCGACCGTAAAGCCCTTCACGCCCGTTGAGACTGTGCATCCCGCCCTCTATATAGGTACTACACATCATAATTATGGCGATGACATGACCGAATTTAAAGAGACTGATCCTTTAAAACTGTTTGCAGACTGGATGGCAGAGGCTGAAACCACTGAGCCCAACGATCCCAACGGCATGGCTTTGGCGACTGCAGATGCACAGGGGCGTCCGTCCGTGCGCATGGTCCTTCTAAAAGGCTATGATGCGGACGGTTTCGTGTTTTACACCAATCTGGGAAGCAAGAAGGGGGTTCAGCTTGCGGAAAACCCCAATGCCGCGCTGCTGTTCCATTGGAAAAGCCTGCGTCGGCAAATTCGAATCGAAGGCCCGATCTCTCCAGTGACAGATGCTGAAGCAGACGAGTATTTTGCGTCCCGCGCCAAGCAAAGCCAAATCGGGGCTTGGGCCAGTGAACAATCGCGCCCCTGTGACGGTCGGTTTGAACTGGAAAAGCGAGTCGCGAAATACGCGGCAAAATATGCGATTGGTTCGGTTCCAAGACCGGCCCATTGGTCCGGTTTTCGTGTCAGCCCGCGCTATATTGAATTCTGGAAGGATGGGGCATTCCGGCTGCATGATCGCCAAACATTCACCCGCGAGACCCCGGAAGAATCCTGGACGATCACGCGGTTGTTCCCCTAGAATTAATTGGCGATGAGCGACCCAGCGACACCAGACCCCGTAAAATACCTCGGCAGGGGGCATTCGAAACAGCAAAAGCTGTTGCGCTACGCCACCTATGCCTCGGCGGCGACGGCAAGCCTGTTGATCGCCACCAAGGTGGGGGCCTGGGTGTTGACGGATTCCGTTGCGATGCTTTCCAGCCTGATCGATTCCATGCTGGACCTTGTTGCATCGCTGATAACCCTATTTGCGGTTCGACAGGCCATGGTGCCCGCTGATTCCGAACATCGGTTCGGACATGGTAAGGCGGAACCCCTGGCTGCGCTGGCGCAATCAGGGTTTATCGCCGGGTCGGCGCTGTTGCTGCTGGTTGAAGCAATTGATCGCCTGTTCACACCAAAGCCGATACAGGAAACTACCATCGGCATCGCTGTCATGGTGTTTTCAATCTTCGCGACCTTGGCACTGGTCTTGTTTCAGCGCTATGTGATCACGCGCTCCAGTTCCGTAGCGGTCACCGCAGATTCCGCGCATTACAAGGCAGATCTGTACGCAAATCTGGGGGTGATTGCCGCTCTGGTCGTGGCGGGCACATTTGATTTTCCTTTGGTCGATCCATTGTTTGGCATCGCGATTGCGGCCTTCATCGCCTATGGCGCATGGCAGGTGGGCACAGAGTCCTTCCAGATGTTGATGGATCATGAATTACCGGATGAAGACCGCGAACGCATTCGTGCCATCGCCCTGGCCTATCCGGACGTATTGGGTGTTCACGATCTGCGCAGCCGCAAGTCGGGCCCTGATACTTTTATTCAGATGCATCTGGACTTTAACGGGCATCTATCGCTCAATCGTGCCCATACGACAGCCGATGCGGTGGAAAAGGAGGTCATGGAGGCCTTCCCCGGCGCAGAAGTTTTCGTCCATCAGGACCCGGCATCACCGGCACCCGATACACCCTCAGAGAGCGAGACTGTAAAGCCATGAGCGAGTCCCAACACCGCCGCACTGTGATCCTGACTGGCGCAAGCCGGGGTATTGGACATGCTACCGTCCAGCGCTTCTCAGACGAAGGGTGGCGGATCATCACCTGCTCTCGTGAAGGCATTCCCGACCATTGTCGCGCGGATCCTAACTGGACCCATCATATCCCGACAGACCTCAGCGATAAGGGCGATGTCGAGGCTTTTGTGAAAAAGGCCAATGAAATTCTGGGGGACGAGCCGGTCCACGCGCTGGTCAACAATGCCGCTGTATCGCCCAAGGCGGCCTTCAAGGAAAGACTTGGCTGCTTGAACGGGGATTTGGACCGTTGGCGCGAAGTGTTCGAGTTGAATTTCTTCACCCCCCTGACCCTGTGTCGGGGATTTGCCCGTGCCCTGGGGCGGGGATCACGGCAGGGCAATGGGGCGTCGATTGTAAACATCACCTCCATTGCAGGACATGCCATTCACCCCTTCGCCGGATCCGCCTATTCGACTTCAAAAGCAGCTTTGTCCGCCCTGACGCGCGAATTATGCGTAGAGTTTGCGCAGTTGGGCGTGCGCGTGAACGCTGTTGCGCCAGGAGAGATTGAAACAGAGATGATCGGGGAAGAATATGAACCCCTGATCGCGCGCATCCCGATGCAACGCATGGGCAAGGCGCAAGAAGTCGCTGCCTGTGTGTTCCAGCTCAGCAATTCAGATTTCAGCTATGTCACAGGCACCGAAGTCTTTGTGACCGGCGGTCAACATTTGTATTGAACTGACGCGAAGATCGTGGCGGCGCGCGTATTGTTTCAGAGATTATATTCCCGCGCCCGCGTCCAGTTCCCCGGTCAGGCGCAGAACCCGCTGAAGCAGGTCCTGTAAATGCAAATCCTGATAGCCGTGCTTTTGTAATGCGCGGATCGTGTTGATCAGATAGTCCCGGTTCAGGCCTGCCTCTCCCCGCGCATTCAGGATAATGCGTGCGGCATCATCTGGTGCAATGACACCTGCAAAATGGGGATGTTTAGGATCGGCCACAAAACAATGGGCCAGAACCGTGCGATTATCAATCAGGCTGATTGGCAGATGGTCTGGTCGATAGGCATACCCGCGCAATTCGCGCTCTTCCAGGTAAACAGAGGTTTCAGGCCAGTCTTTCGGGTCAATTCGAAAAGCCATGCCCTCGCATTGTGCGCCTGGCTGTGGCGCCAGACCCAGCACCAGACCGCGACAGTCGCGCGTTCCGCGATGATGCTCTGACCAGATGCAAAAGCTGCGGGAATAATCTGGCAGGACCGCCTTTATGGCTTCCTGATGAGGGAAGCCAGGGCGCCACATAAGGGAGCCGTAGCCATATACCCAGATTGTTCCCTCGTCGGTCGCTTCCGACCACATAACTGACCTCTCTTTACGATATGCAAAAGCACCTGATCAGATGGGTCATAACGGGTTACGTCAACCCACTGAGGTTATCAGGCTTGTTATAAAGCCGCATGTTTGCGACAAAAGTGCCGGAATAGTGCGAACCAGACCTGATGCTAAGGTGCGGAACGAAGGGCTCCCAAATGGCAAAGATTCTTTTGATTGATGATGACGCGCCGACATTAATGCTGGTTCAGACCCTCCTGCAAGGTCACAATTACACAGTGGTTTGTGCCTCGTCTGGAAATGCCGGGGTCGAAATGGCCGTTTCAGATGAAACGTTCGATCTGATTATAACAGACCTCAGCATGACTGGCGTTTCTGGATGGGATGTCGTGCGGGCGATCCGTGCCCATCCCGCGGGAACAGAAATTCCAATCCTGGCGCTGTCCGCTTATACCTCCGCCCAGGATCGCGATGAAGCCTTTGAGGCTGGTTGTTCTGCTTATGAAAACAAGCCGATCAATCAGGGTCGATTGTTGGAAAAGATTGCGACATTGCTAAAGTCCTGACGTGTTCTTGCCGTTTTATCTGGTGTCTTCCGCCGTTTTTGGAGTCCTTTTTTCATGACATCCCCTGGCGTTGATCCGATTGCTTTGTCTCAAACGGAGGCGGGCGTTCCTTGGAAAGGGATATCTTTCGGATTGGCCACAGCGATCATCTGGGGAACTTGGCCGGTCCTTTCCCGGTTTGGTGTTCAGCAAAATCTGTTGGCGGTGGATGTCGCCATGCTGCGATTTCTGGTGTCGGGGCTGATCATGTTGCCCCTTGTCCTGCGGCGCGGTCATGGCGGACTGGGCTGGGGCAGGGCGCTTGTTCTGGCGGTTGGCGCAGGGGCTCCTTATGCCCTGGTGACGATTATCGGGTTTTCCTATGCCCCGGCTGGGCATGGTGGATTGATCATTCCCAGCGTCATGTTGACCTGTTCCACATTGGGGGGCTGGTTGCTGTTGAAAGACCGCCCGAATAGGAAGCGGCTTGTCGGGTTGGCGATTGTTCTGTCGGGCGTGGTTGTCATCGGGTCGGCTGGTGCCATGGCGGGGGATGGATTTTCCATGCTGTGGCTGGGTCATATCCTGTTTGCCAGCGGCGGTATGTTATGGGCTGTCTATACGGTTTTCAGCCGGAAATGGGGGGCAGATCCCTTGCATGCGACCGCGCTGGTATCGGTCTTGTCTTTGGTTTTATTCGGGCCGATCTACCTGATGATGCAGGGAACCGCCTTATTGCAGGCACCCATTGAAGAATTGCTGTTGCAGGGGGTTGCGCAGGGGCTTGTCGCGGCAGTGCTGGCCTTGATTTGTTATACCAAGACGGTTGCCGTGCTGGGGGCGGGACGCGCTGCTTTGTTCGCGGCACTGGTGCCCGGGTTTTCCGCTCTGTTCGCTTATCCGATATTGGGAGAGGTCCCCACCACACGGCATCTTTTGGGGTTGGCACTGGTCAGTGGGGGGATGGTCTTGGCGCTTGGCATCCGGTTTGGTCGGTCCAGGACCAGAATTCCCCCTGTGCCGTCTTAGGGGCATCCAGCCTTGAATGTGATCGGCCTGTCTGGGCATGGTGCATCAGGACTTGGAAAGTGTACCGCCAGACGGTAGGTTTACCCTTGTTTCCATATCCGCTTTGGGGGAGCTTTATGACCCAATCAAGCCTTACCACCGCCTCTGCCGGCGTCAAACTGACCGGCGAAATGAAACCGGGTTATGGTGAAATTCTGTCAGCGGAGGCCTTGGGTTTTATAGCAATATTGGAGCGTAAGTTTGGCGCTCGTCGGCGTGAGCTGCTGGCCGCCCGCGAGGCCCGTCAGGCCGAGATCGATTCGGGGAAGCTGCCAGATTTCTTACCTGAAACTGCTGCTATCCGGGCCGGTGATTGGAAAATCGCGCCCCTACCTGAGGATATGAAAGACCGGCGTGTTGAAATCACCGGGCCGACGGATCGCAAGATGGTGATCAATGCGCTGAATTCTGGTGCCTATGTCTTCATGGCGGACCTGGAAGATTCGAACTGCCCGACCTGGGATAATATGATCGGGGGACAGGTCAATCTGCGCGATGCAGCGGCTCGCAAAATTGATTTCACCGATCCGAATTCCGGCAAGCACTATGCACTGAAGGATAAGACAGCGGTTCTGCTGGTGCGGCCCCGAGGCTGGCATCTAGAAGAAAAGCATATTCTGGTGGATGGACAGCCGGCATCAGGTGGGATTGTCGATTTTGCCCTGTATTTCTTTCACAATCATGCGGAATTGGCCAAGCGGGGCACTGGCCCCTATTTCTATCTGCCCAAGATGGAAAGCCACCTGGAGGCACGACTGTGGAATGATATTTTCGTTGAGGCCCAATCCCTGCTGGGCGTTCCGAACGGGACGATCAAGGCAACAGTGCTGATTGAAACAATCCTGGCAGCCTTTGAGATGGATGAAATCCTGTATGAATTGCGGGACCATTCTGCCGGGCTGAATTGCGGACGGTGGGATTATATCTTCTCCATCATCAAGAAGTTTCGTCGCAATCCGGATTTTGTCATGCCCGACCGCGTGCAGGTAACCATGACAGTCCATAATATGCGCGCCTATTCACTACTGGCGGTCAAAACCTGTCACAAGCGCGGCGCCCCCTGTATCGGAGGCATGGCCGCGCAGATTCCCGTGAAAGGGGACGAGGCTGCGAATGCGGAGGCTTTTGCAAAGGTTAAGGCCGATAAAGAGCGTGAAGCAAATGATGGGCATGATGGCAGCTGGGTCGCCCATCCTGGTTTGGTGCCAATCGCCCTGGATGCGTTTAATGCGGTGATGAAAACCCCCAACCAGATTGATCGTCAGCGCGATGATGTGACGGTTGAGGCAAAAGACCTTCTGTCCGTCCCGGATGGGGATGTGACAGAGGCCGGTGTGCGCATGAACATCCAGGTCGGCATCCGCTATACCGAAGCCTGGCTGGGCGGGAATGGCTGTGTGCCATTGTTCAACCTGATGGAGGATGCGGCGACGGCAGAAATTTCTCGCGCGCAGTTATGGCAATGGGCGCAACATGGGGCGAAGACAGTTGAAGGCACAGTATTAAGCCGCGCGGTGATTTCAAAAATGATTGCACAGGAAGTAGATGCGATGCGTGCAGATGCAGGCGGTGATCTTTCGGGCACTCAGTTGGAACAGGCGGCGTCTCTGTTCGAGAAAATGGCCCTGGCGGAAGATTTTCCAACCTTCCTAACGCTGCCGGCTTATGAGATGGTGTTGAGCGCGGGCGGATAGTCTGGTTAATGTGCCCTTCGCGGTAATTCTGGACTCTTATCATGATTGATGTTCGCCCCGTCGCCCATATTCTGGGCTGGATTTCTGGACTGGTCGGCGTTTTGCTGATGATGCCCGCCATTGCGGATTTGATGGTCCACAATCGCGACTGGGTGCCATTTGCCATGTCCGGCGCACTGGCGGTTTTCATTGGATTGGCGCTGGTGCTCTCCACCCTGAGTTCTATGTCGCTGACCCTGGATCTTCGTCAGGCCTTTCTGGCAACGATCTTTGGCTGGCTGGCGGTTTCAGTCCTGGGGGCGATACCCTTTCTCAGCCTGTCCATCGAACCGGTTGATGCCCTGTTTGAATCTGTGTCGGGGGTGACAACGACGGGCTCCACGGTGTTGGTCGGGCTGGATACCATGCCGCCCGGTATATTGTTGTGGCGGGCGATCCTGCAATGGATCGGTGGGATCGGGATCATTGCCGTGGCGGTCTTGATTCTTCCTTTGCTGCGGGTCGGGGGTATGCAGCTCTTTAAAATCGAAAGCTCCGATATTTCCCCGGAAAAGGTCGCCTCTGCCCTTAAGACGATTGTGACGCTGTTATCGGTCTATGTGATCCTGACAGCCCTGTGTGCCGCCTTGTTCTTTGAATTTGGCATGAATGGGTTTGATGCGATCACCCATGCTATGGCGACTCTTTCGACGGGCGGATATTCGACCCATGATGCGTCCTTTGCCTATTTTACGGATTTGCGTCTGCACTGGGTGGCGACGATTTTCATGATTTTAGGAGCCTTGCCCTTCGTTTTGTATATCCAAACCATTTATGGTCGTCCAAAGGCTCTGTTTAAGGATCAGCAGGTCCGGGGGTTCATTGGCTTTCTGCTCGTCTTATGCGTTGGCATGGCATTTTGGCTGCAAAGCGTGCGGGATATATCTTTTGGACAGGCCTTAACGTTGACCTCCTTTAATCTAACATCGGTTGTGACAACGACAGGATTCGCGACAGAGGATTATAGCGTCTGGGGGCCCGGCGCGATGGCGATTTTCTTGTTCGCGATGTTTGTTGGGGGCTGCAGTGGATCAACATCTGGGGCAATAAAAGTCTATCGGTTCCAGGTCGTGCTGTTGGTGGTGCGCGCCCATGTGAAGCGCCTGTTCAGCCCCAATCGCGTGATCCCGATCCACTATAATGGCAAGGTTCTGACCAATGACGTTGCGATGTCGGTTTTGGCATTTCTGGCGGTGTTCATTGCCACGATTGGGTTTGTTACGATTATACTGGGCCTGTTGGGGCTGGATCTTGTCACCGCCTATACCGCCAGCCTGACAGCCATTACCAATGTTGGCCCAGGACTGGGACCAATTGTTGGACCAGCAGGGAATTTCGCATCCTTGCCCGATGCAGCGAAGGCGGTGCTGGTCGTGGCGATGTTGGCCGGGCGGTTGGAAGTATTGGCCCTGCTGGTCGCATTTGATCGCGATTTCTGGCGCAATTGATCCGGGTGCATGGATCTTTTCATCATTGTCGAAAGTATGACATCCAGCTGCGGCTGGTATTGCATCTTCAAATTGTTTGTTGACATGCAGGTAAATGCCTGCATATTATTTTTATGCAAGACGGAAGGTAAGAACGGCTGATGCATACGGATAAGGTTTTTAAAGCACTAGCCGATCCTACTCGCAGACTGTTGTTGGATATGTTGTGTGAAAACAATGGCCAGACACTTGGGCAGTTATGCCAGAGGCTGGACATGACCCGCCAGTCGGCGACGCAACATCTGGGAATACTGGAAGATGCCAATCTGGTGAGCAGCCAACGGCGGGGTCGGGAGAAACATCACTTTATCAACCCGGTACCCCTGTATGAAGTCTATGAAAGATGGGTCCGGAAATTCGAACATCAGAGACTTGGTTTGTTACATGACCTGAAAACACAGCTTGAAGGGAAAAACGAATGACCAGGGAAAAGACCAGCTTTGTTTATGTGACCTATATCACCTCAACACCGGAAAAAGTGTTTGATGCGATTACCAACCCAGAAATAGCGCGGCAATATTGGGGGCATGAAAATGTCTCGGATTGGACACCTGGATCGAAATGGGCGCATATTCGCGACAATGATGCGCGCTCCGTTCAAGTCGTTGGAGAAGTCGTCGAAGTGACTCCGCCAAACCGGCTGGTCATCACCTGGGCGGGCGCATCGGAAGCCGATAATCCGGAAAGCTATAGCCGTGTGATATTCGAGATCGACCCGCATGAAAATGGCGTGCGGTTAAGTGTTTCGCATATCGAACTGGAAGCGGGCAGCGGCATGGCAGAGGGGGTCAGTAAGGGCTGGCCGCTGGTGCTCTCCAGCCTTAAATCCTATCTGGAAACTGGCACTGGTTTCGATATGTTGGCCTGTTCAAAGGCAGCATGATCCTCTTCGACTCTCGCCAGCGCGTTGGCGGGGGTCGTTCCGGGCTTGTTAGTGCGGTCCGATCACGCGGAAGCCGTATATGCCCAGCATCATGGCGGCTGTGAAGATCAGAATATCTGTAGATCCCGTGACCAGGGCGGCAAGCGCTGGGCCCGGGCACAGACCGGCAATCCCCCAACCCAGTCCGAACAACACCGCCCCAAGGATCAGATGTCGATCTATGGCGGTGCGGGTTGGCAGGTGAAAGGTGCTGTCAAAGGCCGGCTGGGA
>NZSA01000070.1 GCA_002696645.1 Rhodospirillales bacterium | reverse complement strand
CTCTTTGCGGTTAATCTTTACCATCTCGTCACACCCGCGCAGGCGGGTACCCTGAGCCACAAGCACCAATCGCGCCTGCCGCCCTGGACCCCGGATCAGATCCGGGGTGACGATGTGTCAGATAAATGCACCCTCACCCTGAGGAGCGTAGCGTCTCGAAGGGGGAGCCCTCTGTAAGCACCGGACTTACAGCCCCTCCTTCGAGACAGCTCTATCGCGCCTCCTCAGGATGAGAATGGGGCGGAAGGTCAGACATGGCTCCCCATAACACACCATCCCCTCTGCGTCCTTCGCGCCTTCTCTGCGCTCTCTGCGTTTACTCTTCCCGTCCGGGAGGACGATGGTCTGTACCGTTCATCCCCACCAGACGGCTATTTGCCTTTCCAGACCGGTTTGCGTTTTTCTGCGAAGGCGCGGGCGCCTTCTAATTGGTCTTCGGAATGATACAGCTTCTGGATGGTGGGCAGCTTTTCTTTATTCAGTTGGTCCAGGGCTTCCTGAAATCCCATGACTTCCGTGGCGCGCAGGGTTTCTTTGATCGCGGCGAACACCAGTGGCGGGCCTTCGGCCAGCAATTCTGCCTTTTCCCGTGCTCGCTCCATCAACTTATCGGCCGGCACGACTTCATTCACAAAGCCCCAGCGTGCCGCTTCCTCTGCATCCAGTACGCGCCCGGTAAACAACATCTCCATCGCCACATGATAGGGGATGCGGCGCGGCAGTTTGATCGTCGCGGCATCCGCAATCACGCCCGACCGGATTTCCGGCAGCGCGAAGGTCGCATGTTCTGCTGCGATAATGATGTCGCAGGACAGCATGATCTCAAAACCACCCCCGAAAGCGATGCCGTTTACTGCCGCGATCACCGGTTTGTTCATGTCGGGCAGTTCCTGCAATCCCCCAAAACCGCCAACGCCATAATCAGATGAGGGAGCCTCCCCCTCTGCTGCGGCCTTCAAATCCCAGCCAGGGCAAAAGAATTTCTCTCCCGCGCCGGTCAGAATGGCGCAACGCAATTCCGGGTCATCGCGATAGGCTGCGAAGACATCGCCCATGATCCGACTGGTCGCTGCATCGATTGCATTAGCCTTGGGGCGGTCCATTGTGACCTCCAGCACGCGGCCATTGCGATGAGTCTTGATTGGTTCTGACATTATTAGCTCCTCCCTTTAAGGTGCATCGACCCAACGTATCACGGCATCCACCGCCAACACACCCTGCCCCTGGGGCAGGACGATCAGCGGATTGATATCCATTTCCACCAGTCGATCTTTGTTTTCCTCAATGAACCGGGCAACCGCCATGATCGCAGCGATCAATGCCTGTCGGTCACCAGCAGGCTTGCCCCGGAATCCAGCCAACAGCTTTGCGACCAGAAGGCGATCCAGCGCCCGTTCCACCTCTTCTTGCGTTGCGGGCAACAGCAAGACTGTGGCATCCCCGATCAATTCCGCCAGAACACCGCCCGCACCAATCATCAGCATGGGGCCGATCTGGGGATCGCGGGTCATCCCTAAGATGATTTCGCAGACCCCATTCTGGGCCATCTTTTCTACGATGAAATGCGGGGCCAGTGCGTCCATCCGGGTCACAGCGTCAGACACGGCCTGACCGTCGATCAAATTCAGGGCGACGCCGCCTGCCTCTGTCTTATGGGCCAGCGTCGCGGAACAGGCCTTGACCACGACAGGATAGCCCAGCGCATCTGCTGCCGCGACGGCCTCCGTCTCCGACGCAACCAGGACGCCTTGTGGCACCGGCAGTCCCTGGGCGGACAGAACCTTCTTGGCGCGCCATTCATCCAGCATGCGATCCTTGCCGCCGTTCAGGTCTGTATTGGGCAGTAATGGGGCTTGGTTCAGGCATCGACGGCGCGCACCAGTGTACCAGGCCGCCACCTTAACGGCCTTCAGGGCATCATCAAACCCTTGCAGAGGTACAATGCCTGCGGCCAGGAAAGAGGCCTGAAGGCGGCGTGGCATGTTCTCGGACAGGCTGGAGGCGACGATGGTCGGTCGCCCCGTCGCCGAGGCGGCGGCAATGATCGCCGCCTCGGCCTCTTTCCAACCGAATAGGTCCAACCCCTCCCGGAGTGGGGTATCCAGCGCCAGCAATCCGACATCGAAATCGTCAGCCAACGCAGCAGAGAAACACGCGGTCATAGAGGCCTGATTGCCCCAGATATAGGTGTGATAATCCAGTGGATTATCGATCACCACCTTATCCCCCAGAACGGCATTCAGTGCATTCTGCGCCGCACTGGAAAAGGCTGGCATGGGCAGACCGATCTGATAGGCGATATCGGCCATGATACCGGCCTCCCCGCCAGAACAGCTCATGGTCATCAGGCGATTGCCGGGTAGACCGGGAAACAGATGAAACAGCTTCAGATATTCTAAAAGCTGCGACAGCGACTCCGCCCGTACAACGGCCAGCCGATCGCACAACGCATTAAACGCAGCTGATGATCCGGTCATGGAACTGGTATGAGACAGCGCGACCCGGGCCGCCGCCTCTGAATTTCCGGTTTTCAGGACGACAACGGGAATGCCCTTGCGGGCAGCCTCCTGCGCCGCCTCACAAAAACCGGGGATGTCCCCAACGCTTTCCACGAACAGGCCAATTGCGGTAATCCGGTCGTCTCGCAACAGCGATTGCATAATCTGGGGAACGCCATCCTTCGCCTGATTGCCCAAGGCGGCCAATTGCGCGACGGGCACGCCACGCTCCTGCATCGACAGGCTGATCGCGACATTGCCGCTTTGGCTGACCAGGGCAACGCCGCGATCCAGTCGATGGCCGCCATGATCGTCGGGCCACAGGGCGACCCCTTCCAGATAATTCACCGTGCCATAACAGTTTGGCCCCAGCATGCCCATCGTACCCGCTGCTTCCAGCAAGCGCTTTTGCCGGTCCAGACCAACAGCGCCAGTTTCCGCAAAGCCGCTGGCATAGAGCACAACACCGCCCGCCCCCATGGCGGAGAGCTGTCGCACGGCCTCAATCGTTGGTTCTGCCGGGATCGCGATGAAGGTCGCATCCGGTGCTTCCGGCAAGTCATCCAGACTGGCAAGACTTGGAATGCCCGCCATTCTGGGTCGGGATTTACTGATCGGATAGATTTTACCGGGAAAGCCGATGCGCAGGCATTCCACGACACATTTTTCTGCTTCGCGCCCCCCGATCACCGCAATGCTGCGGGGGCGTAACAATCGGTCCAACCCTTGGGCCATGGTCTAAAATCCTCTAACCGCCGAGCGGGCGCAACAACGCGCGGGAGATGATATGCCGCTGAATCTCGCTGGTGCCTTCCCAGATCCGCTCAATACGGGCATCGCGCCAGATCCGCTCCAGGGGCAGTTCTGACATCACACCCATGCCGCCATGGATCTGGATGGCTTCATCCGCGATAAAGGCCAGGGCTTCGGTCGCCGACAGCTTTGCAATCGCAGCGTCCATGTCTTCCATGCAGTCATTGTCGTATTTCCAGGCCGCCTCATAAGTCAGCAATTCTGCTGCCTTCAGCTTGGTCTTCATATCTGCCAATTTGAAGGAGACACCCTGAAATTTGGAAATCTTCTGGCCGAATTGTTCGCGGTTTGCCGCCCAGTCCAGCGCATGTTCCATCGCCCGGTCACAGCGCCCCAGACACAGGGAGGCCACCTGCAACCGTGTCGCGCCCAGCCAGTCATTGGCGACATCAAAGCCTTTATCAACCTCCCCCAGGACCTGGCTCTCCGGGATGCGGCAATCATCGAATTCCAGGATAAAATTGTGATAGCCCCGGTGGGAAACGTTGTTATAGCCAGGACGCATCACAAATCCAGGCGTGCCCTTGTCGACCAGGAAGGTCGTGATCTTCTTGCGCTTGCCACGGGCGCTGTCTTCTTCGCCGGTTGCCGCCATCAGGATCACGAAATCGGCCCAATCGGCATGGCTGATGAAATGCTTAACGCCATTGATGACGAAATCCGTACCATCCCGTTTGGCCGTGCATTTCATACCGCGCACATCGGACCCGGCGCCGGGTTCCGTCATTGCGAAACAATCCACCTTCTCTCCCCGGCAGGCGGGATACAGGTATTTTTCCCGCTGTTCCCCAACACAGGCCTGCAACACATTCGAGGGGCGATAAACTATATAATTCAGCGCCATACTGGCACGCCCTAAAGTGCGGTCCAACATGCACATGGTCAGTGTATCCAGCCCACCACCGCCGACATCTTCCGGCATATTGGCGGCATAGAGACCCAGTTCGATGGAACGTTGTTTGATCTGTTCCCCCAATTCCGGGCGTACCTTATCGGTCCGTTCAACCTCTTCCTCATAGGGATAGAGTTCTTCTTCGACAAACCGACGCGCGGTTTCGATGATCAGGGTCTGCTCTTCACTGACGCCAAAATCCATGGCTTACTTCCTCCCATATATGCATTTCAATCTGTCCCGCGCAGATGGGACTTAAAGCCCAATCATTCCCTACCGCCCTGGACCCCGGATCACGTCCGGGAAGACGGTGCATTAACAAAATGCCTCCTCACCCTGAGGAGCGCAGCGTCTCGAAGGGTGGGCCCTCTGAAAGCACCCTACTTACAGCCCCTCCTTCGAGACGGCGCTACCGCACCTCCTCAGGATGAGAATGAGACGGTTTGCACAAGTGGTCCAGGATGACAGGACTGTCACTGTGCATTCGCCTTACGGATGCGCAGCAGAACTTCGCCTGCCCCTTCGCGGTATTCAGACAAGGCCTCCATGATCGAAATCAGGCAATTATCGCGCAGCTTTTCCATCTCCGGGATGGTCGTGTTTGCCAATTGCTCATCGGTCCCCTCGACAACTGTATCGATCAGTTCATCTGTCAGTTCCGGGGCGACCAATTTGGTCCAGGGGAGCTTCAGGGCCGGGCCGAATTGGTGCATGAAATGGCGCATGCCCTCGTCCCCGCCTGCCAGGGCAAAGGTGCGGTTGACGCCCATGAAAGCCCAGCGCAGGCCGGGTCCATAGATAATTGCATCATCCATTTCCTGGGTCGTCGCATGGCCTTCAGCCAGCATATGCAGGTTTTCACGCCACAGGGCTTCCTGCAGACGGTCCGACAGGAACCCTTCAACTTCTGTGCGGCATTGGATCGGATGCATGCCGATGGATTCATAGAACGCCCCTGCCCGGGTTCTGTTTTCCATGCTGGTCTTCTTGCCGCCGACAATTTCGACCAGCGGCAACAGATAGACCGGATTGAACGGATGACCGACCAGAACCCGTTCCGGGTGCTTGCATTCCGCCTGAAAATCGCTGGGCAGCAGGCCGGAGGTTGAGGAGCAGATCAGTACATCAGACTCAGCCGCCGCATCGATCTGGCTGTGAATCTTGACCTTCAAATCCAGTCGTTCCGGCACGGATTCCTGAATCAGATCAGCAGCTTTCGCCACATCTTCAATGCTGGATGCCATCCGCAACCGATCCTGGGACGCTGTTTTGTGCAGGCCAACCTTGGTCAGGGCAGGCCAGGCATTGGCAACCTTGCCCCGAATAATCGCTTCAGCATTGGGCGCCGGGTCATAGGCAATCACGTCATAGCCATTGGTTAAGCACCGCGCAGCCCAACCGCCCCCGATGACACCGCCGCCAACCAGGCCAATCGTTTTAATCTCACGCATGATGGATATGCTCCTCAGACCAATTTCTTAAGGGAGAATTTTTCGCGGGCTTCCTGCGCGGTGCAGACTTTTGCGCCCATCAGCTCGATGATTTTGGCAGCCTTTTCCACAAGTTGTGCGTTGGTCGCCATGACACCGCGTTCCAGATACAGATTGTCTTCCAACCCGACCCGAACGTTACCACCCAACAGGACGGCCTGGGCCACCATTGGCATCTGCATGCGGCTGATCCCAAAACCCGACCAGTTGGCACCGGGGGGCATCATATCCGCCATCGCCTTCATTGCTGTTGTATTGGCTTCCGCGCCATAGGGAATACCCAAGCACAGCTGAAACAGCGGCGGATCATCCAACAGGCCTTCCTGGTGCAACTGCTTTGCCAGCCACAGATGGCCCGTGTCGAAGACCTCGACTTCCGGCTTCACACCGATGTCCTTCATGCCTTGCGCCAGGGCGCGCAACATCGGGGGTGTATTGGTCATGATATAGTTACCATTGCCAAAATTCATTGTACCGCAGTCCAATGTGCAGATTTCCGGCAAACATTCCCGCACATGGTCCAAACGCTCTGACCAGGGCGCCATATCGGTGGCTGCATCATCAATCTTCATCGGATCTTCCGGCGGGCCCAGTGTCAGGTCCCCGCCCATTCCGGCAGTCAGGTTCAAGACCACATCAACGCCACTGTCGCGCACGCGGTCGCAGACTTCCTTGAATTTCGCGACGGACCGACAGGGAGTCCCATCATCTTCGCGCACATGGATATGGACGATGGCCGCCCCGGCCTTTGCCGCTTCGATAGAGCTTTCGGCAATCTGCTTAGGTGTCTTGGGCAAATCAGGGTGCTTGTCCTGGGTCGCGCCAGACCCGGTGACGGCACAGGTGATCACAACTTCAGTATTCATAACGGACATTGGGCTTTCGCCTCCCTTTGTTTCAGATCAGCCTTTGGCAATTGGATCGCAGCCTACGCTGCGGCAAAAGGTCTGCATATCAATTTCCGACTTGAGCATGATGATTCCCGACTTTATTTTGGGGGGATGTTCCATTTGCCCCCAAGTAACAAGACAGAGCGTATTGGCTTCCTGCTACTGCCCAAGTTTTCCATGCTGGCGTTTTCGGCGATGCTGGACCCACTGCGTATGGCAAATTGGCTGTCAGATAAGCCCCTGTATGAATGGGTGTTGATTTCCCGTGATGGGGCCCCGGTTCAGGCCGCGAATGGGGTCAATGTGGGGGTGGATCATTCCCTCGCCTCCGCCCAGCGGCTGCCGACATTGATCGTTGTCGCCAGCTATGATCATGAAAAGCTGGCGACACCGGACATCCTGGCCTTGTTGCGTCGTTGGTCCAGTTTTGGCACGGCCCTGGGTGCGCTGGATAATGGTACCTTTATTCTAGCCAGCGCCGGGTTGCTGGACGGCTATCGCGCCACGGCCCATTGGGAGATGCTGGAAAGCCATATTGAGCATTTCCCGCGTGTCGCCTTCACCCAGGATCTGTTCGTCGTTGACCGGGATCGCTTTACGGCGGCAGGGGGCACATCCGGGCTGGATATGATGTTAAGCCTGCTCCGTCACCGGCATGGGGAGGACCTGGCCACGAAGGCCGCTGACGAATTTGTCTATTCCCGTATCCGGGAGCCCGGCGATTCGCAAAGGCTGGCATTGCGAGAGCGATTGCGCGGCTTTAACCCCCGCCTGATCCGCGCCATTGAAAAGATGGAGGCTGCATTGGAAGACCCCCGTCCCATGGCGGATTTTGCCAATGCAGCGGGCATTTCTCCCCGGGAATTAGAGCGTCAGTTCCGCAAATGGCTGAAGACGACGCCTGCTGCCTATTATCGGGGATTGCGACTTGACCGTTCCCGACATCTGTTGCGCCAGACCGACCTGCCCATTATCGAAATCGCGTTTCGCAGCGGGTTCAGTTCGGCTGCTCATTTCAGCCGCAGTTTCTCTGGCCGGTTTGGACACCCACCCAGCGCGGAGCGTCGCCCGCTGACGCCAAAACTGTAATCTCTTTCAATCGGATATGCGGCTTTGTAGACTGCGCCTGCTGTGGCCTGTGGAAAGGATCATTTTGTGCCTAATGAATTTACCTTTTGTCCAGTGATCCTGTCCGGTGGGTCCGGCACACGCCTGTGGCCCCTGTCGCGGCGCACCTATCCAAAGCAATTGCTGCCTTTGATCGGGGGAGGATCCTTACTGCAACAAACCGCCCAGCGATTGGCGCGCCTGCCCAATAGCAGCGATCCCATCGTTATCGCCAATGATGACCACCGCTTTCTGATCCGTCAGCAATTGACAGAAATTNGTGTTACGCCCTCCCCCCTGATTCTGGAGCCGGTGGGTCGCAACACGGCCCCCGCTGTCGCCCTGGCATGTCATGCGGCGTTGCAGCGCGCGGCGGATCCTATCCTTGGGATATTCCCGTCTGATCATCATATAGCCAACGATGCCGCCTTTCAGAGTGCCGTTGCAACGGCCATTCAGGGGGCCAGTGCCGGTTACATCGTCACCTTTTCCATCACGCCAACCCGTCCTGAGACGGGATATGGCTATATCCGGCATGGTGATCCTGTATCGGACCTGCCCGGTGTTGAAACAGTCGCCGCCTTTGTGGAGAAGCCCGATGCCGTCACTGCGCAGCGTTATCTGGATACCGGCAATTATGGTTGGAACAGTGGCATGTTCATGTTTCGCGCTTCGGTTATGCTGAAGGCATTGGAAGCCTTCGCGCCCGATGTGCTGACCCATTCGCAGGCGGCGCTTGCCAATGCCTCCCTTGATCTAGGTTTTACGCGACTGGATGCAGCGGCCTTCGCTGCCAGCCCCTCCATCGCGATTGACGTCGCTGTCATGGAAAAAACTGATCAGGCGGCCACAGTTGCCGCCGATATGGGCTGGAGCGACCTTGGCTCCTGGGAAGCATTGCATGGCTTTGCCGACAAGGATTCCAATGGCAATGCACTGCAGGGCAAGGTGCAATTGCGCGATACCAGAAACAGCTATTTCCGATCCGACGATGGCCGCCTGCTGACCGGTATAGGTGTTGAGGATATGATCGTGGTTTCGACCGCAGATGCCGTTCTGGTCGCGCCTCTGGCCCGGGCTGGAGAGGTGAAAGATCTGGTATCAGATCTGTCCGCCCTGAACGCGCCAGAGGCTGATTTGCATCGCAAAGTGTCGCGCCCCTGGGGGACATATCAGGATATCGACCGGGATGACGGCTTTCGCGCAAAGCGCATCGTGGTGCATCCAGGCGGCCGCCTGTCGCTGCAGCGTCACCGCCAACGATCCGAACATTGGGTCGTTGTCAAAGGCACAGCCCATGTCACCATAGACGGGGTAGAAACCGTCCTGACCAGAAATCAAAGCACCTATGTCAGCATCGGCGCGACGCATCGCCTGGAAAACAAAAGCAACGAACCCCTGCATCTGATCGAAGTGCAGGTCGGTGATTATGTGGAAGAGAATGATATTGAGCGGCTGGACGATGTCTATGGGCGCACGACTTAACGCTTGTCGTAGTATCCAGCGCGCACCGTTGCCCCGATGAAGTTGCACACCAGACGCTCCGCATGGGCCATGGTCAGCTTGCCCACATCATAGCTGGGTGTCATTTCCACCAGATCCATCCCCAGAACCCGGCCCTTATTAACCAGACCATGGATCAGATCATAGGTCTGTAACCAGGTCAGCCCACCCGGTGTCGGGGCCAGCACACCCGGCATGATGGTCGGGTCCAATCCATCGGCATCGATCGTCAGATAATAGGGACCGCCATCGGGAATGCGGTCCAGTACGGCCGGAATTCCCATAGCATGCATTTCATAGGCCGTGATCAGATCCGCGCCATAGGCCCGGGCATCGTCGATTTCCTGCTGTCTGGCGCTGCCAATACCCCGCATGCCAATCTGAATGATCTTATCGATCCAGGGTAATTCTGAGGCTCGGCGGATCGGGCTGGAATAGCCATCATGCTCGCCGTTCACCTCGTCCCGCCAATCCAGATGCGCATCGATATGCACCAGGGTGATCTTGTCGTGACCTGTGGCATCCAAGGCCCGCATGACCGGGATGGGAATGCCGTGATCCCCGCCGATCACGATGGGTGTGGCCCCCGCTTTTAGGATCTTTCGGACGGCAGCCTCTGCCCGCTGGTAATGAATTTTGGGATCACTCATCTCCGCCGTGACATTGCCGCAATCAACCAGCCGCACCGGGCGGCCATCCAGCAACGGCCCACCCAGATCCCAATCGTAATGGGTCAATGTATAGCTGGAATCAAAAATCCCATGGCGGCGCAGCGCATCCGGGGCCAGGCATTGATCATTAATCCGTGCCTGCATGCTGTAGGGCATCCCATAGGGAATCCCCAACAGCGCCACATCCGCGACCAAGCCGTCCAGATCCCCCGCAAAGGGCAAATCCAGAAAGGTTCGGGTCAGACCCGACGGCGGCTCGGTCAGCGGTGTGTCGTCCATCATCAGATATCCGCGTAAACGTGGGTTTCCGCCTTGCCACCCGGATGGGTCACAGCGCCTTTTACAGCAGGCCCGACAGTTTGCGCGAATTTCCACAAGGCGCCTGATTGATAATCATGGGCCCGCGGCTTCCAGTCCTTGCGGCGTTCTTCCAACTGGTCCTCTGTCAGGTCGACTTCCATCGTTCCTGCGACGGCGTCCAGGCTGATGATATCGCCATCGCGCACCAGACCAATCGGCCCGCCCACAGCGGCTTCCGGCCCGACATGCCCAACGCAGAAGCCCCGCGTCGCGCCAGAGAACCGGCCATCGGTGATCAGGGCAACCTTGTCACCCATTCCCTGGCCATACAAAGCTGCCGTGGTGGCCAGCATTTCGCGCATGCCTGGGCCACCCTTCGGCCCTTCGTAGCGGATGACCAGAACCTCACCCTCTTTATATTTGCGCTCTGCCACCGCAGCGTAAGCCTCTTCCTCGCTGTCGAAACAGCGGGCAGGACCAGAGAATTTCTGGTTCTTCATCCCAGCAACCTTCACGATCGCGCCTTCCGGTGCCAAATTCCCGCGCAGGCCGACAACGCCGCCTGTTTTGGTAAGGGGATTATCGGTCGTGCGCACAATGTCCTGATCCGTCGGGAACACGACATCTGCCAGGTTTTCCGCAATCGTCTTGCCGGTCACCGTGATGCAGTCGCCATGAAGATAGCCGCCATCCAGCAGCGCCTTCATGATGATTTCCACACCGCCGATTTCGAACAGGTCCTTGGCAACATATTTCCCGCCCGGTTTCAGATCAGCGATATAGGGGGTGGATTTGAAGATTTCGGTCACATCATTCAAGTCAAAATCGATACCGCATTCATGGGCCATGGCTGGCAGGTGCAGCCCGGCATTGGTCGACCCGCCAGAGGCCGCAACCACGCGCGCGGCATTTTCCAGCGATTTGCGCGTAACGATGTCACGCGGGCGGATGTTCTTTTCCAGGCAGTTCATCACCGCCTTACCCGATGCCTCACACCAGGCATCACGGCTTTCATAAGGGGCTGGCGCACCGGCTGATCCCGGCAGGGCCAGACCAATGGCTTCCGACACACAGGCCATGGTATTGGCGGTAAACTGTCCCCCGCACGACCCGGCGGACGGACAGGCCGCACATTCGATCCCATGCAATTCTTCCGCATCGATCTGACCCGATGAGAACTGACCTACGGCCTCAAACACATCCTGGACGGTCAGGTCACGGCCTTTATAANGGCCCGGCAGGNTCGACCCGCCATAGATAAAGACAGAGGGCACGTTCAAGCGGATCATCGACATCATCATGCCCGGCAGCGATTTATCGCATCCAGCCAGGCCGACCAGCGCATCATAGCAATGCCCGCGCATCGTCAATTCTACCGAGTCGGCAATCAAGTCCCGGCTGGGCAGAGAGGAGAACATGCCCGCATGCCCCATCGCGATCCCATCGGTCACGGTGATTGTGGTGAATTCGCGCGGCGTGCCATTCGCGGCCTTCACGCCGGTCTTCACCGATTGCGCCTGACGCGACAGCGAAATGTTACAGGGTGCGGCTTCGTTCCAGCAGGTTGCCACCCCTACAAAGGGTTGCGCAATTTCTTCTTCCGTCATGCCCATGGCATAGTAATAAGAGCGATGTGGCGCGCTGGACGGACCGACGGAGACATGGCGGCTGGGCAATTTTGATTTATCAAACGTCATTATTGTGCGTTTCCTCTTTTAAGCGATACGAAAGATCTATGCTGTTCTATCATCCCGAACCGATCTGGAAAACGGAAACGAAGGCACAGGATTTAAGAATATTACCAACTCTGTTTCATTTGGACCAAGCCATCATGCCTATAAATTAGGCAAACGATTAAAATATATGCATAATCAATGTTCAAAAATGCCTGTTTGCACCGTATAACAAATTGATATTACACTATATTTCTTATTCATGCGGCTTGGCACGGCAAGTGCTGTAACCGGTTAGAATGGACAGAGCCGCAGAGACTCTGCGACGTGTTACGCGTCGCTAATCATTGACGCTAGTTTTTGAGGGAACAGTGATGAAAAAAATCGAAGCGGTTATTAAGCCGTTCAAGTTGGACGAAGTGAAGGAAGCCCTGCATGAAGTTGGTATTCAGGGCATTACCGTCACGGAAGCCAAAGGGTTCGGCCGCCAAAAAGGGCATACGGAATTGTATCGCGGCGCAGAATATGTCGTGGACTTCCTGCCGAAAGTGAAATTGGAGATCATCATCGATGATGCATTGTGCGAACGAGCTGTCGAGGCGATCCAAAATGCGGCGAAGACCGGCCGCATCGGCGATGGAAAAATTTTCGTCTCCAGCATTGAAGAGGTCATCCGCATCCGCACCGGCGAAACCGGGTCGGAAGCAATCTAGCAATCCTGCCTGTCATACGGGGCGGTTTCCGCCGACCCGTATATCAGGCAGTTGGGTTTTCTTGGAACAATCAGACACAAATCGAGAGGAAAAACGATCATGTCCGATGCAGTGAAAAAAGTTATGGAAATGATCAAGGAAAACGACGTTCAGTACGTCGATTTCCGGTTTACGGATCCACGCGGCAAGTGGCAGCACACCGCCCAGCATGTCAGCACGATTAAAGAAAGCATCTTCAAAGACGGCATCATGTTCGATGGTTCGTCCATCGCCGGTTGGAAGGCAATCAACGAATCCGACATGATTTTGATGCCGGAACCTGAATCCGCCGTCATGGACCCCTTTGCTGTTCAGCCCCTGTTGATTCTTTTCTGTGACATTCTGGAACCGTCGACCGGCCAACCTTATGACCGCGACCCCCGCTCCACCGCCAAAAAAGGCCTGGCGTATATGGAAAGCGTCGGCATTGGCGACACGGCCTATTTTGGCCCTGAGGCAGAATTCTTTGTGTTCGACGATGTGAAATGGTCGATCAATATGGAGAAGATGTCCTACGAAATCGACTCGACCGAAGGCCCATACAATTCCGGTTCGGATTTTGAAGGCGGCAATCCGGGTCACCGCCCCGGCATCAAAGGTGGTTACTTCCCGGTACCCCCCGTTGACAGCGAAACCGATCTGCGTGCGGAAATGGTTACGACCATGCTGTCCATGGGCCTGGCGATGGAAAAGCACCACCATGAAGTGGCACCGTCCCAGCACGAATTGGGCATGAAGTACAACACGCTGGTGAAAACTGCTGACCAGATGCAGATCTACAAATACGTGACCCACATGGTCGCCCATCAATATGGCAAGACGGCGACTTTCATGCCCAAGCCAATTGTTGGCGATAACGGGTCTGGCATGCACACCCACCAGTCAATCTGGAAAGACGGTAAGAACATGTTTGCTGGCAGCGGCTATGCCGATCTGTCTGAAGAATGCCTGTTCTATATCGGGGGCATTATCAAACATGCCAAGGCCCTGAATGCCTTCACCAACCCGTCCACCAACAGCTACAAACGCCTGATCCCAGGGTTTGAAGCCCCTGTGCTGCTGGCCTATTCAGCGCGGAACCGCTCTGCATCCATTCGTATTCCGTACGAAGCCGGTGCAAACGGCAAACGCCTGGAAGCCCGCTTCCCAGACGCCATGGCCAACCCATNCCTGGCCTTCACGGCCATGCTGATGGCGGGTCTGGACGGCATTCAGAACAAGATCCATCCGGGTGAGCCGATGGATAAAGACTTGTACGACCTGCCACCGGAAGAACTGCAAGACATCCCGACTGTTTGTGGCTCTCTGCGTGAAGCGCTGGAATCCCTGGACAAGGATCGGGCCTTCCTGAAGAAGGGCGATGTCTTCACCGATGACCAAATCGACAGCTATATTGCGCTGAAGATGGAAGATGTCTATCGCGTGGAACACACCACCCACCCGATGGAATTTGCGATGTACTATTCGGCGTAAGCTGATTATACGACAGGCGTAACGTCAGCGGCCCCGCCCCTTGTAAAAGAGGCGGGGCCGTTTCGTCTCCAGCATCATGCACCCGCATGAGCTGAAAGATATACCCGCATCATGCGCCCGCATGAGCGAAACAAATAACCGCATCATGCGCCCGCATGAGCTGGTCGGAATAGTGTTTGAACCAGGCCCCAGATCACGGTATGGCAGTATCTTCCGAAACAACTTTCTCGCTACCAATATGATCACGCATGGTGCGTTCTGGTGGAAAATTGACCGTCACCTTTGTGCCGACACCCTCTTTACTGGTCAGCGTCAATGTGCCGCCGTGCAACTCTGTCAATTGTTTGGACAGGGACAAGCCAAGCCCCGTCCCTTCATGGGTTCGATAGGCATCTGATCTGGCCTGACCAAAGGGCTCCATGACCTTTTTGATATCCGATTGCGCAATGCCGATGCCGGTATCCGAAACCGTCACACACACCCCACCTTGCGGGTTACAGCCGGTTGCAATGACGACGCGCCCCCCCTTCACATTGTATTTCACGGCATTGGACAGCAAATTCAAGAAGACCTGTTTGATCAGCCGATCATCCGCCCATAAATGATTGGGGGACTCTTTGGTCTGCAAAGATATGCGCACCTTACTTCTGCCATTCTCCCCCCCAACCATCCGGATACATTCGTCCAGCAGAGTCTTAAGACAGACAGATTTTTCATACAGTTCCACGTGACCGGCATCGATTTTCGATAGATCCAGAATATCATTGATCAGTTGCAGCAAATGCTCCCCGGATCGTTTGATGTCATGAACATATTCCAGATAACGTGGGTGTTTCATCTCACCATATAACTCGCTGGTGATGACCTCTGAAAACCCAATTATCGAATTTAAAGGAGTGCGCAGCTCGTGGCTCATATGCGACAGGAACTGCGTCTTAGAGGCGCTGGCATGTTCTGCAGAGGTTTTCGCCAGTTCCAGTTCCCGACGTTCTTTGCGCTGCTCGGTAATATCTGAATACAACGTCACCATGCCCCCATCCGGCAGTGGGTTACTGTTAATTGAGACAACTGTGCCATTGGGCCTGGTTCGAGTTAACGCATATGCCTCAAATTTCTCCACTTTCGCCATTTCGCTGGCGACGAAACTTTCAACGTCCACATCCCCGTATTCCCCGCGCAAGGCATTAAACCGGATAAATTTTTCAAGGGGGTCCCCCTGATTAAACTGAGCTTGGGGAAATCCCATGAGGTCCAGAAACCTGGAATTGAAGGCGACCACCCTTAAGGTATGATCCAAAACGCTGATTCCGTCGGGAATGTTCTGCAACACAGTCGCCAACTGACGGGATTTTTCCGTCAGGCGCTCTCCCGAGCTGATGAAATTTTCAATTTCCATCAACAGCCGTCCCATAATCGCCGTAGCGATTGTACGAATGACCAACAGGACAACAATGGTTTGATCGAAATGGAACGGACCAGCATTTGGATTGAAAACAATCAACATCACAACGCCAAATACTTGTATAATCACACCAAAAATCAGGAACTGCGGAATACCCATTCCCAATATGCCGCGACGAACGCAAAGATGATAAACAACGCCAACTCCGGCACTAAAAAAAATGCCACAAACCCCTATAAACGCCCCCGGCCCGCCCAGCCAAAGACGATAAGCCGCAGCGATGAATGAGGATACAACAGCGACAATCGGACCACCGAACAGGCCGCCAAGGGACAGGACCACGGCCCGCGCATCGAAAATCAATCCTTGATGCACCTGAAGTGGCGACATTATCCCGACCACGGCAATGATGCCAAACAAGAGGCCCAAAGACAGCTTGCGCGTGATATATTTCCAGCGAGTCAGCCGCAGAACAAAGCTGTACAGAAGGCACATGGAAAAAAGCAGCGCCAACCCCTTAACCAGTTCAATCATCAAAGCAATGCGCTCCTAACATGTCCATGTAACACTGATAACCTGCTGATATAACTCAATATTACGGCGGGCGCCTAAAAATCCGGGCACATCAGCCACCTCCTCGGCCCTAAAAATGCGGCAAAATTAGTAATAAATGGTAAACAAAAGCTGAGTTTTTTCAGTTTAGGCGTCAATTAGAATGGCCACTACCGCCAGCCATGCGCCGGATGCAGGCCAAGGTTACGTTTCATGCGTTTGTGCTGCAGCGCAACAAAGCGCATCTACGGGGTAGTCCTTGAGACTAAACCCTGTAATCCAACGATGGAGACAGATTATGGATGCCGTACTTTGTTCGGCCTTGCTGCTGATGGCAGCCGCGGCGGCAAATGCTGAGATGCTTTCTCGCGCATTTGCGTAAATGCCCAAACTCAACCAATCTGAAAAAGCGGCCCTGACCGATTTCTGCCGGGGCCGCTTTTATTTTGTTGGTGGGAAACGCTCCGACGAGTCCAGAAAATTCAGCACATCTTGGAACATTCAGGCATTCTTTAGAATGCCATCCATCCACCGTCCACCAACAGATTGTGCCCGGTGATATAACTCGCTTCCGCACTGGCCAGGTAAACCGCCGCGCTGGCGACGTCGTCGGGTCGGCCTAATCGGCTCATTGGTGTGCGCGATTGCGAATAGTCCAGACCAACCATCCCGTCCGGTCGCCCCGTCAGAATTTTACCGGGTGCAACGGCATTACAGATGATCCCATCTTTTGCATAGTCAACGGCGATCTGGCGAGTCATGTAGACAACACCAGCCTTAGAGACGCCATAGCTGAAATCGGACGGGGCACAGACCATTCCATGTTGGGAACTGATATTCACAATCCGCCCCCGCGCCTCATCATCTTGCAAGGGGGCCTGTTCCATCATCTGCTGTATCGCGCGCTTGCAACCGAAATAGACGCCTTTCAGGTTGACGGACATAACACGATCCCAGCTCTCTTCTGTCGTGTCTAATAATCGGCATCCATCGCTGATCGCCGCATTGTTTACCATCACGTCCAACCGTCCAAAGGCTGCAATCGTTTGATTGATTGCCGCATCAATCGCCGACCAGGATGAAACATCTGTCGGGATGGAAAGACATGTCCCACCGGATTCACCAATCAGGGATTGTGTGGTTATGCCCCCCTCCAGCGGATCAGATACTGTGTCCGCCAGGACAACGCGCGCGCCTTCTGATGCAAACCGTCGGGCAATGGCGCGACCGATCCCCGATGACGCCCCCGTCACGAAGCAAACGCGGCCGGACAATCGACCTGTCATGGACTGTTTCCCGTCACAGTTGAAGGGTCCGTGTTTCCGCCACACAACAAAACACCGACCGTTTCTCCGTCTGCCGGTTCGTACACGCCAGACGTCAATGCGGCAATGGCTGTCGCACCGCCGGGCTCCAGGACCAGACGGAATTGTTCCCACATCTGTTGCTGCGCAGCACCAATTTGTTCGTCAGACACCAGGAGACAGTGATCGACATAGGCCTGTGCAGCGGCAAACCCCAAATCACCAACACGCCGCGCGCCCAGGGCATCGGCGGCCAGCCCAGACACCTGTACTTCTGCCGGTTCGCCTTTTTCCCAGGCGGTATACAGGGTTGGCGTGCCTGTACTTTCCACTGCGATCACCCGTGTGCGCCCCTGATACCAACTGGCAATTCCCCCA
>NZSA01000069.1 GCA_002696645.1 Rhodospirillales bacterium | reverse complement strand
GCCGCGTCGCCTTCCGCTTGCGATGCCCCGCATCGCTTCGCGAAACGCTCCTAACCGGAGCACCGCAAACAGCGTCCTGGTCGATCCCAAATAACCGCGTACCACACTAAAATCCTTTTATGGACAAGTCAGGCTGTATAAAATCGAGTCGTTATAAAATTGGACCATCCGAAAGACAATCGGTCATTTCCCAACAAAGGTGCCCAATGCAATTACTGGAAAGATATAATCAAGTATTGGAAAATATAAAACAGGCGGAATCTGACTCTGTTAAAAAAAACGCAAATGTTAATTTGATCGCGGTTTCTAAAACATACGATTCTGATTCGATTATTCCACTCCTGAAGGCTGGACATGCACATTTCGGCGAGAACAAAGTTCAGGAAGCGGAGGAAAAATGGCCAGCTCTTAAGCAGCAATATCCTCAGACTGTGCTGCATCTGATTGGTCCTCTGCAATCCAACAAGGCCAAAAACGCCGTTGCCCTGTTTGATGTGATCCAGACCATAGACCGTTTGAAAATTGCCCAGTTCATCGCCCGCGAATGTGAGAAGCAGGACCGCAACCCTGGTATTTTCATTCAGATCAATACCGGCGAAGAACCCCAGAAGGCGGGAATACCGCCGATGGAGGCCGATGCCTTTATCCAGGAAGTGCGCGACACGATCGGCCTGTCCGTCCAGGGTTTGATGTGTATCCCCCCGGTCGATCAACAGCCCAGCCCGCATTTCGCCCTGTTGGCGAAAATTGCAGAACGGAACGGAATTTCCGGCCTGTCGATGGGGATGAGCAGCGATTATGAAACCGCCATTCGCCTGGGGGCCACCCATGTCCGCGTCGGCAGCGCAATATTTGGGGCGCGCCCAGCCCAGACTTGACTGCGCCTCTTCAAATCTCCTGCTGGATGACCAGCCAGGACTCCGGTTCCAGATCCGTCAGGAGGCGGTGCAATTCGTCCCGCGCTATTGCAATACAGCCCGCTGTCGGCTTTCCGGTTTCATGACGGCAATGCAAAAAGATGGCGCTGCCCAGACCGGGAAGGGCGGGGTTGGTATTGTGGTCTGTCGTCACCACGATGTCATACAGCCCATCGTCTCGCCACATTGCCTCATGCGACGCGGCATAGGGTCGCGAAACAAACTGATTATAGGCGGGATCGTCCGGGGCATCGCACCAGCCAGAATGCTCAGTCAAGGGCTGGATCGGCAATGCGGTCCGGATCGGATCAAGGATCCTGTCTGGTCGATAGAACACCTGCACCAGCCGCCAACGACCAAGCGGTGTCGCCCCGTCGCCTTCGCGTTTATCCTGTGCTGCGATCAGGCCCGACCGACCCATGGAACACGGCACACTGTCGCCATTCGGCAGAATCAATCGCTGCCCGTCGGTCACCAGGTCGGTCATACTCCGCCTCCCCCTTACGCCCTAAAAACATCATTCCCTGCATGATGCCCTAAATGGTGATCAATCCAGTCAGAAATCAAACCTGAAATCAGCTGGGGGACTTCATTTTCTCATATTTTGCCAGGGCATCCATCATTGCGCTGGGCAAATCCTTGGACGGCACAGGCTCCAGGAATTCCGGCGCGTCGGAATTGTCGGCAACGATTGTTGAATCAGCGGTCCCTGCGGGAGATGGCGCAGACGGGGTAGGGGGTGGGGGCGTGATGCCGGAATGACTGGGCAATTGTGTCGGCGCGACCGGTGCATTGCGCAAACTGAAGAATTTCGGTTCTGCGTCCGAGCCGGGCAGATGCTTGATGGTCGTCGTGTTCTGATTGGGTAAAGCCGACTGGGATGCTTGATTTGAGGGCGTTGCTGATGGTGGCTGACTGTTGTCAGACAGGGTGTTCATAGACTGGCTGTTCATAGACTGGCTGTTCTTAGGCTGGCTGTTTTGCGCCATCCGCATCAGGGCGGTCGCGGCATCCGCCGACAGATTTGGCACCCCTTGTGCAGCGGCCGTACCCGGGCTGGATTGAGGATTTGCGCCAGACGTGACGCTGTTCTGACCCGGCAGGATCGGCTGCACGGACGCAATCGGCGATCCAACCGGCNNCGCGGCAAACGGGGCCGACCGTTGACCCGCCGCATTCAGTCCAGGTTGCGCCGCGAAAAGCGGACTTACACCGTTCTGCACCGCTTGGTCTGCGCCATTCTGACTTTCAGGATCCAACTGCGCGGTCTGAACCGATGCTTTTTGCGCCCCGTCCTGGGCCAGGGCTGTGCCCGTGTCTGACGTTCCCGGTGCGCCAAACAGGGCGGTCAGGGCCGTTCCCCCCATATCATCCCCGGTCTGATCTTTCATAATCACATTGGCCAGAGAACTGGCAAACCCTATCGGGCCGCCATAAATCGACCCGCCCGCCAACTGCGCACCAGGGCTTATTTCATCCCCGGTCACATAGCGATACACGGATGAAACGATGGGGATATGCTGCAATGGGTTCACGATATCGACAACATCCCCCAGTGTCAGGCCATCTTCGCCGAAGAAATTCTTGCCTGTCGCTTCGGATGCCTCATCGGCACGATTTGCCGCCGCGACGTCCACAGATGTGGGATCTGCAGAGGTAAAGCGCCGATAGTCGGTAAAGGTTCCCTCGTCGCGCGCGGCAAAAACCTGTGAATTCGCTGCCACCGGCTGTGGCATTCTATCTTCCGGGCGTTGTGGGGTCTGATAGGATTGGGGGGCCTTTTTCGCGCCCTCGGCCTGTGTCAAAGCATCGGAAAAGCGGGATTCCGTCTGACCCTCACCTGCCCGCGGTCGACGCATGGCAACATCTGGCGCCATCGCAGTCGCATTAGAGGTCATCAGGGACCAAGGGGCTGTTTGCGCTGTGGACATCGACTCTCTCTTCACCAACCGCATGATCGACGCTCTCCCACGTCGACAGTCTCTCTCCCACAAGCTAAGCAAGCCGCATGCCAGAACACACTGAATCTGGCGATCACGATATCTTGCTTTTCCCATATGCCTGCAGATCGTGTTATCCTGATCCCCGGTAATGATTTGGTTGAAAGCGAGATAAGACGCGATGAGCGGTAAAAAGATCCTGTTATGTGACGATGACGACGCCCTGCGCCAGTCCTTGGCGGAACAATTGCAGCTGCATGAGGAATTTGAAACACAGGAAGCCTCAACCGCCGCCGAAGCGATAGAAGCGGCAAAGGCCGGGCATTTCGATGCCATCGTTTTGGATGTCGGCCTGCCCGATATGGATGGGCGCGAGGCCTGTCGTATTCTGCGCCGCAGCGGCGTTAAATGCCCCGTCGTCATGCTGACCGCCCATGATTCCGATTCCGATACGATCCTGGGCCTGGATGCCGGCGCGAATGATTATGTCACCAAACCCTTTCGCTTAAGTGTCCTTTTGGCCCGTCTGCGCGCGCAATTGCGCCAACATGAACAAAGCGAAGATGCGGTCTTTACAATCGGCCCCTACAGTTTCAGGCCCGCCCAGAAGCTATTGCTGACCGAAGAAACCAACAAAAAAATCCGCCTGACGGAAAAGGAAACCTCAATCCTGAAATATCTTTTTCGCGCGGGCAACCGCACCGTATCGCGCGACACGCTGTTGGGGGAAGTCTGGGGTTATAACGCTGGCGTCACCACGCACACGCTGGAAACCCATGTTTATCGCCTGCGCCAGAAGATCGAACCAGATCCCTCAAATGCGGAAATTCTGGTGACAGAACCCGGCGGCTATAAGCTGGTTCCCTAGATCATATCCTGCGCGATCGCATCCGCGCGCCGGACCTGACGCTGGATGGCCAGGGCGGCAATCACGGCACAGCCGGTCGCTGCGGCCGCTGTCCACCATCCAGCCGACCAACCCAAACTGCTGCCCGCGACCCAGCCCACCAGAATTGGCCCCGTCAACAGGCCCAGATTGCGCCCGGTCATCATCAATCCAAAAGCCGCCGGGCCGGTGCGATCCGGACCCAACAGACGCCCCGGCAGTCCAAAAATGCAGGTCGGTGTAATCCCGGCAAAAAATCCATAAGCCAGTAAAATTGCGACACCGCTGATATCGGTTCCGGCATAGGGGCCAATCACCAGAACGGTTCCCTGCCCAATCAGAACGACCGTTAACAACCGGGCGATGGGAAATCCGGCCCGCAGGATGGCCGCTGCCAACAGATTGGACCCCGCAATCGCGATGACCGTCACCCCATATAACTCTTTCGATACAGCCATCGATAATCCGCGATCTGCGACCAGATATTCGGGCAGCCAACTCAGCACTGACAGATTTTGCAACGCCCATAAACCAAAGCACGCCGACAACATCATCAACGCTTGCCGATCCGCTTTGGACAGATCCGGCGCACCCCCTTTTGTCGCGGGCAAGGCAATCCGGTTGCCATCATTCTGACGCGCCAGGACCATCGTCCATCCCGCCATCAGAACAGCAAAAACCAACCCGGCCCACCAGACCGACGACCAGATCTGATCGCCTGGCATCAGATATTCCGCCAATCGGGCGATGCTGGTCGCGATCAAGCCCCCTAAAGGGACCCAGGTCGCCGCCAGCGCGGCTGCAAAGGGTATGTGTTTTGGTGCCGCATTACGGGTCATCAGGGTGGGGCCGGCTATCGCCAAAATCGCCATGGCCGTTCCCTCAAAGGCGCGCCCCACCAGAATGGCCCAGCCATTTTCCGGGAATGTCAAAATAGGGATGGCACCAAGCCCCACCAGACCACAGGCCCCAATCAACCAGGCAGCCGTTGCCTGACGGCTCATCAACCGTCCGAACTGGAAGGACAACACCAGGCCAATGACCGCAAAAATCGACATGAAACCACCCGCCATTCCGGCGCCATATCCATACAGATCCAGCATCTCCGGCAGGACCGGCGGCAATTTGAACTGTTGATACGCAGCCAGCAGGGCAACACATAACCCGAACCAGATTCCCACCCAATCGCTGTGCAGGCGCGGCGCAAGACGGTCTGATGACATAAAAACCCCTTCAATCCGAACTCAGGATACGAAATAGACGCGATAACAGCAGGATGGGAATTTGCGTTAAGACGAACCCCGCTATAGCATTCTGACATCAACCTGTCCCGTCTGGTTTTGCGCCTCGCTGCACGACCGAACGATTGGGGCGAAAAGACTAAAAGCCAAAGCAGGATTACCGCGTGTTAAGCGATAAGCATCAAGAATTTTACGTCAAGTTCTGGGGAACGCGTGGCAGCATCGCCTGCGCCGGTTCCGATACGCTGCGCTATGGCGGCAATACGGCCTGTCTGGAAGTTATGTGCGCAGACAGACGCCTGATTTTTGACGGGGGTACGGGGTTGCGAAAACTGGGCCGCGAAATCGCCCAGCAGGGGCCCACTGAAATTGATCTGTTCCTGACCCATACGCATCTGGACCACATTATCGGCCTGCCCTTTTTCGTGCCATTCCACATTCCAGGCTTAAATCCCAGATTATGGGCCGGTCATCTATTGCCTGATCGCACGCTTAAGGGAACGCTGTCAGAAATGATGCAGGCCCCGCTTTTCCCGGTGCCGCCGGAAACCTTCCG
Organism: Rhodospirillales bacterium; assembly: GCA_002696645.1. Taxonomy (GTDB): domain Bacteria; phylum Pseudomonadota; class Alphaproteobacteria; order UBA8366; family Aestuariispiraceae; genus Pacificispira. Next base: position 1,488 of record NZSA01000069.1, on the reverse strand, counting down.
CGCTCAGGTTGAATTTCATGATTTCGCCTGCGGGGAAACTCTGTATCCCAGCCCGGAAATTTCATTGCAAACCGCGCCGCTGAACCATCCCAACGGGGCCTGTGGCTATCGCATCAATTTCGATGGCCGGTCGATCTGTTACATCACCGATACCGAACATTATCCGGAAGGCCGCGACCCGGCGGTTGTGGATCTGGTGCGCGACGCGGATATCATGATCTATGACGCCACCTATACAGAGGAAGAATATCCCCGCTTCGTCGGCTTTGGGCATTCCACCTGGCAGGAGGCCGTGCGGGTCGCCGATGCCGCCAATGTCAAAACCCTGGTGCTGTTTCACCACGAACCGACCCATACCGATGACATCATGGACCAAATCGCCGCGGATGTTGCAAAGGTCCGGCCCGGCACCGAAGTTGCCCGCGAGGGCATGATCCTGCGGCCCTGATTGATTCATGGGTATTGCACATCACCCATTGCGCACGACATGGCGACGCCTGACACTGGGATTGCCAACACTGTTTGGCTGGGCACAGCGGGGCTATTTCATCCCCTATCGCTATGCAGGGACGATCCCGGATAGCAGTGCGCGGGACCCCTTCCCCCATGTTGAAACACTGTTTAAGGCCGCAGAGCCGGTCTTTCTGGATTTGTTGAAAGACACCGATCTGATCGCGGATGTCGCAACCCGGTTCGATAGGGCAGCGCCCCCCCTGCCACGGTGGCAGCAGACCTGGTTTCCCAGGCTGGATGGACTGGCCGCCTATCTGATGGTACGCCGACATCAACCGGCGCGAATTGTCGAAATCGGCAGCGGCCATTCCACGCGCTTTATTGCGGCCGCTGTTCAGGATGGGGCCTTATCGACCCAAATAACCGCCATCGATCCCGCCCCGCGTGCGGATATTGCGAACCTGCCCGGTGTGACAGTGCATCGGACCACGCTGCAACAGGCGGATGTATCGATATTCGACGGGCTTGGCCCCAATGATATGGTGATGATCGATTCCAGCCATATCGCCATGCCCGGCAGCGATGTTGATATCCTGCTGGGCCGCATCCTGCCCCGCCTGTCCAAGGGTGTTCTGATCCAGATCCACGATATATTCCTGCCCGACCCTTATCCCGAAAACTGGGCCTGGCGTGGCTATAACGAACAATTGCCGGTCGCCACGCTATTGGCCGGGGGTGGCTTTGAACCGCTGTGGTCCAGCCATTGGGTCGCGACACGCTGCGCCGACCTGCTCGCCCAAAACGCGATCGGGGCGCTCCCCCTTGCAGAAGGCGCCCCGGAATCCGCTGTTTGGCTGCGGCGGGTTTGAATTGCTTTAAACGAGTCTCGCCCGCGAAAGCGGAAATCCAGGACCAATCGCGCCCGCCGCTCTGGACCCCGGATCAAGTCCGGGGTGACGGTGCATTAAGCAAGTGTCTCCTCATCCTGAGGAGCGAAGCGTCTCGAAGGGTGAGCCCTCTGCAAGCACTGGACTT
>NZSA01000068.1 GCA_002696645.1 Rhodospirillales bacterium | reverse complement strand
CAAGCGCCGACTTGCTGGTGATACAGCGCGTGCAGCCTCCACGGGTGAGGTGACGGCCCTTCGCCGGGAAGCGCGTGATCTGAAAGAAGTTGTTGCAGAGCAGACATTGGAACTGCGGTTGCTCAAAAAAAGCATGATCGCGGATGGGGGAGACGACGAATGAGATATCCCGCATCTGAAAAACTTGAGATCATCCGGCTTGTTGAGCAATCCCATCTGCCAATCAAACAGACGCTGGATAAGATGGGCATCCCCCGCACCACATTTTATCGGTGGTACGACCGCTATCAGACCGGCGGGCCTTCAGCATTGGAAGATCAATCACCAAGGCCGTCACAGGTCTGGAATCGTATTCCTGATGACGTTCGCCAGCGCATTGTTGATCTGGCCCTGGATGTGCCAGAACTGTCACCTCGTGAACTGGCCGTGCGTTTTATGGACACAGAAAGCTACTTTGTCTCAGAGGCTTCCGTCTATCGCCTGCTTAAATCGCTGGATCTGATTACCAGTCCTGCATTTATCGTCATCAAAGCTGCTAATGAGTTCAGGGAGAAGACAACCGCCATCAATCAACTGTGGCAAACTGACTTCACCTATCTGAAGGTTATTGGTTGGGGCTGGATGTACTTATCGACGATCCTCGATGACTACTCACGCTATATCATTGCCTGGAAGTTGTGCACGACCATGAAGTCGAGCGATGTGACCGACACGCTGGACCTCGCCCTACAGGCATCCGGCTGTGATCAGGCACGGATCATCCACAAGCCTCGACTGCTATCGGACAACGGGTCCAGTTACGTCTCTGGTGAGTTGGCGGAATGGCTGGGTGACAGAAAAATAGGGCACGTCAGAGTGGCGCCATATCACCCGCAAACACAGGGCACGATCGAGCGATGGCATCAAACCCTGAAGAACCGCATTCTGCTGGAGAATTACTACTTCCCGGCAGACCTGGAAGCGCAGATCGAGGCATTCGTCGATCATTACAATCATCAAAGATACCACGAGAGCATCAACAATCTCACGCCCGCAGACGTCTACTTTGGGCGAGGGCAGGCCATTTTAAAACAACGAGAAAGGATCAAACGGGAAACCTTGGAGAGCCGACGCTTGCAATACCGTAAATACGCCGCCTAATATTTTAACCCAGATGAGCCAGCCCCTCTCTTAGATCAGGCCACAATGTGTTCCAATTTATATGACGACGGACAGTATTGGATGATCTGTTCGCAGATTTATTCGCGCGGCGAGGCGGTCCCCTATGATGCGGATTCGATCAAGCACATGGTCCCGGGAACGAGCGTCAAGGCAGTGCGTAGGATCATCGAACAGCTGATCAAGAAGAAAAAAATCACGTTAATTCCTTCTAACTCTGGCGTTGAAGTGTCGCAACTACTCGTCAACCGCTGCGTTCGTGAGTTGGAACGTAGTAGTTCCCGCATGACAACCTTGCAGCACAACGGCAACAAAGGGGCGCGCCCTTCTAAAGAAAACAATGACTTAGCAAAACCAGATGGTTTTCCCGTTGGTTTACAGGATGAAAAACCAAAAAGTGCCCTCGCGCGCGAACCATCAACCATCAACCATCAACCATCAACCATCAACGAACAAGAAACTGGGGGGGGTAAGGTGAAGGATAAGGGTGACAAAGAGACACTCGAAATCCCGGCTTTCCTAGACAGGAGACCGGCGCGCAAATCGGACACGTCGGACGTCAAAAAAAGCATCGATGAAAATATTTGAATGCAGGCCCATCCGCTTAGTTCCAAAACTCTTCGCATTCAGGCTCTTTGGAACTCATAGGATGGTGGTGACAATTTTTGGGCCCCTGTCTCCCATAATTAGCTTCAAGAGCATCTCTAACAAATCTGCAGATTTGTTCAGGGTCATTACAGCCAAGACCAAAGGCACTAAATTCCTCTGAAACAATCCTTCCAATTTGGCGACAATTTTTATCATAAGCCGTGGCACAAGATGTTTTGCAGAAGACCTGTGGTTTGCCATGCCGATGCTTAGGGACAAAAAGCGAAAAGCAGTTGCGGCAAATTTTAGATTCCATTCGAAAACACCTGTTGCTGTTTAATTGTGTCCAACCTGATTTTCCTCCGGACCAACCCGCGTGCGGTGGATCTTCTTTTTTTCAGGAAGTATCTCCTGTTATCTCTTAGTTACTAGGGAATGTCCGTTGGTGAATCCAGAGTGAGGTGGATAGGGAGACACCCCGACATTCCAAGAAAGGATTGCCGGGATGTCCCCATCTCTTAGGCATACTGACCGCTCATTAGACTATGTCCGTCGGAGCCATCCGTCGCTTTGGAGGCTGCGCTGTCGCCGGATAACCGTAGCTTCGCAGCGCAGTCGGTGCCAACTTACAACAGCAAGACTAACTGCTGGCGACCGCGCTCGCACCTTTAGGGCCACGCTTGAGGATATGGTCGCTTCCCCTGGTATCCTCATCCATCAACCGGTTCGCCAGCGTCTTAAATCTACCGCCCAAACCGATGATACCTTCAAACCTCTCCGTGTTGACGGAGACGCTCGATAAACTGATCGATACTTGAACAGAGAATGAGGCGGCGGCTTCCAAGGTGAACAGATTCTATTTCGCCGCAATTGAGCAGCTCATAGAAACGTGTTCGCCCTATCCCCAAGCGATGGGCTGCGTCTCTTACAGAAACTAGGGATGGCTGGTTGCTCACGTCTCACGTCTCCTTTCGGTTGATCGCGAGCACTATCGGGCAACGGCGGTTCCCTAAAAAGGTGATAAAAATCCACTAATTCTGCCGATTTATATTACCGTCCGTTAAGTTCTGTTTCGCGACAACGCTTCCATGCCTGCGAAAGACTAGCTCGACTCATTGGCCGGGACGGTTGAAATGCCAAAAATGAGACTTCGAGAAACTTGATGAAACGAGCGTCAGCGGTGTAGGGAAGATCCTCAATAGGACCGGAAAAACCTATCCAATCCGCGTACAGATTCGCAAGAAACCATATAGTTGTGTATCTAGTACTATCTTGAGGAGCGCCCCGCTTTTTTGCTTTAGGCAAGTTAGACAGCTTTACCTTTTCTGCCGAACTTTGAAGAGCTTCAAGGATTAGTTTAACACGCTTTCTCTCTTCAAAATCTAGACTTCGTTCTCGCTTGGACCGCAATACCATGTTTAGTCCACCCTTGAACGCAGGGTTCTTGATCGCCTCCTGGATTATAGGAATGCTCTCTAATACATAATCCGCTTGTTTGACTAAGTCTGCTGGAGTGGAAACTTTACGTGAAAACTCAAAGAACGCCTTTCCATATTCATCGGATGGCTCAAGCAGACCAGTCGATAAAAATATAGACTCAATTTTGGAAGTCAGCTCTTTCACCTCGATCTGGGAGAGCTCATATTTGCGAGCCTTTCCAATTATCACCGCTGCTTTCTCAATCGCAGTATCTTGTCTAATCTGGTTCGGATCTTTGGTCATGATGGGCTGAACCCTGACCGAATAGGAATGATATAGCTTTCAGCGTCCACAGATGGTGTCGCGATAAACCTTTCCCATTCCTCCATTAGAGCCCGCCGCTTGTCGAACAAGTCACCCCGTCGATAGGCCGCCTCGACCCGGGAGGGAATTGAATGAGCCAGAGCCATTTCAGCAACGTCACTGGGATAGGCTGTGCGCTCTGCGACCCAGTCCCGGAATGTGCTTCGGAACCCATGCACCGTAATCTCATTACGCCCCATGCGTTTCAAAAGCGTCAGAAAGGCCATATTGCTTAGGGGGCGACTTGTTCGTCCTCCAGGGAAAATGAAATCAGATTGGCGGACTGATCGCATACAATTGAGGATCGCCTGTGCCGACTCGGATAATGGGACACGATGCTCCTTACCCGCTTTCATGCGATCAGCTGGGATAGTCCAGATACCATTTGCAGCATCAATCTCTTCCCATCTAGCCCCAATAACCTCACCGGTTCGCGCCGCTGTCAGAATCAGGAACTCTAAACCACGGGCAGAGATGCCATCCTGACCTCTCAAGTCACCCACAAAACTTCCAATTTTATCGTAAGACAATGCTGCTAAGTTTTGGACTGAACGGTTTTTGCGTTTGGAGAGCAGCTTATCAAGATGTCCTTTCCATCGTGCTGGGTTCTCCCCTTCGCGCCAGTTCCGGGCACGTGCCCAGTCTAACACGGCCTCAATGCGGCCACGTACCCGGCTCGCAGTCTCAGGCTTAGTTGTCCAGATCGGCTCCAGTACTTCCAGGACCAAGCCGACATCAATATCTCGGACCGACAACTTTCCCATAACCGGATACGCGTAGGTTTCCAGAGTTGATTGCCACTGTTTTGAGTGTTTTAGATTTTCCCACTCATCGCCTTTCGATCGCATCAAACGATCCGCGCATTCCTGAAATGTATGAACCTTGATCGTAGATAAATCTCTTGCGGCCTTTGTCGCCCTTCGCGCCTCAATGGGATCAATCCCCTCGTAGACCAACTTGCGAGATTGCTCTGCTGCACGCCTGGCATCTGAAAGTGAGATGGTTGTTAAGGAACCAAGGCCCATTTCGCGGGTTTTTCCGCCGCTAGCAAACTTAAATAACCAGGATTTTGCGCCTGCTTTAGAAACCTGCAGGTATAAGCCATTGCCATCTGCATGCAGCCCAGGCTTCGTGATTGAGATTACACCCCGTGCCGAAAGCCGATTGGTCGCGCGAGCCATCTAAAGCACCATTCATAATTTACCCATATTTCTACCCATAGACTATACGGGGTTCTGAGCGAACACAAGCGCACAGACCCGAACAGTAAAATCCCTAAAATCCTAGTGTTTCAGGGATTTTTTCGGATGCATACGAACTATCATGAACAGAAAAGTGGCGGAGGGAGGGGGACTCGAACCCCCGCAACCCTTATCAGGTTGACGGATTAGCAATCCGCTGCATTACCGCTCTGCCATCCCTCCGCATTTGGGATCGACTGGATCGATCAGCGCAGCGGGAGATAGCGGGTTGGAGGGGGGCTTGTCAATGCGATATGGGCTGTGATCTGCAATCACTTTGTCATATAAGCCGGGCACCGCCATTTTCTGCGGGATTGGCTTCGGGATGCAGGCGCCCTGTAGGGATGGCCGAATCCGGTTTGGCACAGTCCAGAAACAGGCCCGACCCCGGCTGGGCGCACAGAGTCGCATTTTCAATGACCACCCGCCCCCGGCTCAACACCGTCTCTGGCCAGCCGGTCAGGTGCCGTCCCTCATAGGGCGTAAATCCGACATCATCGTGGATCATCGTCTCATACTGGACGGTGACTTTTTTATTGGGGTCCCAGATCGCCAGATCCGCATCAGCCCCGACCGCGATTGTGCCCTTTCGCGGATGCAAGCCATAGAGCTTTGCCGCATTGGTGGCGGTCAGGGCGACGAATTCGTTAAGGCTAAGCCGACCCTTGCCCACCCCTTCAGAGAAGAGCAGCGGCAGGCGCAATTCCAGGCCCGGCACGCCATTGGCAAGCTGGGTGAAGCTGGCATCCATGCCATAACGCAGCTTGCCCGTCTGGTCGAAGCGATAGGGTGCATGATCAGACGAGAAAACCTGAAACGTGCCATTCTTCAACCCGCGCCAGATTGCCTCCTGCCCGGCAGAATCCCTCGGCGGCGGGCTGCAGCAGTATTTCGCCCCCTCCAATCCGTCGCGGTCCAGATCAGCCGCGGTCAGGAACAGATATTGCGGGCAGGTTTCCCCAAAGATCTTCAACCCTGCGGTTTGAGCCGACCGGATCGCGCTGGTCGCGGCCTCGTCCGAAACATGGACAATCAACATGGGCGTATCGGTCAGGGACGCCAGGTCGATGGCCCGCCGGGTCGCCTCGCTCTCTGCGATGCGAGCATGGGCGATGGCGTGATATTTCGGGGCGCGATGTCCGCCTGTCGTCAGTTTCTCGCTGAGCCAGCGGATGATGTCATCGTTTTCCGCATGTACCATCATCATGGCGCCAAGGGTGCGCGCGGCCGATAACACAGTCAATAATTCATAATCATCCAGCTTGAACGTGTCATAGGTCATATAGACCTTGAAGGACGTAATCCCCTGTTCGATCATCGCCGGTAATTCCTGACCAAGAACCTGTGGATTGGGATCGCGCAGGATCAGGTGAAAGCCATAGTCGATGATCGCCTTGGGGCCAGCCAATGCGTGATAGGCGGCAACGGTTTCGCCCAGGGTCTTGCCGGGCTGCTGCATGGCGAAGGGCATCACGGTCGTGGTGCCGCCAAAGGCTGCCGACCGCGTGCCACTTTCAAAATCATCAGCGCATTCGACGCCATCCACAGTTTCCTGGGCCAGATGACAATGGCTGTCGACCCCGCCGGGCAGGATCAATCTGCCCGTTGCATCGATCTCTCGCGCCCCATCGGACAGGCTTTCGCCAATTGCCGCAATCCGCCCGTCCTGAATCCCAATATCTGCCTGAAAAGTGTCACTGGCGGTGGCGCAGGTGCCGTTTCGAAGGACCAGATCAAAGTTGACCATGATGGGATTAACCAGCCTCTTTCATGCGCTCTGCCTGACGCAGATCGACGGACACCAATTGTGATACGCCCCGCTCTGCCATGGTCACACCAAACAGGCGGTCCATACGAGCCATGGTCATACGGTGATGGGTGACGACCAGAAAGCGTGTGGAACCTGCGCTTGTGATCTGATCCAGCATCTTACAAAAGCGATCCACATTGCTGTCATCCAGCGGTGCATCCACCTCGTCCAGCACACAGATCGGGGCGGGGTTGGTTAGGAACACCCCAAACAACAGGGCGAGTGCGGTCAGTGCCTGCTCCCCCCCTGACAGCAGCGACAGGATTTGCATTTTCTTACCCGGCGGGCTGGCCATGATTTCCAGACCTGCCTCAAGCGGATCATCGGATTCGGTTAGCTTCAGATGCGCCTCACCGCCCCCAAACAGGGTTACGAACAGGTCCCGGAAATGTGTATTCACTTCATCGAAGGCCTTTAACAGACGCTCCCGGCCCTCGCGGTTTAAAGCATTGATGCCCTGGCGCAGACGGGCGATGGCGGCGATCAGGTCATCGCGTTCCGCCTGCATGGAGGCGATCTGTTCTTCCAGTTCTGCCGCTTCCTGCTCTGCGCGCAGATTGACCGGGCCGATGGCGTCGCGCTCTCGCGCCAGGCGCTCTATTCGGCGTTCCACATCATCCTGGGGCGGCAGGGTCGCATCCGATTCCAGGCCGGATTGTGTCAGGGCCTCTTCCGGGGTGCAGTCCAGTTTCTCGCGCACCCGTTCGGTCAGGCTGGCAACGGTCTGCATCGCCTGCTCCACTGCCGCTTCACGCCGGACACGGGCCTCGCGGGCGGCAGCCAGGGCTGTTTCTGCCTGTCGCAGGGCAAAATCCATATCGCGTTGGGCATTCTCTGCTTCGGCCAATTTATCCGCCGCGGCCTGACGCTCTGCTTCACATTTTGCAATCGTGTCGCGCAGGAAACCAAGCTTCTCCTCAATCTCTGCCGGTCGGGCCTCCATAGCAGTCAAATCGCGCCCGGCTGCCAGTCGACGCTGTTCCAAATCGGCCATGCGTCGGGTCGCCCCTTCGGACCGGCTGGTCCAGGACTGCATTTCCGCAGAGATGGCAGCAAGGCGATCCCCCCGCGCCCTGGCATCGCGCTCTAACTGATCAAAGGCAGAGCGTTTTTCAACCTGACGGGCGCGCAACTCGGCAACCGTAGTGCGCAGACGGCTGAGGCGCTCTCGAAGGGCGCCTGCATCCTCCAGCACTTTCTGTGCCTGTTGCGAAGACGCCAAACGATCCTGAGCCTCGACTTTATCCGCCTCCAACCGGGCGGATTCTTCAACCAGTGCAGACAGACGGTTGCGGCTGTCTGAAACCTGCTGTTCCAACCGGGTCAGGGTGGCGCGGGCCTGACCGACCTGATCATAGGCGGCCTGCTGATCCTGACGGGCCTGTGTCGCGCGCATTGAGGCCTGCGAGAGGGCATCAGCCGCAACCTCAGAGGCTTTGCGTAAATCGTCCAGGCGTCCATGCGCTTTCGCTTCTGCATCCGACAGGGCCGCCTCATTGGCGCTGCGGGCTTCTGCAATCAGTGCGTCGGCGGCTTCATGCGCCTTGGCCTGATCCGCCTCTGCCTGCGCGCGGGTAGCTAAAAGGGCTTGCTCAGCGGCTTCGGTCGCACCAGCCAAGGTCTTCTCTGCGGCCTGCAATGCGTCTTCGACGACCGCCAGACGGTTTCGATATTCCAAACGCTTTGCCGCCGCCGTCGCGGTGCCCGGGCGAATGCGCAATCCATCCCAACGCCATAGCCCGCCGTCTTGCGTCACAAGGCGCTGACCAACTGCCAAATCCGCCTGCAGACGGGTTGCGATGGCTGCATCTTCGGCAACGCCAACCTGGCTTAACCGCCGCCCCAGAGACTCTGGTGCCCGCACATGCCTGGACAGTGGCACCACGCCACCGGGTAAGTCTGGACCGCCATTTGGCAAGGCACCCAAATCAATCCAATGGCGCGAAGCGGCCTCATCCAGGGCGGCATCCAGGTCATCGCCAAAGGCCGCCCCCAAAGCGGTTTCATAGCCGCTGGCTACATCCAATTGTTCCAGAACCGGCTCGGCCCCGTCATCATCCTGAGTCAACAGGTCCCGCAAGGCATTGGCTTCTGCCGCCAGGCTGGACCGCTTACTGCGCGCGGCCTCCACCTGTTCCCGTCCAGTGCGTTCCGCCGCCGATACGGCATCGCGTCCGGCGCGATCCGCCTGACTGATACTGTCACGGGCGGTGCGCTCTGCGGTACTAAGGGCGTCGCGTGCTGCATTGCGGGCGGCATCCAGTTCCGCGCGCATCGCAGCGTCCGCCTGATCCAACGCCCCGCGTGCAGTTTTGGCGGCTTGTTCCGCTTCGTCGCGCTGGCTTTCGGCGGTTTCAGCATCGTTGCGCGCCTGTGACAGGGCAGCATCTGCTTGTGTCACCGCCGCGCGGGCGGCTTCAACATCACCGGCCTGCGCAATCTTCTGGTTCAACTCTTCTGTTTCTTGAGAGATCGCACCAGCGCGCGCATCCAACGCCGCAAGACGACGGGTCGCTTCTTCCACCTGTCTGATCAGGGACGCCCGCTGTGCTTCTACGGCGGCGACATGCTCGTTTAACTCATCCAGCGCCTGCTCTTTTTCGGTAACGGCTGCATCTGCTTCATCCCGCTCCTGACGCAATCGGTCCGTGGTTACCTTCTCGCCTGCCTGCTGGGCCTCCAGCGTTTCCTTTTCCTCTTTCAGCCGAGCCAATGCCTCTACCGCGTCAGAGGCCAAGGTCTCTTCCCGGCTGGCATCGGTCGCGATCTGATCCAACCGGGCGCGCAGTTCCGTAATCTGCTCCCCCACCCGTTCGGCCTCAGACTGCAACTGTCGCTCCGCAATCACCTGCGCCTGCAGGCGTGCGGCAGCTTCCGCCTCGGCTTCTCTCAGTTTTGGGATCACCTCATGGGCATGGGTCTGCAAAGACGCTCCCTGAGCGGCGGCCTGTGTCCGCTCTGCCACGACCGATTCAGCCTCCGCCAGGGCAGCGCGAGCATCGGTCAGGGTCTGATCTGCCTCCAACCAGCGGATATGCAATAGAATCGCTTCCTGGGCGCGCAATTGTTCGGCAATCTTGCGATAGCGATTGGCCTGGCGGGCCTGGCGCTGCAATCCGCCAAACTGCGTTTCCAATGCCCCGATCACATCTTCCAGACGCTCCAAATTCGATTCGGCGGCTTTCAGACGTAATTCCGCCTCATGCCGCCTGGAATGCAGCCCCCGAATGCCTGCGGCTTCTTCCAGCAGGGTGCGGCGATCGGTCGGTTTCGCGCCGATCAGTGCGCCAACGCGACCCTGACTGACAATGGCCGTGGAATTCGCGCCCGTTGCCAGATCCGCAAACAGCAATTGCACGTCGCGGGCGCGGACTTCCTTGCCATTGATGCGATAGGTCGATCCCTGCCCTCGGTCGATTCGTCGGGTGATTTCGATTTCATCAGAATCATTGAAGGCTGCAGGCGCAATGCGATCTGCATTGTCCATGAAAACGGTGACTTCAGCATTATTGCGCTGTGGTCGCGTAGAGGACCCCGCAAAGATGACGTCGTCCATCTCGCCACCGCGCATCCTTTTGGCCGATGCTTCCCCCATCACCCAGCGCAGCGATTCGATGACATTGGATTTGCCGCAGCCATTGGGACCCACGACTCCCGTTATACCCGGTTCGATCATCAGTTCGACCGGGTCAACGAAAGACTTGAAACCGTGCACACGCAGCTTCTTGAAATGCACTTAGACTGGTCCGTTCTGGCCAAAACACGCAAGTATATCAGGATGAGATGCCATCCCTAACGTACTAGGCAATACGGATTCTGACGGAAGAGTCGAGTCGTTCCCGAAGGGGCTTGGAATCACGCCGTGATTCGGTATCAGTTCAGCGCCGCTTCAATCACTTCTTGAAACTTTTCGAACGGTTGAGACCCAACGATCTTGGTTCCATCAATGATGAATGTCGGGGTTGAGCCGATATCATCCAGTTCGGACCAATAGCTGCGCTGCTTCACAATCGCCGCATAGAGGTCCTGATTGTTAAAACACGCTTCAATACTATCGGACGACATACCCGCAAAGCTGCCCAGCTTTGCCAGATCCGCCAGCATGTTCTGGGACCCGCCCCAGGCCGGCTGTTGTGCGAACAGCAGGTTGACCAGCGGGAAATAGCGATCTTCAGGGGCACAGCGGGCCAACAAAGAACCAAGCGCCGCCCCTTCATTCAACGGATAATCACGAAATTCCAGCTTAACCTTACCGGTATCGATATAGGTTTTCTTCAATTCCGGCAGGGTCTCCTGATGAAAGGCCGCACAATGCGGGCATGTCAGGGACGCATATTCAATAATGGTCACCGGGGCGTCGGGATTGCCCAAAATACGGGGCGTAATCAGCGCCTGATTCTGCGCAGAGGGGGATTCAGCAGCTTGTGCCTCGGAAATCAGCGGCGCATTGGGTTGTACAGTGCTGGCATTGGGCAGGCTAGATATCTCTGTTCCACTGCGGAAGAACGCGACCCCACCCACAATAACCGTCAAGGCGACAATGATCGCCGGAACAGTGGCTTTATGCTGAAGAATGCTCATGAATGACAACCCCTTTAACAATCGTCCGACAGTGATGTGTCTTAGGTATGAATTTAAGACCCTTATGGCAAGGCTTGGTGAATTATTCCTGCGTCTTTTTCGCAGCATCCCGGCGCAGCACCGACTCCCCGATGCGCAACAAAACCGCCCGTAGCTCTGGATCCTCAACCCGTTGCAGGTCCAGTTTCATCTGCGCCAGACGTTCCGGATCAGCCGGCGTTTGGGGTGGTTTGGGCGCGGCCCCTAACCGGCCGGGCCCGGCCTTGCGGTTCGCCAGACGCGTGGGCGGCACCTGCATCAGTTTGATTCCGGAAATCGCCTTATAGCCGAAATGCATATTGATACGCGATACCAGCACCGGCTCCAGATGCTGCAATTCTGTCGCCATGGGCCCCAGCGCACGAATATGCAGCGTGCCTGCATCCCGGCGTCCCCTGGGAAAAGTCAGGCGGTCCGGATGCGCATGGCGCGCCAGATCGACCCCGACGATCTGATCCCATTCATTTAAAATCCGCGCATCCGTGAAGCCCCGCTTACCCACAGCCTTCTTCGTCAGACCCGGCACCAGAGAAGCCAAAGACCGTGTGCCGCCATAGCGCCTATCATCCTTCTTCTTAGCGGCCCAGCTATTGGATGGTCTGGCTGGTGTTTCGTCGTCAGACATGTGGATCTTTCCGAAATGTATAATCTTGTCGTCTGGGGCTGGATTTGCCGCGCGCGCTCACTACACTGTAACGCCATGAGCCACCTTTCTGAAACCGATATCGCCCCGCTGCTGTTACCTTGGTATGATAGACATGCGCGCCGCCTGCCCTGGCGGTCACTGCCGGGTGATTTGGCGGACCCGTATCATGTCTGGCTGTCAGAAGTCATGCTGCAACAAACCACTGTTGCAACGGTGGCGGATTATTTTCGCAAGTTTCTAAAGCTGTGGCCAACTGTGGGCGATCTGGCAGCGGCGGATCTGGACGACGTGCTGACCGCCTGGGCGGGTCTTGGCTATTACGCCCGGGCACGCAACCTGCACAAATGTGCCAAACAGGTCGCAACACAATTCAATGGCCGGTTTCCTCAAACAGAAGAAGCCCTGCTGGAACTGCCAGGCATCGGTCGCTACACAGCAGCCGCCATTGCCGCCATCGCCTTCAATCAACCAGCATCCGTGATGGATGGGAATATTGAGCGGGTGACGACCCGCCTGTTTGACATTGACACACCCCTGCCCGAGTCAAAGCCGATCCTGTATCGGCATGTATCGGATATGACGCCGACCCATCGACCCGGGGATTTTGCCCAGGCGATGATGGATCTGGGTGCAACCATCTGTGTGCCGGGCAATCCAAAATGCGTCTTATGTCCCCTGATTACCGCCTGCAGTGGCAAGGATCGTGCTGCCACCTTGCCAAGGAAACTGCCTAAGAAAGCAAAGCCTACGCGCCGCGGAACCGCCTTTTGGATCACCCGACCGGATGGGTCCATACTGTTGCGCCGCCGGGCAGAGACAGGTCTGCTGGGGGGGATGATGGAAATCCCTTCCACAGATTGGAAAGAACAGGAAAGTACGGATTTTGCCCAGACCGGCCTGCCAGAGGAACCATTTAACTTTCAGAAAGTGGGTGAAATCCGCCACACCTTTACCCATTTTCATCTGGAACTGAATGTTTATGCCTGCCAAGCAACAGAAGATTGGGCGAATGATGACAATGTGCCGGAAAACTGTATATGGTGCCTGCCTGATCGCTTGGACCAGGTAGCCTTGCCGACCGTAATGCGGAAGGTTGCGAAAGCTGCCCTGATGGTTGCCCCATAAACGCCACATAGCCGCCCCACCCCTGAGAGGACCCGCTTGTGACACCCCCAGCATCACCTCAAGACACCATAATCCTGGCCCAAAGCGATCCGGTCACCTCGGCGCTGGAAGTTGTATCCGACAACATCGATAGCCTGAACAAAGAAACACTGGTCGCATATTGGGACATGGTGAAGGACGTATGGAATTATGGGATCGGGGGAACCAGTCTGGGCGATATCCTGATCGCGCTTGGGATATTGATCATATTCCTGATTTTTCGGCAGTTCTTCAGCCGCTTTATCTTGCGCCGTGTCGAAAAAATCGCACAGCGAAGCGACAACAAACTGGATGATTCCTTAGCAACGGCGCTCAGCGAACCGGTTCGCTTTGTCCCCGCCGTCATCGGTGTGTTTTTCGCAACCGAGTATCTTAACCTCAGCGGCACACCAGAAGCACTGGCGACATCGCTGAACCGGTCCCTGATTGTCTTCATAATTTTCTGGACCCTGTTCAGGATGGTTGACCCGTTGTCCTTTGTCCTGGGAAAGGTCGAGCGTGTCTTCACATCCGCGATGGTCGAATGGTTGATCAAGGCGATCAAGGTTCTGGTCGCCTTAATCGGTGCCGCAACCGTGCTGGAAATTTGGGGCATTCAGGTCGGCCCTATCATTGCCGGTCTGGGACTGTTTGGGGTCGCCGTTGCGCTGGGCGCACAGGATCTGTTCAAAAACCTGATCGCCGGAATTTTGATTCTGGTTGAAAAGCGATTTTCTATTGGGGAATGGATTCAAGTTGACGGCGTTGTGGAGGGAACAGTCGAGTCAATTGGCTTTCGTTCCACCTTCATACGGCGGTTCGACAAGGCGCCCGTCTTTGTTCCGAATGCACAATTGTCAGACGTTGCGGTCACCAATTTCTCCCGCATGACGCACCGCCGGATTTATTGGGTCATTGGCGTTGAATACCGCACGACCACCGACCAGTTGCGCGAAATTCGCGATGCGATTGAGGATTACATCGTCAAAAGTCCTGATTTCGTGCCCGCAGACCAGGCGACCCTGTTTGTGCGCCTGGACAAGTTCAACGACAGTTCCATCGATTTCATGGTGTATTGTTTCACCAAGACAACAGTTTGGGGCGAATATTTGAAGGTCAAAGAAGACTTGGCCTATGCCGTCAAAGCGATTGTTGAGGATGCTGAAACCGGCTTTGCCTTCCCCAGTCGTTCCCTGTATCTGGAAACTATTCCTGGCTCTATGCCAGAATTGTTCTCGCCGCCTGGCAAAGCCAATCAGTCATCGACGGATGCAGATGATCAAGGGGGCTCCTCATCCGAAGCGGAATCTGCCTCGCGGGAGGAAGATCTGTCTACGGAGTCCAGCCTTGATGGTGGAAGCGATCGCAAGAGACAACCTAAACCCAAGCAAGGCGACGACGGGGGCGATGGTACCTAAAATACCTTTCACCAAGAGGCTTGACCCTCGCCGAAACCGGCTATAGCGTGCCAGCACGATGACGAAACGGACCACCCTTTCGCTCCTTCCGGAGCTACTACTAGGCCTCGCCCTTATTTGAGCGCGGGTACGGGTTTGTATTGACCCAATTCCGACAGCCTGATTGACCCTTTCCGGAAGACCATCGTGATGATTTCCAACACCTCAAAGTATCTCCAGAAACAAAATTCCATTCCGGCTCAATCCGGGATTAACACCCTGTCTGTAAGTCATAACGGCCTGCTGCTAGAGCGCCTTATCGGCGGTCCCGGTTTGCCCTGCGGCGCACCGGCGATCGTAACCCCTGCCGCAAACTCATTCAGCCCCCGGCGCGCCACCCAATAGAGGTCGCGCGCATCGAATAGACGAAGATAAGGAGTTCCAGACCATGAAACACATGCCCATTGAAAAATATCGCATGTTTGAACGCATCGACCTGCCCGACCGACAATGGCCAAGCAAGGTCGTCGACAAGGCCCCGATCTGGTGTTCGGTTGACCTGCGCGACGGCAATCAGGCCTTGATCGAGCCAATGGGCCCGGACCGCAAGCGCCGCATGTTCAAACTGCTGGTCGAAATGGGATTCAAAGAGATCGAGATCGGGTTTCCCTCCGCCTCTCAAACAGATTTCGATTTCACCCGGGAATTGATCGAACAGGATATGATCCCGGAAGATGTGACCGTTCAGGTCTTAACCCAGGCCCGCCCGCAACTGATTGAACGGACCTTTGAATCATTGAAGGGCGTCCACCGAGCCATCGTGCATGTGTATAATTCAACCTCCACCATTCAGCGTCGCGTCGTTTTCCAACAGGACCGCGCCGGGGTGAAACAGATCGCGCTGGATGGCGCCAAAATGGTGCGTGAACATGCAGAGAAAAATCCAGGCACCGACTGGCGGTTCGAATATTCCCCGGAAAGCTATACCCAGACGGAACTGGATTACGCGCTGGAAGTTTGCGAATCCGTGATGGATGTCTGGGAACCAACGCCCCAGAAGCCCTGTATCCTGAACCTGCCCGCGACGGTGGAAGTTGCCCCGCCCAATGTCTATGCGGATTCCATTGAATGGATGCATCGCCATTTCACCCGGCGGGACAGTTTGATCCTGTCGGTTCATCCCCATAATGACCGGGGATCGGGCGTGGTCGCAGCGGAATTTGCCCAAATGGCAGGTGCTGACCGCGTCGAAGGCACCCTGTTTGGCAATGGGGAGCGGACCGGCAATGTCGATATCGTAACCCTGGGCGTGAACATGGTCGCCAGCGGTGTCGATCCGATGCTGGATTTCAGCAACATCCCGGAAATGCGCAAAATTGTTGAATATTGCAACCAGTTGCCCGTCCATCCGCGCCACCCCTATGGCGGCGATCTGGTCTTCACCGCCTTTTCCGGCAGCCATCAGGACGCGATCAAAAAGGGCCTGTCGGCAATGGAAAATTCCAATACCGGCATCTGGGACGTCCCCTATCTGCCCATTGACCCGGCCGATGTTGGCGCTTCCTATGAGGCCGTGATCCGGGTGAATTCACAATCGGGCAAGGGTGGTGTCGCCTATATCCTGGAAAGCGATTTCGGGGTGCGCATGCCGCGCAATCTGCAGATCGAATTTTCCACCGTGATCCAAAAGATTGCGGATGAAAGCGGCAAAGAACTGGCACCAAAGATGATCTGGGAAAGCTTCTGCCAGACCTATCTGGATAACCAGAGCCCCTATGCCTTTGTGGACCATACGACCAAGGCGGAAACCCATGCTTCCGAAATTCGCTCAATCACCGCCAAGGTGAAAAAGAACGGCAAGGACATATCCCTAAAAGGGCGCGGCAACGGCCCGATTGACGCCTATGTGAATGCGCTGACGGCGGATTCCGGGGTGGAAATCTCTGTCATGGATTATTCCGAACATGCCATGGGCCAGGGTGCCAACGCCAAGGCGATCGCCTATGTCGAGGCCCGCACCGGAACCGGAAAGCGCATATACGGTGTTGGGTCGCACCCCAACATCGTCACCGCCTCTCTGAAGGCTGTCACCTGTGCAATGAACCGGGCGATTGCGATGGCATAGAGCCACACTGCGTTGATATTGTAGTGTTTAGCCTTATCCGATCCGGGGCAGGCGAGCATCCAGCACCAACGATGCCCGCCGCCCTAGACCCCGGATCACGTCCGGGGTGACGATAAAAAACACACAATTCTCATCCTGAGGAGGCGCGCCAGCGCCGTCTCGAAGGAGGGCTGCACATTCCGTGCTTCCAGCGAGTTCACCCTTCGAGACGCTCCGCTCCTCAGGGTGAGGGTGCGTAAAGGTTTGAGACCCCAAACCCTGTCATACCCGCTTTCGAAGGAATGAGATCTTTCAAACGGCACAATTCTCATCCTGAGGAGGCGCGCCAGCGCCGTCTCGAAGGAGGGGCTGCACATTGCGTGCTTCCAGCGAGTTCACCCTTCGAGACGCTCCGCTCCTCAGGGTGAGGGCACTTAAAGATTTGAGCCCCCAAAACCCGTCATTCCCGCGCAGGTCGGCTACAGGGGTGGCAATCCGGTTTCATAGTTGAAAGGCACCGCGTCCTTGGACATCCGGGCCGTGATGTCTTCGCGATAGGTCTTATCTTCGACTAGTTTGAAGACAAATGCATCGGATTCCAGCTTCTGGGCGAAGCGTTGTCGCACGGTTTCCAGAACCTCCCCAGTGGCGCGACCTGAGCCTGACCGGCCTTTCGCACGCAGGGCCAGTAAAGGAATCGCCTGCCCATCATCGCCGCGCAGATGCCCGCGCGTGCTGACATACAGAAAGGCATGGTCCAACCGTTCCTTGCCATTCAGCCGCAATTCAATGCCATCCAACAGGCGAAAATCATAATTTGCTGCGCCAATCTCTGTGGCGTGCATAATGGGAAGCTGCGCCTGATCCAACCAGGTCACCGCCAGTTCGACCGTAACACCGGGTGAGAATTGCAGCATCGCCGGCACAGCACCATAGGCGGTGATATGCGCTGCATAGACGACATCAAAATCAGTCAGATGCGCGCGCTCCACCGGGATGATGTGATCCCCCAGATGCCCGAATTTCTGGGCCAGACGCTCTGGCGCGCGGTTGGACCCAACGGCCAGAACCGGCACCCGACCAACGCGGTCCTCCGGCTTGAACGGACGCTCCGCCCCGTTTTCCCAGGTATAGCTGTCAGTCGGGGCGGTATAGGGATAATTGCGCGCGCGATGCAGGATATCCGCCTGCTGTTCATACAGATCGCTCAAAGCTTTTCAATCCGAAAGCGGGCATAGGCATCGTCGATGGCGGCCATGGAGCGGGATTTCCACTCATTCTGTGCCGCTTCATAACTCTTGAACGGCCCGGTGCGGATTTCCTCGCCGCCATTAGCCAGTTTATGGAAATTGGTGTCGGTGTAGACGCCGCCGATGACCCAGAATTCGTCATGGCTTTCCTTTTCGATGGAAAACCGGGCATGGGCATCATCGACGGTTTCCATCGCCTTGGCGCGCCAGACAGCCTTTGCCTGATCATAGTCGTCAAAGGGCCCCAACCGGGTTTCCTTGACCCCATCGGCCACTTTCGTAAAGCTGGTATCGGTGTAGATACCGCCAACAACCCAATAGCGTGCGGACATGATAGTGTCTCCAACTCTCGACAGACCGTGATTAGCGCTCTATCTAACCCGTTAGCACCGTCCCGCCAAGCTTTGCACCAATTTTCAGGACCTCCACTTTATGCCCTATTCGTCATTGCGTGATTTTATGGACCGCCTGGAACAGGAAGGCCGCCTGGTTCGGGTGAAAGAGCCTGTGTCTACCGTTCTGGAAATGACGGAGATTCAAACGCGCCTGCTTAAGGATCGCGGACCGGCTGTGTTGTTTGAAAATCCGGTTGGGGTGGATGGCAAGCCTTGTGAGATGCCGGTCCTGGTCAATCTGTTCGGGTCGGTGGAGCGTGTCGCCTGGGGCATGGACCGGGAACCGAGCCAATTGCGCGAAGTCGGCGAAACCCTGGCCTTCCTGCGCCAGCCGGAACCTCCCGGTGGATTCAAGGAAGCCCTTGGCCTGTTGCCCCTGGTCAAACAGGTCCTTTCCATGAAGCCCAAGACGGTAAAGACCGCGCCGGTACAGGAAGTCGTTCTGACCGGGGATGATATCGACCTGTCGCGCCTGCCAATCCAGACCTGCTGGCCCGGCGAGCCCGCCCCACTGATCACCTGGCCGTTGATTGTCACACAGGGGCCCAACCCAAAGGGTGATAAAAGTGACGCGTTCAATCTGGGCATCTATCGGCTGCAGGTGACCGGCAAGGATACGACCCTGATGCGCTGGCTGAAACATCGCGGCGGGGCCCAGCATTACGCGCGCTGGAAAAAGGACCGCCCGGAGCCCCTGCCCGCCGCTGCTGTGATTGGGGCTGATCCGGGCACCATTCTGGCCGCCGTAACGCCGGTACCAGACACATTGTCGGAATATCAGTTCGCCGGGCTGTTGCGGGGCAAGAAGGTCGAACTTGTCGACTGTAAAACGATCCCGCTGAAGGTTCCGGCAGAGGCGGAAATCGTTCTGGAAGGCCATGTCATGCTGGACGAGTATGGCGATGAAGGTCCCTATGGCGATCACACGGGCTATTATAATTCGGTCGAGCCCTTCCCGGTCTTTCGGGTATCGGCCATCACCATGCGTAAAAAGCCGATCTATCTGTCGACCTTCACCAGTCGCCCGCCAGACGAGCCGTCTATTCTGGGCGAGGCGTTGAACGAGGTCTTCATCCCACTGCTGCAACAGCAGTTCCCGGAAATAGTAGACTTCTGGCTGCCGCCGGAGGGATGTTCCTATCGCATCGCGGTGATTTCCATGAAAAAGGCCTATCCCGGCCATGCCAAGCGGGTGATGCTGGGCGCGTGGTCCTATCTGCGCCAATTCATGTACACGAAATGGCTGATCGTGGTGGATGATGATATCAATGCGCGCGACTGGAAGGATGTGATGTGGGCCATGTCGACCCGCATGGATCCGGCGCGGGATATCACCATGATTGAAAACACGCCCATCGACTATCTGGATTTCGCATCCCCCGAAAGCGGGCTGGGGTCCAAGATTGGCCTGGACGCCACCAATAAATGGCCGCCGGAAACCAAACGGGAATGGGGCACCAAAATTCAGATGGATCAGGATGTCATCGATAAAATCGACCGCCTGTGGCCTGACCTGGGCCTACCCGGCGATGGCAAGAGTATCTGGTGATCCCAGGGTAACTTCCTGCTTGCCAAAAAATCATTTCAGGATCATTTAGGCGCTTAAGTCGTGCCCCTTGGCATGACTGCTCTTTCTAGGTCTATAAGCATTATGTCCGATGATCGTCTGCGCGCCGAGCGGCGTTTGGATTTAGGCCTCGCCTTGGCGGGGGATGGTGACCATGCCGCTGCCGTTGAGGCCTTGCAGGCCGCTTGTGATTTGGCACCCGGTTGGGTGGAGGCCCACTTTGCCCTGGCCGAAAATCTGGAAAAGCTGCCCGGGCATGCGGCACAGGCTGAAGCCGCCTATCGCACATGCTTATCCCTGGAGCCCGCGGACCGAATGGGGGCACGCATTCGACTGACCCTGTTGGGGGCGGCCCCGACACCAGATCGCCTGCCTGCCGCCTATGTTGAGGCGCTGTTTGATCAAGAGGCGCGGCGGTTCGATTCCAAGATGAAGGACAAGCTGGATTATCGGGGGCCCGAAGCGATCGCCCAAGCGGTCCATAAAATACTGCCCGACCTGGCCCATCCTGCGCGGGTTCTGGACCTGGGTTGTGGCACGGGATTGATTGCGCCATCTTTACGGCTGGCTGCCGGTCGGCTGGATGGGCTGGACCTGTCATCGGGCATGCTGGTTCAGGCGGTGGCGACCGGCCTGTATGATTCCGTGCGCCAAGGGGACCTGCTGAACGATGCCTGGCTGATCGACGAGCAACCCTATGACCTGATCGCCGCAGGGGATGTTTTGAACTATATCGGGGACCTGGCGCCCGTCTTCCAAAGCGCGACCGCAGCATTGTCGCCGGGCGGTTTCTTCGTCTTCACCGTCGAGGCGGGCGAGGACACACAGATTGAACTGGGGGAAGGCCATCGCTATCGCCATGGCGATACCCGCCTGCGCCCCTGGATCGCCGCCGCCCTGCTTGACCTGGTCTCGTTGGAGCGGCGCGTTTTACGCCAGGAGAAGCGCCAGCCTGTCTATGGCCTGATTTGTATTACCCGCAAGCCGCCTCTACCGGTTGATATGGGCCTGCCTGTCCCCCATTTTGATCAAAAGACCGTGTGAACTGCCCCAGTCTGGACGATCCCCCTTTGAAGCGGCAGGCCTGAGCCCTATCTTAGAGATCACGAAGTGTGTTCTTTCTAAGGAGGCCACTATGTTTTTCATGAATTCTGCTGCGAAGGCGCAAAAATCCCAGATGGTCAATCCGAAGGATGCCCTGCCGGGTCGCCTGGAGAAGATGCGTGTGAACCCGATCCATCATGCATTGGGGACCCGCATTGTTGGCCCCTTCCCGGACGGCACGGAAACCGCCCTGTTTGGCCTGGGCTGTTTCTGGGGCGCTGAGCGGATCTTCTGGAAGACGCGCGGCGTCTACAGTACGGCGGTCGGCTATGCCGGCGGCTATACCGTCAACCCAACCTATCAGGAGGTCTGCAGCGGTCAGACCGGCCATAACGAAGTGGTGTTGGTCGTTTATGACCCCAGCCAGATTTCCTATGGCGATCTGGTGCGCCGGTTCTTTGAAGCGCATAACCCGACCCAGGGCATGCGCCAGGGCAATGATACCGGAACGCAATACCGGTCGGGCATCTATGTCTATGACGATGCCCAACGCACAGAAGCCGAAGCAATCAAGGGTGCCTATGAAAAAGCATTGCAGGCCAAAGGCATGGGACCGATCACGACGGAAATTGTCGACAAGCCCGACTTCTATTATGCTGAAGACTACCACCAGGCCTATTTGTCAAAGAATCCCGGCGGCTATTGTGGGCTGGGCGGCACAGGCGTGACCTGCCCTGTTATTCAGGAGCAACCGGCGGAATAGCATCCGGCACCGGGGAGTCGGGCGTCGCCTTCACCGGGATGTCTGGCCCATGATAATCCCGCACACCGGCGGAATAGGCGGCACAGGCCAGCCGGACGGTGAGCGGGATTTCTATTTTCTTCCCATCCCTTTCGCCCTTTTCATAATATTGCACGACACGGCGTTTTAACCCCAAAGCATGGGCTGCATCCTTTTGGGATAATTCGACGCTTTTGCGCCAACGCTTGAATTCAGCGGGTTTCACCGGTGTCATTCCTTTTTTCTGAGCAGGCTTAAAACAGTGTTAGTTGCGGTAACCAATTACCGTTTGTAACAATTCTCACATAAAGCGCACAAAGTGCGCGTAAATTTCCCTTGATCTGCGCACCAAGTGCGCCTATCTTCCTATCAGAAGCGCACGACGTGCGCAACCTTTAAACGATTGGTCTAGACAAAGTTCTGGGAATTCCTCCCAGCCCCGTCGGACCGGCCCGAAAGGAGGGTAGTATAATGACCACTCTGTATGTTGGTGAAAAGCACGCCTATCGCGACGAATTGTCCATTGCACGGGCAGAATCCGCGCGACAGGCTATTAATGCCCCCCGGGCCGAAACCCTGGACTGGGACGCGAAGCTGCTGTTTCGCGTGACCTGGGACGACCAAGAGCTTTACACGACCGACGATATTGCCGTGCGGCAGTTGGTTACAAAACATCCAAACTGTGATGTACGGGTAATTTCAGTCGCGTAAAGTTACGCGTAAAAACTGACAACAGAGCCGCGGCGCGGGGATGAAGAGTCCGCCTGCGGCGATGTTGTGACCAGCGCCCGGGCATCCGATTGCGCATCCTTAGGCAGAGTTTTGTTTTTCAGCGCCGTTGGTCCAGCATCATTTGCTGCAACAGCTGTCACAGCATTTTGCACTTGCGGCGCTTGCGTCTGCCGCCTTTGGGCGACATCTCCACTGTTAAACGCGCGATCGCGCTGGGCTGTGCCAGCGGGATCCTGTGCGATTTGCCGCGCACCAATCACGGACTGCGCCATGAGCAACGTATTTGATTCAACGCCTGCGACATTCATAGTGTAAGCATCCTGATGATAGTTAACGTATGCGGGGATACTTAACTGTGAGATGTTAATAAATTTCTAACGGCACAGAATTATTTTGAAATGCGCCAGATCGTTCCGCCTGTATCATCACTGACATAAATCGCCCCATCAGGCCCCACGGCAACACCGACAGGCCGACCCCAAACTTTTGCCGGTGACGGCGCATCTGGATTTGGGGCATCGACACGAAACCCCGTTAGAAAATTGATATATCGCCCGGTGGGGACACCTTCCTGAATCTCGACCCGAACCACCTTGTATCCAGTTGGCACTGCCGCATTCCAACTACCCCGCAGCGCGACCAGCGCATCATCGCGCCAGTCTGTTGGAACACCTGCATCCGCCAGAAAGGTCAGGCCAATTGGCGCGCTGTGAGACTCAAACAAAACATCCGGCAGTTTCGACTGGGCAACCAGGTCCGGGCGCCGGTCGGCATAATCCGGCTGTGGATATTGCCCGCTGTAAGCATAGGGCCAGCCATAAAAATCACCCTGTTGAACCTGTGTGAAGTAGTCTGGAACCAGGCCATCGCCCAGACCGTCGCGTTCATTCACCACGGTATAGAGTTGATCGGTGCCTGGCTTTATCGCGATTCCAACTGGATTTCGAAGGCCGCTGGCAAACGTCTCCCCGCCCTCTATCTTTCCATCTGACGCCACGGAAAACCGCTGAATCGTTGCGCGCGGGGACGGTTCTTCTGCGATATTTCCACGCGACCCAATGGATGCATACAGGGTCTTACCATCTGGGGAAAATGCAATATTGCGCGTCCAATGCCCACCGGTCCCGCCAAATACGCCGCGCGGACTCATCTCCTCAACCCGGCCCCATTGCTGTCCCCATTTCAGACGATAAAGCCGGTCCAGATCAGCAATCCATAAATACCCATCATGTAAAGCCAACCCGTGGGGGCGGTTGAAACCACTGGCAATTTCTTCACGCTGATCAGCGGTGCCATCGCCATTTCTGTCCCGCAAAAGGGTCACGACGCCCGCCCGGCTGCGCGCCACGATGACCGCACCGTCCTGATCCACGACCAGATTGCGGGCCCCCGTGATGTCCGCTGCAAACAAGGTGACCGTGTAGCCATCCGGCGCAATCGGGATACGCCCGTCCCTTGCAACGGTATCAGAACTGTTGCCAACAGACTGAGTGGCGAATGGGGCGGGCAGATCTTGGGCGCGAATTTCGAATACGTCGCCCGGCTGATCGGGTGTTTGCGCCTGCGCCATTGTTGCGCATAAGGCGATTCCCGCCGCGATAACGGATCGGCTAAAAAGCAATCGCGCTGGATACATTTTTATCTCCCATTCCATTCGTCTGCACAGGGCTTACAATCAGAATGGGGCTAAATCCTATTGCTTCAAGACCGACACACCCGGCAAATCGCGCCCTTCCATCCATTCCAGGAAGGCGCCCCCCGCCGTTGAGACATAGGTAAACTTGTCTGCCACACCGGCCGCCATCAGGGCCGCGACCGTGTCGCCCCCGCCTGCTACGGAGATCAGTTTCCCAGCCTCTGTCAATTCTGCGGCCTTCCTTGCCAGCGCCACAGTCCCGGCATCAAACGGTGGAATTTCAAACGCCCCCATCGGGCCGTTCCAGATCAAGGTTTTGCAGGATTCCAATTCTGCCGCCAGCGCGTCTGCTGTTTCCGGCCCGATATCCAGAATCATTTTATGGGCTTGAACCGCATCCAATGCGACAGATTCAGACTCTGCGCCAGACGCAAATTCCGAAGCTACCGTAACATCATGGGGCAAGCCGATCCGGCATCCAGCCGCATCCGCACGGGCCAGAATACCCCGCGCAACATCGGCCAGGTCCTTCTCGCACAGGCTTTTGGCGATGTCTTTACCCATGGCATACAGGAACGTGTTGGCCATGCCCCCGCCGATAATCAACAGATCGACCCGTTCCACCAAATGCTCCAGGACTGCTAGCTTGGTAGACACTTTCGCGCCGCCAACAATGGCAGCCACCGGGCGTTCTGGATTGCCAAGGGCTGCTTCCAGCGCTTCCAGCTCTTTTTGCATATTGCGACCGGCCAGAGCCGGCAACAAAGTGGCAATAGCGACCGTGGACGCATGGGCGCGATGAGCTGCAGAGAACGCGTCGTTTATATAAACATCACCCAGGGCAGCCAATTCCTTGGCAAATTCCATATCATTCGCTTCTTCGCCAGGATAGAACCGCAGATTTTCCAAAACGACGATTCCGTCCTTAGAGATGCTGTCGATTGCGGTTTTTGCCGTGCTGCCAATGCAATCTGTTGCAAAAGTAACAGAACGACCCAGAACCTTTCCCACGGACTTGGCGATTGGGCCCAGCGACATTTCCGGGACAGGCTTCCCCTTAGGCCGGTCGAAATGCGACATAAGAACCACGCGCGCGCCACGATCGATCAACGTATCGATGGTATCGCGCAGACGTTCAATGCGGGTCGCGTCACTGACGGTATCTCCCCGCATCGGGACATTCAGATCCGCCCGCACCAAAGCAACTTTTCCATCGAAATCAAAATCATCGAGCGTCTTGAACACGGGATACCCTTCCTGATTATGCTGAATTTTGCGACTCTCTACCCGATCGCGGCACAGGTTAAAAGCATTACCGGCGCGCATTTGTCGCAGAATAGCGATTGAGCCCGCGCAAATCCGCCCCATATCCTAAAGCGACGTATTTGGGGAGACAGCATATGTCACTATTCGGTCGCGCCCTGTTTGGGGCTGCTCAGACGTCACGGACCTTATGGTTCGGGGCGCAATATAGTCTGGCGCAACGCCTGGCCCCTCCGCTTGATGGCCCTTCTCCAGCGCCTGGAACGTTGCCCGGCTGGCCCTTAATTCTGAGAGACTTGCGCGGTTTGCAGCGCCAGGACTGGCAGAATGTGGAAAACGGCTATTACCCGCCCCCTGCAGATATTCTAGCGTCCCCGATCAAGATGCTACGCAATGCCGCACGGTTCATCAGGGATGTCCCCGCGGTCAATTTGCGGCGTCGTTTGAAAGCCAATAGTGACGTTTTTCAGGATGTCACCACGGCCCGACGCCCCCGATATTACATGCAGAATTTCCATTACCAATCTGGCGGCTGGCTGACCGATGACAGTGCCGCCCTGTATGACCATCAGGTTGAAGTTCTTTTCACAGGTGGTGCCGATGCGATGCGTCGACAGGCGCTTGTCCCGATTGGCGATTGGCTGCGCGTCCATAGGGCGGAAGGCCGGCAATTGATGGATGTCGCCTGTGGCACCGCCAGGTTCCTGCATGATGCCAAGCGCGCCCATCCCGCCCTGCACGTGATGGGCCTGGATATGAGTGAGAACTATCTGCGTAAAGCACGAAACAATCTGCGGCGCTGGCCCGGTGCGTTTTCCATGGTGCTGGGCAAGGGCGAACAGTTACCCCTGGCGGATAATATGGGGCCGGACCTGATGACCTGCATTTTTCTGTTCCATGAGTTACCGCGAAAGATACGCCGCCGCGTGATGGCGGAAATGGCCCGCGTCCTGCGACCGGGCGGGCGTTTGGTTATCGTCGATTCCATTCAGATCGGTGATCATAGCCCTTATGATAAACTGCTGGATCGTTTTCCCATGGCGTTCCATGAGCCCTATTACAGCGACTATATCCGCGACCCGCTGGAACAGTTGGGTATTGCGTCAGGCTTGCGCCACCACAACACGCGCCGCGCCTTCTTTGCCCGGGTTGTCACCTTTGACAAACCCGATAGGGCTTCCTGATCCTTCATCGTTATTTTGCCGGACCATCAGCGGTTATCGTCCGCCCGGCGGGTAAGGCATCCGCTTTTTCGTGGCGCATCAGCGAGATTTCCGTCGGCGCCGGTCCCTGTTCTATCCCATCAATACAAAACTGATCAAAAACAACGGCATAGACCGTATCGCGCACAATTTCGAAGTCGTCATATTCATCGATCCAGAAATCCACGCGATATCGATGGAACAGGCCCAGCTCGAACACCTTCACACCATCATACCGCCAGGTGTACATATCCAGCGCGTCGTTGCGGCCCAGGGCGTCTGACAATTTATCCCGGACCGGCTGTTCAGCTGCCTTGATTGAGCGTTCGACCTCATCTGGTCGATACCGTTCCGGCACAAAGAATTCAGCGCTGAACCGAACCATGTCGCCGGTGGAGAAATTCTGAATCAGGGATTCAGAGACCTGACCGTTTGGAATGCTGACATTATAGCCATCCCGGGTGCTGAGCCGCATCGTGCGCCAGGTAATGTCGGTGACCAGCCCGATCATATCCCCGACCATCACCCAATCGCCAACCTTAAAAGGGCGTTCAATATTCAACACGATGCCGGAAAAGATGTTTGCGATATTGGCCTGAATAGCCAGACCAATGATCATGGCCAGCAAGCCTGATGTCGCCAGCAGACTGGTCAATTGCTGATCAAAAACGAAGGCGATCACACCAAAGATGGCCAAAAGATAGATCGTGCCTGCCCCAAACAATCGCACCACATTGGGAATACGGCGACCTGATCGTTCCTCTATCGGAACCCAGACAAATCGCTCCAGGCTGATGACCAGAAGGCGCGCCGGTATCAGCCACCACAGGCAGTCGAAGAACAGCACGATGCCATCGGTAACCGCATCCGGCAGGGTTTGGGCGGAATAATCCAATAGCAGGGTTCCAGCAGAAATCAAAAGAACCGGCCAGCCAATCACGCGGATCCCCAAGGTCTGGAACCGCCAGAACTGACCCCGGTCCTTGCGGTCCATAATGGCTGCGAATAACAGCGCAACGACCGCAAATATAAACAGATAGACGAACCAGTTGTAAGGAATGGCATCGGCGGGATCCAAACCCGCCGGTCCCAGTATAACCCCCAGATCAATGCGCGTAAATTCAGCCGCCTGCTTTCCAAAGCCAACAAAGGCGGGGTCGCCTTCCCCCGTTCCCTGATAGACTTCCTGCGAAATCCAACTGCGCTCCGGTGCCCAATCCGGCAGGCTGGCAAAGACTCGCCGGGACTGCAGGCCATCCAGCAAAGGGTCACCGCTGGGCCCCTCACCAAACAAGGCAGCGATGTCCAGGGATGATTCATCAATGCCAAGCCACGCCAGCCAATCGGACGCCTCGTCCTCTAAGCCCGCTTCATTATTGCCGCCCGAATTGCTGACCACCAGGGGCTGTACGTCGCTGCGCGTCTTTACCAATCCCATGCCCAATACATCGGTCACATACATCAGATTGTTGCGACTGAGCAGACGATGATGGAAACCCAGCCCGGCCAAAACCGTGCCATAGGGATGCTTGATATTGGAAAACTCTGTCTTGAACTGGCCTGAGACGCGATATGACACATATTTAAGATCGCCATCCAGGCCTGTCTTGTCCGGATCGGTCAAATGGATCGGTTCAACCGCATTCAAAAAGACGACATCTTGAGGTTCGAATTCGCCGCGATATCTAAACCAGATCAGAAAATCGATCTTGTACCGATCTTCCAGTATTTGCTGATCATCACTGGGCCCTTCCCGAACCGGCTCAACATTCAACAATTGAACGCCGGTATAGACGACATTGGTCTTATACATGAATTTATCATTCACATAGAGAACCTTGCCTTCCTGAACCAGATCCAGGAAACCGGTCACGCCGCGTTCCAGAATAGGCTGTAACTGGGTCAGCGCGGAAATCATGCTGGAACCGTTATACAGACCAATCTGAACACTGGTTGTATTTGCCCCATTCTTTCCGAAATACCGTTCCCCTGCGACAACACGATGGCTGCGTTCCGGATGGTCCAGACCTGCCAGGAAATCCCGGACTGCACCCCGCAATGCACCGATATCCGCTGCATCCGCCGGGACTTCGTCAGACGGGCTTTGCCCAATATCTGCGATAATGCCATCCACGGCCATCCGGGCTGCGTCATAGGAGAATGCCGCGACCCAATCCGGGGCGGTGCCATATCGTGCCAAATGGTCTGTTCGGAAGTTCTGGGCAACTTCTGTCGCTGTATCAAACAACAGCGGTGTCGTGACAAAGATGCCATTGGTAATGGAGGCTGCGGGCTCCCCTTCCGGCAGGATCGACTGAACTTCGGAGACAAAGGCACCTGTCGCCATGTTGGAAAGGCCGACAATGCCATTGCGGACGCGGCCCTGCCGCAGCCCGGTCACGATCCGCGCGGCCTGGGGCGCACCGCCCTGAACGAAAATGTCGCCCGTCAGTTTCTTGTCGCGCATTTCTTGTGCAATGGCGGTTGCACGATCTGACAGGGCTCCCAAATCATTTGGATTATAGGACCAGAAATTAAGGACCTTGGTCCCAAACCGGCGATACGTCGCATCGAACGCCTCTGCCAGCATGCGCCCGCGCGCAGTGTCTTCATGAATGATAGACACCGTTTCCTGACCGATCACATTGCGCAAATAATTCGCCAGAAACCGCGTCTGGGACAATTCATCATAGACGGTGTGAAATACCCATTGGGTGTCAGATGCCGCATCGCTGCGCGCCGTCGTTGGCGCGGTGGATATCATCGGCACGCCAGCGGCTTCATAGATCGGTTCCGCAGCCGCGGTTGCTTGCGGACTCCAATGACCAATGACCGCAACGACATCCGTGCGCGCCGCAAGATCGCGGGCGGCTTCAACCGCGTCGGCGACC
The DNA here is from genome assembly GCA_002696645.1 of Rhodospirillales bacterium. Lineage (GTDB taxonomy): Bacteria > Pseudomonadota > Alphaproteobacteria > UBA8366 > Aestuariispiraceae > Pacificispira. Next base: position 63,040 of record NZSA01000068.1, on the reverse strand, counting down.
GTATTCCCGTCGTTGATTCCTTCAACCACGACGGCGCGCCCCCGAATCCCGCCGGATTCATTCACCAGATCAGCGGCCAGTTCTGCGCCACGCACCATGGTCGCGCCAATCGCAGCATCTGGCCCTTCCATCGGGCCAACGACCGCCAGACGAAACGGATTGTTGTAATCCAGGTCCAGAACGGTGACCCGTGTGATCAAGGAAAATACCCCTGCGATCGTAGCCATCGCCAGCAAGATCACCAGGAACATATTCCGCTTGGTCATCGGCCAATTGCCGAAAACCGTTCGCCATACTGATTGAAACACGAGCCCGCCCCTAAAAAGTAACCCCAATTGCACCGCGATGGCTGGGGGCCAGTCTTACCTTGGAGCCCGTTTTAGACAACCGTCACGTCAATGTGCTGGGTTATTGTATCTGTTCCGTCGGAAATCTCCACCGTGAAGGTGTCATGACCTGTAGGCGACCCATCATGAGAATAGACAAAGGTGTTTCCATCCAGATTCAACGACCCATGATCTGGTCCCGCCGCAATCGCATAAGACAGATGATCGCCATCCACATCGCCGCCCAACAGCAGACCCTTGTAGTTTCCAGCGCTGCTGACGGAAAAGTCTACCATATTCTCACGACCATCGTCCCCGGTCACCGTCCCGTGGATACCATTTACGGAACTATCCAGAACGGTATTGCCTGAATTCTCGTTGAAGGTCCAATAGCCGACAAGGCCATTTTCCCCGCCCGTCAATTCCCGTGTCATGGATTGTTGAATTTCCGCCTCACTGCGCGCCGTGTTCCAAACACGGACATCATCCAGCGCCCCTTCATAATTTTCACCCAGCCCATCGCTGCGGGCACCAAGTGCCAAGGGTTCGGCGGTAGTGATCGCGCCATTGTTGAATGTGCTGGAATAACCCGGCTCGGTGCTCCAGCCCGATCCATCCCCATCCAGATACCCTCGAATTTCGCTGGTGGCGCCAGACTGATCAATGACCATGGCAACATGATGCCAGCCCTCATTCAGGCCGGTCAGGGAAATTTCGGATTCCCCCTTGCTGCCAGGATCAAGCGTCGCAGTGCGCACCAGCAATGTGTCATCGTCGATCAGGATAGAATAGCCGATATCATCGGAATTCTGCGTATTCCCCTTGGATACAAGGTAATCCAGATCATTGGTCGCAGCCGACCCGGCCCAGTAGAACCAGGCCTCTACGGTCAGGCTGCCATTGCCAGGATCCAGCGCGGCGTTGTGATCAATATAAACCGCATTGGTTCCATCAAAGGCAAAGGCATTCTGCGAATCAATGCTATCGCCAAAGCCGGGAATAGAGGCAATGTCGGAATCTACGTCATGGGAGACCCCATCAAACGTTCCCGCATGATCGGTGACCGGGTCTCCATTCGTAATGGGGTCTGAGAAATCATACAGCGCGCGAAGTCCACTTTCCGCACCATCCGCCTGTACCAGATAATTGTCCGCAATCTGTTGAGCCGTACGTGCCGTGTCCCAAATACGGAACTCAGCTAATTGACCATCCATATACTGCTGTCCACCATCCCAGATAAGAGCCCCGATGGAAGCATTATTCACCAAAGATTCCGTAACCGGCGGAATCGAAAATCCTATTCCGCCAGAACCGGCAAGAGTAGAGTCATGTTGTCCATCAATGTACAGATTTGCCTCAGCCGCCGTGAAAGTCACCGCAATATGGTGCCACTCACCGGTATTCAGTGACGCCGAACTGGTGATGGTTCCGCTGCCATTATGGGATTTGTAGGTCACGGCGCCGTTTTCCACAGACAAGAGTGCCATCGTATTGGTGAAATTCGCCTGTTGAGAGAATATCCGTGCCTGGGTGTTGCTATCCAGATAGACCCAGGTTTCGATGGTTCCTGCTGTCATTCCGTTAACCAGCGAGGGGGGCACATCAACATAGCTATTTGCACCGGTAAAGTTGGCGCTGGGTACAACACTGTCACCATGACCCATCGGAGGTGTATTGTTGAGGAATGGGGTCGTGACATTGACCGCGATCTGTTGATTTGTGACGCCGCCCTGACCGTCCGATACCTGCAGGGTGAATTCATCCCCTCCGACATAGTTGGGATTGGGGGTATAGGCAAAAGTACCGTCCGGATTGACCACAACAAATCCATTGCTGGCATTGGTCAGCACAGAATAGCTGAGCGGATCGCCATTCCCGTCACTGGCCAGCAGTGAACTGTTTGCGACATCACCCTCTGCAACCGTCAACAAGGGCACGATGTTGCTGCCAGCGCTCAGGACGACGGGATTGCTGTTGCCGGTCTGGTCCGGAACTTCGCCGTTAAACGATCCTTCAAAATTATACAGCGCCACCAGGCCCGGCTCATTTGGTGGATCGGCAATTTCAGCGCCGATATGGGATTGGATTTCCTCTTCAGACAAGGCCACATCCCAAACACGCAGATCATCGATAAGACCCTGAAAATCCCGGCTGCCAATATTGTCATCACCGATATTCCAGGGGCTGTCATTTGAAGGCCCCATGGTGAAGGGGGCATCGGACATCAGGATACCGTCGATGTAAATTTTCAAATTGGCCCCGTCATAGGTGACGCCAATATCATACCATGTGTTTGGTTGAAGTATGTTGGGAGGGGTCGACGGTTCAACACTGACATTCCAGACGCGAATGGCACCATCCGCCATATGCAGCCTAAAGGGTGAGGAATCGACCACATTGGTGTCTGACTTATCAAACAGGGTCTGCAATCTGTTCACATCATCAGAAGTCTTGATCCGTAATTCGACCGACATCGGGGTTGCCCCGCCGAAATCCAAGGCGGCCGAATGGGCGATGGTGGATTTGCTGTCGACCCCATCCTGTATAAGGGCCCCGGTCGAGTTCTGAACGGCCGTTACGATTGGCGCGACATTGGGGATTTCCTGAACCTGTACCGCGACAGTGCTGACAACCGGTGTCACGCCGCCATCATTAACGGTGATATCCACATTGGCCGTGCCAAAAAAGCCTGGATCGCCGGTAAAGCTGGCCGTATCCATCGCCGCGCGAACATCCACTGCAAGGCCTGTAATTGAGACACCATTCCCCGACGGCACAATAAACGCGCCCCCGCCACCAGCATTGGCGGAAATCGATCCCTGAGCACTGGTCAGGGTTACCGTCAATACGTCGCCATCAACATTTGCGATATCGATATCCGCCAGAGAAATCGGCTGATCTTCCAATCCAGAAATCGCATTAACCCCACCAGAGGTCAGGCTGGCATTGTTGAGAACCAGGTCAGGGGCACCATCCACCGCACTGACCATAGAGCCGTCCATCCGGTAATCCGCAATCAGATCAGGATTCATTGCAGGATCCAATTCCTGCCCCATGACCGCATTGATTTCCGCCTGACTGCGCACAGAATCCCAGATGCGCACGCCATCAATCTGACCGTCCAGCGCTTGCGACGACTGGAAGTCACCGCCAACCGCATCCTGATCTGCGCCCAACACTAAGGTTCCCCCCGCCTCTAGGGCTGCTGTCGCCGGAAGGGTCGCAACAGGATTGCCATCCACATAAAACACCGTATCCCCGCCATTTGGCCCAAAGGACAGCGCCAGATGATGCCAGGCATCATCGGTCACATTGACGGTCGTGATCGTCTCAAGATTGGTATTATTCAGCCAAATGTTGATATCGCCGCCCGTCAGGGTGATCCATAACTCATTGGCAGACCCCGGCACTGCATAGGAAGCAACAGCGCCTGCCTGGTCGGCTGTTTTCAGCCAAAGCTCTACGGTCCCTTGCGTCGTCGGGAATGTGTTGAAATTTTCAGCTATGGCGAAGGAGAAACTGGCATCGTCACCATTGGAGCCAACACCGGTCACATTCAGGACTTCCGGCGCAGAAATGACCGTCGCATCCTCAATCGGGGCGACAATGATATCAAAACTGGAATTGGTCGTGACCGTCCCATCATTCACAGACAGGCTGACTGGAACCAATCCATTGGCATTGTCTTCTGGCGTATAGGTCAGGGTCGCCAGGGCCGCATTGATCTGCGCGGCAGTACCGGAAACGGTCACAGAAGTTGACCCACTGTTTTGCAACGTGGCCCCTGCGCCCCCATCGGTTAAATCCAGGATACCGTCTGGAACATCAACCGTGACAGTCAGGTCGTCGCCGTCGACATCCCCAACTTTCAAACCGTTAATGGCGATGGTTGTGTCTTCAAAACCGGCTGCATTCGCCGAAACATTCGTGGATATCCGAAGGTTATCGACGCCCCAGCTTTCGTCACCAATTTCTTGGTTCAGCGTGGAACTGAAGCCCAGCGTAACGATCTTATTCCCCAGCCCGTCATCTGGGAACGCAGCCAATTGCGCCGCGCTCAGGCTAAATCTTACGCCGTAAACCTGATCATTAAATGCGGCCAGACCTAAATCCGCATCCTCAAGCGTTTTCAGCGTGAAATTCGCATCACTTTGATCCCCGACCTGCCCGAAGACTTTTTGAAGGATCGGATCGCCATTGATCGAAACCGTGAAGGTTTCATCATCCCAGGAATCCATCTCGTAGAAATCAAAGCTGAAGCTGACGCCATTTGCCCCATTTGGAATGATGAAGGCTTTTTCTGTCGCGCCGCCCTGACCGAAATTCCCCAGGAATTGGGTTAATCCATCAACCGTCGTTACGGTCGTATCCGACCAGCCATTCGCACCGGATTCAAAATTTTCATTGGTGATTGTAACACCCGTCGTCACGAAACGCGGTGCATCATTCGCCCCGGTGACCACCACACTGGCGGTATTGGGCACGGAGCCCCCGTCACCATCAACTACGTTATAAGTGACAGACAGTGCCACCTGTTCCCCATCATCCAGATATCCGAATTGACTGGAATTAATCGTCAATTGTCCGGTGTCATTGTCGATGGAGAAAGAAACGATATGGCCATCATCGGATGTTACAGCAACCGAGGCTGTGTCCAGGTTTGTCCCATCGTCAATATCGCTGGCCCCTGTCAGCAGGTCGATTGCGAGCGAACCACTATCTTCAGTCACAGGTGCGACAGCAATCGGGCCAGCAACCAAGGGCACATCATTGCTGCCATTCACGGTCACATCGACGGTGGACACAGACGTCAATCCGCCGGGATCGGTTACCGTGTAGGAAATCTGCACGACCGCATGTTGACCAACCGCAAGGGATTCGAAGTCAGTGCCAGGATTGTATTGAATTTGATTGCCGACGATGCTGACCGTGCCTTGCCCCGGGGCGACGGAAGCCGCCGTCAAAGAAAGGGACGCCGTCGCATTATCAACATCCGTATCATTGGCGATAACATCAATCGTCTTGACCGTATTCTCAGACGTTGAACTGACATCCGCGACGGCAATCGGGCTGTCATTGGTCCCGGTGATCGTAACGGTGATATCCTGGAACGCTGTCGTTCCTTGATCATCGGTCACGGTGACACGGAAGACTTCCGTCGCCGTTTCGCCAGTGGTCAAATAATCAAAACTTCCCTCTGGCACTGTGTAATCCCAGGAAACAGTGCCCGTCGCACCCACAGCCGGTGTTGTGATCGCTGCAGTCAAAATCCCCGCGACGCCAAACGAGGGGGTGACATTTACTGTATGCGTGCCATCCGCATCCACATCGATGAATTTAAGCTCTCCAGCAGCGGTCAAATCGGGATCACCGGGCTCCGCATTATCGGTTGCTTCCGTCGCAGCACCTGTCACGGTGCTGTCCGCCAGATCAATTACCGGCACATCGTTTGTGCCCGTCACGACCACAGAAACGGTGCTGGAGGCAGACCCGCCAACCCCATCAGACACGGTATAGGAAATTGTAATGCTTTCCGTATCCCCGGCGTCCAGATCATCAAAATCGGTTCCGGGGTTGAATGTCACCACAGGTCCGGCGATTTGAACGGTACCCTTGCCTTGTGGCACACTGGCTGCGGTAATGGTTAAAGGTTGACCATCCGGATCGTAGTCATTGCTCAGGACAGACAGGGACAAGGTCTGGTTTTCGGTCCCGGCCCCGGTATCGCTGGTCACAATGGGATTCAGATTAACCGGCGTTGTGGTCTGGGTCGGTGCCGTATCCTGTGATGTTGTCTGGGATGTCGTCCGTGTCGGCGTGGTCGTTGTCGACGGGCCAAAACTGCTGGGCGTGTAGGACGGCGTGGTGTTGCCGAACGGTCCTGGATTGAGGTTATTCTCAAAATTTGGCCCACGCGGCGACGAATTATTGGTATTCGTATTCCCACCGGCTGCGGATTCAATCTCCTGCAAGGCCGCGATTTCTTCATCCGTTGGCTGATCGGACCCGCCCCCTTCCGGCGCAGGGTCTTCAGTCTGATTCTGGGTGTTCCCCTGTTCTTCGGTCCCGGTCCCAGCATCCGCCACCTGAATGGTTTCGGTCACGCCTTGACCCGTTGCCTCATCATCGCCGGTGGCGGTGTCGGAATTTTCGCCCTCGCCAGGGCCCTGGGCAACCTGTTCAACGGATTCCGCAGTATCGGACTCGGTTTGTGGATCCGCGCCATCTTCACCGGTCTCGGTCTTGGTATCCTCAGAGGCGACTTGCTGTTGCGTCTCCTGAGAGGGGGCAGCTTCTTCGTCACTTGTCGTCTGTTGAGGGGCGGCTTGGTCCGTGCTGGCCTGTTGTGATGTCGCAGGCCCGGTGTTTCCACCAGATGGCTGACCCGACGAATCTGCCGTTGTCGTCGCGGCAGGTTGCGATGTGCCGGTATCGCCAGTGGCTGCGCCATCCGCGGTTTGCTGTTGTCCAGCCTGATCTTGTCCAGCCTGTTCTTGTCCAGCCTGTTCTTGTCCAGCCTGAGTCTGGCTGCCCTGATCCGTCGTTTCACCGCCGGTCGTGCCGGTCGCATCGGCGACGGCCTGGGCCAGATTAACATCTTTTGCGGCATCGCCCCCTTGCGCCAATGCGGTTGCGGCGGGATCAGAAGGCACGGATTGATTTTGACTGGTCGTATCTGCTGCCTGTTGCGCATCCGCTGCCCCGGCCAATGCATCGCCGGGTGCCTGACCATCCGCCAGAGAGGATATCAGTTCCTCCCCGAACGCATCGCCCTGACCGGCATTCGCCATGGCGTCATCGACATTATCACCAGAAGCCAGGGATGCCGCCAATTGATCCGCAGGGGACAAGGGCACGTCCTGGGCCTGCGCGACTGCTGCGGCTTCCTGTGCCGCTTGCTGGGCATCATTCATTGCATTGACGGGAGATTCCCCCGATGCAAGGCTTTGTTCCAGCGCATCCGCAAAATCAGAATTACCGCTTAATTGCGCAAGAGTTTCCGCATCCGCGCCATTGGCCAGGGCGGCGGCCAATTTATCAGCAGCCGACAGCGGAACAGATTGCGCATCCGCATTGGCGTCTTGCTGCTGTTGAGCACTATCGGCCTCCGCTAAAGCCTGCCCAGCGTCATTCCCAGCGGCCAGAGACTGTTCCAGCGTCGCGGCGAACGCCTCACCACCGCCCGCCTCTTGCAGCGCATTGGCAACATTTTCACCCTGCGCCAGGGATTGAGCCAACCGGCCCGCCGCATCCAGATCAACTTCTCCGGCCTGCTTTGCTGCTGCCGTATCCGTTGCGGCCTGTGTCGCATCCGCCAGTGCGTCATCGGCCCCCATTCCCTGAGACAAGGCGGCTTCCAGATTATCTGCAAAGGCATTCGCATCGCCACCGGCCAAACGGGCGGCATCTGACAGGGCGTCCCCAACATTGTCGCCATTGGCCAACGAGGAGAGGATGGAATTTTCAACTGGGACGGATGCCTGCTGCTGGCTGGTCAATTGCGCGTCGGCGGCAACAGAGGCCGAGTCCAGCGCCGCTTGCGGGCTGCTGCCTTGCGCCAGAGATTCCTGCAATTCGGACAAGAAGGCCGCCTCAATAGCGGCGGGGTCCTGGGGAGCATCGCCATTAGCAATCATGTCGCCAACGACCCGGGAAACGGCTTCTTCTACGCCCTGACCGGAAGCAATCGCCGCCAGCAGTGCATCTGCCGGAGACTGACCCTGCGCAGCGTCAAATGTGTCAATCGATTGCTGCATCGCCTGTTCGGCATAGTCCACCGCATCACGGGGGGCTCGGTTCGAAAGAAATACTTCGTTCTGGAAGGTCTCAAGAAAAACATCAGCCGCCTGATCTGCTGCGGCAGTGCTGGCCCCGGCATCGATAGCGGCTTCGCGCATGGACTCGCGGACCGCATTCAGCGCTTCTTCAACATTCTCCCCGGCTGAGATCGCGATTAGAAGGTTGTCAAAAACATCTGTTGGCAGGCCAGCTATGCTGGACGCCCCCCCTTGAGCCTGAACATCCTCAATCGTATCAGCCATCGATTTTAGTCCCCGTTTCCCAGCGGAATCCGAATTGGAGCGCTTGGCAGTTTACATCAGTTACTAGCCCAATTCCCTACATTTTAGCCTAAAACACCGTAAAATTGCGACTCTTATATGGGAAGCCCAATTAACTTTGCCACATTTTTTATAATATTTTTCGTAAAATTTTATATAATTTTTTAAAACCGTGTTCAGAAAATTCTGCATTTTCTGATTTGAGCATATTTCCCAGAACGCATTACATAAATTGAAACAAGAAATTCTAAAATATTATCAAAGCGCTAGCACTACATCTGAAAAGTCTAGCGTTCTCGCAGTGCAGCCCGCATTGAGCGAACATAGGGGTCTAAAATATATTGGGCTATGCGGCGCTGGCCAATGATGATGCTGCTGGACACGCGCATCCCCGGATACAAACGATACTCTAAATCACCATCTTTGAACATCTGGGCTGCGGTTTCTATGCGCACCGAGTAGTAGGGAACACCGTCTTCATCCAGTAATGCATCAGGACTGACACCCACCACAGTTCCGTCCAATTTGCCAAATCGCGCCGCATCAGAGGAAGTAAGGCTGATCTGTGCCGACTGTCCGGGGCGGACGAATCCGATATCATCCAGCGGCATTCTGGCATCAATCACCAGCCGCTCTTCCATAGGCACAATTTCCGCCAGAACATCCCCGGCGCGCACCACGCCCCCGATCGTGCTGACCGCGATGGTCTTAACAATCCCCGCGACCGGCGAGCGAATGATCATGCGGGACTGGCTGTCTTCAAATTTCCGCAGACGTTCGCTCAATTCCTGAAACTCGCGTTCTGATGCGTTCAACTGCGCGCGGGCTTCTTCGGTAAACTTCTCGGCAATTTCCGTCAGCCTCGCCTGGGCCTCTTCCATGCCTGCGCGCGTGCGTTGCGCCATGGCACGGTCTTCCTTGACCCGCCCCTCCAGCGTCGCAAGATCCTTCAACAGGTTGATATGGGTCATGCGGTTGGTGATATTCTGTTTCAACAGCGTATCGGATATCTTGATCTGTTCCTGCAGAAACCCTCGGGTGGCCGCTGCGGTTTCAAGACGTGCGGATACTTCTGCAATTTCCTGACGACGCTGGGCGATCAACTGGCGCTGAACATTAAACTCCGCCGCAAGTCGCTTGCGCCGCGTTTCCATCAATTGGCGGGCCGCCTCAATTTGATCGGGCACACGTTCTATCAGGTCCTCTGGGAAATCAGCATCGCTTCTGCCTGCCAGTTCTGAATTCAAACGCGCAATTTCAATCCGCAGGCCAGTCAGACGTGCCCGCAGCTCTGCAACTTCCGCATCAATCTGGGTTGAATCCAGAACGAACATGATCTGTCCAGGTTCAACGATTTCACGTTCCTGCACTTGGATATCCGCAACAATGCCGCCTTCCAGATGTTGAATTTGGCGCACGCGGCTGGCGGGCACGACTTCCCCCACTGTGGCGCTGACGATGTCCAGGCTGCCAAACCAGGTCCATACCGCAAAGGCCACAACAAAGGCCCCCGCCAACACGATAAAGCCCACTGCCCCGGTGGCTGATTCAATTGGCGATTTATCCTGTTTCGCAGTCATCATGCCGACCTGTTTCTACGCTGTACCTGCTTCATTGCGCTGCTTTCGCCCGAGGCTTAGGCGCGGGATTTTGACCGCGCGCGCCCGCGTTCCAATCTTTCGATGCGCCGGGGTTTTCCTTGGACAGAACCTTAACGGTCGGCCGTGGCTTCGCATCCAGATCCACCAGTATCTGTGCCCCCCGAATGATCTGCTGATCGTGGGATGAAACGATGATTGTCCGACCCGCCCGGGCCAGTTGGATCAGGGATTCGTAGACCTGACGAATGCCCTCTTCATCCATCCCCTCGGTCGGTTCGTCAAAGATCACCAAACGCCCGCCAGAGGCCAGTGCGCGCGCCACGGCAAGCCTGCGGCGCACCCCCCGGGCCAGGGTCATCCCATTATTCGTGATCAGGGTATCAAGACCCTTTTCCGTCTCGTGAACGAACCGGGCGGCACCGCTGCGCTCCAGAATCGCCTCCAGCACTTCATCGGTCAGATCGGGCTTTAGCATGCGCAGATTATCGCGAATGGTGCCATTAATGAAGGTCGGTTCCTGTGGCAGATAAACCAGTTGCCGCCGCCACCATGCGGGCACCAATTGCCGCAGATCGACACCATCGGCCAGAATCTGCCCCCGATCCGGTTGGATCAGCCCCGCAATCAATCGGGCCAAGGTCGTCTTTCCCGCCCCGTTGCGCCCCACCAGCGCGACCACGGCGCCCGGGTCCAGGCGGATCGACAGATCCTCAAACAAGGGCGTCGGGGCGCCAGGGGGTGTATAGGCGACATCCCGAATTTCCAGTGCCCCACTGTAATCGCGCAAGGCGGATCCTTCACTGGGTTCCACCGGCAGGCCTACCAGCGCCCGTGCACGATCCATAGCCAGGCGGGATCGGACCAGCGCTTCTGACAATTGCGCAAACCGGGTGACCGGCTGCAACGCCCGCGCACCCAGCAAGTTGGCACCAATCATCGTGCCTACATCCAATTCTCCCCGCACCACCATCGCCGCCCCGACACCGATGACGGCAACACTCATAATGCCCTGCGCACTTTGTGTTAAAGACTGCAGCCCCCCCTGACGACGCGCCAAGCGCCGCCGCAACGCCTGCACCACCTGCAGGTTCTTTGCCCAATCTTCGATCAAGCGATGGCCCGCACCAAAGGCCCTGACACTTTCCGCTGTTGAAGTCGTTGTGCTGATCAGCCCATGCCCAATCGATTGATGTTCTGCGATTTTCTTACTCATGGGTCGCAGCACGATCTGATTGGTCACCCCCAGAATCGCAACGACACATATCGTCGTGAACACAATGCCCGCCAGAATAGGGCTGAACAGAAAGATCGCGCCCACATACAACAAGGCAAAGGGCAGATCGAAAATTGCTGTCATATTCGGGGCGGAAAATGCGCTTTCCACCTGCTCAACGCCTGACAATGCCTCCCGACGCTCTCCGGATGGAACTTTCTCCAAATCGCTGAGGCGCGCGGTCGTCAGGACGCCATAGGCCCCAACGCCCAGATTATGATCCGGTTCTCCAGACAAAGTGGCCGCAAGCTTCAAACGGCTCCATCGAAAGCCGAGTTCGAAAAGAATCGCCAACAGCACGCCGCTGGTCAGCGTGAACAAGGTCGAATCAACGCCATGGGAAACGTAGCGATTAAGAACCTGAATGACATAAAGCGAAGAGGCCAACCCCAGAACATTCGCCAACAGTGATGCGATCAGGATCAGCATTGCCTGTGTGGGTCTGCGCTGCAACCGTGCCCAAAGCTCACCCATTTTCTGCGCGCCCCATTATGCGGACCTCCCAACAGGCCGAAAACCAAAAGTCCCTTCCATCATTCATACCGTGGTCGGGTCTGGGTCATTGTGCCCAATTAAACAGCGGGTTGTCGAGTTCCCCTTTTGGTGCAGCTTCCGCGTCCGGTATGGGGTCAGAATCCGTTGCAGCCCCACCCGTCGAGGACTCGGGCGGGGATGGGTCTGTCGGCTGCGGTATCGGTTCGACTGACGCGCGCGGCGGTTCATTGGGCGGATCAGGCCGCGGCAAGGATGGCGCATTGGCAGGATCGGGAACAGGGTCGGTGTCCGTTTCGAAACTGGGAGGGGCCTCCAACATGCTGCGCAAGCCTTCCTGAGTCTGCGCTGGCGGTTCCGCTGGAACCTTTGGCGCATCGGGGGTCAGTGCAGAGGTTGGGGGTTCCGTTGGCGCGGTTAAGGATGATTGTGGGGCGGGCGGCGTAAAAACGCTGCCATCCTGGCCCGTTTCCTGACTGGAATTGATCTGGGACGGATCAAGCGGGGCCGACGGATCCAAGGTGCCCCCTTGACCGGTGGGGGACAGCAGTAAATCCATTGCCGGGTCTGGCGCCATCTGGTCAGACAAGGTCGCGATCGGCGCCAGCATTTCAGAGCGATCCGGGCGCGGCACTGTTTTGATCACATCATATTCCAGCGCGCCCGCAGCGGACAGCAATTCCACCATTGCCAATAACACCTCCGCCTCTGCAGCAACCGCATCACTTTGTGCATTGATCAGCGACGTTTCACCCGCCAGAACATCGATTAAGGATCGTTGACCCAGGCTGCGTTCCTGAATGGCGACTTCAAGGAAGGCGCGCGCAATGCCGGCCTGATCGAACAGATATCCAGACCGCAGGCGCGCCGTTTCCAATTGTTTCCAGGCATTGCGAACGCGCTCTTCAATGGTGCGTTCCAAATCCCCCATGGTCCGTGTCGCAGCCACTTCATCCGATTGCGCCGCCCGCAATGTATTGATGGAGGTGAATCCCAGATTAAAGGGGAAGCTAAGTTGCAGCTTAATCGACGATTCGTTCTTGCGCCCAATGGTGCCACCATCGTTTTTCAGCATGCTGCGCTCGCCGATCATTTCAAATGTCGGGGTGAAGTTTTCTGCTTTGGCGGCAATGCGATCCTGTTGCGCGATGGATATATCCAGACTGGTCAATCGAATTTGCGGGTTGCCGCTGAAAGCCTGCTGCAGCGCTGCATCCAGGCTTTCGGGAACAAAGCTGCGGTCGATATCAATGCCGGGCATAACGGCCAGATCACCGGGAACATCCCCGAATACGGCACGATATCGATTCAGCGCCAATTCGTAGTTACCCTCTGCATCGACACGACGGGCCTGGGCTCCTGCTAATTGCGTTTTCGCCTGCAGCAAATCAGTTGAAAGACCTGACCCCGCTTCGATGCGTGCTTCTTCCAGCCCGGTCTGTTTGCGAATGTTCTCTTCTGATCGTTGCGCAAACCCGACTATTTCAGCGCTGCGCAGAAGATTGATGTAAGCAGAAATCGCCTCTGCCGTCAGGTCCTGGCGGACTTGCACAAGTCCGATTTCGGATTGGGTGAACTCCAGCCGCGACCGCTCGATTGAGGCATTGCTGGCCCCGAAATCCCACAGCAATTGCGTGATCGTGGCTGTGAGGTCCTGGCCTGGTTCGGTCTGGGTCGCCTGACCGGTGCGTTCCAATCGATAGCGTTCAACACCCGCCGTCAGGTTCAGATTTGGATACCAGACCCCCAAAGCGACCAGAGATCGTTGCCGCGCCGATTCCACCTGGGCCCGACTGGCCTGGACCCGATCATGATTTTCAACAGTTTCAGAGATCAATTGTTCGAGGGGTTCTGCACGCGCACCTACGCTCCCGCCCAGGCAGGTTAAGATAAAAACCGCAATCCCAATGAAGCGCGCTGCCTTCATTCCCTCTATCCACGAGCAATCTTGCCCGCATTATATGGCACAGAGGGCGCTGCACCGTCAGCAAATCCGCGCCAGCCCCCCCAATGCCGATAAAGACGCAACCACCCCCTAGAGCGGATCGGTCCACATTCAATTCCTACCCAATGCGCGCAAGGCTGGTCCATTTGCCCGCTTCGTCCTTGACCCCACTGTAGGGCATACTATGCCCTTCTTACATGATTTTAAACAAATCCGAGAGAAAAGACCAAACCGTTGCACCTTATTTACGAGACATAGTGGCAAGAAACGACGAGTCTCTCTATCTTATGAGTCTAGTACTGTTGGGAATCCCTAAATTTCCCGCCTGTCGGACGAAAGAGATATTTATGACCCGCTATCAAGCACGCACTTACCCTTCCAATTCCCATACTGCGGGTTGCTCGCCGTGGAAATCCTTCCCGGCACGCGCACTGCTCAGCGGCCTGGGAATGATGATGGCCGCGACCATCACGGCCCCTGCCGCCAGGGCGGATGTTACAAATGACCCCTTACCGAAACAGATGCACAGCATCTATGGGGCCTATCTTGCCGCAGGCCAGGCGGAAACAGAGAATGATTTTTTACGCGCGGCTGATTTGTTGGACCAAATTCTTTCCAATGACCCAGATGATCCGCTGTTACAGCGCCGCGGGATGCTGGCGAACCTGCATGCCGGGCACATCGACCGAGCGATAGAATTGGCGCGCCCCCAGATTGTTGTCTATCCCAGTGAGGTTGATATCGCGGCGCTGACACTGGCGGTCGGTGCCATGATGCGCGAAGACTGGGATCGTGTGTTGAAAGTCCTGAACCCGGCGCGTCGCATCGCAATGGCACGATATTCAACCCCGATCCTGGCGGCCTGGGCGGAATTTGGAAAGGGCGATGCCGATGCCGCGATCCTGATGCTGGATGGACTGAATGAGGACCCACAGGCCAAGGCGATCCATGACCTGCACGCCAGCATGATCTTTTTAGCGGCCAATCGTCCTGCCGAGGCAGAGGCGCTGTTATCCCCAACGGCAGATAATCTGGAGGCCGCCCCGAACGCAATCATCCGTGCCCTGGCGCGGGCGAAACAAATGCAGGGAAATATCCAAGGAGCCAGCGATCTTCTGAAAGGTTATCAGGCGCTGCATCCGGATAATGATCTGGTTGCCAATGACATTGCCCAAATGGATGAGGGAAAGACGCTGTCCCCTATCATGGCAACGCCGCAACAAGGGGCGGCGGAGGCGCTGATTGANCTGTCATCCCAGATCCAGCGACAGGTGCCCCTGGTCGCTTTGCGCTATGCCCGGCTGGGCGTTTATCTGGATCCCGAGAACGAATTCGGCCGTATGGTGGTTGCCGTGTTGCTGCAAGGCCTGAAACAGGATGATGCGGCAATCAGTGTCCTGAATGAAATCCCGGAAGGCTCCCGCTACAGCTGGGATGCAAAGATGCGGATCGCCGACAGCATGATCCAGTTAAAACAGGATGATGCCGCGATCGACTGGCTGGAAAACCTGGCTAAGGCTCGGCCAGATGACCTGACTGCCCTGAACAAACTGGGCCTGATCATGCGCATTCAGGGGGAGTTTGAAGATGCCAAAGAGTATTATAAACGCGCCCTGGAGCGCGTGAAGACCGTAACCCCGGACGACTGGACCCTGTATTACTTCTTAGGCATCACCGAAGAGCGGACAGACAACTGGCCGGCCGCAGAGAAAGCCCTGAAACAGGCGCTGGAACTGTATCCGGATCATCCCGCCGTCCTGAATTATCTGGGCTATAGCTGGATTGATCAGGGGATCAATGTTGAAGAAGGCCTGGACATGATCGAACGCGCCGTAGCCCAAAGGGCCAATGATGGCAATATCGTCGACAGTCTGGGCTGGGCCTATTATCGATTGGGTGATTATGAAGAGGCCGTTATCCACTTGGAGCGGGCGGTTCAATTATTGCCTTCAGAAGCCGTGATCAACGATCATCTGGGGGATGCTTACTGGAAGGTGGGCCGATACTTCGAAGCCCGCTATCAATGGGGACATGCCTTGACCCTGGACCCGGAAGAGGACCTGCGCGCCACTGTTGAGGAAAAGTTGGAAAAGGGCCTGGATGCGGTTGATTCAGCCTCCAGCAAATAGCGCAGCCCGATGTCCACAGTCTCGCCGCCTCTCTCCGCCCTTGCGCCCGCGAAGGTGAATCTCAGCCTGCGCATCACCGGGCGCCGGGCCGATGGCTACCACCTGCTGGACAGCCTTGTCGCCTTCACGGATTTCGGGGACCGGATCGATGTTTCTGCTGCGGACCGGCTGACCCTGACCGTTCAGGGGCCTTTCGCCGATGCGGTTCCCAGGGACGAAAGCAATCTGGTGTTGAAAGCCGCACAACGCCTTGCCCAGGCGGCGGGCATAGAGGCCAGGGCGCAGATTACCTTGACCAAGACCCTGCCTGCGGCTGGTGGCATTGGTGGCGGGTCGTCCGATGCGGCAACGGCTTTACGCCTTTTGATCCAGCACTGGTCGTTGAGCCTGCCTTCGGAGGATCTGAACCGATTGGCCTTGGCGCTTGGGGCCGATGTCCCGGTCTGTCTGATCAGTAAGCCCTGTCGCATGACCGGGATTGGGGAGGATCTTTCCCCCCTGCCGCCCTTACCGCCCCTTGGCATCGTATTGATCAATCCGGGTCGCCCGTGTGAGACACCGGCTGTCTTTCGGGCAAGGTTCGGCCCGTTTTCTGAAAAAGCCCTGGCATTCAATCCGGGCAAGACCGCCCAGAGTCTGGCAGAGGCGTTGCAGCAGGAACCCAATGATCTGACCGAGGCAGCAATGCAAATCTGCCCCTCCATCCGTCAGGTTCTTGGTCATTTAGCCGGGTCACCGGGCATTCTGTTATCCCGCATGTCGGGCAGCGGGGCCACCTGTTTTGGACTGTATGACTGCCCCGACCAGGCCCGGAAGGCCGCCTCGGACCTGGCCCATCCGGGCTGGTGGATCGCGGCTGGTGGCCTGGCAGGATAAGGTCATGGCACAGCAGGACCCATCCCCGTATCGCCTGCTGGTCTGTGTTAATCCTGTTGGCAGCAACAAGCCCAGCTGTGGCGGGGATCGAGGGTCTAACGCGCTGGCCGACACATTGGAAGCGGGCATTCGGGCACGCCGCATCAATGCGCGGCTGTCCCGCATCATCTGCCTGAATCGCTGCCTGAAAGGCCCCGCCATGCGTATCGCGCCAGGCGGTGATTTCTTTCTGCAGGTCCAGCCCGATCACATTCCCACCATTCTGGACAGGCTGGAAGCATTGGCAGGGCAACTGCCAGACGGCATCGACCCGACAGACCCTGACACGGACGACCCGACCGGGTTTGGGCATTATTTTCCTGGTCAATAGTTTGTTTTTTGTTCTTATTAATATTGATATTTGAATTAATATTCATTATAAACCCCATGATTAGACGGTTTCCAGCATTATCATGACGGGTTGTTGGGGGGTATATGGGACAGATTTATGCAAGAAGGGCAGTCTCCGGCTTCATGCCGGTGCGCGGCGCGCTGGTGTTTCGCACGCAGGAAGGCCTGACACAGCAAGGATTTTCCACACGCGGCATTGATGGGATCTTCGGGCGCGGCACACAGGCGGCGCTGACCGCCTTTCAACACGACAGCGGATTGCCTAACAGTGGCGCTTTGGATGAAGACACATGGCCGGTGTTGTTTCCAACCAGCGAAAAACCCACGGATTTCGACCTTGCGCTGGCGCTGACCAGCACCTTTGAAGGGCATGGATTTCAAAAGGCTGTTGGAAATTTTGACGGGGCGGGCGTCACCTGGGGCATCATCGGATTCACTTTGGCTGGCGGGGAATTGGCAAAAGTATTAAGCGCCATCGACTCCAATACATCAGACACGCTGGACCGGGCCTTCGGGGCGATGGCATCAGAACTGCGCGATGTTCTGACGCGTCCACGGGCCGACCAGATCACCTGGGCCGACGGTATCAGCCTGGGCGCACAAAAGCTTCATTTGCGGGAAGACTGGGCCAGTGGCTTTGCCAGGCTGGGCGTGACAGAGGCTGCGCAGAATGCCCAGATCGATCGCGCCCGCACCAAATACTGGTCCATCGCCCAGCGCGACTCGGATCGCTATGACTTGACCGACCCGCAAGGTCGGGCCTTGTGTTTTGACATCGCGGTGCAGAATGGTGGCATCAATGAAGGCCCCCAGATCCAAGAGGCCCTGGCCGAAGAGATCGACCCGACGCCCCAACGCCGCCGCGAAATCATCGCTGAGCAAGTCGCCCTGGGGTCCCGAAAACTCTATCAGGAGGATGTTCGCAGCCGTAAGATGACGCTGGCCACCGGACAAGGCACCGTCCATGGCGGTCGCTTCAACACTGCGGATTGGGGAATTACAGACCTGGTCTCAGATAATGATCCGAGGAATCCCCCTACTTTAGAGGAAGCTTAGATCGCAGGTCAGACAAAATTCATTTTCTTGGAGCCGCAACGAACCTGATCAGCAGCGCTGCTGATCAGACTTGTTGTCCATGGCTCCCTAAAAGCGGGAGAGTGCTTTATTGGTTGAATCGCTGAGGTCGGTCCAAGCTTTTTCGACGCCCAATTTAATATCTTCCCAGGCACCATCCCCGGCATCGCGAAGATCATCTAGTTTATCGCGCACACTTTCCTGCTGTGCACGCAACGCCTCGATCTCTTTATAATAGGCTAACTGGGTGTCCCCTTCGGCCTGATCCGCCTTGGCTTTCAATTTATCTATGTCAGCACGCCATTCAGCCAGGCGACCCTTTATTTTTTTTTCGTATGCATCCTTAGCGCTCATTCTGATCTCCTTCGATAGTATTCGTCGATGATTGTCGATACAGACGTATTGATCATTTGCGAAATTTCAATGTTATCTTTTAATAACGCTTCATTACAAAGTGGCTTTCTTTCAGTAATTTGTGGATAAAATAACTTATTATCGAATGATAATTCCCTAATTTCAGGATAAGAGTTAAAATTTAGAATATATTAAACGCATACTACGATTCATACGATAACACTTGTTGACAGAGTTAATTTTGTTACTAAGTAATTATTAAAGTCTTTATGACAGCCCTATGAAAATTATTTTATTGGTTGTGTGAATTCTGAAAGGAGAGCCCGAAACATACTATCACCAGAAATACCATTTTTGTGAATTATAGTTATGTTTTGGTATGAAAGCGTATGCGTTTGACTGTCAGACTTTAAGGATCGCTTTCGTGCCTGGCGATATTCCAAGCGCAACTATGATCGGGGATGTCTTAACAGAGACGCACAGGAAAACCTTGTTGGGTCTGCACAGACGGAAACATGGGAAACCGCCCGCAGAGAAGTCTAACAAGGGTGATCCCGAATTCTCAGAAAGGAAATGGAAGCATTATGAGCCAACAAAATGAAAATACGACGGAACAGCCTGACCCTAAAGATAACCGCGACCAGCCAGAAAAGCTAAGCGGTGTCGATGCGCGG
Organism: Rhodospirillales bacterium; assembly: GCA_002696645.1. GTDB lineage: Bacteria > Pseudomonadota > Alphaproteobacteria > UBA8366 > Aestuariispiraceae > Pacificispira. The sequence continues at coordinate 43,846 of NZSA01000068.1, read as the reverse complement.
CAAGGAAAGATCGTGTTGAAATCAAAATGGCAGCGGGGTCTCGTCATCGGCATATTTGCTGTCGGCATAGTATTGCTGGGCATAGTAGCAGTCAGCATCGCACCGTAGGAAATTTACCACGCCTTGAATACCACTAGAAGCGACCGCAACTGCCGTGATCACAAGAGGCTGGCAGTTACTGCCAATAGACCGATGGGTCGTTCAAATTCTTCTCAACCAGCGGCGCGATGAATTGATGGGCCAGCAACAGCGGGGCCAGCGCGGCTTGCTGTCGGCTTAACATGTAGACGCCAATTGATCCCTGCAAAAAGGCGGTCTGACTGTCAGGGAAGGTCGCAACCACTTCCTCATGTGACCAGTCGTCTTTGACATGCACTTCATAGGGGTTCCCGTTGATTTCGTCCTGCGGGTAGTGAACGATTGGGATGGAAACCAGCAGATAGCGCGTATGCGTCAGGATGCGATCAACCAGCGCCTCCGCCTCCTGCTTTTCCATATGCTCCAGAATATCGCCACAGAAGACCAGATCGATGGCCCCCTTTACCTGATCCCAATCAAACAAACGTGCATCGACCTGATGCACCGTGTCATAGCGGTCTGTCAGATTGAACTCATCAATATAGGGCTGCCACACTTCAACGGCGTGCCAGTCACAATCTGGCATATGCCCGCGCAGCAATTCGCTATACGTGCCGCCCCCTGCCCCGATATCGACAACGCGCCGGATCAGTCCGGCCTGATAGAGCTTCTGAACCAGGACAGCCGTGTACAGTTTCCCAAATTGCGACGAACCGCTCATGCCTTTTCCTTTGCACCCGATAAGAGCCGCAGCATGCCATAAGCGAGGGATTTGTCGAACTAGGAAACTGGAGCGGGTGAAGGGAATCGAACCCTCGTATGCAGCTTGGGAAGCTGCCGTTCTACCATTGAACTACACCCGCATGTGGCCCTGACGCGCCGACAGATCGGGTTATAGACGCGCCAGGGTGCCACAATCAAGCAGGATGTCGTTTTATCAGTTGGTCATGTGATCGGAACCGGGGTGACCGTGCCCGATTGGCGCGACAGGCTGCCGTCTTCATATTCGATGCCCATCAGCGCCAGGGGAACGACGGGTCCGCCCATATCCAATTCCCGCACCGGTTCAACGCGAAAGCCAAACGGGGCGTAATAGCCGGGATCACCGATGATCAGGATCGCCGGCGCGCCGGACAGGCGCACCGCATCCATCCCCTTGCGCACCAGCCCGCGCCCAATGCCCAGCCCGCGCAGTTCCGGGCGCACGGCCAATGGTCCCAGCAGGGGAACGACCTGACCATCGGGCAGGCAAACCGGCCAGAACCGGATGGAGGCCACCATTTCCTTGGATTTCTTGGCGACGAAACAGAATTGCGGCATCGGCGCGCGCTGGTCACGAAACCGCACCACATTGCGGGAATGACGACCGGGCCCAAAGGCCAGGTCCATCAGGGTTTCTATATCAGCCGCATCAGCGGCGGTTTCTTTTGTCAGGGCATATCTCATTGACGCTCTCGTCCTCTAATCAACATCTTAACTCAGGGGAAATCGAGGGCGTCAGGGGTGTAAACTGGAACGTTACCAAAAGGTTGCGTTCAACCGTCCCATTCCCCGCGCACCGTCGATATCGGCACAACGCAGGCCGCTCCGGCCCAGACAAGGGGCGGGTGCGGCGCAGCTTCGTCGCGCATCAGATCGGAAAGAGGATGGTCGTTGAGACACGGTTTTCTCGTCGCTTCTTAGTATGCAAAACGACGCTATCACGGCTTTCGCCAGTGCACAATTCTGTGTTCACCCTAAATTGACCAGCCGTGTGCTGGTATCCAGGTCCCGCCTGCACTAGGCTTGTAGCAATTAGAAAAACACCAGTCCATAGGGGGGTCCAGAATGCTGTTGAGCGAAAGCGGTCTTAAGAAAATCATGCTGGCGGTCGGTTTGCTGGCCGCATTTCAGCTTATACCCCCTGCACAGGCACAGGAGTGGTCACAGATTGAACAAAAGGCGAGCGGTCAGACAGTGTATTGGAACGCCTGGGGCGGAGATGAGGCGATCAACGCCTATATCCGCTGGGTCGGGGAGCGTGTGGCGGCAGACTATGGCGTAACCGTTGAGCATGTGAAGCTGGCAGATACGGCTGACGCCGTGCGCAAAGTGGTTGCTGAGAAATCGGCCGGGCGGAATGACGGCGGGTCGGTCGACCTGATCTGGATCAATGGCGAAAATTTTAAGGCGATGAAGGATCAGGCCCTGTTGCACGGCCCGATTACCGACACATTGCCCAATTACGCCCTGATCGATACCAAGGCCAATCCCGCCGTGGAATTGGACTTCACGATCCCGACCGAGGGGCTGGAATCCCCCTGGGGTCAGGCGAAGCTGGTCTTCATATATGACAATGCGATTGTTCAGGATCCGCCCAAGACGATGATGGCATTGCAGGCCTATGCCCTGGCGCATCCCGGCCGCGTGACCTATCCGGCGCCGCCGCAATTTCTGGGCACGACATTCCTAAAGCAGGCTTTGTATGAAGTGGTCGAAACGCCCGATGCCCTGCTGCAGCCAGCGGGGGATAATTTCGAGTCTGTGACCGCGCCGCTGTGGGCCTATCTGGACAAAATTCACCCGGCCCTGTGGCGCGAGGGGCGCGACTATCCCGATGGTGACGACGCGCTGATCCGTCTGCTGGATGAAGGAGCGGTTGATTTTGCCCTGTCCTTCCATCCCGGGCGCGCATCGTCGGCCATCACGCAGGGACTTTTGCCTGATACGGCACGGACATTCGTTCTGGATGGCGGCACGATCGGCAACACGCATTATGTCGCCATCCCCTATAACGCCGCCCATAAAGAAGGGGCCATGGTATTGGCGAATTTCCTGCTGTCCCCGGAGGCCCAGGCGCATAAGCAGGATCCCGATATCTGGGGTGATATGACCGTGCTGACCATGGACAAGCTGGCCCCAGAAGGACGCGCCCTGTTTGATGCCCTGCCCCGCGGCATCGCGACACTATCTCCTGCGGAACTGGGCCCAACCCTGCCGGAGCCGCACCCCAGTTGGATGACGCGGATCGAAAACAAGTGGCTGGAGCGGTATGGCAGTTGATGTCATCCCGGCGAAAACAGAGGCCGGGTGGTGGCGAAAAGGATTGAGCATCCGCTGCGCCCCACCCCTGACCCTGTTGATATTTCTGGGGCCGGTTGCCGCCGGGTTGATTGGGACACTGCTGCCCGCCTTTGGCTATCTGCCCGCCTTGGGGGGCGACCATTTATCGTTTGACCCATGGCGCGCCCTGGCCCGCTATCCAGGCGTTGAAACGGCCGCCCTGCGCAGCCTGGTGACTGGGCTGATAGCGACCGGTCTGTCGGTAGCCTTGGTCCTGTACTTCATCGCGGCCTTTCATGGCACGACTTGGTTCCAATGGGCCAGAACCGTGCTGGCCCCGCTGCTGTCGATCCCCCATGCCGCGATGGCAATGGGGTTGGCCTTTCTGCTGGCGCCCAGCGGATGGATCGTGCGGCTGATATCCCCCTGGGCGACAGGATTTGATCGGCCCCCTGATCTGGCCCTGGCACCGGACCCCTATGGCTGGAGCCTGGTACTGGCATTGGTGATCAAAGAGGTACCTTTCCTGTTTCTAATGACCCTGGGGGCCCTGGGACAGATACCGGCGCAAAAATCCATGCAGATTGCGCAATCCCTGGGTTACGACCGTCCGACCGGATGGCTGAAAACGGTGCTGCCGCAACTCTATGGGCAAATCAGATTACCAATTTTTGCCGTATTGGCCTTTTCCGTCTCCGTGGTGGATGTGGCATTGATCCTGACGGTCACACCCTCGCCGACTTTGGGTGTTCTGATTCTGCGCTGGGCCAATGATCCAGACCTGTCGCAGAATTTTGTGGCCGCAGCGGGGGCCTGTATTCAGTGCCTGCTTGTCCTGTCCGCAATTGGCTTTTGGGTCATGGGGGAACGGATCGTGTCCTGGTTGGGCCTGGCCTGGATCCGAAAAGGCAGACGACGCGTGCCACACGGGGTTAAACAACTGACCCTGACTGGGATGAGTCTGGCAGCAGGGCTGGGAATTGCCGGGCTGATAGGGCTGGTGATCTGGTCATTCACCCAACGGTGGCGCTTTCCCGACACACTGCCCAGCACCTGGAGTCTGGACAATTGGGGACAAGGCTTCGGGCGGGTGGCGGAACCCCTGGCGACAACACTATGGGTGGGGCTGGCGGCGGCTGGCGTTGCCCTGATCCTGGTCATGCTATGCCTGGAAGCCGAACAAAGGACCGGTCGCCGCCCCACGCACAGGGCATTGTGGTTGCTGTATCTCCCCTTAATCGTGCCACAGATCGCCTTTCTATTCGGCGCTCAGATATTGATGGTGGTGGTTGGCATCGATGGCCATTGGGCCGGATTGATCTGGGCCCATCTACTGTTTGTCCTGCCTTACATCTTCCTGTCACTCTCAGAACCCTATCGCGCATTGGACCCTCGATTTTCCAGAACGGCCGCCTGTCTGGGGGCCAGTCCATGGCGTATTTTCCGACAGGTCAAAATGCCCATGCTGCTGCGCCCGATTCTGATCGCCTTTGCGGTTGGCTTCGCCGTCAGCGTTGGTGAATATCTGCCCACAATATTTGCCGGGGCCGGTCGCCTGACCACATTGACAACAGAGGCTGTCGCCCTGGCGGGTGGGGGAGACCGCCGCCTTATCGGGACGCTGGTTGTTCTGCAATCCATTCTGCCGCTGATTCTGTTCGCGATTGCGGCGGCAGCACCCTTTCTGATCCACCGGTCCGCCTTTGCAGGGAAGAAACGCTTGTGACTGTGACAGAGGGATTGACCCTGAACCATGTAAGCCTGTCTGTCGGTGGCACCAGCCTGTTTGCCCCCCTATCGCTGTATGTGCCACCCGGGCAGGTCACGACAATCATGGGGGCCAGCGGGTCCGGGAAATCAACACTACTCTCTGCAATTTGCGGCACGTTGGATCCTGCCTTTACCCTGAAGGGCACAATCGGGCTGAAGGGGCGCGATATAACAGGCCTGCCGCCTCAGACCCGCAGGGCTGGCATTCTGTTCCAGGATGATCTGCTGTTTCCGCATCTAAGCGTCGCCGACAATCTGGCCTTTGGTCTGCCGGTGGGCCTTGATCGCAGGGAACGCGGCGACCGCATTCGCGCCGCCTTGGCGGATGCAGGCCTTGAAGAATTCGGGGCACGCAACCCGTCCACATTATCCGGTGGCCAGCGCGCGCGGATCGCCTGTCTTCGCGCCCTGCTGGCCGAACCCGATGCGCTGTTGCTGGACGAGCCGTTCTCAAAACTAGACAGCCAGTTGCGGGATCGGTTCCGACAATTTGTATTCGACCATGCATCGGACCAAAACCTGCCTGTTCTGCTGGTGACCCACGACCCTGCCGATGCAACCGCTGCGCGGGGTAAAACTGTCCATTTATCGCAATAGCCTATCTCTTATCAGTCTAGACAAATAAAGCGCATCGAAATTATGGCGCTTGGTAGCAAAAATACCACATAAATGCCCATATCTAAGTCTGGATATCCATCCCCAATCACTTTATACTCCTTGACATTATGGGGTTGTCCCACCACTTGCGTGTATTATCGCTGGTGAGTCAGCGTGTCATGAATTTCGGTAAACGAAGGATCGTGATACATAAAGTTTCAAGCGTCCTGTCCTTGCAATCCACCAATGGGGTGAGAGAAAGGAAAGACGCTAGTCAGAATCCGCAAAGGGGGATTTTAAGATGTTAAAGCGTTTGATCGGCCTAATTGGTGGCGCCGCTCTTCTCGCCGGGTGCTCGGTTTATGGTAATCTGGAAGAACTTCAGAAAACCGAACCGCAAGGCACCGCCTTCACGAAGGCCTTGGCCAAAGAATACCAAGCATTCTCAGAATTCGAAATGTACGATATGCGCGATTATGTCGACGCGGATCATTTCGCACGCAAGGGCCTGCGGGCTGCTGCGGGTGAAGTGGTTCTGCCCGAAGAAATCGCAAATTGGAACGAACCTGCTGATCGCATCAAGGTTCTGGCCGCTGCACGCGAGCGTCTGATCAAAGGCCTCGACAGTGGTGGACGTGAAAATTATCCGATGGAAGCCGCAACCGCCCAGGCCAAATTTGATTGCTGGGTTGAGCAGCAAGAAGAAAACCATCAGCCCGAAGACATTGCAGAATGCATGAAGGAATTCATCGCTGCGATGGAAGTTCTGGAAACCAAAATGGCTCCTGCGCCAGCACCGGCACCTGCCCCTGCTCCGGCACCGGAACCAATGATGGAACCGGCAAACTTCATTGTCTTCTTCGGCTTTGATATGGACAATGTGAACGAAGGCGCTGCACAGGTTCTGAACCTGGTCGGATCCAAGTTCGGCGATTACAAAGATGGTCAGATCATGCTGATCGGTCACACAGATACCGCAGGGTCCGCGACGTATAACGAGGCTCTCTCGCTGCGTCGTGCGAACAATGTCCGGTTCAAACTGATCGAACTGGGTGTTCCTGCTTCTGTAATCGGCGTTGAAGCCCGTGGTGAGAGCGAGCCTCTCGAAGCCACCGGTGACGGCGTTCGCAATCCTCAGAACCGTCGTGTGGAAATCACCATCAAGTGATTGACTGACGGGCTGTAAGGGTAGCCTGGCTGCCCGAAGAGACTGTAGCGTAAAGAAAGGCCGGGAGGTATTGCCCCCCGGCCTTTTTCTTTGTCTCACGTCGAACCTGTCGGCAGGGAACTCTTTTAGGGTTTTCAGGGCGCGTCTTCCCCGGCATGGTTTGACACCACCACCTCAAAACCTTGTGAAACGAATGCATTACGAATCCATCACAGAGAACATCAAAGTGGCCGTTGAGCCCGTCTATCTGGACAATCAATCGTCGCCATCGGATAGTCACTTCGTCTGGGCCTATACCGTCCATATCGTAAATTTAAGCGCCCAGCCGGTGCGCCTGATCAATCGATACTGGCGCATCACAAATGCCAACGGCCATACAGAGGAAGTCAGCGGACCCGGCGTTGTTGGAGAACAGCCCCTGATCTCTCCCGGCGATAGTTACGAATATACCAGTGGCGCGCCGTTGAGCACGCCGTCGGGGATCATGTCCGGACATTACGAGATGCAATCGGCAAATGGTGGACTGTTTAAGATTAATATTCCGGCATTTTCACTTGATAGTCCCCATCAGGCGATCCATCTGAATTAAATGAACGTACTGATGCATGGTGCACGGGCTGATTAACAGGCCGTGAGAAGCAAGACAGTCCGGGGCAGATCCCACCAAATCGCTGGGGCAATAAAAATTAAGGATTCTCTGATGAATGCCATTCAATCGGTTGATGGGACACGCACCAGCAAGGGTGACCCCGAGTCGCGCCCGTCTCGTGAAGAGGCGGAAGCTGCGGTTCGCACCTTGCTTTTATGGGCGGGCGACGATCCGGATCGCGAAGGCCTGCTCGGCACGCCGGATCGGGTTGTCCGTTCCTACGAAGAGTTCTTTGCCGGCTATGCAGAAAACCCAACAGACATGCTGTCGCGGACGTTTGAAGAAACCGAAGGCTATGACGAAATGGTGCTGTTGCGCGATATCCCGTTTGAAAGCCATTGCGAACATCACATGGTCCCGATCATCGGAACCGCGCATGTCGCCTATTTGCCGAAACTGCGTGTCGTTGGCATTTCAAAACTAGCGCGTACCGTAGAAATCTTTGCGAAACGCTTGCAGATTCAGGAGAAAATGACGGCCCAGATCGCCGATGCGATACAGCAGGCTCTGGACCCCAGGGGCGTCGCCGTTGTTGTGAACGCCCAGCATCAATGCATGACGACGCGCGGTGTAAAAAAACCCGGTGTTGGTATGATAACCAGCCGCATGCTGGGAGCTTTTAAAGAGGATCGTTCCTTGAAGGCTGACTTTATGGCATTGATAGGGAGTGGTGCGGCCCAGTAAACCCAAATCCCACCAATCCCAGTTATTGTCATAATGTCAGATTTCGAGATCCGATATCCCAATAGAGTTGGTTTTTGCGGCGGCTTGGACAAATTGTTCAAAGGCTGGCTTCTCCAGCGGACGTGAATAATAGTATCCCTGCGCCTCTGCACAGGGCAGTGATTTTACATATTCCGCCACTTCACTGGTCTCAATTCCTTCGACGGTAACCTGCAAATTCATATCCCGCATCAAATTGATAATATTGTTTAACAACCGATTGGACTTATCGTCATAAGGAACTCCAGTCAGGAACGAACGGTCCACCTTAGCCCGCGTGGCCATGACATCCCGCAGCATCCCCAGCGAGGAATTTCCTGTGCCGAAGTCATCTATGGCGATGGATATCCCCATTTTCTGAAGCGCCGCAACGGCTGCGAAAGCGACCTTGGGATTGCGCGTCAATGTGGTCTCGGTAATCTCAAACTCCAGAGAGGATGGAGAAATATCGAATGTCTCAAGTGATCGTTTTACGAAATCAACGAAATTACCGCGTTCCAATTGCTTGGGCGAAATGTTCACCGCCAGCTTAACTTTAGACAATACGGGATCACGCTTCCATTCCTGTACCGCAGCGCAGGCTTCCAGGAATATGAATCGACCAATTCCTTCGATCAGATCCGCGCTTTCCGCAACCGGGATGAATTGTCCCGGCGGAACCATCGTCCCATCGGCCTTTCGCCACCGAATCAAACACTCCGCCGCGACACAGGTTTCATTCGGCAGACTTATTTTTGGCTGAAACACAGGATAGAATTCATGACGTTGCACCGCCTCACGAATTTGATGCACCATCGCGGACGTCTCCAGGACGCGGGAAACCACCTCTTCAGTCAACAAATAGACTTCGCCGCGATGCCAATTTTTGGCTTCATAATACGCCATATCGGCATACCGAATCGCCATGCCAGGTTCATCGGCCATTAAAGGAATTTCTAATCCCCCTGCCGTCCCACTGATCGCCACCCGCGCATTGCCAAATTCAAACGGATCCTCAAACGCGGTGGAGATAACCTTCTGCACCTCGATCACCTGAGAGGCGGCGGTTTCACGCGGGGGGATTTCAACAAGCGCAGAAAAACGATCACCACTACCGCGCCCAAAAAACTCCCATTGGCTCGTAAGTTTCGCCAATCGGTCCCCAACCAGTCGAATAATGCTGTTACCATCTTCCATCCCAAATGTGGAATTGATGGCGCGCATCTGGTCGATTCCGATTTCAATCATCAGGAATCGGCGTCCTTGATCCACATACTGGGCGTAAACGGTGTTCAGGCAGTGAACCAACGCCTCACGTTTGGGCAGACCGGTCAATTGATCATAATAAATGGAATTATCAGCCGCCAGATTAAGGTCATTTGGAAGGCTAAGGTCCCGCAAAAACAGATAATGAATCAGATACCCCTTCACCGGATGCTCGGCAACACGCAAGTAAATATTAAAATGGGTGCCATCAGCGCGGCAGGCTACAACCTGACTTAAATGAGGATATCCAGCATCCGACGCAGTGACATCACTGCTTTTGCCCCTTTCGACGCCAGAAAGCCACGCATTTTTTCCCGGAAGAATTGTTCTAACAGGCTTGTCAATCAGATCGCTTTCCAACTGGCAACCAAACATGGTGACAGCCATTTGGTTAGCAAAAACAATATGTTGTGCCTCATCAATTGCGATCACAGCGTCATGGCTTTGACTGAACAAACCACTCAGCCGCTTGATTTCATCTGCGAGCGTCGTACCACCCCCAGAAACTCGGCGATTCAAGTTTAGCATATGCCGGTTCAACTCCTCCCGACGGGTGCCCGAAAGCAAAACATCCTATAGAAGTACCGCACCAACTCTTAATTAAAGGTAAAGCATCAATAGTTTTCTGGTTCAGGGGCATTCGTCCCGATCCGCTGGTTTCTTAACGAAAAGGAAGCTATGGTCGGCGAATGTGAAGCAGACTGAGGATGCAACAATATTAACAAGCATCCGGTGGAGGGGTTGTTGCTAGATTTCCGTCCTATTTTCTTTGTGAACGGCATCTTGTTGACGACCTTGTCCGTGGCGATGGTGCTGCCTGCGGCTGTAGATATTATCGTGGACAACCCGGACTGGGAGGTATTTGCCGCAGCATCCGGTTTGACCTTTTTCGTTGGTGCGATGCTGACCCTGACCAACAGGGTCAAAACAATCGCACTTACCATCCGCCAGGCTTTCATCATGACCACCATCTCCTGGTGCTTGCTGCCGGCTTTCGCAGCGCTGCCGTTGAGCTTTTCAGATCTTAATCTGACCTATACCGATGCCTTCTTTGAAGCGATGAGCGGGATCACAACCACAGGGTCAACGGTAATCGTCGGGCTGGATTTCGCCCCGCCCGGGATACTGCTGTGGCGCTCTTTGCTTCAATGGCTGGGGGGAATTGGGTTTATTGTGATGGCGGTTTCGATTCTACCGATGCTGCAGGTCGGTGGCATGCAGTTATTCCGTATGGAATTTGCAGAGCGGGTGGAAAAGGCATTGCCGCGCGCGGCCCAGATCGGCGCATGGATCCTGATAATCTATCTGGTCCTGACTATGGTTTGCGCCGGACTGTATTGGTGGGCGGGGATGAGCGGGTTTGACGCCCTGAACCATGCGATGACCACCGTGGCGACCGGCGGATTTTCGACCTATGACAGTTCGATGGGGCTTTTCGGCAGTGCCAAGCTGGAATGGATTGCTACGGTCTTCATGATTCTCGGCTCCCTGCCGTTCCTGCTGTATCTACAGGCCATTCGGGGGGCGCCCTTGGTTCTATACCGCGACAGTCAGATTCGTTGGTTCTTTGGCTTTCTGTTAAGTGCTACGGCGATTATGATTCTGTATCTGGTGGCAGAACAGGACTGGACCCTGTCTGATGCGATACGCTTTGCCACTTTCAATGTGACATCGGTGATGACAGGGACAGGCTATGCAACCCAGGACTTTGGCAACTGGGGGGCCTTTGCACTGCCGTTGTTTTTTCTGTTGATGTTTATTGGCGGCTGCGCCGGATCGACCAGTTGCGGTATCAAGATATTCCGGTTCCAGGTCCTATACGCAACAGCGCGGGTTCAGATGAAACGCCTGCTTAGTCCTAACGGTGTTTTCATTGCCTATTATAACAAGAAGCCTATCCCAAATTCGGTTGAAGAATCTGTCATGAGCTTCTTCTTTTTGTTCATGGCAATATTTGGTCTTCTGGCTTTAAGCCTGGGATTACTGGGACTGGATTTCATCACGGCGACCAGCGGGGCTGCCACGGCGATATCCAATGTCGGACCCGGTCTAGGCGATGTGATTGGCCCGGCTGGGACCTTTGCGTCTTTACCAGATGCCGCAAAATGGTTGCTCTCTGGCGGCATGCTGTTAGGACGGTTGGAGATTTTCACCGTTCTTATTCTGCTTGCCCCCAGTTTCTGGCGTGGCTGACACCAAAGGATACCAGACTATGCCAACGCCACTTGAAATGCTTGAAACCTTGATCGGGTTCGACACGACCAGTGCAAAATCCAATCTGGATCTGATCCGTTTTGTGCAGACCTATCTCGCGGACCATGGGATTGATAGCACCCTGGTCCATAACAAGGACAAGTCCAAGGCAAACCTTTGGGCGACGGTTGGCCCTAAACAGCCGGGCGGCGTCTGCCTGTCGGGTCATACCGATGTGGTTCCCGTAGCTGGGCAACCCTGGGATACAGATCCGTTTCAAATGATAAAAAAGGGCAGCCGATATTATGGGCGCGGCACCTGTGATATGAAGGCCTTTCCGGCCACCGCATTAGCGCTACTGCCCGAAATGCTGGCCAGACCATTAGTGCGCCCGATCCATTTTGCGCTCTCTTATGACGAAGAAGTGGGCTGCCTGGGCGCCCCCGATATGATTCATGAAATTGGCAAAAGCCTGCCAAAACCATCCGTCGTGATCGTGGGGGAACCCACCGATATGAAGGTTGTGTCCGCCCACAAGGGAATGTGGTTCTTCCGCGTTGTCGTGACAGGGAAAGAGGCCCATTCAAGTCAGACCCATCGCGGCGTTTCAGCAGTCATGACCGGGGCCAGATTGATTGCAAAGCTGGATGAGATGGCAAAGGCGCTCAAAGCGGCTGCTGATCCGAATTGTAAATTTGTGCCGCCCTATACAACCATCCATGTTGGTCAGGTCCAGGGTGGCACCGCGCCCAACATCATATCCCGCCATTGTGAATTTGTATGCGATATTCGCAATCTTCCAGATGATTTCCCCGAAGATATCCAGCGGGAGTTTGAAAGCTGGATTACCGCAGAAATTTTGCCGGAAATGCAGGCTATTGATCCGAATGCTGGCGTTGCCGTCACCACAGAGAATGTCGTCGCAGGCCTGATGGAAGACCGGGACAGCGAGGCAGAACAACTGGTGCGACAAATCACCGGCGACAATGATACGACCTATGTCCCCTATGGCACAGAAGCGGGGCAATTTCAGGCCGCTGGAATGGCGGTCGTCGTTTGCGGGCCCGGATCAATTGATCAAGCGCATCAACCCAATGAGTATATTGAAGAAGCGCAAATTCATGCCTGTGAAGCGATGCTGAGAAAACTGATCACCCGCTGTCAGACATAACAGGTAACATAAATCCGGCCGCCTAGGCGGTCCCGGGCGGGCTTCCGCGATACCCCAAAAGACCCGCTGACGGCTTCACAAAAAATTCTTGTGCGACGCACCATTTTCATCTTGGAATAAGTCTAAAGAACACCTATATACGTTCTGTCTGCAAATTATTGGTGTTCTAAGGAACCGTGTAAGTCCCTTATGCACCTATATGCAAATCCGAATATCCTTGGGGTACCAATCAGGTATCTCAGACATGAAATCAAAAAAGGAGTCTCTAAATGACCCAGTTCACAAACATGAAGAATGTCGGCGACACAGTGCCCAGCGTTACCTTCCGCACCCGCGCGAACAGCGATTGGAAAGATGTCAGCACCGATGATCTTTTCGCGGGCAAGCGCGTTGTTGTATTCTCTCTGCCAGGTGCCTTCACGCCGACCTGTTCTTCAACCCACCTGCCGGGCTACATGATCAAATCCGGCGAAGTTAAAGGCTGTGGCGTTGATGACATCTACTGCCTGTCGGTCAATGACAGCTTCGTTATGAATGCCTGGGCAAAAGATCAGGGCGTTGATTCCGAACTGAAGGTTATCCCGGACGGGAATGGTGAATTCTCTGAAGGCATGGGCCTACTGGTTGGCAAGGAAGATCTTGGCTTTGGCAAGCGCTCTTGGCGTTATTCAATGGTCGTCAACGATGGCAAGATCGAAAAGATGTTCGTTGAGCCGGAAAAGCCTGGCGACCCCTTCGAAATCAGCGATGTCGACACCATGCTGGACTATCTGAAGTCCGCTAAAGTCAGCGCGTAAGGGTTTATACTAAATCGGTGCAGGACGGTTTGCCATCAGCATACCGTCCTGGACTGAAACCCGCTGGAGGAGGGCCATCGTGCCCTCCTTTAGTGTATCTTGGGCCGGTTCAAAGACCAATTGCCCTGAATACCAGTCCGCACGCACATCCCCTGTCGTATTGAACAGATCGGTGTGACGGATGCGCTTGCCGTCGCGCCATCCATGCAAATCAATCAACCACAGGGCACCCTCCCGAATTTCCCATCGACCGACATAGCCCCGAAGACAGGCGTCACTGCGTTGTTCAAACGCGATGGGTCCATTCTGGCGCAGCCATGCAGCAAGTGGGGCCGTATGCAGACGATACAGCTCATTCTCAATCCACAGCGTCTCTGGTAACTGCTCAACTGTCTCCATAGCCCCACCCAATCGATAAGAAACACCCCTGCCGAAACACATTAAAATGCCAAGGCAGGAGCAATCCTATTGGGCTAGTGTGGTGCGCGATTATTTGGAATCACCAGGATCTCTTTACCGGCCTGTCGGCTAGAAGAGAGCGTGCAGGCGATGTGGTTCATCGTCAAGCGCTCTCGACGCAGTCCGACGGGCCGGTAAAGGGACCAAAGGCGCTGTTTGCGGTGCTCCGGTTAGGAGCGTTTCGCGAAGAGATGCGGGGAATCGCAAGCGGAAGGCGACGCGGCCCGGAGCGCCGCAAACAGCGTCCTGGTCGATCCCAAATAACCGCGCACCACACTAGCAGCCTTCTGTACACATGCCGCCGCCATCAAACGCCATGGTCTTGCCACTGAGTGGCAGATGCACAGGAACGTTGACGGCCTGAGTGAAGATATCTGTTTTGGAGCCTGCAATCACATTCCCATCCTTCGTTGCCGGTTCATTGGCATGGGAGGGGATGACGGTGGCCGGTTTGATCAAATCGTTGATTACATAGGCTGCTTCAGTCGGTCCTGTCGTGAAGGTGTCGCCGATATTCATAACCACCAGCTTCGCCTTGTACTGATCCGCGACAACAGTCTTCTGTTCCGCGGTCACCCCGGTATCCCCTGAAAGATAGACCGACAGGCCGTTGCTGAAGGTCAGGACATATCCTGTCGGCGGACCGGCATAGGCTGTCAATCCAGCCTGTTCCAGCAACTCCCCCAACGCGCCATGAACAAACGCACCTGCAATACCATTGGAATGAACCGCCGGAACAGTGGTTATAGACACACCCCCCACAGTCCGCGACCCGCCAAAACGTACCAGTTGGGATTTGGATGGATCACCGCCCAGCGCTTTCAACTTGTTACCAAAGAACTTTGGCATTTCACTGCCGGTCACAATCAAGGCCCCGGTCTTCAGCGCAATATCGATTGTGTTGCTGTTGGGAACGGAGGCGACAGAAACATCGGGCTTGCCGCATTCCCCTGCATTCACGGAGGGGATATGCCGATCCCCTACATGATCGCCATGCATATGGCTGACCAGGATCACATCAATAGCCCCAAGGCGGGGATCATCCGGCCCGGCAACAGTACGACCGGCATCATACAGAATGCGCGTTCCATCCGGATCTTCAAAGATCATCGCCCGGTCAAAGACACAAAATTCCCCATCATGACTGCCCAGTGGGGTGATTTTCACAGTGCTTGCTTGAGCCGTCGCGGCACTGAGGACAAGCACGACACCGGCTAGAGCCGTGTGTTTCAAAGCACTTAACACCATTAGACCTCTCCTTGATTTCCATCGAAACATATTCCCCAGAACGGAAGTCGTTCGATTCACTCTAATGGCAAGGTCTGGCCTGAGATGTTCACGAAATGGTTAGTGAATCCCCAATTCCTCAGCAATTTTCCATGCGATCTCAGGCGCATCGATATGATCGCTGTGATCGATCTTTCTTCCGGCTAGCTCCGTTGCATTAAGCGAACAAAAACCAGGCGCCGCATTCATCGGGGCGGGGGCCTCTCCCAGGCGCTTTTCCCAATGATAGTCCGGGTTTCTCTCCAGGAACTTAAATAAGCCAAAAGTGACAGTGTTCATTGTATCGGCAACGGACAGAGCAGCCTCTCTGGGCATTTTCTCAATATTAGAAATTGATAAGGCCCCATCAAACCGCGAATAAACATTAACTTTACGGCGGACAAGATGCTGCAGCCCTGAATAAAAAGGCCCCACATAGAGCGTTTCATGATGCTGATCGGGATCCTTGCACTTCGTCACATGACGTCGTTCCACGTCAGGTGCGATCATTACAAATGTATCGACAAACCAATCCTTGCCCACAACATCTTCCACACCGCCACCAGGGGCAAGTTCTTTTCGTTCCAACAATGGGACAAGCGTTTTATCCCCGACAACATCCGGGGGAATAACGACCTTATTGATTAAATCTTTGAATGTGTGGCAGGCGACATAGTTCCCCATAGAGTGACATATGAGGTTCAGCCTTTTGCCTGTTTTTCGAATGCGAGCCAGCAATCCGCCAAAGGCCGCCGTTGATCCAATAGCTTCCTTTTGATCGGACGGATATTTAAGGGCGCTTCCATCCGAGGGCCAGGAAAATCCAATAAAAGCCGTCAAACTGCCCGCTTCGGCATCACCTAAGCAGTCCAAATCAGCTTTTGATGTTATGATTTTTTTGGATAGGCCGGGCTTGTGTTTCATTGTATCCGTTAGGATACGAAACCAGGTAAACGCCTCAAAGAGCTCGACATTGAAGCCGTGAACACAAACCACAATCGTACCAATTCTGGGATCTTCCAGGAACTTATCGAAAACAACGTGAGATGAATCCTCAATCGCTGCGCCTCTCGGCATTTCTGAAGAATCCGTCGTTCCCATGTAGAATGCCATGTAGATATCCATATCAACAAAGTAGTACCCGCCCTCAGACATTTTATGTCGTAGCGTGCGATCTCTGTTTTCAACAGCTTGGCCCAGTTTCTCCATGTGCCGATTGGTTGCAAAATATTGAATCATGACGCCCTCCCAATGCGAAATTTATTTAAGGTTTTTTATTTTTAAGAATACAACTTAGATTAAAATACCACAATTATTATGATATATGAATACGAATGTTTTCTATCAGCTAACGACGCAGGAAAGCGCGACTGATCCAAGAGGTTTTAAGCGAAAGGCGCGTTTCGAAGAGGTTGGACCGTCAGCACTGCATCGATCACAGGCATAAATCAAAGATCGAATTTCTCGCAGATAAGGCGAGCGCAGTCTTCAAGGCCAGTTTGCTCACTATCAATCATAAGATCGTATTCAATGCCCCTATGGACGATATCAACTTGCGTTCGTGCGAGGCCACTTTCTCGATCACCACGATCGCGCTCCCGTTGTTCTAGAACCTCTACCGGCGCTGTTATTCCGACTTTTAGGAAACGATAAGGGGCGAGAATCTCATTGTATTCAGAAATCTCATTGCCCAACAGAACGTCATCCACGACCAAATCATTGCCAGCGTAGGCCAGCGCGGCAACGGCCCCGCGCATTCCATGCAATGTACGGGCAACAACCGGCCCAGACGTTATCTCCGTAGCAGGGTAACCATCCTTCAATACCGATTTAAAAACCAAGCCTTCTGGATGCCCTAAATAGCGTTCCGGGATCATATCCAGAAAAGAATCCATCGCGACATGTAACATGGGACGCCGAGCGATGGCCTGAAGGGCACGCGCGATGGAACTCTTACCAACGCTCCCTGGGCCATTAAGAAGGACTATGGTTGTTTCAGCGCGGGTCATCATCTAACGGGGCGCAAACGCGCTGCGCAGGCGGTGGGTGCGGCCTGGATGGTGGAAACGGACCGTTGTGACCGGGCCCTTGGCGTTCCAGGTGCGGCGCTCGACGATCAGAACGGGTTCTCCCTCTTTAAGGCCCAGCGCCGATGCGACAGTTCCGGTTGCAAGATCGGCGGAAATCACATGTTCCGCCTCGGTCCAGGGAACGTTCCTCAACAACCACGGATTGGGCCCGATCTTATCGAAGCCTTCCTCCCGTGCCTCTGGGACGGTCTGGGGATCAATCCAGCGATCTTCCAGCTGATAGGGGTGACGATCCGCATAGTGCAGGCACAACAGATGTAAAGCCTCCTCACCCGGTGCGCGGTTCAAATGCGCTGCGACTGTCGGGGGCAAAGGAGCCAACTTCCGCTCCAACAGCTGATATTGATAGCTGGCCCCGGTCGCCTTGATCTCATCTTCGACGAGAGAAATATCCAGCGCCAGACTGCGCCCGGTCGGATAGGCGACGCGGGTCCCTGTCTTGCGTTTCCGCTCCAGCACCCCCTCTTCCGCCAGTTCCCGCAATGCACGGTGCACCGTGGAGCGGGCACAATTGAAATCCACAGCCAATTGCTGCTCCCCAGGAATTGAATCCCCAGGCTGCCAGAGGCCGGAATGGACGCGTTCCAGCAGCGTATCCTTGATCCGCTGATAGGGGGCTGGGTCTGGCATCAGCTCCCCCCTTCCATCAAATGGGCAACGGTTTGCTTAAACGCATGGGCGATTTTCGCGCGGTGAATATGCCGCCCGTCCTGCACCATCATCCGACCCGCAGACCAGACCGTCCTGACCGCACGATCACCTGCGACAAAGACATAGTGATCCAACCATTCCTGATGGCCCGGCACGAAGGGCAAAATCTCATCCGCCTCCAGCGCGGTCAGGTCCGCCCAGGCACCAGGTTCAATGCGCCCGGCCTGCCGCCCCAGCGCCTGTGCCCCACCCTGGGCGGCGGCCTGATACAGGGCTTGACCGACAGAACCGGGGTCCCGGCGCATCACGGTTCGATGGCGATCCTGGAACCGTTGGCTGTATTCCAGCACCCGCAATTCCTCCGTCAGATCAATCCGAACATTGGAGTCACTGCCAATGCCATAGCGCCCGCCTGCTTCCAGGAATCGCCACCCATCGAAGATGCCATCCCCCAGATTGCCTTCGGTGATCGGACACAGACCTGCCACCGCGCGAGTCTTGGCAAGGGCGATGGTCTCTTCCGGCTGCATATGGGTGGCATGGACCAGGCACCAACGGGGATCAACATCAGCATTGTCCAACAGCCAGGCAACCGGCCGCGCGCCATAAGCGGCCTGGACATCTGCGACTTCGGCGACTTGTTCTGCAATATGGATATGGACAGGTCCCCCGCCAAAATCCGATGCAAGNGGGGTCAGCATNGCCGGTGGCACNGCCCGNAGGCTATGGGCNGCAACACCCAGGACAGAATCCGCCGCTGAATGCTTAATGGCCCCGTGCAGCGTGGCATAACGGTCCATGTCACAGCCAAAACGCCGCTGGCGGTCATTCAAGGCGCGGCCATCCACGCCCCCCTGAGCATAAAGGACAGGCAGCAACGTCATGCCGATCCCACTGGTCTGCGCGGCGGCGATAATGCGCTGGGCCATCTCCGCCGGGTCATCATAGGAACCGCCATCAGGACGGTGATGCAAATAGTGAAACTCTCCGATTGCGGAGAATCCAGCCTCCAGCATTTCCATATAGGCGAAGGCCGCAATCGCCTCCACATCCTCAGGCGTTAACTGTCCCAGAAAGCCATACATCGCCTCCCGCCAGGTCCAGAAGGAATCCTCCCCGCTGGCTTTCTTTTCCGCATGTCCGGCCATGGCGCGTTGAAAGGCATGGGAATGCAGATTGCTGAGTGCCGGGATCAACAGCCGGTTGGCAAGGCGCGTATCACCGGTTTGCGCATGGCTGTCGGTTGAAACAGAGGCTATGCGACCGACAGCATCAATCTCAACCCGCACATTGGCGCACCACCCCTGTGGCAACAGCGCCCAATCAGCAAACAGCGCAGTCATCAAATTCTCTCCAATTATGTCTGGACAAATAGCCTTATAACCATATACATAATTTTCAGCACGCAATGCAAGTCCATACCGCCTTTTAAGGAGCCCGCGCCGATGACCCGCGACACCGCCCTAGTGCTGACCAACCTGACCCTTGCCACAATGGTCTCAGGCAATGTGTCCTATGGCTTGGTGGAGGATGGGGCCATCGTCTTGGAGGGCGGGCAGATCCTATATGCGGGACCAAAAGGCCTGCTGCCGGACGACTTTAAAGGCTGGGAGCACGAAGACTGCGGCGGTGCGGTCGCCACCCCCGCTTTGATCGATTGCCATACCCATCTGGTCTATGGTGGCAACCGGGCAAAAGAATTCGAACTGCGCCTGAATGGGGCAAGCTATGCCGAAATCGCAAAGGCGGGCGGTGGCATCCTATCCACCGTCACCGCGACCCGTGCCGCCAGCGAAGAGGCCTTATTCGAAGCCGCCCTGCCGCGTATTCATTCCTTCATTGATGAAGGTACCGGCACGATTGAGATCAAATCCGGCTATGGTTTGGACCTGGAAACCGAGTTGAAGATGCTGCGGGTTGCTCGCCGTCTGGGTCTGGAATGTGCGATTGATGTCGTGACCACCTTCCTGGCTGCCCATGCCATTCCACCGGAATACAAGGGCAATGCGGATGGCTATATCGATTGGATCTGCACCGAAATCCTGCCCGCCGCCCATGCGGAGGGGCTGGTCGATGCGGTCGATGCCTTCTGTGAGAATATCGCCTTTGATGCGGTCCAGGTCAGCCGCGTCTTCGAAACGGCGACGGCGCTGGGCATTCCGGTAAAACTACACGCCGAACAATTGTCCAATCTGGGCGGCGCTGCCCTGGCCGCCGGGTTCAAGGCCCTGTCCGCAGACCATCTGGAATATCTGGATCAGGCGGGCGTATCGGCCATGGCGGCCGCTGGCACCGCTGCGGTGATCCTGCCGGGAGCCTTCTATACCCTGCGCGAAACCAAGTTGCCGCCGCTGGATGAATTACGCGAAGCAGGGGTTCCTATAGCGATTGCAACCGACTGTAATCCTGGCTCTTCCCCTTTATTCTCCCCCCTGTTGGCGATGAACATGGCCTGCACGCTGTTCCGCATGACGCCCGAAGAAGCCCTGGTTGGCCTGACCCGCAATGGTGCCTTGGCGTTGGGCAAGCTGGAGGATCGCGGCACGCTGGAGGCTGGCAAGCGGGCGGATATCGCCCTGTGGGACGTCGAAAGCCCCGGCGAATTGGCCTACCGCCAAGGATACAATCCTTTAATCCGTCGTTTTTATGGAGCTGACGCATGACCCAATCTGCAAGCCCGCTGACCCTGATGCCCGGAAAGGTCGGGATTGGCACACTGCGTAAAATCTATCGTGACGGCATTTCGGTAGAACTCGACCCGTCCTGTCAGGCCAAAGTTCAGGCGGCGTCAGACATTGTCATGGCCGCAGCCAATGGCAAGGACCCGGTCTATGGCGTCAATACGGGCTTTGGAAAACTGGCCCAAAAGCGCATTGCACCCGCCGATACAAAGCGCCTGCAGCGCAACCTGATCCTGTCCCATGCCAGTGGCGTGGGGGAACCCCTGGCAGAGCCAATCGTGCGCCTGATCATGTCCCTGAAGCTGATCTCTCTGGGGCGCGGAGCGTCTGGCGTGCGTTGGGAAATCATCACCCTGCTGCAGGATATGCTGCGCACAGGGGTCACTCCCGTTATCCCAGGCCAAGGCTCTGTCGGGGCCAGCGGCGATCTGGCTCCTCTGGCGCATATGAGTGCCGTGATGATTGGTGAAGGCGAAGCGATCTATCAAGGGGACCGCATGCCGGGCGGGGCAGCCCTGCAAAAGGCTGGCCTGACTGCCACAGAGCTGGGACCGAAGGAAGGCTTGGCGCTGATCAACGGGACACAGGTTTCAACCGCATTGGCGCTGGCTGGTCTTTTCGACGCGCATCGCTCCTTCCGTGCAGCGCTGGCCTCTGGAGCCTTGTCCACCGATGCCGCTATGGGGTCCAGCGCGCCGTTTCATCCAGAAATTCATAGCCTGCGCGGCCATCATGGGCAGATTGATTCCGCCCATACCCTGCGACAGTTGATGGATGGCAGCGCCATCCGCGACAGCCATGTGATCGATGATGAACGGGTCCAGGATCCGTATTGCATTCGCTGCCAACCGCAAGTTATGGGCGCGTGCCTGGACTTGCTGCGGACCTGTACGCGTACATTGACGATTGAAGCCAATGCGGTGACCGACAACCCGCTGATCCTCAGCGATGGGGCGGGTATTATTTCCGGGGGGAACTTCCACGCGGAACCCGTCGCTTTTGCGGCGGATCAATTGGCCCTGGTCATTGCGGAAGTTGGCTCCATCACCGAAAGACGGATTGCCATGCTGGTTGACCCGGCCCTGAACTTTGGCCTGCCACCCTTCCTGACCCCAGACCCTGGCGTCAATTCCGGCTTTATGATTGCGGAAGTCACCGCAGCGGCACTTTATTCCGAAAACAAACAACGGGCCAACCCGACCTCCACCGATTCAACGCCGACCAGCGCCAATCAGGAAGACCATGTTTCCATGGCCTGTCATGGGGCACGCCGGTTGATCGATATGAACCGCAATCTAGAACAGATCGTTGGCATCGAATTGCTGATGGCAGCACAGGGCGTTGAGTTTCGCGCGCCTTTGACGACCAGCCCTCGCCTGACAGCCGTCATGGAGAGCATCCGCGCCGTTGTGCCGACATTGGGCGAGGACCGATACATGTCGCCAGACTTAATAAAGGCAGCCGAACTTGTGCGGTCCGGTGCGCCTGTCCGTGCCGCCGGTCGTGATATCTTTCCGCTGCTGACCGAAACGCTTTCTTAAGAGGACCGACCATGTCTGATGTGAAATCAAATCCCCGCCACAACATCCGCACCATCCGCGCCCCCCATGGATCGGAGTTATCCTGTAAGTCCTGGATGACCGAAGCCCCCTATCGCATGCTGATGAACAATCTGGACCCGGATGTTGCAGAAAACCCCAATGAATTGGTGGTCTATGGCGGCATTGGCCGGGCGGCGCGCACCTGGGCAGATTTTGATTCCATCACCGCAACCCTGAAAACATTAGGTGAAGANGAAACCCTGCTGGTTCAGTCGGGCAAGCCGGTCGGTGTCTTCCGCACCCATAAGGATGCGCCGCGCGTGTTGATCGCCAATTCCAATCTGGTTCCCCATTGGGCCACCTGGGAGCATTTCAACAAACTCGATAAGGTCGGCCTGATGATGTACGGGCAGATGACCGCCGGGTCCTGGATTTATATCGGGACACAGGGCATTGTTCAGGGCACCTATGAAACCTTTGCAGAGGCAGGCCGTCAGCATTATGACGGCAACCTGACCGGAAAATGGGTTCTGACCGGCGGCTTGGGTGGTATGGGTGGCGCACAGCCCCTGGCCGCCGTGATGGCCGGTGCTTGCTGCCTCGCCGTAGAATGCAATCCAGACTCCATCGATTTCCGCCTGCGCACCCGCTATGTCGATGAACGCGCCGATACGATCGATGAAGCCCTGGAGATGATCGACCGCTGGACCAAGGCTGGGGAGGCAAAATCGGTTGGCCTGTTGGGCAATGCGGCTGATGTCTTCACGGAACTGGCAAACCGGGGCATCCGTCCAGACATTGTCACAGACCAGACCTCCGCCCATGATCCCATCAACGGCTATCTGCCGCAGGGCTGGACGATGGCGCAATGGAAGGAAAAGCGCGAAAGCGATCCTGCCGCCGTGGAAAAGGCCGCCCGCGCATCCATGCGCGTCCATGTCGAAGCGATGCTGAAATTCCATGCCGCTGGCGTGCCAACGTTGGATTACGGCAACAATATCCGTCAGGTCGCAAAGGATGAGGGCCTGAAGAACGCCTTCGACTTCCCGGGCTTTGTGCCTGCCTATATCCGCCCATTGTTCTGTCGCGGGGTTGGTCCCTTCCGCTGGGTCGCGCTGTCTGGCGATCCAGAAGACATTTATAAGACTGATCAGAAGGTTAAGGAACTGATCCCCGACGATGCCCATCTGCATCAATGGCTGGATATGGCGCGCGAGCGTATTTCCTTCCAGGGCCTGCCCGCCCGCATTTGCTGGGTCGGCCTGGGTCAGCGTCACCGTCTGGGTCTTGCCTTCAATGAAATGGTTGCTTCTGGCGAGTTGAAGGCACCGGTTGTGATCGGTCGCGATCATCTGGACAGTGGATCTGTCGCCAGCCCCAACCGGGAAACTGAATCCATGAAGGATGGCTCAGACGCCGTTTCCGACTGGCCCTTGCTGAATGCGCTGCTGAACTGTGCGTCCGGCGCGACCTGGGTGTCCCTACATCATGGCGGCGGTGTTGGCATGGGGTTCAGTCAGCATTCCGGCATGGTCATCTGCTGTGATGGCAGTGAAGACGCTGCCCGGCGCATTGACCGTGTCTTGTGGAACGATCCTGCGACTGGGGTTATGCGCCATGCCGATGCCGGCTATGACATCGCCATTGATTGCGCCAAAGAAAACGGCCTGCGCCTGCCTGGCATTCTGGGGAATTAGCGTAATATTGTGCCTAAAGACGATACCTCTGCGCCCACTCATCCTGAGGAGGCGCACCGCGCCGTCTCGAAGGATGCGCGGCACGTTTGGTGCTTCCAGAGGGCTCACCCTTCGAGACGCTTTGCTCCTCTGGGTGAGTGTACTTGGTGATTGCCATCACCCCATCGACGCGGCGGCCTTGTCCATGAAGCGTGCCAGCTTTGAATCGCGCTCCGACAGGCCGTCGCAGTCATGGGTGGTCAGGGTGACATCCACCCGGTTGTAGACATTGAACCATTCCGGATGGTGATCCAGCTTCTCCGCCTGCAACGCAACACGGGTCATAAAGCCAAATGCCTGATTGAAGGACCTGAATTTGAATGACCGGGTGATCGCGTCCCGATCATTCGCTAACGTCCAATCCGTCAACTCCGACAGAAGCGCTTCGCGTTCTTCAAGACTCAGTTTTTTTATCATAAATGCTCTCTCCCTCTCGCGCTATCGGTGCCGCATCCGTATATCATGACCATGACCAAACATATGATCAGCCTGGATGCAATTGAAGAGATCGCCCAACGCCATCTGAATGAGCTTCCAGAAGAATTCCGCCAATATCTGGGGGATATTGTCTTCCGGGTGCAAGATCTGCCCGATGCCGAAACCCTTGAGGCCCTAGACCTTGCCTCGCCCTATGATCTGCTGGGATTGTATCACGGGGTGGATATGGCGTCCAAATCGGTGATGGACCCTCACCCAGACATCGATATGATTTTCCTCTATCGATTGCCAATGCTGGACTTTTGCCAGAAAACAGGCGAAGACCTGAACAATCTGGTGCGCCACGTGCTGGTGCATGAGATCGGACATCATTTCGGTCTCAGCGATGACGACATGCAAGCCATAGAGGATGAAGAATGAGCGACGGCCTGCCCGCCCGCCGCGCCAGCATGGCACTGTTAGAAGCCGTGTTGGAGCGCGACCGAACCCTGGAAGAAGCCATCGCCGAATCCGTGTCCATGCGCGACCTTGAACCCCGTGATCGCGGTTTTGCCCGCCTGACCGTGCTGACCGTTCTGC
Source organism: Rhodospirillales bacterium (assembly GCA_002696645.1). Taxonomy (GTDB): domain Bacteria; phylum Pseudomonadota; class Alphaproteobacteria; order UBA8366; family Aestuariispiraceae; genus Pacificispira. The sequence continues at coordinate 18,972 of NZSA01000068.1, read as the reverse complement.
GGCATCTGGGCCAGATCGATTCCCTGATTGGCGGTTACATGGAACGCCCCCCGGTGGGACGCGCGCAACGAGCGCTGAATATCCTGCGCATCGGCATCGCCCACCTGCTGTTTCTAAAGACGCCCGCCCATGCTGCGGTGGACGCTGCTGTGACCCTGGCAAAGCAGGAACGGCTGGATTCCATGGCGGGCCTGATTAATGCCGTGCTGCGCCGGGCCACCCGTGACGGGGCCGACCTGCTGGCGGTTCAGGATGCAGAACGCCTGAACACGCCAGGCTGGCTGTGGCAGGATTGGATCGCGCAATATGGTGAAGAAACCACCCGCGCGATTGCCCGTGGCCATTGGATCGAGCCCGCAACAGACCTAACCGTCAAAACCGATATAGACCATTGGGTTGATGTTCTGGGCGCGCAAAAGCTGACAGAGAGCAGCCTGCGCCTGCCGGACAGCACCGATGTCACCCAATTGCCAGGCTTTGCTGAGGGGGCCTGGTGGGTACAGGACGTCGCCGCAACCCTGCCCGCACGCCTGTTGGGCGATGTCGCTGGCCTGCATGTCCTGGACCTGTGCGCCGCCCCTGGGGGAAAGACCGCACAGTTGATTGCAGCGGGTGCCACGGTTACAGCGGTGGACAGATCCAAGCCGCGTTTGAACCGGCTGTCGGAAAACCTGACCCGATTGGGCATGACGGCAGAAATCGTGACGGCGGATGCGGTTCAATACCGCCCGCCCGAACCGGTTGCCGCAATTTTGTTGGATGCCCCCTGCAGCGCCACAGGAACCCTGCGCCGCCATCCGGAAATTGCGCAACGCAGGGGCCCCGCCGACATCGCCAAATTGGCCGCCCTGCAAAAGCGTTTGATCACAGCGGCCGCAGAGATGCTAGCCCCCGGAGGCTGCCTGGTGGTCGCGACCTGTTCGCTGCAACAGGCAGAAGGACCGGCCCTGTACCGGCACGCATTAAGCGTTCCCGGCTTGATTGCAGATCCTATTCGCCCTGAAGAAGTGCCAGAAATTCCAGAAGCCGTCACACAAGACGGCTGGATGCGCAGTCATCCCGGTCTGTGGGATGACAAAGGCGGCATGGATGGATTCTTCGCCATGCGCTTTCGCAAGCAGATGTAAAGCTCATGCGAGCGCATGATGCTTGTTTTGTCTAAGCTCATGCGAGCGCATGATGCTTTTAGGACACATCTTTCCAGGACTGAATCTTGCGATACAGCGTCGAAGGGGCGACCCCCAGCGCCACAGCGGCCTGCGGGATATTGCCATCGCACTGATCTATCGCTGCTTCAATGGCGTCTCGTTCCACCTGATACAAGGGACGAATGGTACCATCGCGACGCGCATTCGGGGCATCGTTGTCCTGAACAACGGTGGTCTTGGCAGTTTCATACGCAACGGGCATTGATTGGGCCAAACCCGTATTCAAGGCAGCTGCAATCATCGGCCCGGTGACCACATCCCCATCATTCAGAACGACCACATTACGCACGATATTCTGTAACTCTCGAACATTTCCGGGCCATTGGTAATCCTGCATCTTGCGCAAAGCCGCTGGATCAAAACATGTGAAGCGTTTCCCTTCCTCCTCGGAAAAATGATTCAGAAAACGCAGGCTTATTGGCTCAATGTCTTCAACACGATCCCGCAAAGGCGGCATGCGGATGGGGATGACATTCAATCGATAGAACAGATCCTCGCGCAAATGTCCCTGTCGAATTGCCTCCAGTGGCTCTCGATTAGTGGCACAAACAAACCGCACATTGCCTTGACGTTCTGCGCTTTCCCCGATGCGCGTATAGGTCCCGGTTTGAATGAAGCGCAGCAATTTGGTCTGCAGGTCCATATCCATCTCACCGATCTCATCCAGGAACAGGGTCCCGCCATCGGCCAGATCTGCCGCCCCGGCCCGATCCGTAATCGCCCCGGTGAACGCGCCTTTGCGATGACCGAATATCTCTGCCTCCATCAATTCGCGCGGAATGGCCCCGCAATTCAGCGGAATGAAAGGTTCTTTCCGTCTGGGGCTCTCTGCATGGATGGCATGAGCGCACAACTCTTTGCCTGTTCCGGATTCACCCGTGACAAATACACTCGCCTTTGAGGCGGCGGCGGCCACGATGGTTCGATACACCGTCTGCATCGGGCTGGAATTGCCAACAAATTCGTGAAACCCATCGGTGATTGGGCGTGTCACGGACTGCACGATCTCCGCCAGTTCATGATGCTCAATCGCATTCTTCACAGTGACCAGAAGCCGTTGGCTGTCAAAGGGCTTCACCAGGAAATCATAAGCCCCCAACCGCATTGCTTCGACGGCCCAATTTACAGATCCATGAGAAGTTATGACCACAATCGGACTTAAATTCCCGGCACGTTTCAAACGACGCAGAACCTCGAACCCATCGATATCGGGCAATTGAATATCCAGCAGGATAACAGAGGGTTGCAACTGATTGGCCAGCGCCAATCCCTTTGTTCCGTTAGACGTCCGATGAACAACGGCGCTTTCGTCCGAAAGATGCGCCTCATAAAGTTCCGCCAGTCGATCATTATCTTCAATCAGCAGAACCTGCCGTCCCGAAAGCATTGTAATCTACTCCCCACCGAACACGCATCGACACCCAAGACCCGATTCTTAGATCATTTCGTGTCCAGACATGCTTGTCGCCACTCCCATAGCTCTGCGATAGTAGACGTGGTTAGTTAGAATTGCAAAATGCAAATAATCGTCTTTAAGGGAGAAAGAAATGCGCCTGAACAACAAGGTCGCCATCGTTACCGGGGCCGCATCTGGCTTTGGGGAGGGCATCGCCCGCCGGTTTGCAGCTGAAGGGGCCAAAGTCATCGTTGCCGATATTACCGAGGATGCTGGCCGGACCATCGCGGAGGATATCGGCGATGCCGCCCATTTTTTAAGGGCCGACGTCACATCCGCTGTAGACTGGAAATCCCTGGTCGATGGCACGATCGCACAATTCGGGCGACTAGACATCGTCGTAAACAATGCGGGCTATACCCACCTGAATCAGCCGATGCTGGACGTTGACGAAGCAGAATTTGACCGCGTCTATGCGGTGAATGTGAAATCCCTGTATCTTTCCGCCCAGGCGGCGGTGCCTGTGTTTCGCAAGCAAGGGGGTGGGCAGTTTCTGAATATCGCCTCTACGGCTGGCATTCGGCCGCGCCCTGGTCTGGTCTGGTACAACAGTTCAAAATCTGCCGCCATCGGCATCACTCGTTCCATGGCAATCGAATTGGCTGCGGAACAGATCCGCGTGAACGCAATCAATCCCGTCGCCGGGGAAACCCCGCTGCTGAAACGCTTCATGGGTCAGGACACGCCAGAGAAACGCGCTGCCTTCAAGGCCAGCATTCCGATGGGCCGCCTGTCCACCGCACAGGATATCGCGGGCGCAGCGGTTTATCTGTGTTCTGATGACGCGGCCCTTGTTACCGGCGTTTGCATGGAAGTCGACGGCGGACGGTGTATCTAAAAAATACCCCCCGCTCTTGTAAGGAGAGCGGGGGGCGAATGCTCAAGCTATGGGGGGATCAGACTCCGCCCATCAGAATGTATTTGATCTCGCAGAATTCATCGAGACCGTATTTCGATCCCTCGCGCCCCAGACCGGACTGTTTCACACCACCGAACGGGGCCACTTCCGTGGACAGGATGCCGGTGTTCAGGGCGACCATGCCGTATTCCAGTGCTTCTGAAACACGCCAGACACGGCCGATATCCCGGGCATAGAAATAGGAGGCCAGGCCGAATTCCGTGTCATTGGCCATGGCGATGACTTCTGATTCTTCCTTGAACCGGAACAGCGGGGCCAACGGACCAAAGGTTTCGTCCTTGGACACCATCATGTCCTGAGTCACATCCGCAAGAACTGTCGGTTCATAGAAGGAACCACCCAGGCTGTGGCGATGACCGCCGGTCAGGATCGACGCCCCCTTACCGGTCGCATCTTTCAGGTGTTCTTCCACTTTCTCCACGGCCTTCATATCGATCAGCGGACCGATGATGACGCCATCATCGACACCATTGCCGATTTTCATTTCGGCGACCTTGGCTGCCAGTTTCTTGGAGAATTCGTCATAGACGCCATCCTGCACGTAAATCCGGTTCGCACAGACGCAAGTCTGGCCCGCATTGCGGAACTTACACACAATCGCGCCTTCAACGGCGGCATCGATATCGGCATCGTCAAACACGATGAAGGGCGCGTTGCCGCCCAATTCCATGGAGACCTTCTTGACCGTATCGGCGCAATCCTTGATCAGGACACGACCGATTTCCGTCGAGCCGGTGAAGGACAATTTGCGCACGATCGGGTTAGCGGTCATTTCCCCCCCGATCTGGCTTGCCGATCCGGTCACAACCGACAGCACGCCCTTGGGCACACCAGCGCGTTCCGCCAGAACCGCCAGTGCCAGGGCTGACAAAGGCGTTTGAGAGGCAGGCTTTGCAACCGCCGTACAGCCAGCAGCCAGCGCAGGGCCAGCCTTGCGGGTGATCATCGCAATGGGGAAGTTCCAGGGGGTGATAAAGGCGGTGACACCAATCGGCTGTTTGATGGTGACGATGCGCTTATCCGCCTGATGCTGGGGGATGACATCGCCATACATGCGTTTGGCTTCTTCGGCGAACCATTCCAGGAAGGATGCGCCATAGGCCACTTCACCTTTGGCTTCCGCCAGCGGCTTGCCCTGCTCGCTGGTCATGATCAATGCCAGGTCATCGGCATTTTCATGCATCAGCTCGTACCAGCGGCGCAGGATCGCAGCACGCTCTTTCGCCAGTTTCTCGCGCCAGGCGGGCCAGGCTTCATTGGCGGCTTCGATCGCACGACGGGTTTCCGCCGCACCCATTTTCGGCACGGTGGCAACGACTTCACCGGTCGCAGGATTGGTGACATCGATTGTCTCACCGCTGTCGGCATCCAGCCATTCGCCATTGATATAGCCTTGCTGGCGCAACAGGCTGGGATCTTTCAGGCTCAGGCCTGCGGCTTTAATCTGATTCATCGGGTCCACCCCTATCTGTGAAAAGTACAGGCCATCATTATGGCCTTATGAATTCGGTCCAATTCGTTACCCCGACATCCCGGACCTGGCAAGGCTCCCTTAAGGGATATCCGGTATTCAGGCTGCCGAAGCCGAATTGCGCTCTGCCCCTGATATGGGAAGCGAAACGCAAATTTTTAAGGTTTAGTGTGGTGCCTATTCCTCTCGCCCAGTCGCACGACACAGCAGGATGTACAGCTTGCCAACATCCGAGGTAACGAAGGTCGAGTGGATCAGGTGTTCTGGATCGGTTGCTTCAGAATCGATCAGCAATCGGTCAAACTGTTCAATGTATCGCAGCACATATTTGCGCGCATCGGGGTCATGGCGAATTTTATCCGATACGGTTTTCACGATAGAGGCCTGGCGCGTGCGCAACAGGGTTCTGGTGAAGACGGTGCGGTCGCCCTTCACATAGCGTCGCCAATCCGCCTCTGGCACTTCCCCCTGCAACACACGGGTCAGGTCGATGGAAATGGAATTCAATTCTTCGACGATATAGCGCGCGGTTTTCAGGAACAGGTCACGCCGCTGCTCATCTTCCTGCACCCGGATTTGTTCCGCCTGTTCTTCCGCCCGCTTGGACGCCTCTGTCAGGCGCTCGATCTGGCTTTGGAATTTCTCCGCCGCCCGGTTGGAGCGGACTTCGGAGGCATCGACAGATTGCATCATCTGTTCGGTGCGTTCCGACAATGTTTCGACCAAATCTTTCAACTGCCCCTTGGACGCCCCCGCCGCGCGCTCCAGCGAGGATACCTGATCGCCCAATGTGCGCCCGATCAGGGCCAGTTGCTGGTTCGCCAGATCGCCCGCGGCGGCAATATCGCCAGATTGCGTCCGCAGCATCTCAATCAGGCTGCGCACCCGTTCCGCCGTAATTTCCGTGCGTTCCTCAACCCCTTCCGCCTGCTGGGCGAAAGCGTCCGAAATCAATTGCAATGACCGAGACGCACTTTCCGCTGCCGCGCCCAGGGCTTCCGCCTGACGCTTCAACCCTTCGCGATTGTCGGAAATCTGCATGCCCGCCTGCATAGAGGCGGTGGTGACCTGTTCGGCCTGATTGTGGAAGCGACTGCCAACTTCTTCCAGCAAGGTCAGCGCCGTCTGGGTCGCCTTGCGCATTTCACCAGTCTCATTGCGGAACAACCCGCCCGCATCGCTCAGGCGGCGGGAAACCTCATCGGTAATGGCAGACATTTCCTGCACCCGGGCGCGCAGGGCTTCATCCACAGCGCCGCCTTTCTCCACCGCGTCGCGGGACGCATCAACCAGCGTCGCGGCCTGACTTTCCGCCATATTCTCCATCGCCTGATGCTGTTCGGCCAATTGCAGCGCAAGGGCGCGCAAAGCCTCAGCATCCGCCGCAAGACGTTCGCGAATGGCGATGGCATCACCGGCGGCCTTATCCGTTACACGATCCAATTCCGCCGTTTCATGCTGTAATCCGTGGCGAATTTCGCGAATCTGCCCGGTGGCCCGATCCGCCGCTTCCCGCAGGGCCGCGCTGTTCTGGGTCAGCACCTCTGCCAGGGATTGGGCATGTCCGGCAGACCAATCGGCGGCTTCCCGAAGCGCCAAGCTCTGCTTTTTCAGCATTTCCACCATGCTGCGCGTCTGCGCAATGGCAGGATCGAAGGTCTCGTCCAAATTGGTCATACCTTCCGCCATGGCTTCCTTAATCGCCAAGACACGCTGGGCCAAAAGGCTTTCAATTTCCCGTGCCTGTAGGGCGGAACTTTCCGAAGCCCCGGTCAATTCCATAGTCTGCTGACGCAAAGAGGCGCGAATGGACTCGGCGCGGCTGGCAGCCAAATCGCTGGCCTTGGCAATTTCGCTGGCCTGTTCCCGCAGCGCCTGGCCCATGGCGCGCAATTGTTCGGTTGCCTGTTCGGACGTCGCGGCCAGCCCCTTGCGCTGGCGATCCGTTTCCCCGTTCACAGCGGCGGCTTGTTGCGCCAGGCTTTCAGACAACAGACGGAATTCCTCCACCTCCCGGGCGACGGTCTGTTTCACCGCCTCAGAATGGGTGGTCAGGCCATCGGCGGATTTTGCCAGATCATCGGATTGCTGGCGCAAGGCCAGGGTGATTTCTTCTACCTGATCGCCGCTGCGGGCCAAGGCCTGGTTCAGACTTTCGCGGCTTTGGTCCAATGCAGCAGTCAGTTGCACGCCAAAGCCTGCCGCCGTGGCATCCGCCGTATCGGCAATTCCATCGACCTGATCTGTCGCACGGTTCAAGCTGTCGGTCATGCCCGCTTCCAATCGCCCCAGGGACTGGGTGACAGCTTCTTCCAACAGGGCCCCTTGCTTTGTCAGAATTTCCGCCAATCTGGAAATGCGAGACTCGCTGCGTTCCGAAAAGCCATTCATGGCCGCTGTCTGGTGGTCATAGGATTCTTTCAACCGCTGACCAACGCGATCCACTTCTTCCTTCAGATTGCGGGCGATCGCAGACGCGCTGTCGCGCGCATTATCAGATGCATCGGTTAAAGCCTGAATGCTGCCATCCAGTGTATCCCGGGCGGAGATGCTGCGCTTTTGCGCCTCAGACGCGGCATGATCCAATTGATCGGTATAGCTTTGAAACAATCCACCTATTTCACGAATTTCCGATGCCGCCCGTTCCGATGCAGACACCGTGTCTGACGCTTGAATCTTCAAGGATGCGGTTACTGAATCGGTGGTTTCCAGCACCGTTTCTGCAGCCCGCATCAGCGCTTCAGTCTGATCGGTAACAGAGGCATCAATATCCCGGCGGTGCCGCTCCAACCGTTCCGCCACGCTTTCCAGGCGGTCCGCCTGACCCGACAGGCCCTTGCGCATATCGCCCGCGCGGTCTTCGGCGCGATGGGCTGCACTTTCCAGAACACTTGTGGTTTCCCTGAGAGAATCCGCCAGTTCCGTCAGATTTGCGACAGCAACATCCCCCGCCTGAGTCAATTGATCGGCCTGTTTGCGCAACATATCGGAAACACGGCGTACTCGGGCTTCGCTCTCTTCCGCCGGATAGGTCAACAATTCCAATTGGCGGCGCAGCGTTTCGGTGTGCAGGCGCACCTCTTCGGACCGACGGAAATACAAAGCGAAAATCCAGATCAGGATCAGCGGAAAAGCCAGGCCGGTCGCAATGGCACCCACTTCATGGGGCAATAAAACATCGATCAGGCTCAACCCGCCCAGCCCCTGTAGATATGTCCCAGCCGCCCCCATCCAGAAGGCCGTCAATAAAGCGGCGACAAGTCCAGCCCATCGCGTGCGACGGCGCGCCTGATCCGACAAACGCTGAACATCTTCAGGCACCGTCACTTCCGCACGACGATCCCCGCCCGGAAAACGGGCAACCTTTACAGAATTGGTAGCGGCATTCGCGGCGGCATTTGAGTTTGCCGTCGCTGAGCCGCGATCTTTTTCGTCACTCATGCGGGCGGTCCTTGAAAAATGCGCCCTCTATGGAGGTGCGACCTATAGAATCACTGATTCTGTAAATTCTACCAGCGTATTCCACACTATAGAGTTTATCGCATAACATCAGCGATATCGATCATTGTCTGAAATCCTCCACCCCCTTATCGTGACGCCAACGCTTTAAGTTCGACATCACGACCCCACAGGATCGCGCGCCCTATGCAAGCCCATAAAGATTTTCCCAATCTGCACATCGTCGATCATCCCCTGGTCCAGCATAAATTGACCTGGCTGCGAAAGGTGGACACCCCGACCAATCTGTTCCGTACGTTGCTGAAAGAAATATCGCTGTTAATGGGATATGAAATCACCCGCAATGTGCCCCTGACAAAGGTCGATATAAAAACACCGATGCAGGCGATGCGCGCGCCGGTCCTGGCCGGGCGGAAACCTGCCATCGTGCCGATCCTGCGGGCTGGCCTGGGAATGGCGGATGGATTGATTGAGTTGATGCCGTCGGCTCGGGTCGGTCATATCGGCCTGTTTCGCGATGAAGAGACCAAGCATCCCAAAGAATACTATGTTAACATACCAGAACCGGGTGGGCGGTTGTTCATCCTGTGTGACCCAATGCTGGCAACCGGGAATTCCGCGGTGCAGGCGGTGAAGATGCTGATTGATCGCGGCGTTGAAGAACAGAATATCCGCTTCTTAGCGCTGGTAGCTGTCCCGGAAGGCGTAAAGGTCATGCAAAAGGCCCATCCCAGTGTGGCAATTTATACAGCGGCCCTGGATGAAAAGCTAAATGATCACGCCTATATTCTCCCAGGATTAGGGGATGCAGGTGATAGAATGTTCGGGACACGATAAAGGGAGACATCAGTGATGTTGGCACGACGCGATGTGATCAAAGGTCTGGGCATGGGCCTGACCACCCTTCCGCTGGCAACCGTGCTGGCAAATCCGGCCCTGGTGCGGGCGGCGGCTGATACGGTGCAACAGGTTGAATCCACGCTGCCCAATGGCAAGAAGGTAACGGCGGCCTTGGCGATGCCCGCCACATTGCCCGCCCCGGCGGTCGTGCTGATCCACGAATGGTGGGGCCTGAATGATCAGATCAAGGCGGTTGCAGCAGATTTCGCTGCCCAGGGGTATATCGCATTGGCCATTGACCTGATGGACGGCAAGGTGGCGACCACACCAGAAGAAGCCAAAGCACAAACCGCTGCTGTTGGCGCGGACCCCCAGACAGCAATTGAAACATGCACATTATGGACCGACTGGCTGCGCGGGCATAAGGATTCAACGGGTAAGGTTGGTACCTGTGGCTGGTGCTTTGGCGGGGGCTGGTCGCTAAACACATCCCTGGCGACACCGATTGACGCCACGGTCATCTATTATGGGCGCGTCACTCAAAGTGCGGAGGAATTGGCCGCACTCAACGGACCTGTGCTGGGCCATTTTGCGACCAAGGATAACTTTATCAATGCCACGATGGTCAATGGATTCATTGAACAGATGGGCAAGGCAGGGAAAAGCCTGACGGTTTATTGGTACGAGGCCGACCATGCCTTCGCCAACCCGACCAGCAGCCGATATGATCAGGAAGATGCCGCAAGCGCCTGGGACCGCACAAAGGGCTTTCTGGCACAAAACCTGGAACTGAAGATTTAAGTTTCAAACTGAGCAGAATGAAATCCAGTCGCAGATTGCCAATGAATGGGCAAGTCGGGTTATACTGCATCACCCCGACTGATCTGTAATTCCGGGCGATTGGAGAAGACGGCATGCTGCGAAGCCTACATCTTGCCTTTGCGTTGCTTTGTGCGGCGCTTGGGTCTCAGTTACCCGCCTTTCATGATCAGTATTTACAGCGCGTTGGCGGCGCTTTGGACGAGGTCAACCAGCAGATCGAAGCAATGGATATGCGGGCCCAGGATGCCGGGTTGGGGCGATATGATTACATTCGCCGATTCTATGATAACTCAGACAGTGTCATACAGGGCGAAGGCCAGGCGATGCTGGCTACACTGGCCCGTCAGGAACGCCTGATGGAGATTGAAGCCCGCCTGCAAGACGTTTCCTGGTATATGCTGGCGGTAGAGATGGTCTTCCATCTGGAACCCGATATCGCCCTGAATACCGCAAAGAATTTCGGCCCCGCAGTCCCGCTGTCGATCAGCGGTCTGGCCCATGCCTTTTTTGGCTTTTTCTTTGGATACCTGATCCCGTCGGCCATTCGCAGCCTGTTTCCGCGTAAAGAAATCGCACGCGGTTAAAACAGGTTCAGTCCGTCCCGGACCTATGCCCCGAAGCGATCAATCACTGTATTCAGGTTCAGTGCTTTACCTAAAGTGACAAAGCGGCGCTCTACCGCCTCTCCTGCCAAAAATGCCAGATCTGCTGGCATTTGAAGCGTCAGGGTGGTCTCTGTCCGAACCATGTTGATCCGCTCCAGGACCGATGAAATCCCACCGGTCAGCGTATATGCAAGGCGAATCGACAGACCAATTGCGCGCGCATCATCGATCCGATCGGGGTTGATCAGGTGTCGAACGATTTTCATCCCATTGTGTTCGTCATCAATTTGCGCATGGCGCGATGAAACCGCCAGGGCCAGAAATACCCGCTCGTGATGATCCACGCCAACGACAGGCAATCGTTTGACCCGGATAAGGGCATGTTCAGCGCGATAATCAGGATGTTCTCGCTTGGCAATATCCGACAGGATACAGGCCGCATGACGCAAACGACGATCCGCCGGGGTCTCGTTTGGAAACAGTGGTGTCATCCACCGAAACAGGTCATCCCCCGTAACAGCGGAATTGGGAAGCTCATGATCTGCATATCGGGCACAGGACTCCAGCAGCGGATCCAGCTTGCGCTCTTCCTGACTTAAATGATCATACAGACAGCCTTCCCGCAAACCATTGGCGGAAAACACAATATCCTTGGGTGCCCCGGCCACCATCAGGCGGTGTAACAACATCGCTGCATAAGGCAGCGTATCCACGCGCCGCTTGGATACACCGGGCACGCGCTGCAACGCGCCAGGCGATTGCCGTGATACGACATCTGCCAATTCCAAGGCTTGAGCAGCGGGAATCCGATAATGATGGATGATATGGAGCGGATAATTGATATGGTCCATATGCAGCCGGGCAAGATTGCGCCAGGCCCCGCCGACCAGATAAAAGCTGCGCCCCTTGATGCGTGGCAACCAATCAATGGTGCTGAAATATCGATCCAGATCTTCCCGCGCTTTGGATGGTTTCGCCACGATCTTGGGGTCCAAACGCAAGGGTCCCAGCGGCAGGGTCGCCTGGGGTCCGGTCTGACCATCCTTCAGCTCGACCAGTTCCACGCTGCCCCCGCCCAGATCGCCCATCATGCCATCAGCGTCCGGCGTACCGGATAAAACACCAAGCCCACTCAGTCGGGCTTCTTCTTCCCCGGACAGCACGCGAATTTCCTGGCCGCTGATCTGGCTGGCGCGCCGCACAAATTCCGCGCCATTGGTGGCATCCCGCGTCGCCGCCGTGGCCAGCATATCAATCCGCTGTACCCCCATTTCCTGGGCAATGCGCATGAAACGGGGCAACGCGCCCAGCGCCTGCTCTATACCTTCCTCGCTTAACTGGCCCGTCGCATCCAATCCGCGCCCAAGGCCGCAGAGCAGTTTCTCATTAAAAATAGCGATGGGGGACCGATCAGAGGTATCATAGACCACCAAACGTGTTGAGTTCGAGCCAATATCGACCACGGCGGTCGGGGGGCTGGCAGTCGACATGGTCCGTTTTTCGGCCATGAGAATCCTTCCCAAACAAGACTTTCAATCTGTATACGCTTCACCGCTATGATCACAATGCGGTTGCGCGTGAAAATCGTGTATCGAGGCGGTCGCGTCAACCGCTCTTGCTGGATTTGGTCGCCGGAGTTTTCCGCGCCGCCTTTTTCGGACCCGAATTCTTAGCCAGTTTTGTTGAAAGTGCCATCTTTCCGGCCTTCTTGATCGCCTTACCCCGCCCGGAAAGACTGGGATTGGTCATAAAGAAAACATGGCAGTTAAAGCCTTCGCCCACCGGCTCTATGCGGTGATAACGCGCATCAGAGTCCATATGCCAGCTTTGCGCCTCGTCATTCAGATTGGCATACATAACCTGCTCCAGGATCTGACGCTTCACGGTCACATTTTCAATTGGTACCAATGATTCGACACGACGATCCAGGTTTCGCGGCATCAAATCTGCCGACGTGATATAGACCTTTGCATCCAGCGAAGGCAGACCATTTCCCGCCCCGAAACAGAAGATACGGCTGTGTTCCAGGAAACGCCCAACGATGCTCTTTACGCGGATATGTTCGCTAAGCCCCTTCACGCCGGGCCGCAGACAGCATATGCCCCGCACCACCAGATCAATTTCAACCCCAGCGCAGGACGCCTCATACAAGGTATCGATAATCTCGCCATCCACCAGATTGTTGACCTTCAACCAGATCTGGCCAGGGCGGCCGGCCTTCACATGCTCAATTTCATCCCGAATGGAGCTTAACACGCGATGGCGAAGCGTGATCGGGGCAATTGCCAGACGCTCCAGCGCCTCTGGCGTGGCATAGCCGGTCATGAAGTTAAACACCCGCGCCGCATCCCTGGCCAGCGCCGGATCACAGGTGAAATAGCTCAGATCCGTATAAATTTTTGCCGTGATCGGATGATAGTTACCGGTCCCGAAATGCACGTAAGAGCGAAGGCCACTCCCCTCACGACGGACCGCCATGGAGACTTTCGCATGGGTCTTAAGGTCTACGAAACCATAAACGACCTGCACGCCAGAGCGTTCCAGATCCCGCGCCCAACGGATATTAGCGGCCTCGTCAAAGCGGGCTTTCAATTCGACCAAGGCCGTGACGGATTTACCCGCTTCCGCAGCCTCGCTCAACGCCGCGATAATGGGGGAATCCTTCGAGGTACGATACAGGGTCTGCTTGATCGCGACCACGGCCGGATCTTGGGCCGCCTGGCGCAGGAACTGCACCACGACGTCAAAGCTCTCATAGGGGTGATGGACAATGATATCCTTGGCCCGGATAGCGGCGAAACAATCACCACCGAAATCACGGATACGTTCCGGGAAACGAATGTTGAAAGCATCAAACAACAAATCCTGGCGATCCGATACGATCATCTGACTGACATCGGGCATGCCCAGAATACCATCCAGCGGGAACACATCCTCGCTGTCTGCGCCCAGCTTGCCGACAACAAAATCGCGCAGGTCTTCTGGCATGCTGGCGTCAATTGTCAGACGGATGACACTGCCCCGACGACGGCGGCGCAGCATGCTTTCAAACGTGCGCACCAAATCTTCCGCTTCTTCATCTACTTCGACATCACTGTCGCGAATGACGCGGAACATGCCCTGACCAATGATCTTGAAGCCCGGGAAAAGGCGATCCATGTAAATCCTGAACACATCTTCCAACAGCAGGAAACGGGCCTTCTGGCCGGGCAAACGCACGAAACGATCCAGATTGCTAGGAACCGGCAACAGGCCATTCATTGTCTTATCGTCTTCCGCGCGGGTCAATTCCAGCGCCAGAACCAGCCCTTTATTGGGGATAAAGGGAAAGGGATGCGCCGGATCAACAGCCAACGGTGTCAGGGCCGGGAAAATCTGTTCCAGGAACCAGCCATCCAGCCAGCTTTTTTCCCGCGCTGTTAACTCATCCTGGGCCAAAAGCGTCACACTGACCTTGCGCAATTCGACCTGTAATTCTTCCCAGATCTTTTGCTGAAGGCGCATCAGGGATCCCGCCTCATCGGCGATCAGTCGTAATTGTTCAGCGGGCGTATTGCCTTCCTGGCTGGGGGTGCTGATCCCCGCCCCAAGCTGGCCTTTCAAGCCAGCGACACGCACCATGTAAAATTCATCCAGGTTGCTTGCCGATATCGACAGAAAGCGCAGGCGCTCCAGCAAGGGATGGTGGATATTGCTGGCTTCCTCCAGAACGCGCGTATTGAAGGCCAACCATGACAATTCCCGGTTAATGAAACGTTCTGCGCCCCACTCTTCCGGGGTTGTCGGTGTGGTCTTGGCCACGGCAACGGCGTCTTGATCCTGAGATGCGGACTCGTTCATCAGTGCGCCATCATTCTCTGTCATGCTCACCGCAACCTCCGTCTTTGGTATGGCCAGACTCTATCAAGCCCTTGTCGATACCCAATACATATGACCGTGTCACGGTGATTTTTGTTTCAAACTGGTTACAAGCCCCTGAATTCTGCGCCTTTTGCTTGAGCCTGCATGGGGAAGCGTGATAGCTCTCGCGCGGTTAGAATATGAGGGAAAGGAACCCGAAAGAATGCCGGTCCTGTATGTTTTTCGCCATGCAAAATCCAGTTGGAGCGACAGCACATTGGGTGACTTTGATCGACCGCTGGCAAATCGTGGCATAAAGGCAGCCAATAAAATGGGCGCCGTGATGCGGGATTCCGGCATATCCCCCGATTTCATCCTGTGTTCAACCAGCCGTCGCACCCGTGAGACATTGGGTCTGATCCTGCCCCACCTGAAAGGGGAATGTCGTATTCTGATGGAAGATTGCGTCTATAAAATGCAGGAAACCATAGAATTGATCGACCGCTTGCGCCGTGTGCCTGCGGGGGTAGGCCGCGTCATGGTGATCGGCCATAATCCAATTATGCAGGATATCAGTCTGTCCCTGTGTAAAACAGCCAACAATCCTGAAAATCTGGACGCCATGACCGAAAAGTTCCCAACTGCCGCCTTAGCAGTACTGGACCTGGGGGATGCGCCCTGGCCCGCCCTGTCGCCTCATTGTGCAACCTTGACCGACTTCAAAACCCCGAAAGAGACTTCGGCGTAACGAACACAGATCAAAGCTGACGCCCCTGTATCTGCTTCTTCAGTTGTTCGACGCGTTCCCGGATCTGGTCCATATGCGGATTAATCTCCAGTGCCTCATGAAAGGCCTGAAGGGCCGCCTCGGGTTCCTCCATTGCATCTAAAATCAGACCCAACCCGGATTTCGCCCCGAAATGACGCGGTTCGCGTTCCAGCGTCTCATAAATATCGGCCAGAGAATCCGAATAATTTCCCTGCATGAAATAAATTGTGGCCCGCTTGTTCCAGGCTTCTGCAAAATCTGGTTCCAGGGCGATTAAGGCAGAGAATGTCTTGATCGCCTGTTCCATATCGCCCTGGGACATCTGCTGTGTCCCCTGACGCATCAGGACACGCCCGCTGGCGGTTGGGGCCTGAATCCACAGGGCCCAGATGCCCTGTTGCGCGATATAGGCTTCCTGACTGTTCAGAGGTGCGAAGTGCAGGATATCAAACAGGGAATCCAGACGTTTGTCTTGCTGATCCGCAAGGCCGGGCATGGACAGAACAATCATCGCAAATGCAGCGACCAGCGCCATCGGGATGCGTTTAGAATATATGCCCATTGCAACTCTCCCCATAGAAATACCATCAGAAGGATAGCCCTGGTGCTTAAGTATGGGGTCAACAGCCAGTCAGGGCAACCATGCCCCCTTCTTGCGCTGACCCATCACAGCGTTCAATCTATGTCTTCCAGTGTAAATATATGTAATGCCGGTAGGCGCATGGCAGACTCTGTTTCCTGTTTCAATGACGATTTCGACCGCGCACGAGACCGGTTCCTGACCGCCTGTGATCGGATCGGGTTGCGCATCACATCCTATCCCGCCAGAGACGACCACACAGGTGCCAAGGCTTTAACGTGTGATGTAGCCCGCATGGGATCGCCTGATGCCAGCCGTGTCGCCGTCCTGTGCAGCGCTGCGGGTGGGGCGGCGGGGCTGTTGGGATGCGGGGCGATACTGGGCGTATTGACCGAAGGCGGCTTGCAAGACCTGCCCAGGGAAGTTGCCCTGGTGCTGGTCCATGCCGCCAATCCTGCTGGCCCGATCTGGCCTTATTTTGCCGAAGATGATGTGATATCGGCCAATAAACCTGCGCCTGATTGGTCCGATAGTGTCCTGGCCGCAGCCGAAGAACGCTTCGCCGCCTTTCAGGCAGAACAAGGCGTCGACTGGAACAAATTGGCCGGACAGACACTGGCATCCATGAAACCGCCCGCCTGGGATGGGTCTGTGCTACGCGCTATCGCTGCAACTCAGTTTGAAAATGCCAGACAGGTTTGTGTGATCGACCCCCGCACAGGACCGGGACTGTATGGCGCGCATGAAATCGTATCCTGCGACCCGCCGGATTCTGCCGGTCGATTCCGGGCGGAAAGCTGGTTCACCCTGAATGTCGCCCAGACCAGCGAAGCGATTGGCGCAGGCACGGCACCTTGTGGCGGGGGGCTGGGTGGCTTATTGCCCAAGGCCCAGGTCACAAATGTGGTCCTGGAAATTGGCACTTATTCACTGACACGACGGCTGGGCGGGGCAACGCGCGGGCCAAATGAACTGCCCCAATCCTATCCGTCTGATGCCATGTGGCGCGACAATGCCTGGCATGGGGTGCGCACAACCCTGCAAAATACCTATCGGGGCTTACTGCGGGACAACTGACAAGGCGCAAGAAAGGTTTACCAAATTGGTAATACCAATTATAAGAAACGCAGATTAAAGGAGACCACGCGATGAAAATGCCCGATCCGGATGCTGCTGTCATTGAGCGACGGCTGACCATTGCCGATGATCTGCGCGCCCTTGTGCCGGGTGAAGGCGTCATTGTGGATGAGGATGAACGCCGTGCCTATGAAAGCGACGGCCTGACCGCTTACCGCGCCCTGCCCCTGATTGTGGTCCTGCCACAGACCGTCGATCAGGTCGCCAATGTCCTGAAATACTGTAAAGAACACGGTGTTAAAGTCGTGCCGCGTGGGGCTGGCACCAGCCTGTCTGGTGGGGCATTGCCGCTGGAAGATGGTATCCTGCTGGGTATGGGAAAGTTCAATAAAGTGCTGGAGGTCGATTACGACAATCGCTGCGCCCGGGTTCAGCCCGGCGTCACCAATCTGGCGATCACCAAGGCGGTAGAGGAAGATGGCTTCTATTATGCCCCGGACCCGTCCAGCCAGATCGCCTGCACGATCGGCGGGAATGTCGCGGAAAATTCTGGCGGGGTGCATTCGCTGAAATATGGCCTGACCACCAACAATGTTCTGGGCGTGGAAATGGTCACCATTGACGGGGAGATTCTGCGCATTGGGGGCAAGCATCTGGATGCGGAAGGCTATGACCTGCTGGGTCTGATGATCGGGTCCGAAGGTCTGTTGGGTGTGGTCACAGAAGTCACCGTGCGCCTGTTGCCCAAGCCGGAGACCCAGCGGGCCCTGCTGATCGGCTTCCCGTCCAGCGAGGCGGGGGGTAATTGCGTCGCCCAGGTGATCGCCAGCGGCATCATTCCCGGCGGCATGGAAATGATGGATCGCCCCGCCATCACGGCGGCGGAGGATTTCATCCATGCAGGCTATCCAGCCGATTGCGAGGCGCTGCTGATCGTCGAATTAGATGGCCCGGAGGCAGAGGTCAATCACCTGATCGAGGAAGTCCGCCAGATCGCCGAAAATCTGGGGGCATCCAGCCTGCGCATTTCCCAAAGCGAGGAAGAACGCGCCATGTTCTGGGCCGGGCGCAAGGCGGCCTTCCCGGCTGTGGGGCGGCTCTCTCCCGATTATTACTGCATGGATGGCACAATCCCCCGCAACCAACTGCCCCATGTGTTGAGCGAGATGACAAAGATGTCCAAGCATTATGGCTTGGGCGTTGCCAATGTCTTCCATGCGGGCGATGGCAATCTGCACCCCCTGATCATGTATGACGCCAACAATCCCGGCGAATTGGAGAAGGCGGAGGATTTTGGCTCCGATATTCTAAAACTGTGTGTAAAGGTTGGCGGTGTCCTGACCGGCGAACACGGCGTGGGCGTTGAAAAGCGCGACCTGATGCCGACCATGTTCACCGAAGACGATTTGAAGCAACAAATGCGCGTCAAATGCGCCTTTGACCCGGACGGATTGCTGAATCCCGGCAAGGTGTTCCCGCAACTCCATCGCTGCGCGGAACTGGGCCGGATGCATATTCACAAAGGCCAATTGCCCTTCCCCGACATTCCCCGGTTCTGATCTATGGGACCGCATTTTACCAATCGCGAGTGCCGCGCCACCCCGGACTTCATGCAAGGCGCAGTGCAACCGGCAAAATCGTGCCATGCACCCCTGGATTCCCGCCTGCGCGGGAATGACGACATCTTTACAATCCAAAACACCGTCACCCCGGACTTGATCCAGGGTCCAGAGCAGCACGCTCATTCTCGACCACCCGCCCTAAAGTCACGCCTGCACGGGAATGACGACATCGATACCCCCCGATCCACCGTCACCCCGGACTTGATCCGGGGTCCAGAGCAGTACGCTCATTCTCGACCACCCGCCCTAAAGTCACGCCTGCACGGGAATGACGACATCGATACCCCCCGATCCACCGTCACCC
>NZSA01000067.1 GCA_002696645.1 Rhodospirillales bacterium | reverse complement strand
GGGCTCGATCTACGGCGGTTCGGTCACCGCCATCCTCATCAACACCCCTGGCACCCCCTCGTCCGCGGCAAGCTGCCTGGACGGCTATCCGATGACAAAGAACGGGCGCGCCGGGCTGGCCCTTTTCATCAATGCAGTCGCGTCCTTTTGCGGCAGTTCGCTGGCGGTGCTGCTGGTTATGGGATTTGCCCCCACCATCGCCGATTTCGCCCTAGGATTTAATTCAACGGAATATTTTTCCGTGATGCTGCTGGGCCTTATCGCGGCCTGTACCATGTCGAATGGGTCTACCCTTAAAGCGCTGGTTATGGTGGCCTTTGGTCTGGTACTGGGCATTGTCGGGCTGGATTTAAATTCCGGCGTCCCCCGCTTTACCTTTGGATTTCTGGGCCTGACCGAGGGTGTCAGTTTGATATCCATCGCGATGGGCCTGTTTGGTATCGCCGAAATTGTCACCAAACTGGCCGAAGCCAAGAACGGGGCGCGCGCGCCTGACCCCGAAGTCAGGCATGTTTCCTTCCGCGATATGTTACCTAGAGGCAATGAATTACGCAGGCTTTGGGGACCCATCCTGCGTGGTACGGGGATTGGATCCATCATTGGGGCATTGCCAGGGTCCGGGCCGACCGTTGCGGCCTTCATGGCCTATGCCATGGAAAAGAAGGTCAGCCGCACGCCGGAAAAGTTTGGCACTGGCGCGCTTGAAGGCGTCGCTGCGCCCGAAGCCGCAAATAATGCCTCCGTCCAGGCGGCTTTTATCCCGACACTCAGCCTGGGAATTCCAGGGGATGTGGTCATGGCGATCCTGTTGGGTGCCATGATCATGCACGGTATCATTCCCGGGCCACAGTTCATTTCTGCGCAACCTGCCATGTTCTGGGGCCTGATTGTCAGCTTCTGGATTGGCAATGTTATGCTGCTGATCCTGAATTTGCCCTTGATCGGGTTGCTGGTAAAGATCATCACCGTGCCTGCGCGCATCCTGTATCCTGTTGTGATCTTCTTTATCTGCATCGGGTCCTACAGCGTCGCCAATAATGTGCTGGACGTCTTTGTAACCTTGGTATTTGGATTGGTCGGCTATCTGTTAATGCGCCTGAACTACAATGCCGCACCGGTTCTGCTGGGCTTTATTCTGGGCCCGATGATGGAAGAAAACCTGCGGCGCTCGCTTGTCATATCACGCGGCGACCTGACGGTCTTTTTGGATCGACCAGTCAGTGTGGGCCTGTTGCTTGTCTGCCTGCTGCTGCTGTTGATGCCGCTGCGGAAGCCTTTGATGCGTTACATTCGGATGGCCAGCCAACGGTAACAAAGGCCGGGAACCAAAGCCAATGACCGCAAACCCGCGCCGCACTTACCGTGAGGCGGGGTGTTCTATGCAGTTGCGACAGGAATGCCCAATTGCAAATCGATGTAATTCTGGCAGCACTTAATGGCGCGGTCACGCGATGTCATGCGTTCATAGGTGGATAACACCAACCAGTGCCCATCGATCATGGTAATCAAACCAATCGACGCTTGGCGGGCATCGATGGTAACGCCGTGCTGTTTGGCTGCAGCAGCAAACAATGTTTCCGTTCGATCCTGATAGGCACGATAGCTTTCACTGTTCGCTTCCCGGACCAGCGGATTAAACCGAATTTCATGCCAGAAGGTGATAAAGGCATTGCGTATCAAGGGCGTATTAACCTTGGGTGAAAAAACAGCCATTGGCAGGGCACGCAATTGCTTTTCCGGATCATCCCCGACAGCCGCTTGACACTTAGCAACATAATTCGCCGCCGTGTCATAAAGGTGCCGAAACGCAATCTCCAGCAGGTGTTCCTTGCTTTCAAAATAATGGCTCATCAAGCCACGGGAACTGTCTGCCTCGGCACAGATTGAACGGACCGTTGTACCGGCGACGCCATGTTCGGCCAATGATCGGATTGTGCCTTCAATCAATGCATTGCGCCGATATTCATTAATCTCAGGATGCGTCCGGGGCCGCTCTTTCGCCTTGCGCTTTTCCAGCATATTCTTCTCCCAGCAACGAAACACCAGCACTTTAGTCATTTTGATAAGCTGGATGTCCGGCATATTTTCAACCAAGGTTAACAGTACCCTGTTCCGCCGGACTATGGCAATTCCAGAAGCTGGTATGGGCCAGCTTGCCTAGAAGAGAGAACGTGCTGCCCGCCTGTTCTAGCCGCCTGGTTATTTTTGCCAATGCGGGACCCAATCTCCCTCCATTTGCAAGGAAATGCCCGCGGCATCTTCCTCCAGTTTTACAACATGCAATTCCCCCTTGTCCCCGCCATAGGTGGTTTGCGCCTTCAGGAAGCGATCCCGTACCAAGCGCGTGACACTGGCTTCCGTCCCGGCGGCATCACAGGCCCCTACGATCAAATTCAGGTCCTTCATGCATAGATCCAATGTGAAGGACGGATCATAATGCCCTTGAAAGACAGAGGGCGCGTCGTGATGCATGCACCAGCTTTCCGACGCCCCAATCTTTAGTGCTTCCCAGGCGCGCTTCAGGTCCACGCCGGACTTTACGGCCATGACCAGGGCTTCGCCCATTGCGGTCGCATGAATGGCCCACAGTTGATTGCTGGCCAGCTTGGTGATCGCCCCGGATCCATTCGGCCCCATAAAATGCACGGGTCCCATCAGTTCCATCATCGGGCGCAGGTGCTCAATCGTCGCCTCATCCCCGCCTGCAAATTGCGTCATATTGCCATTGCGCGCACCATCTACTGCGCCTGTTACAGGCGCATCAATCGCGATGGCCCCCTTGGCATGAATTTCGGCTGCCAACGCCCGGCTGAGAGTGGGTTCATTGGTGGTCATATCAATCCAGACCTGCCCCGGCTGGATCGCAGAAAGCAGTCCATTCTCACTGCGCAACACGGATTCAATCTGTTTCGGGCCAAACACCATGGTGAATATTACATCGGCACCCGCAGCGGCCAGGGCCGGTGTGTCCGCCCATTGTGCACCCAGTTCCAAATGCGCCTTGCCACGATTACGATCCAAATCACAGACGGTCAGCTCATGCCCGCCCTTGATTAGGTTCAAAGAGGCCGCGCCGCCCATTGTCCCAAGTCCGATAAAGCCAATACGCATGAATATGTGTCCTGTTGTGATGTGTGTGTGAAAACGAGCCTGGGTCGAGAGAAACTCACCCCATCTGGGGCAGAATCACGGCCGATTCAGGCACCAGTTGAACGGTCATTTGATCGCTGTCCACGGCCTTGCCATGCGCCCGGGCCACTGCAGAGGGGACAGATACGGTCAAAGGTGTTTCCAGGCCATCCCCGGTCATCATGAAGTGCAGATGTGTCCCGAAATAAGCGCGGTTGATGATCTTCAGGCTCAACCCGTTCGAATCCTTGGCGATCATAAAATTCTCCGGTCGGATGGCGACCAACACCTTATCCCCCTTCGCAAATCGTCGACCGCCGGAGGGAAATTGCAGGTCTCCGAAACACGGCATGGTGATGGAAACAAATCCGGGCTCCTGCGCTTCTACGATGCCAGGGATCAGGTTCATTTCGCCCACAAATTCTGCGACCTCTCGATTGACGGGCAGATCATACAGATCGGTTGGCGGACAGCATTGCAGAACCTTTCCTTTGGACATGACCGCAATTTTATCGGACAGGGTCAGCGCCTCTTCCTGATCATGGGTTACGAAGACGAAAGTAATACCGACTTCTCGCTGGATCGCCCGCAATTCTATCTGCATGCTTTGACGCAGGCGCTTGTCCAGCGCCGATAATGGTTCATCCAGTAACAAGACTTTAGGCTGTACAATAAGGGCCCTCGCCAGGGCGATACGCTGCATCTGCCCGCCCGATAATTGCGAAGGACTGCGGTCGCCATATCCTTCCAAATGCACCAATTCCAGCATTGCATCGACTCTGCGCTGCCATTCCGGCCGGGCCAGCTTTTGGCGACGCAGGCCATACCCCACATTATCCGCAACACTGAGATGCGGAAAAATTGCATAGCTTTGAAACACCATGTTGGTCGGGCGTCGATAGGATGGAACCGACGTGACATCGACGCCATCGATCATAATCCGCCCCGACGTTGGCCTGTCCAGGCCGCCCAGCATGGTCAGCAATGTCGTCTTGCCACAGCCAGACGGCCCCAACAGGGAAAAGAAGGATCCTTTGGCGATATCCAGATCGACATTGTCCACCGCGATCACAGGCCCATAAGTCTTTCGGATCGACCGTAAGGAGATGAAATCATCCGTCATAGTAAAGTCCTTAAAAAATTAAGCCTGTTTCGATCTTAGCCGCTGCGAGATCACAATCAGAATACTAGACACAATGATCACGACACTGGCCAATGCGAGGACAAGCGGCAGACGGTCCGGGAACCGCATCTGGCTCCACATAAAGACCGGCAAGGTTGGTGAATTACTGGACAGAAAGAAGGCCAGAATGAACTCATCAAAGGAGATCGTGAATGTCAGCAAAAGGCTGGACACAATGCCGGGCATGGCCAGGGGCAATGTGACACGGAAGAAGGTTGCTAGGGGCGGTTCCCCCAAATCCATGGAGGCACGCTCAAAATCCGGGCTTAACCCGTCAAACCGGGAAACCAGAACGCCATAGGAAAACGGCGTGCAGATCATCAGATGCCCCAAAATGACGGTCGCCAGCGACAGACCTAGCCCCGTCATCATGAAGATCGACAATAATGCGACACCCGTCACCACCGTCGGCAAAGCCAAAGGCACAAAAAGTGAAACCGTCGCCAAAGACCGCCCCCGAAACCGATAGCGGGTGGTCGCCATGGCAGCCAGCATGCCGCTGAATGTCGCAAGAATCGCCGTTGTCACCGCGATGATCATGCTGTTGGAAAACGCCGACAACAGCTGTTGGTTCTCCATTGCCGCCTGATACCAGCGCAGTGTGAACGCCTTCAATGGAAAGGCGATATAAACAGAATCATTGAACGAAAAGGCGATGATCAAGACGATCGGTAAATACAGCACAATGAAATAAATCATTGCATAGAAGAGTCTTACTTTGCGCATCATGACCTACCGAATTGCCTTAATGGCTTGCCTGGAACCTGCGATGAAAATGCAAACCAGCAGCGTTGCGACCAGCATGGCAAGCAGCGCGACAGCCGCGCCCAAAGGCCAATTGTTAGAAGCGCCAAACTGCATGGCGATAAAGTTTCCGATCATAACCCCGGTCGGTCCCCCCAATAAATGGGGCGTCACGTAATCTCCGAAAGTCGGGATAAACACCAAGACAAAGGCCGCTGTTACCCCTGGCAGGGAAAGCGGCAGGATCACCCGAAAGAAGGTCTGCATCGGTGTGTCGCTTAAATCCCCCGATGCGCGGATCAGGGACCGGTCTATTTTCTCCAGGCTGACATATATTGGCAGGATCGCAAATGGCGCCCAGGCATGGGTCAATGCGATCACCACGGATGTTGAATTATACAGCAGGGCCTCTATCGGCTGATCCACAATCCCCAACCCGATCAGACTGGTGTTTATCATCCCCTGATAGCCAAGAATCAGCTTCCAAGACAGGACACGCAAAAGATAACTGATCCAACACGGCAGGGTGAACAGCATCAGCCACAGCAGCTTGTTGCGGGTCAGATCAAAGGCCAGCAGATACGCAATGGGATAGGCCAGCACCAGAGACAGAAGTGTCACCCCAAAGGAGATCAATGCTGACTTTACCATCAATTTCAAAATCAACGGGCTGGTCAGGGCCAATTCAACATTATGCGTGGAGAATGTCAGATCGATATCAAGGTAACTCTGGCGCGCCACTGCCAGCACCATCAGCACCACCATACAAATTGCCAGCGTCGCAACGGTCGTCAACATTGCTGGCGTCAATAAGAAATACGGGCTATTGGAACGCCGTGACATGCGCTGTCCCCATCCTGACGAAATTCACTTCCGTCCTTAGTTTTTGTATCTTGGGCTATTCATTTGGCGTAACGCAACAACGACTTTATTAAAAAATTTGTCAGTCGTCCAACATATTTTATAGCTTGCTGTTAGGATTAATTGTTCCAATGGCTATTTAATTTTCTTTGTCGGACGTCCAACAAATTTATATTGAATGTTGCAGCATTTTCTGTAACGCTCTGCCTCACTATTAAGCGATATGAAAAGGAAATGCCTTTATGCGCCCAGAAGATGTCATCAATCTTGATGCCTATCCCATTCAAGACCCGGCCAGCCCGGCGCGTGCTGAAATTGTGGCCCGGTTGAAGCGGGAACTGGACGCAAATCAATATGTATCGCTGCCTGATTTCATTCGCCCTGCGGCTTTGGAACGAGCCGTTGCGGATGCAAAGGCCGCCAGGGTGAACGCCCATCACAACAAATCGCGCCGCAATTGTTATCTGCATCGCAAAGGGGATCCGTCTTTACCGGAAGACCACCCTCAAAACCTGATGATGGATGCCAGCACACGGATGATCGCCTATGATCTGATCCCCCAAGACTCCCCGGTCAAGACACTGTATCACTGGGATGTTGCGCGATCCTTCATCGCAGACATCGTCGGGGCTGAAAAGCTGTACGACAATGAAGATCCCTGCCAACCCGTAAACCTGTTATGTTATGAAAATGGGGATCGATCATCCTGGCACTTCGATTCCGTGAATGCGTTCACGATGACCCTGATGCTTCAGGCCCCGGACGCTGGTGGCGACTTCCAACTGGTGCCCAATACGCGCAGTGATAACGATCAAAACTATGATTATGTGCGCAAGGTTGTGATGGGTGAATGCCCACAGGACGCAGTCTCTGTCGCCCGTCATGCGGGGTCCCTGTGTATATTCCGGGGCTGTAATTCCCTGCACCGCGTCTCTGAAGTGAAGGGCGATAAAATGCGGATCATGGGCGTATTTGTCTATGAATTCGAACCCGGTGTAATTGGCGATCCGGAAGTCAATGCAACCGTTTATGGACGCGAAAGCACTGCGACGGCGTAACTTTCGGACAGCCTCTTCCGGCGCCGGAAATTAATCGCTCTACAGGCGTTAGAAAATAAATTTGTTGAACATCCGTCAAACTTTATCTTATGGTTTGACTGGGAGATACATGAAGCAAGGGAGGATGACATGAAAGGTGGTCTACAGCGTTGGTTGATTGACGAATTGGAATGCGGGCGCGTTACACGTCGGCGTTTACTTCAGATGATGGGGGCCGTCGGTGTTGGTCTTGCGACGACAACACGGTCCGGCAGCGCACTTGCAGATGGGTCTTTGACCATCCTGTCCTGGTCTGGATATGACATTCCAGAAATGGCCCCGGCCTATTTCGATGCCCATCCTGCGCCAAACTTCACATTGATGGGGTCCGATGAAGAAGGCTTCCAGAAGGTCCATGCGGGCTTCCGTCCGGATCTTGGTCACCATACCAGTTTTATCGTCGGAAAGTATCGCGATGCCGGGCTGTTAAAGCCAATTGATCGGTCTCGCCTGACCCATATTGATGACTATTTTCCTGAATTATCACAGATCGTTACGATGGATGGTCAATTGTGGGAGGCCCCACTGAGCTGGGGGAATTCCTCGGTCATCTATCGCCGCGACAAGGTAGAAGTGACGGAGGAATCCTGGGGCTTGTTGTGGGATGAACGCTATAAGGGGCGCATCGCGTCACGCGATTCTCTGGAAGGCCTGTTGATTGTCGGGGGACTTTATACCGGTGCGGCAGATCCCTGGGCGATGAGTGATGCGGAACTGGCGAAAGCGAAAGCAGCCCTGTTGGCGCAAAAGGAACTGGTCCGCTTCTATTGGTCCAGCCAGACCGATATGGAACAGGCCTTTGCGAATGGAGAGATCGTTGCTGCCTATGGCTGGAATGCGTCTGTCGCCATGTTGCGCAAGCAGGGTATCGATATGGCCCTGATGAAATGCAAGGAAGGCATTGTCACCTGGACGGACGGTCTTGTCATGATGAATGGTGGCAGCGGGTCGGAAGACCTGGCCTATGAATTCATCAACGCCTATATGTCACCAGAAGTTGGCGCTTTCCTGATCAACTCCTATGGCTATGGCAGCGGCAATGCCAAAGCATATGAGTCCGTAACCGATGAACGACTCGCCGAATTGGGGATCACCGATCCGGACGTCGTCATCTCAACTTCTAAGTTCCAGCGTGAAATTTCATCAGACATTCGCCAAAAATATCAGGCCGTGTTTGATGAAGTGAAGCTGTCGTAACGAGGCCGCGCGCGTCAGAGGGAGGGGCTGACGCGCGCGCCTCACCCTGGTTGCTTAAATACCTGATTGCCTCGCCTCACTGTCATAAAACTCGGGCAGGTGGACTAAGCGGAGACGTTGACTGTTTTCACAATGAAGTGTCAAAGTTTGCGCATATAGCCTCACACGCCTTATTTGTTCCATTCTAGTGAAAAGATTTTAAACCTCGCTATTTTTCACGTGGAAACGGATTTATGAAGCACAGTCCGTTCACAGAACCACAGATCATCAGGGCGAACGCTTCATTGAAGCCCAACCATTTTTACAATTTACCCAAATAACGCAGGCCTTAGCACTTCTTCACACCATTGGCGGAAGCCGGTCGGTGTATCGTAAGAAGAAGACGGCGTGCGTTCTTCCAAATGATCCATACCCTCGTTCTTGGCTGTCATCATGTTGACCATGGATTGCGCCATACCTTCCGACGCCCCCCGATTGATCATCATTGATTTCAGATCGTCCATTTTCATGAAGTGATACTGCACCGTTTTGCCTGTCATTTTCGAAATGATCCCCATCATTTCATGATAGGAGATATCCTCTGGACCAAGCATCGGAATGCTATCAACGCCGGTCCAGGACGGATCAAGCAGCAAGCGTGCTGCTACTGCGGCGACATCGCGGGTGGCACATGCTGGCTCTTTAAGATCAACAGGAGTTGGCCAGTAGAATGCGCTATGATCCTTGATCAACGCAGATTGCCGCATGACATTCTCCATGAGACTGGCGCAGGCCAAGGCTCTATAATTAACGCCGGTGCTTGCAATTAGATCGTCCATCTTCAAAGTTGCCGTAACATGGCCCGCATCCTTCGACCATCCGCGCCCAAGCGCTGAGATGCCAACCACATGCTTGACGCCGAATGCCTTAAGCGCATCACAGCCCGCTCGCGAGAAGTCCAAATAGGCCGCTTCGGCACTTGGCGCACGCAAGTCGGCTGGCACGAGCCAGAAAACACGGTCGGCGCCTTCGAAAGCCTGCGCAACAACAGCAGAGTCACGGTGAGAACCTTCGATCACTTCGACACGATTCAGCGCTTGCGGAGCCAGTTTGGAAGGATCTCGCGCAATCACACGAATACGCTCCTCGCTATCGAGAATATTTGCAAGAACCTGGCTACCGATATTGCCCGTGGGCGCAGTAATGACAATCAAGGGAATCTCCTAATGATTTCAGAATTTGGTCTTAGTAATGGGCTCGATTGCCCTTAGGTATCTTATAATTACCTCTGGAAAATGAACGGTCTATGCTTTACAGTTCTATTTTTAATCGCAATCGTTCAGAATGATCAAATGGATCCCCTTTCAGATATTCTCGCTCTGTTGAAACCCCATAGTTATGTTTCCGCTGGCTTTGAAGCGGGCGGCGATTGGTCAGTCCAATTTCCCAGCTACGAAGGCATCAAGTGCAACGCCTTAATTTCCGGTCAGTGTTGGTTGGCCATGGAAGGCGTATCCGACCCTGTGCATCTTCAGACGGGGGATTGTTTTCTTTTGACAAAAGGAAGGCCATTCCAGCTCGCAAGTGACCTCAGCGTGCCGTCTATCGATGCGAATACAGTCTTTGAGCCGGCACGGCGTGGCGGAATTGCGAAATGCAATGGCGGGGGCGACTTTTTTCTTGCCGGCAGCCGCTTCACATTGGTCGGAGATCACACCGATATTTTGCTCGGCATACTCCCGCCGATCATACACATTCGCAATGAAGCGGATCAGGCTTTCCTGCGCTGGATTCTTAAGCGCATGCGACAAGAGGTACGGGATGCACAACCGGGAAGCAGCCTAGTGGCGGAGCACCTGGCGCATCTAATGCTCGTCCAAGCGTTACGGCTGTATCTAAGTGAAGCGGTTGAGGGCCGCGTGGGATGGCTCTTTGCCCTGGCCGACAAGCAGATGGGAAAAGCGATCGACCTCATACATGCTGATCCCGCACGCCGCTGGACTCTACAGGAACTGGCTCAAAATATTGGCATGTCCAGGACAGCGTTCGCACTTAGGTTCAAGGAGACCGTTGGACTGACGCCCATGAACTATCTGACACGCTGGCGCATGCTGCTCGCCAGTGAAAGACTGGCAACGTCGAGAGACAAAATCCCCACAATTGCTTCGGCGCTCGGCTACGAATCCGAAAGCGCGTTCGGCACAGCCTTCAAGCGGGTGATGGGATGTTCACCCCGGCAATACAGTCGCCATGGCAAAGACGGCACCACGGATCAACGACGCCGGTCGTCTCCAAACAACCTGCTCCTTCATGGTCGCGATCATTTCATTAATTGAGTATCAGCCCTGGTTTACAGGGCAATTAGCCGCCCTCCGTCAATCGCTGGCGTCTTCAGTACAGAGAGATGGCCCCGTTTGTTTGAACAGTTTGGCAGGGTGTATCTTTTATACATGTCGTAAGGGCGAGTGATTAGAGGGTCACGCTGGGGTTTCGTATATTCTGGTCGCAATTCAGCAGGTTCACCTGCTTTGCCAGAATTTGGAATCCACCTGCCTTTAACTGCTCAACGCGATGGACGGCATAGCCAACCCAGGGACGCAACTCGCCATTCCAGAACTCTGTCATATTGAAGTTTGACCGGATCATGAAGACATTGGGTTGGTCGGTCTGGAACACCTCGATATTCGAAATCAGGCGGCTGGTGCGGCTGGCTGGTTGTTGCGACCAAGCATAGCCGGTTTCCAGTCTGTACACCCGATCTTCCAATTGCCGCCGATCATGAAAGGCGAAGGTGATTTCCCGCCTTGGATCCCCCCGATTCCAGGTCCCTGGAATCCAATAGATACATTCCGGGGCGAACAGGTCCAACCATTGCTTGAACTGTGCTTGGTCCAGATAGCGCGCCTCCCGATATAGCAGGCTTTCAGCACCAGCCAACACCAGGGGTTCATGACACAGCACGGCGCTGTCATCCCAGCCAGCAAAAGCAGAGACCAGATCCGCGTAGTAAACATCTGTGACGTAATGAGATGTCTCGGAAGGATTGAAAGGAGCGGTTACCATTACTGCGCTCCTCCCCGTGAGATTGACAGAGTTGGATCGTCCATCATCAGCTTTTTATAATGCTTCATGTATTCCCGCATGAAGACTTCGTCTGTCGCGGGGCCGGAAATCACACCGTCCTGTTCCGTAAACCGGCCTGGCAGTCCCAAGCCACGGTCCATATAGACCCAGGGGTCTTCTTCGGCACCCAGACCAACCTGAATTTCTTCAAAATTGGTCAGGTCATCAACTTCTCCGAACAGGGGAAATTGTTCCTGTGTGCGCATGCGCAAGGCATTGATAGCGTCCGCCGCACCGTTCAACTCATTCTCCTCATCCACCACGGCGGTCCCGTACCAGGTCGTTGCCGTTTCCGTATAGGAGAGTGGTTCCAGAACCTGGATGTGATTTCCCAGGATCAGAAGGTTTGGAAACACATTGATGTTCATGGGAATGCCCGCCGCAAGGTCCAGATAATAGTCTGCTTCCTTGCCATACTTCTCTCGCAGGTCGGCCTCATACCCTTCCATGCCCGGATGTTTCCCCTCAATCTGCCACAGCGCCCCTGGATGGTTCGCCAGCGTCGGGCGCTTGTCTTTGAAATGATGCCCATTGCCATAGTAATGCACGCGGATCGGGCCATCATCGGGATGCTGCTTATAGAATGACATCCCCTTTTCATCATCGGGGGAAAAGCGGTTTTCCATCATCAGCAGGGACCGATGGGAAAAGATCACATGATAGCCATCGGCGCTGTTGTCATAGGCCAGCTTCCAATTGCCCTTGAACTTCATCCGGTTCGCCTCACAGACGGCGATTTTGCCGCCTGGATGACGGTCAAGCCAATCATCGATCGGTTTCCGTATACCGGCCAGATGCTCAACCAACGGCGCTGCCTCCAAATTCAAAGTGCCAAAAATGAAACCGCGATAAGACTCGACGCGGGGAATTCGGGCCAGATTAAACCGGTTGTCTTCCTTGTGATTGTGGGCATAGCCTTCACGCCACGGCACCCCGGCCAGATCGCCTGCAATGCTGTAGGACCATCCGTGATAGGGGCACCGAAAGGATCGTGTTGACCCTTTCGCCTGACGGCATACTGTCGCCCCGCGATGGGTACAGCGATTGTACAGGGCATGGATCTGGTTATCCCCATCCCGCGTGACGATGATCGGGCGCAACCCCAGCTTCGTCTGAAAGAAATCATACGGGTTGGCAATCTGACTTTCATGGGCCAGATAAACCCATGTCGCGCCGAATATCCGCGTCAATTCCAGGGCAAATATATCTGGATCGGTGTACAGGCTGCGATGCACCTTTTCTTCATGGATAAGCGCCTCAAAATCAAAATCAGGCATCCTGTCATCCTCCCCGGTTCTGGATTTAGAAGGCATCGAAATACTCCCGCATTTCCCATGCGGTGACACCTTTGGTCGGATCCACCCGATCCGCATTTAAAAACGCCTCATATCGCGCCACTTCGGCCCGTTTCATCCGCAGGAAATAGTCGATATAGATCTCCCCGAAGGTCTGCCGATAAAAACTGGATTGCTGCAGCCCATCCAGTGCGTCCTTCAGAGATGTCGGCAGCATCGGGCGGTCCGATTGATAGGGATTGTCATCCGCGGCCCAGGGGGTCAGGTTCCGATCCATACCGTCCAATCCCGCTGCGATCTGGGCCGCGATGAACAGATAGGGGTTCGCGCAAGGTTCCCCCACGCGGTTTTCAATCCTGCTGGCGGGATCCTGCNCGCCGCCTAGAACCCGTAACATTACCCCGCGATGCTGCACATTCCAGGAGACCCGATCAGGGGCCAGAGAATTCATCCGAAACCGCCGATATCCGTTGACGCTGGGCGTTGCAAAGGCAATCCCCTCCTGCGCATGGGCCAATTGCCCGGCCAGAAAATTCATCCCCATTGTCGATAGGCAGGCCTCCCCCTCCATTGGCATGAACAGGTTTTGACCGGTCTTCGTATCGGTCAGGGACAGGTGCAAATGCCATCCGCTAGGGAACAGGCCCGCCCCATCCGGGAAGGTCATAAAGCTGGCCAGATGACCATGACGGCGACAGATCTGACGCGTCGCACTGCGAAAGATCAAGGCGTCCGTCGCCGCTTCCCAGGCTGGTTTCGGAAAGAATGTGCACTCGATTTGACCCGCCCCCAATTCATTGTCCAGGGACCGCAACCCAAGGTCCAGATCAGAATAATGCGTCGTCAAGGTGGTCAAAAGTGACTGGACCCGATCCAGGTTTGTTTCAGAATCATAGGAAAATCCAGGCTCTGCGGGCAGGCAGGCAGGGGGTGCGCCGCGCTGTCCCGGACCATTGATTTCCGGTGCTGTGATCGCGCCCGGGTCAGACAGACGCATCAGCGTCCATTCAATTTCAAGCCCGATCAGAGGCGTAATCCCGCGATCAACCAATGGTGCCAGCGCCTTGCGCAGGATGTGGCGGGGGGAGAAATAAAACGGCCGTCCATCGCGGAAGTAATCATCACAAACCACCAGGGCGACACCCGGTGCCCAGGTTGCCAGGCGGAAGCTGGTCAGGTCGGGCACCAAAATCAGATTGGGCGATCCTGTCATCTCAGACAGGCCCATGCCGCCGCCTGCAGTGAACGTCTGAAACACACGCCCACCAGACGCATCCAGACTCCAACTGCCCGCCCCGATGCTATAGCCATTGACCAGCACCGATTTGAATGCCTGCGGCGTTACCGCCTTTGCCCGGGTTATGCCATGGGTATCGCACCAGATTAACCGGATCAGCGTGATCTGTTCGTGCTGAATTCGATCCAAACAGTCCTGAACCAGACTGTGTTGTTGCGCATCCCATAACCCGTGACATGCGATAAAACCATCCGCCTCTGACGGCCCCTTTTCATTCCCCATGATTGAGCGGCTCCTTACCAAACACCGCTGGCAGAATACGGGCGCTTGATCCTGTATCCTAGAGCCCAAGCCCGGCAAAATTAGCAAAAAGTCTGATTTTCTGGATTAATCCGCGAGACTGGAAACCCAAGACGCATTGTGCCCGGCCGCCGGTATGCTAGGCTACCCTCAGATCCCAACAGGCAAGACGGAAGAATGTCCGACCCTATCGCAACTGCATTTGGCCCCTTTGGGCGTATCGGCGTCATGGATATGGATGCGCCGCTGGCAATCCATGTGCACCATCATCTGCATATCATTCTGAAAGTCGGGGGATCTAACACCGGATTTGCGGTCAAGGGACGCCTGTACCCCGCGACACACTCCACCGCCATTCTGATCAATCGCTGGGAACCCCATGCCTGGTCGCCGGTNCCNGGACAGGCCCCAACNCGGTTTCTGACATTGTATCTGGAACCGGAATGGCTGCGTGATATGGGCTTGGGAAATGGCCTGGACAGTTTCGGGCGATTCTTTCCCTCCCCTATCGCGGATCGATCTGATTGGGCCAATTGCATCACAGATCATCTGCATGATCTGATCCTGTCTTCGACCCAATCCATCCACCCCGTGTCCATTACAGGCGATCTTTCTGGCCTGTTGGTGGATCTGGTGCAGGCCCTACAGAAAGGGACCCTGCGGTCCCTATCACCAGAGGGGAGACGGTTTGCTTATGACTATCGCATCCGGCGCGCGATGCACCTGTTGTACAGTTCCAATGCGCCAACCCAACTGGACGAAGTCGCTGAAGAAGTTGGCCTGTCGCGCCCTCACTTCTTTGATCTGTTCAAGAAATGCACCGGTGTAACGCCAAACCGCGTCAGCAATGCCATCCGGATGGAGCGGGCCATCACCCTGTTGACGCAATCGTCAGATCCAATGGCGGATCTGGCCGAAGACCTCCATTTCGCAACGCCAGGAAATTTTTCCAGATTTTTCAAATCTCAGATCGGGATCAACCCGAATGCCTTTCGCCGCACAATGATTGCGGACGGATTGCATCGTTAGAGCAACCGGGGGCGGCAGTGAATCCAACTGCACGCCCCCAATCACTAGGTACTGTTTTATCCCATAAGTGGGATGGTAAATTCCGACCCATCTTTAATGCCTGACGGCCAGCGGGATGTGATGGTCTTGGTCCGCGTATAGAAGCGGAACGCATCCGGTCCATGCTGGTTCAAATCACCAAAGCCGGACCGCTTCCAGCCACCGAAGGTGTAATAGGCGATTGGAACCGGGATCGGCACATTGATCCCCACCATGCCGACATTGATACGGCTGGAGAAGTCCCGGGCCGCATCACCGTCCCGTGTGAACAGGGCAACGCCATTGCCATATTCGTGGGTCATCGCCAGGTCCAGCGCTTCTTCATAGGTATCGGTGCGCGCAACGGCCAGAACCGGACCAAAGATTTCCTCTTTATAAATCCGCATTTCCTTGGTGACGTGATCGAACAGACAGCCGCCCATGAAATTGCCGTTCTCATAGCCCTGCAATTTGAAATCACGGCCATCGACGACAAGTTCAGCGCCTTCTTTCACCCCGATATCCACATAATTGCGGACGCGGTCATAGGCTTCGCGTGTTACCAATGGGCCGAAATCAACATCGTCGCCAGCGGTATAGGGCGCAATTTTAAGGGCCTCAACGCGGGGTTTCAATTTCTCAACCAAACGATCCGCCGTTTCCTGACCAATCGGCACAGCAACCGATACCGCCATGCAGCGTTCCCCGGCGGCACCATAGCCGGCCCCGATCAGGGCATCGACAGCCTGGTCCATATCGGCATCAGGCATGATCAGCATGTGATTCTTCGCCCCGCCGAAGCACTGCACCCGTTTACCATTGGCGCATCCGCGTGAGTAAACATATTCGGCAATCGGTGTAGAACCAACGAAGCCAACCGCCATGACATCAGGATGATCCAGAATACCATCAACGGCCTCTTTGTCGCCATTGACGACATTTAGAATCCCGGCCGGCAGCCCGGCTTCCATCAGCAGTTCCGCCAGCATCAGGGGAACACTTGGATCCCGTTCTGATGGTTTCAGAATAAAGGCGTTGCCACAGGCGATTGCCGGGCAGAATTTCCACATCGGGATCATGGCAGGGAAGTTGAACGGTGTGATCCCGGCGACCACACCCAAGGGCTGGCGCACAGAATGAATATCAATGCCAGGACCCGCACCTTCAGAGAATTCACCCTTCAGCAGATGCGGCGCGCCGATGCAGAATTCCGCAACTTCCAGGCCCCGGATCACATCGCCTTTGGCATCAGGAATGGTCTTGCCGTGTTCCCGCGACAGGGCCTCTGCCAGTTTATCCATATCCCGGTGCAACAGGCGTACAAATTCCATCATGACACGGGCACGCTTTTGCGGGTTCTGAGCCGCCCAGGCAGGCTGTGCAGCTTTCGCATTCTCAATCGCGGCATTCAGCTCATCCGCATTAGCCAGGGCGACTTTGGCCTGAACCTCACCGGTTGCCNGATTAAAGACATCCGTGGTCCGTCCACTTTTCCCGGCGACACGCTGCCCATTAATAAAATGCCCAATATCCTGCATGTTGAACTCTTCCTTTTTCAGTGCTGCTAAGTTTTACCCGATTATGCTCGATATCATGATTGCACGCCCCGATTCAGCGCGCAGCAATCACTCTCCCCCTGGCCCAGCAGAACACAATCAAACGAGAATAAACTGTTGAAGATTATGCTAAATCCAGCGACGACACAGCGGGAATATTTGACATCACCATCTTTTCAATAGCCCTGAAACCGACAACATTCAACCCTGCGCATAGCCAAGCGCAAACCGCAGCGATTAAACAGCAAGTGATGTCTCTCCGTCTGTATCCTCCAAGAGCTTCAGCTTTTGCCATGATCGATAGCCCCATCGCAAAAGCATGGCTGTTGCCTTGAATATCTCCTCTAGGATGAAAGCATACCAAAGGCCCTGAACCCCAAGGTCCAACACCCCTGTGAAAAGCCAGGCCAAAGGTAGGGCAAAGGCAAGGGTGATCGTCAGATTCAGGATGACCGGACGATTAACATCACCCGTGGCTTTCAAAGAATTAAACAGGATCAGATTTATCGCCTGGAATGGCGTCACGATTATATGCAGCAACAGAATAGAATGTACGGATGCGATAACAGCAGCATCCTGCGTGAACAATGCCACCAGGAAATCACTGAAGAACCAAAGCAGACCAGCGATGGTCATTACACCCCCTGCTGTCATCAAAGCGGTTTTCAGGCCACGCCGAAAGGCTGTTTCGTTATCCGATGCCCCCTTGTCATAGCCGACCAGCACTTCGTTCCCGTAAGACATCACCACGATAATCATCGCCAGAAGCTGGGTAATGGTCAGTGCATAGGATCGCGTCAGAATCGCCGTCACCCCCAACCCCGCAATCAGGGACACCAGGAACAATTGATAGAATTGATAGCCCAGCGCCTCCCCGACACTGGGATAGGAAAGTTTCAATATTCGAATAGAATTGGGCCAGATATCCTTTGGAATGCGAAGAATGGTCAGTCCCAGCTTGGCCTTCATAAACCAGATCAACATGCATAAGTTAACGCCGCGAATGATGACAGTTGACAGCGCTGCACCATGGATTCCCATTTCTGGGACAATCCAGACTCCATAGACGCAGACATATTTCGCCCCAAGATAAACAACATTACCGATCACGCCGTACCACAGTATCTCCATCGTCCGACCAAAGCCACGCAAGGTGGCAATTGCCGTGTTGATAAAGCCATACAGAATCAGCGTCACCGAGATGCTATAGATATAAAGCAGGACGCCATCGCGAATCTCCGGCGGCGTATTGATCCAGTCTGTATAGAAGGTAGCGCCTCCTGCCACACCCGCTGCAATCAGCACGCCGAAACAAGCGCTGGCGATAAATCCGATCTGGGCGATTTCGCGGGCACGAGCAACGTCGTTTCGGCCGAGAAATTGTGCAATCAGAATTAAAACCCCGACCGACATCAATCCGGACAGATCATAGCCAATGCCAAGAACCTGATTTGCCATACTGACCGAGGCTGCCAGGTCATCAGAATAATTCGCCAATAACATCGTGTCCGCGAATGTCACCCCGACCGACATGATGCCAAACAAAAACAGGGGCAGGGTCAATTGGAACAGGGATTTGCGCTGGAAAGCCTCACCCATATCTGGTCTCCCTCAATCGGTGAAGTTTTCTGTATGGATGGATTCGACTGGAATTCCCTGTGCAACCAGGAATGTGTTAATATCACGTAGGAATTCACCACTTCCGCAGACATAAACCAGGGGGGCCGCACATCTTTGCAGGGACGCTTCAATCGATGTGAAAACCGTCTGTCGATTGGCTAGCGAAACCCGGCCCGTAAAGGGCGACCAGAAATCCTTGTAGAGGTGATTCCGACCGGCATAGACAAGAGACCATTCGGGGGTGCCCTGCGCTTCTATGTGACTGATTAAGGAACGGATAGGGGCAATGCCGATTCCACCCGCGATGAACAGCACCGGCCTGCCTTGCGCATCCGCGTCCAGTATGAACTCACCCCTGATGGAAAACAGGCCCAGCGTGTCGTTAATCGCCGCTTTCTGAAACCGCCGCTTGAATCGGGATCCAGACGCCAGATCCATGCTGATCATGATCCGATCCTCATGGGGCGCGTTGGCAAATGAGATATGCTGAACATGATGATTGTCCAGGATCGCACCGGGGGCAATGACGTGACAATACTGACCCGCCTGAAAATTCAGGTTTGCCGGGCGATCTAGGATGAATGTACAGACATCATCATATTCATGAATAATCTCCCTAATCGCCAGCGTGTAAATTTCCTGTCCAGGATTTCCGCGNCAATGATTGATACGGAAATAAGCCGGACGCAGAAGCCGTTTCAGCCATTCAGGCATGCAATTCTCCCGTCATGACAACAAGGTGGGAGCGCACCCCCACCTTGTTGTTTGCCGCAACAGTATTTTCAGAATTTGGCATTCAATTGCAGGCCAACCGTCCGTCCATCGCCAATGGTTGCCTGGGTTCGGTTGTTTGTGCTGCTTGTCAGATATTCCTTGTCGAACAGATTATCGACATAGGCGATCAGCCGAACCCCCTCAAACTGATACCCCGCCCGAACGTTTGTCAGGAAGAAGTCATTCAGCCGCTGTGTATCGTTATTGGTCAGGGCTGAGTTTGAATAGTACTCCCCCGCATAATTCACATCCGCAGCAGCGAACAGTCCCGATTTGCTTTCCCAGGCTCCCCCAAGCGATGCCGTAACCGCAGGAGCTTCAGGAAAATCATTTCCTTCACAACTGTTACTCGCGCAGGATGACGCATTCATTTCCCCCAACTGCGTCTTCAACAATCCAAGGGCCCCAAAGGCGCTGAAACCATCCCAAACCGTTGCGCGGCCCTCAATTTCTGCGCCGTAGGAATACGATCCCTTGGCATTAAACGACGATAGGACATTGTTGTTGGAGATCGTGACCTGCTGATTCTCATAGGAGTTATAGAACAGGTTCGCGCCCCAGCTCAGTGACTTTGCACTCTCGTCACGCCACGATAGTTCAGTGGTCCAGACATATTCCGGCTCAACCTCCCGGATGGTGGAATTGGTTTCGTCGGCAACCTGGCTAAACCCCTGTCGATACCCCCGAGAGACGGTCAGGCCGGCAACCTGACTGTTGGTCACATCATAAGTTACCCCCAGCTTTGGCAGTATGGCGACATCGGTTCTTTCAGCGTCCATATCCTTTGCAAAGGTTATGTCCTGACCGGCCGTATTTGCTGCAAGAGAGGTTACGTCCCTGTCAATAAAATTGGCGACTGTATCCTGCTGAATGCGACCGCCCCCCAGCAGTGAAAAGCCGCTTCCCAGATCGTAGCGCAGGTCACTGTATATTGCCCTTGTATCAATCGTATTCCGGGCCTCAGACTTAACATCAACTGTCACCCCGAGACCGGCCCCGAGACCGACGAATATGCTGCTGATGGATTCTTTGTCCTGCCGGGCGAGATACATCCCAACTGTCCCTGTCAGGGCATTCGCGCCGTCAAGTGTCAGTCGCAGATCCTGTGTGATGTTCTCGTCATCGCGCGTATCGGATCGGACATAGGCGGTGTTACCTGGTGCGGTATTGATCGACAGGGCAGCATCGTGAAAAGTTGTCACAGACGTCAATGACAGGCTGTTGTCAAAATCGTAAACCATTTCGGCGCTGTAGTTATTGGCATTCATCTCGCGGGTTTCGGCGGTGGAAAAACCAGACGCCCCCGAATCGTACTTCCGCTCGAACAGATCGCTGCCATTCACCGTCGACGATGACGGTTTGTCATAAACATCATTGGCCATCAGCGTCACGCTAAGGCCATCCAACCGGCGCGGTTCAATCAGCACCTTGCCGCGCAAGGATCGATAGTCATCATCGTTCAGAACGCGATCGTCTTCATTGGCCGGTTCAATATCCTTGAACTGACTTCTGCTTTCCGCCGCCAAACGAATAGCAAGCTGATCTTCAACAAGCGGGGCGTTGACCATCAAGGCACCATCCCGGCGTTCGTTGGTTCCATAGACGCCTTTGGCCGCAGCCTCCCAGTCATAGGTGGGATCGCTGCTTTCCATGACGATGGCACCAGCCATCGCATTTGGACCGTGAACCGTTGATTGCGGCCCCCGCAGTACTTCGACCTGTTCCATGTCCCAGGTGCCGCGAGATCCGCGCCGCAAGGCTTCC
The DNA here is from genome assembly GCA_002696645.1 of Rhodospirillales bacterium. GTDB lineage: Bacteria > Pseudomonadota > Alphaproteobacteria > UBA8366 > Aestuariispiraceae > Pacificispira. The sequence continues at coordinate 52,468 of NZSA01000067.1, read as the reverse complement.
GATGACTGAGCAACACCGTCTATGATGACAGAGATAGTCGGTGCAGAATTCTCCGGCTCAGAAACCCCATCGGCACTGACACCGCGAATCTGCATTCCCTTGTTGCCCTGGCTGCTGGGAAAATGCCGAACATTGGCCATTGTGTTAAAGATATCCGACAATTCATCCAGCTTGTATTTGTCGATATCGTCTGCCGTGGCGACCCCCACGCTGGTCGTGGTGTCCAAGTAACTGCGGTTGAACTTTTCGCCCTGAATCGTCAGGGGCGACAGGATCAGGGGACCCGTTGCAAGATTTTGCACGATAGCGATACCATTTTCATCGCTGCGCCAAACGAAATCAGTACCACTGAGCAGTGCGGTAAGCCCCTCTTCGATTGACATTGTACCATTCACACCCTCCGTTTGCGCGCCTTCCACCAGGGATGGGCTGACCGAAATCTGAATATTGGCCTGCATCCCAAAAGCCGTGATCGCGTCAGCAAGGGGCTGGGCCGCGATGGTGAAATTTTTGCGCGCCTGCACTTCTGTCTGAGCACTTGCCTGTTGCAGGTTGGCGATACCCGTCGTGCATAGAAGTGCTGCGGTTAGGACAGACACCCTGATTGGGACTGCGCAGAACTGACCGGCCAACCGAATGGCGGTGGTGAAAATCGTCATGAGAAAACCCCTCCTGGAAACAGACAATGGATTGATTATGAGAATCAATCTCAATTACTACTGCTTCGTTGACGCTGAGGGGGCGGTGATGTTCAGAAAAATTTGAAAGTTTTTTGATCAGTCGCGACTGACGACCAAAATCCAGGGGGAGAGTTTCCGTACGTGAAAGCCATGCGAGCGCGCCATGACATTCAAAGCCCTTTCTGGATGCTGCAAGTCAAAGACGCCCGTCACCATTTGATCTGCCAGCGTATCATCGGCAACCAGAATATATCCCTTGAAATAGTGCGACAGTTCATCGAGTACCCAATCCAGTCGATCATTTTCTGCAATCAACTGGTTCCGGCGCCAGGACGCAATTCTCTCAGGGGATAGAGTACTGTGTTGCCAAGCACCCGACGCCTGAAGCACCAGTTGTTCCCCTGGCCGGAGAGGATTTGGAGAATCTCGAAGGCCTGGCGCAGCGACGGATACCAGCCCATCGGCAACCGACACCGCATATCCACCCTCATCCAGATCGACCTCAAAGGCAGTTCCATGCACTGTTACTTCCATCGCACCGGCCTTCACGACAAAGGGGCGCGATTGGTCCGACGTGACGCTGAAATAAGCACGCCCCTGATACAGCGAAACAGTGCGCGCGTCAGATGTGAAGGACACTGACATCGATGAATTTGGTGCCAGAACAATTTCTGACCAATCCTGAAGCAGGACCTCCCGCGATTCCGCCGTATGGGTTTCGTAATCGCCTGACGATGAGAATGGATCAACAGCTACAATAGCCAGTAAAAGAGCAAAGGCGAAGCCCAGGCCAAAGCCAACAGCCCTGCTCCGGTGTCGGGAGCCGGCGGACCGTCGCGGGGCATTTGATGGGTCGCCAGACTTCTGCGCGGGATCGTCCATATCTTCCGCTTCCTGGTCGTAAATCGCTGACAGCATCATTGCGGTGCGTTTTGTCTGATCCCATTCCACGCGATTGCCTGGATCAGCGCTCAGCCATGCCTGAAACCTCTGCTCAAGCGCTGGATCGTCCGGCTGCTCACGCAGGGCTATCAGCCAATCAGATGCTGATTCAGGGTCGCCAATATCTTTGGAAATATCGATCATTGTTCTCAAATATTATCTTTACCCAGCCAGAACGGAAGGGCTGTTAGGTAGACGTACAAACCCGCCCGAATGTTCAAATCCAAATCTAAACAACGCCCGCCTGCATATTTGTTTCAGTGCATCTTTGGTCGATTCAATCGCTGCCGACAATGCTCAACACCATGCTTGACCAGGGCATGAGCCTGTCCAAGAGAGACATCCAGCGCAGCTGCGACGTCACGAAGCGTCCTTTCCTCTTGCCAGTAAAGCTTCAGGGCACGTTGCGTGCGATCTGGCAATTCCGCAATGGCCTGGCGCAACAACGCAATCTCATTCCGGTCAATTGCAATCTGCTCTGGACCCGGGCGCAATGGATCGACCACTTCCGCCAGGGCTGTGGAATCCTGGACCACGCGCAGTGTATCGCGGGCAATTTTCCGTCTTGCGTCCAGCGACAGGGTGCGGACGATGGTCCGCAAATAGGCCAGAGGCTCTTCAATATGTTGCTTTCGGGCCGCCCGAACGAACTTCATCCAAGCCTCTTGCAGGACATCTTCCGCCGCAGCCATATCGCCAACAATAGACATGGAAAAGCGCACAAGCTCATCTCTGTTCCGGTCATAGATTGACAAAAGCTCGTTGTGCGAATGCATGAGGGCCAAAAATAAGTGAATGATTATTACTTGATATCGCGAATAGTTCTTAATTGCAATGACGCGCTACCCTAACTGATGGCAAGGGTACTGACCGGGCGGTGATGACCCGCACCCCAGGTAATCATCAAGCACAGGGGAATTCTCCAGGTATGAAATTACATAACCTTACGCATCCGGTTGTGTATTTGGTAAAGCGCGCCGCAGGTCTGACAAGAAGGCTTGGGCGGGTTGCGGCAGTTCCTGTTCAGGATTGGTCAGGATCGCCAATTCGAAATAGATTGCCGGCTGAAATGGACGCCAGACGATTCCGTCCCCTAAATCCGCCATCCCATTGACCGCATCGATAATCGCCAGCCCTGCACCCGCGCGCACCATATTGCGCGCGATTGCAAAATAGGATGCAGATACGCGCCGGTAAATGGTCACATGTTCGGCCGCACAGATCCCATCCACCTGGCGATCTATGCTGTGGTCGCCGGTAATTGCAATGATGGACTGATCCCGCAGATGATGTGGGTATAGCACTGATTCCCGGGCCAGTGGATGCCCCTGGGGAAGCACGGCGACACACCGTGAGCGAATAATTTCTGTTGTCAGACCGGGAATTGGAACAGGTGCATCGATCAGACCGATATCCGACTGTCGCCCGGCAACCCAGGACGCGATCTTGCGGGAACTGCGAACCAGCAAGTCAACCCGGACACGGGTATGAACCTTTTGGAAGTCCGCAATAACCCAGGGCAGAAGATTGATGGCGCATGCCCCGTTGCTGGAAATATTGATAACACCAACCCCTCCGCCCCTGATTTGGGCCGCACGGGTCTTGATTCGCTCAATCGACAGCAATCCCTGCTCCGTCTCATGGTGCAGCAATTGTGCTTCATCGGTTGGTTCAAAATATCCTTTGGAGCGATGAAACAGTTGAAAACCTAAATCCTGTTCAAACTTGGACAATGCAATACTGACCGCCGGGCGGGTAAGGTTCAGCATTTCCGCCGCCCTGGAAACAGACCCCATCTCCATAACCGCATGGAAGACTTCTAAAGACCTTAAAGAGATATGCATTTCCATCCTGACCGGCGCCGTTGCCGCCTGTTTGGGGCCGTTACACCCAGACGCTTGTTAAATTAATCGAAATTATACGACACAATAATTAAATTGACGATATGGGAAAAGGCCATTGATAGTGAGCGACACCATCAGGATCCGAAGGGAATTCACAGTGGTTCGTGCAGCGCAGTTGATGCGCATTCAAGGGGGAATGGGGTATTTTGATTACGGAAACTATTGCTACGGGTGCTGCGAATAATTTTTCAGCGCGATCACAATCGGATGGGCTGTTTACAAATAACTTTAAGGAAACACCGGTTTGGTGGGATGATGCGCAACCGCTGGACTTGTCGCCCCGCAACGACAATGGGGATGTGCACAGCATTCTGCCCAATCGCGTCGATGTCGCCGTTATCGGGTCAGGCTATACCGGGTTGAATGCAGCGCTGGAAACGGTCCGCGGGGGCCGCAGCACACTGGTCCTGGATGCAGAGCAGGCCGGATGGGGGTGCAGTTCGCGCAATGGTGGGCAGATCAGCACAAGCATAAAGCCCAGCATCGAAAAACTGGCAAAAAAATTTGGTGTGGAGCGCGCGATTGCCATTCACCGTGAGGGTCAATCTGCCCTGGAATGGATCGGCGACTTCATCCGCAACGAAGCCATTGAATGCGATTTCAATCATGTCGGCCGTTTCCATGCCGCCCACACGCCTGCGCATTACGAAATGCTGGCCCAGGACGCGAAGCAAAAGACTGCCGATATGGCTGAAGTCGAAATGATACCGCGCAGCGAACAGCGCAAAGAGCTTGGATCGGACGCCTATTTCGGTGGTGCTTTGTATCCAAACCATGCCTCTTTGCACCCTGCAAAGTATCATTCAGAACTGCTGAAGCGGGTGCTGGATGCCGGGGCGCAAGTGCTTGCCCATACGCCCGTATTGCAAATTGAAAAATCCAAAGATGGTTTTGTTTTAACAACAAACCGCGGCACCCTGATGGCCCGCGATGTTGTCGTCGCAACCAATGGCTATTCTGGAAAAGTTCTACCCTGGCTGCGGCGTCGTATTATACCGATTGGCAGCTATATCATCGCGACAGACGTCCTTCCAGAATCGCTGGTCAATGAATTATTCCCTAAAAACAGGATTGCCAGCGACACGTGCCGCGTTGTCTATTATTATCGCGCGTCGCCAGACCGTCGCAGAATTGTCTTTGGCGGTCGCGTCAGTGCGCGGGAAACCGATCCAAAACTCAGCGCACCGGCTTTGTACAAGGATATGACCCGCATATTCCCGGAACTGCGGAATTACAGGATTTCGCACAGCTGGGCGGGAACAGTTGCGTATAGTTTTGATACATTGGCCCATTGCGGGCGGCATGACGGGATGTATTACGCGGCCAGTTACTGCGGGTCCGGTGTTTCCATGGCCAGCTATCTGGGCATGCGGACCGGCAAGCGGATTCTGGGTCTAGAGTCTGGCAAAACTGCGTTTGATGATCTGCCATTCCCGACACGCCCCCTTTACTATGGAACGCCTTGGTTTCTGCCAGCGACAGTCGCCTGGTATCGTTGGTGCGATACACGCGCCAGTGAAAAGGCCAAACGTCACGCGGCCCCTTTGGGTCGGTAAAAGTCTCCCAGTCTGCAAAATGCGGGATTGGGATTTAAGGAAGTCGACGCACCAATCTTTCGGGATCTGAACAAGCGGCGGCGAATAAGAAATCGGGGGACGGCTGTCGTACCGCCGATCTAACACAGAGGAGTAGTATGATGAAACACAAGATTATTTTGGCCAGTGCGGCAGCGGCTCTGCTGGCCAGTTCGGCAATCACCGGCAGCGTTTATGCTGAGGACACAGTGACGATCGCGTCATGGGGTGGGTCATATCAGGAATCCCAGAGCAAGGCGCTGTTCGTTCCGGCAAGTGAAGCGATGGGCGTTACGGTCAAGGAAGAAACCTACGGCGGTATGTCCGATGTGCGCCTGCAAGTCGGAACCGGCGCAGTTACGCTGGATATCGTTGTCAGCGGGTCCGGCAGTGCTGCGCGCGCTGGCGTGGAAGGCCTGTTAGAGCCACTGGATTACTCCGTGATCGACGTTTCCTCCTTCTATCCGGGAACTTATGACAAATATTGCGTCGGCGGTGATGTCTTCTCCGTGGTAGCCGCCTGGAACACGGAAACTTATGGCGAAGATGGTCCCAAGAGCTGGGCCGACTTTTTTGACACTGAAAAATTCCCTGGCAAACGCGCCTATCGTGGCAAGGTTGCCGGTGCTCTTGAGCCCGCCTTGATGGCCGATGGGGTGCCTATGGAAGATGTCTATAAGGTCCTGGATTCAGAAGAAGGGATCGAACGCGCCATTAACAAGATCCGCACCATCAAGGATCACATCGCGGTCTTCTGGTCCTCTGGTGCGCAACAGGCACAGTTGATGAAAGACGGTGAAGTCGACATGACCACCGGTTGGAATGGTCGCTTTGATGTCGCGAAAGCGGATGGCGCCAAAGTATCCTATACCTTTAATCAGGCATTGCTGGATTACGATTGTTTCGCCATCCCCAAAGGTGCGCCAAACAAAGATCTGGCGATGAAGTTCCTGGCTGAAATCTCCAAACCGGAATATCAGGCCAACCTGCCCAAATACATCACCTACGGCCCAACCAACAAGGCCGCCTATGATCTGGGTACAATCGATGCGGATGTTGCTATGGCGCTGCCGTCACATCCAGACAATGCGGCCAAACAGCTGCCAATCAGCCTGGAATGGTACGAAAAATGGGAAACCATTGCGGCTGAAAAATATCAAGAAATGCTGACAGAATAAGGTAAGCATGGATTAGGGTGCGGCTGTCTGGTTGGACATCCGCACCCCCTTTTCCTGCATAAACGCACCGCTTAAAGACTGCGCGTTTAAGAGACCATTTCGCCTAAAGGGAGTTTGCGTGTGACCAATCAAGACAGAGAAGCTCTGCCCATCACGATCCGCGGCGTGACCAAAGCCTATGGTCGCACAAAGGCCCTGGATGCGGTTGATCTGGATATTAAAGAGGGCGAGTTCCTGACCCTGTTGGGACCGTCTGGATCCGGCAAGACAACATTGTTGATGGTCCTGGCCGGCTTCACCAGACCCGATTGCGGCAGCGTTTTGTTTGGGGATAAGGAAGTCATCCACATGCCCCCGCATCTGCGCGATGTCGGAATGGTTTTCCAAAGCTATGCCCTGTTTCCGCATATGACGGTTGCAGGCAATATCGGGTATCCGCTGCGTGTGCGCGGTATATCAAAGGACGAGATTGAGAAGCGCTGTGAATGGGCGCTGGAAACGGTTCAGTTGGGTGGTTACGGCGAACGCCGTGTCGAACAGCTGTCGGGCGGACAAAAGCAGCGTGTCGCGCTTGCCCGGGCCATCGTTTTTGAACCCCAAATTCTGTTGATGGATGAACCGCTGTCCGCACTGGACAAGAAGCTGCGCGATCATATGCAAATTGAACTGCGCCGCCTGCATGAAAAATTGGGCATGACGACAGTGTATGTTACCCATGATCAACGGGAAGCGCTGACCATGTCCGACCGTATTGCGGTTGTGAACCATGGCAAGCTGATGCAGGTCGACACCCCGGACCGGATCTATGACCAGCCCGCCAATCGCTTTGTCGCAGATTTCATTGGGGATTCTGCCTTTCTGCCGGTCACGCGGTCGGGCAATACAGCCTCTTACGCAGGAACGGTTCTTAAGATTGATCACGCCCTGCCGGACGGCGACCTGCTGCTGATGATCCGCCCGGAACGCCTGAAAATTCAAACCGGAACCATGTCGGATGGCAGCAACAGTTTTGAAGGCATTGTCAGTGATGTTGTCTATCAGGGCGACAGTTTCGCCCTATACGCAACCCTGCCCGATGGACAATCCGTCAGTTTACGGGGTGTCATTCGATCATCCACCCTATCTGCCTTACCGAAAGTCGGCGCGCCCATAAAGTTATATCTGGAGCGTGAAGATACTATCCTGATTTCTGCGGCGGAGGCGTAACGATGACAGCCAGCAGCATTTCAGACACATCCCCACAAGGTCAGGACCTGAACGCAGGCGTTCTGAAACGGAATGCATGGTGGGAGCAATTCACCCAATTTGGATTATGCTCCCCCGCCCTGCTGTTGGTTCTGATTATTTTGGTCCTGCCAGTCGGATGGCTGTTCTCCGTCTCTTTCATTGGTGCAAGTGGTGAATTCTCGCTTGAGAATTATTCGCGCATGATAGAGAGCAAATCCTATTATCGCATCTTCATCACCACATTCCAGGTCAGCCTGCTCAGCACAGGATTGTGTATCCTGATCGGATATCCGTTTTCATATTTTCTATCGCAACTGCCAAGCCGCCTTGCATCCCTGTGTCTGATCACGGTTTTACTGCCATTCTGGACATCCCTGCTGGTGCGCACCTATGCCTGGCTGGTCCTGTTACAGCGCAAAGGCCTGGTCAATGATTGGGCGATCCAGTTGGGGTTGTGGGAAGAGCCGATCAAACTGGTGCATAACATGACGGGAACGCTGATTGGCATGGTCCATATCATGCTGCCGTTTCTGGTCCTGCCCCTGTACAATTCCATGAAAGCAATTGATCGCAGCTATTTGAATGCCGCGTCCAATCTGGGGGCATCCCCTGTTCGAATTTTCTGGACCGTGTTCTTCCCCTTATCGACACCCGGGCTTTTTGCAGGCGCGCTGATCGTTTTTGTCCTGTGCCTTGGTTTCTTTGTGACACCAGCGGTATTAGGTGGCGGGAAAGTCATCATGGTCTCCATGAAAATCGCATCCAATATTGAGCTTTTTGTGAATTGGGGAGCGGCAAGTGCGCTGGGCGTCATCTTGCTGCTGCTGACAATGTTGATCCTGTGGTTTGCCGGTCGCTTCCTGGGATTTGACAGAATGGCGGGGAGTGGCGTCGGATGAGAAACTGGTTAAACCGTTCGGTCTCAGACACTCAAATTACGGTAAGACAGCGCCTGTGGCTCTATGTCTTCTCCACCATCATCATGATCCTTCTGGTGGCGCCGACGCTGATTGTTATCCCGATGTCATTTTCAGATTCTCAGTATCTGGAATTCCCGCCCAGGGTCCTTTCCAGCCGATGGTATGAAAACTACTTTGGGTCTCCAGAATGGATGTCTGCGACAGTAACGTCCTTTCTGACCGCCTTTCTGACAATGCTGGTGGCAACCCCCATTGGGGTGCTGGCCGCCTATGGTCTGCACAATTCCAGCAAAAAGGTCAGCAAGATCGTGTTCATCCTGCTGATCACACCGATGATGGTGCCCCTGATCCTGATCGCGATTGGCACCTTCTACATCTATGTGAAACTGCAAATCCTGTACACGCTGACGGGGCTGGTATTGGCGCATTCCTTATTGGCATTGCCGCTGGTGCTGATCGTCACAGCGTCTGCCCTGAAAAGTTACGACATGAATTTGGAAATGGCGGCGCGCAGTTTGGGGGCCGCGCGCTGGTGGGCCTTCCTGACCATCACGCTGCCACAAATCCGGTTCGCCGTGATCACGTCGGCATTGCTGTCCTTTCTGACATCTTTCGATGAAGTGGTGATCGCGATGTTCATCTCTGGCGGGGACAATCCGACGCTGACTCGAAACATGTTCAACGCCTTGCGCGATCAGATCGATCCGACCATTGCCTCGATTTCCACGATAATGATCGTCGTAACATCCCTGCTGATGACCATTGCGCTGCTGTTTGGCAAAACCGATACAAAGAGTTCAAAGTGATCCCAGAAACAAGTGCAGCAGACTATGACTTTATCATAGTCGGGGCGGGTTCAGCAGGATGCGTGCTGGCCAATCGCCTGTCGGAGAATGGGAAATATTCAGTTTGTATTCTGGAGGCGGGCGGAACGGATCGCAGATTCTGGGTCGCTGTTCCTTTGGGATATGGCAAGTTGTTCTATGACCAGACCGTCAACTGGTGTTACAGGACAGAGCCGAGCGACGGATTTGCCGGACGTTCGGATTACTGGCCCCGTGGCAAGCTGTTGGGCGGGTCCAGTTCCATCAATGCAATGGTCTTCATCCGTGGGCAAAAGGAAGACTATGATGATTGGGCATCCGCTGGAAATCCCGGTTGGGATTGGCAGTCGGTCTTGCCCTTCTTTAAAGGACTGGAAACCTTCGAGGCTGGCGGCGATGCTTATCGCGGTGCGGCGGGGCCACTATCTGTTTCCCGGGCGGATCATAAAGCACACCCTCTATGTGCTGCTTATTTCCAGGCGGCGGATGGCGTCGGATTACCATTCAATCCGGATTTTAACGCCGCCAACCAGGAAGGGGTGGGCTTTTACCAGGTAACGACAAAGAACGGTCGCCGGCATTCCGCTGCGAAAGCGTTTCTGCGACCCGCTATGGGCCGCAAGAATTTAACCGTGATCACCGGGGCCTTGACGACACGCATTGATTTTGACGGCACCCATGCGGTCGGCGTGACCTATCGCAAGAACGGCACGGATTGTACACTGCGGGCCGGGCGATCCGTCATCCTATCGGCAGGCGCGATCAATTCCCCGCAATTGCTACAATTATCTGGGGTCGGACCGGCAGAACTGCTGCGTAAACACGGCATTACACCAGTGCTGGACCAGCCCCATGTCGGCGCCAACCTGATGGACCATGTCGGCATAAACTATACCTACCGCGCAAACATCCCCACATTGAATACTATTCTGCGACCCTGGTGGGGCAAACTGTGGGTTGGTCTGCAATATATACTGACACGCACCGGCCCCCTGAGCCGAAGCATCAATCAAGCAGGCGGTTTTTTTAAAACCGATCCAGCCAAACCGAGACCGAACATGCAGCTGTACCTGCAAGCACTTTCAACCCTGAAGCCAAAACAGGGGGAGCGTCCCTTACTGACGCCTGATCCCTATCCCGGCTTTTCCATCGGCCTGTCGAATTGCCATCCCTATAGTCGGGGATATCTTGAGATTACATCCGCCGATCCGACAGTCCCACCGCGCATAGTCGCAAATCCCTATGATGATGAGCGCGACGTGCAGGAGATGCTGAAGGCCGTCAAACTTGTCAGGGAAATTGCAGCCCAGCCCGCCATGGCGTCCTTGATTGAGGAAGAGCTTTTGCCGGGCCCAGACTGTCAGAGCGATGAGGACATGATTGCAGATATCAGACGACGCAGTGGAACCGTCTATCATCCCAGCGGCACCTGTCGCATGGGCCCGGATGCTGCCAGTGCCGTCGTTGATTCAAGATTACGCGTCCATGGCCTGTCAGGCCTTCACGTTGTTGATACATCAATTTTTCCCAATATTGTCTCTGGAAACACCAATGCATCGGCCATGATGATTGGGTCTAAGGGGGCTGCGATGATCTTAGAGGATGTCCGATCATGAAAATCACCAAACTGGAAACCTTCAGCATTCCAGCCGTCGCCTTCACGCGGCTGACTACAGAAGACGGATCGACCGGATGGGGACAGGTATCGACCTATAATGCCGATATCACAGCCCAGGTCTTCCATCGACAGGTTGCACGGTGGGCCATAGGGCGCGACACCGGCGATCTGGGCGTTCTGGTGTCAGAGATTCCAGAACGGGAACATAAATTTCCAGGTTCCTATATTTATCGCGCAATTGGTGGCTTGGACACGGCGATCTGGGATTGGCGCGGCAAGCAGGCGGGTAAGCCGGTCGTTGAATTGCTGGGCGGCAGTGCCGGGACAATCCGCGCCTATGCATCCTCTATGAAGCGCGACATCACGCCCAAGGATGAGGCCGCACGGTTCAAGCGCCTTCAGGATGCCCATGGCTTTGATGCGTTCAAATTCCGGGTGGGGTCAGAATGCGGTCATGACAAGGATGAATGGCCAGGACGCAGCGAAGAAATTGTGCCAACGGTCCGCAAAGCCTTGGGCGAGTCCGCAACCCTGTTGGTCGATGCCAATTCCTGCTATTCCCCCGCCCGCGCGATAGAGCTGGGCGCGATGCTGGAAGACAATGGCGTCAGCCATTTTGAAGAACCCTGCCCTTATTGGGAAATGGAACAAACTGCCGAGGTCACAAAGGCCCTGTCTATCGATGTGACCGGTGGGGAACAGGATTGGGACCTGCACCATTGGAAGCGCATGATCGCCATGCGCGCCGTCGACATCATCCAACCAGACGTCATGTATATGGGTGGGATGGAACGCATTCTGAAAGTTGCCGCCATGGGGGCGGAAGCTGGCCTGCCCTGCACGCCCCATTGCGCCAATCTGTCCCTGGTGACCTTGTTTACCATGCATTTGTTACGGGCCATTCCCAATGCCGGAAAATATCTGGAATTCTCCATTGAGGAAGCGGATTACTATCCCTGGCAATACGACCTGTTCGTGGAATCCCCCTATACCATCACGGATGGCAAGGCGACGGTTACTGACGCGCCGGGCTGGGGTGTTGAAATCAACCCGGACTGGCTGGCCCGCGCAACCTATCAGGTCACCAAGTTGGAGGCCTAGATTAAGCATTGTTGTAATACCGAAAAACTGTAGAAATAGCGTTGGACGTCCGTCTCACCTTCTTCGCATACTTCAAGGACCCATCATGATCGATTTGAAAACATTTGCCGATTTGGCCGGTCAGCCAGTTGGTGAATTCTCCCCGAAGCCGACGACTATAACGCCTGGCCAAAAGGAAGCTTCCGCCCCGCTTTGGACCTCCGCCGATGGGTTGACGCATATTGGCGTATGGGAATGCACGCCAGGTGTCTTTACCGCGGATCGCACGAAATCAGCAGAATACTGTCACATCATTTCGGGGACTGCGACCGTCAAGAATAGTGACGGCAGCGGTCAGCGCGACCTTGGCCCAGGTGACCTGCTGATCCTTCCGCTGGGCTGGACCGGCGAATGGACGATCCATACCCATATCCGGAAACTGTATGTGATCAACGCGGTGGCATAAGTTTCGGTTCAGCCTGAAAGACCGCCGGGCTCAATCGATCCCACCTAGTAGGAACGGGGCATGCCAAGCACATGCTCCGCCAGGTAACTTAGGATCAAATTCGAGGATATCGGCGCGACCTGATACAGACGCGTCTCCCGGAACTTGCGCTCAATGTCATATTCCTCGGCAAAGCCAAAGCCGCCATGTGTCTGAACACAGGCTTCTGCTGCCATCCAGGACGCCTCTGCGGCCAGCATCTTGGCGATATTCGCCTCTTCGCCACAGTCTGCGCCAGCCTCATACAGACCAGCGGCGTGATGGACCATCAATTCGGCGGTTCGCATATGCGCATAGGCCTTTGCCAAAGGAAACTGGATGCCCTGATTCTGGCCGATTGGGCGCCCGAACACGACCCGTTCGCAGGCATAGGCCGATGCCTTTTCCAGGAACCATTTCGCATCCCCAATGCATTCCGCCGCGATTAAGATGCGTTCAGCATTCATGCCAGACAGGATATAGCGAAACCCCTTCCCCTCTTCGCCCAGCAGGTTTTCGACAGGGACCTTAACATTTTCAAAAAAGACTTCTGTCGTTGAGTGATTCATCATCGTGCGGATCGGCTTAATGGTCATGCCATCCTTCTTTGCCTCACGCATATCGACGATCAGGACGGACAATCCGTCAGAGCGTTTCTTAACGTCCTCTTTCGGGGTTGTCCGCACCAACAGCAGCATAAGATCTGAATGTTCAGCGCGGCTGGTCCAAACCTTCTGACCATTGACGATGTAATGATCCCCCTCACGACGCGCAAAGGTGCGCAGGGATAGCGTATCGGTGCCACTGGTCGGTTCCGTGACCCCGAATGCCTGAAGGCGCAACTCTCCAGACGCAATCTGAGGGAGATAGCGCTGCTTCTGCTCGTCATTTCCATGCCGCAGGACCGCCCCCATCATATAGATCTGAGCATGACAGGCGGCGCCATTGCCCCCTTGCCTCTGAATCTCCTCGAGGATTGCAACGGCCCCGGACAGCGCCATGCCAGAACCACCATATTCTTCAGGAATCAAAACCGACAGATATCCAGCGTCAGACAGCGCCTTAACAAAATCGCTGGGATAAGCCGACTCCCTGTCCAGCGCGCGCCAATATTCAGGCGGAAACTCTTGGCACAGCCTACCGATGCTCTCTCGGATCTGAACAATCTCTTCATTCTCATTGAGGGATTTAAACTGCATGGAATCCTCTTACCTCTTGGAACGGTTCCCACGCATCATGCGGTTACAGAAAGCTCAAGAAAAGCCGAAACAAGGCAGACCATCATATAGGACAAAAAGCTAAACCCTTATGGTGCATTTAAAATTCTGGTTGCACTTGTATCGTGTAACATTGGACAGAATGAATGAAGCACCGGCCAGATAACAGACCGACCTTCGGCATGGCCCCGTTGCCCCGGTGCTCAGAAACCGTCGCGATTTTAACCTTAACTGCCGTCTTTCTCGCTCGTTATGCGACGATATTTGAAAGCCCATAAAATGGCGGCAACTGGAAAGAAAAGGCCCGCCCAGGACAATACGTCAAACAGCCCATCATCCAGCAATCCCGCGATGAGACCAACCAGTGTCAAAATCGCTAAGAGCAACGGGATTGCGAAAATCTGCCAATTGGTTTTGGCGGTAATGCGACGGTGCTTCATGACCGACTTCCGGAAAACTGGGCGGAATGAGCAGATGATTTGGTCTCTGTTTCGGGGCGCACCGTCTTCATTTTTCCCAACCACAGATACAATCCGCTGACCAGAATGACGACGGCCAGGATATCCAATATGGCCCACAGGACCTTCATCGGCATCCCACCATAATCCCCGAAATGCAGCGGAGAGGACAATCGAAGCGCCGTCATATACCAGGGCATTGTGCGCATCGCGGTGAATTCGCCCGTTTCCGCATCTATCAGGGCCGGTGTCAGCAATTGGCTGGTTGCTGGCGTCGCGCCACGCAGCCAGACCGCGTAATGGTGGTCACTGCTGAACCGGACGCCTGGAAAAGCGACGAATTGCGGGCGCATGCCGGGACTTGCAGATTTTGCGGTCTCAACCGCCTCATGCAGTGAAGAAAAAGTGTCTGGCGTTTCTTTACCGCCATAGATCTGTGTTAGTTCTGAAAGCTGTTGCCAACGCCACAGATCAACCAGGGGCGTTGATATCGTCTGGATTATTCCAGTCACCGTAACAACAGTCAGCCACATCATGGTCACGATGCCCAAGAGGTTATGAAGGTCCAACCATGTCTTTCGGGCCACACGCTTAACTGATGTGCCACCTGTCGGGGATGTCGTCTTTACATCGCCAGCCAGTGCTGCGGAATCCCGCCTACCGCGAACGCGCAGCGTCCCAAAATCCAGCCGCCGCATGAAGGGCGTATAGACAACCACGCCAGAAACAATCGCCAGGATCATAAGGAACCCCATCAGGCCCAGGAAATATTCCCCCCAGGGCCCAAGGAACATATCGGTATGCAGGTCCAGAATGAAGTGCATGATCCCGTCATCGGTAATCGCACCGACGATTTCCGCGCTGCGCAAATCGATTGAGGTGATGTGCATCTGTTCCAACGTCGATCGCGCCACCGGACCGGTCGTGACATTCACGACCGGTCGATCAACATCAAAACTCATGAACAGGCCACGCTCTCCCGGATAAGTATCCAATGCTGTCTGCAAAGCCTCGTCCAAAGACTTCAAAGGCGTTCCGGCCGGCATTTCAGGCAGGGCCTGATCCTCTTCCAGAAGACTTTCGATCTCGTCATGAAAGATCAGCGGCAGGCCTGTCAGGCACAGCATCAACATGAATACTGTGCAGACAAGGCTGGTCCATTTATGCAACCAGATCCAGACTTTAAGCGAACGGTTAGACATTGGCGGCTGCTCCGGCTTCCCTCTTACCCCATCAGAAATTGGTGGAGACCGAGAGTTTCCCTGTCAGCGGCGCCCCTTGCGTTAGATATCCACCCTGCACGGAAGCCCAGTAGGCATTGTTCGTCACGTTTTCGATATTCGCCCGGAACGTAACGTCCTGACCGTCAAAGGTCTGGGTCGTGCGCGCGCCGATATCCAACCGCGACCATTCGGGAACCCGCTTTGTATTCGCCGTATCCTGATATTGCGTTCCGGTATAGATCATCCGGGCGCTTAGTGTGGTTGCGCTGAGATAGGGAAGGTCCCATTCGACACCCATATTGGCCTGATATTGTGGCGCACCGACTGCGAAATTGCCATCATTGGTGCCACCCGCCGTTTTGGACAATTCGGCCTGGGTATAGGTCACGCCGCCTAGAAGATGGATATCCGGGGTCAGGTCCCCAAAGGCTAATAGTTCGATGCCTCGGTTTCGCTGTTCACCATCAATGCCAAAGACATTTGTGGTCGGATCGGTGATCCCGCTGGGTTGGCTGGTCTGGAACACAGCCGCTGACCCACCGATTGTCCCATAATCCAATTTCACCCCAGCTTCATATTGTACAGAGACATAGGGGGGGAAGACCTCGCCAGTATTTGCCGCCGTGGTCGGTGCGGTTGGTCCCTGGGCCAAA
Source organism: Rhodospirillales bacterium (assembly GCA_002696645.1). Lineage (GTDB taxonomy): Bacteria > Pseudomonadota > Alphaproteobacteria > UBA8366 > Aestuariispiraceae > Pacificispira. The sequence continues at coordinate 36,486 of NZSA01000067.1, read as the reverse complement.
CCTTCGATCCTGTTGGCATAGAGTGAAATCTGTTCCGTTGGACGGATCACCAGGCCGACAACTGGGGATAATTTGGATTCATTGTAATTCGACGTTTCCCGAAGGCTGGTCCGGTTATAGCCCTTCACCTTGACGGTCTGGTGTCGCGCGCCCAGCGTGACCAGCACTTGATCGTCAACAAATCCCAGCGTGTCCGAGACGAAATAGCTTCTGAGCCAGGATTCACTGACTTTTGGCAGGTCCTGCAGGTCCCCACCGGTGGATGTCGCGTTGGGAATGGACACGCTGACTGGATTATAGATGTTCGTATTTTGACTTGACCCGAAAACGAAGGAGTTGCGATTGACCGTGTGGAAAGCGGACATGCCCGCATTCATCTGATGGGTGACATCACCGGTTTCCGCCTGAGCACGCCCCCCAAACTGACCGCTTAAGGTCTGATCCTCACGCGGAACGTCCAATCGCCCGATTGTGGCATCCCCGGCAACATTCGTCACCGTTGGGCTGGCATAAATTCCGTCCTCTCGCATAAAGCGATAGCCAACCGCGCCATACAGGGTCAGCGAGTCCAGCACATCATATTCACCCCGCATCTGGATGAAGCGATCTTCCAGGTTAGAAAAGGAATAGTCTGTCCCATAATTGGTATTCGCATCAGGCGCGTCGGGAATGACCGACGAACTGACATTGACGACCGGGCGCCCCTTGTCGATCCGCTGTGATTGCAGCAGCGTATCCAGGGTCAATCGCACCTTTTCACCGCGATAATCCAAGGCCGCAGAGGCAAGGCGAGAGGTGCGTTCCTCGTCGTCAATTGCAGTTTCGCCTTGTCGTGAAGAAAGATTGACGCGCATGCCAAACGCATTGTCAGCCCCAAACCGGCGACCAACATCTGCATGCCCGCCAAATTCTGACGTCATTCCATATTTACCGGTCAGAGAGGTTATCGGTGTGTCTTCAGCACGCTTTGGCACCAGATTAATAGTGCCCCCCGTCCCGGTGCTTNCCGGCGGGNTACCGTTCACAAAGGCACTGGCCCCCCGAAACACTTCCACCCGTTCATAGGCGTCGATATTGGCGATCTACCGAGGTGTCGTCCCGTACAGCCCGTCCATCGACACATCTTCCATGGCCAATGGGAAACCACGCACCACAAAAAGTTCTGAAAAGTTCCCAAAACCATACCCGCTTCGAACCGATGGATCATTGGCCATCACATCCGCAATTGATTCCGCCTGCTGATTGCGGATTGCCTGCTCTGTATACCCGGTCGCGCTGAACGGCGTTTCCATCATGTCCTGATTTCCCAGCACCCCGATCCGGGCGCCCCGCGCCACCTGGCCACCGGCATAAGGGCTGGGCAGATTCTCGATGTCGGATAGGGGGGAGGTTCCAGTTCCCGCTACCGTAACGGGATCCAGCAAGATCGTTGATCCCGTTTGTTCGGCACGCTTTTCGATGGCGATGGTCGATCCATCGACCATGCGATAGGTCAGATCGCTGCCGGCCAAAAGCGTCGCCACGGCCTCGTCTGAGGTCATTTCGCCCGTCACAGCAGGGGATTGAATACCGCGCACAAGGGCTCCATCCACCGTCACCTGAAGCCCGGATTGTTGCCCGAATACGGCCAGCGCACTGGCCAAAGGCTGTGCCGGAATATCATAGTTCTGAACAGATCCGGTGTCGGCCTGGGCCAACTGCAACGGTGTCATGCCCCACAACGGGGCCTGAGAAGCGGCAAATGACTGTTTTTGAGTCTGTAAACCCTGCGGTCGGGCTTCTTGTGCTGCCACTGGGCCATGGCTCAGCACGGCAACCAGCGCCGTCGTCACCAATAGGGCGCTGACTCTCAAACTCCGGTTTTTGCGGATATTGCACGCACAGTTTATCGCCATTGTATCTCTCCGGTCTTAATTCTGATTGGCAGAAACAGATCGTCTTCGCATGGCGATGGCTGTGCGAATGCGTCTTATTTCCATTGTTCTCCTGCAGAGACGATGGCCGAGAGCGCCTTTCTAAAAAAAACTTTTGGAAAATTTATATACTGTTGATTTTAAAAGATTCTTTTATTTTTCGGATAAAATCAGAAACCAGGGCGTGACACGCCACAGCGTCAGGTTATGCGCCAGGGCGACCGCCCGAACCGCATTTTCCGGGTCGGTAAGACTGTAGTATCCTGTGATCGGTCGATCTGCCAGACCCGGATTGGCCAGGATCACAGCGCCGGGAAGATAATCCTGTAATTGATCAAGGACCGCGCCCAACGGTTCGTCCTGAACAACAAGTCGGTCTTCCCGCCATGCCGCGACCTGAGACGGGGAAATTACCCGCAACGCAACCGCCCCCAATCGGTCAATAGACGCAGATTGGCCCGCAATCAGGGTTTCAGAAACCGTTTGGGTGGCTGAGTGATAGTCAATCCGCACACTGCCTTCACTTACCGCGACCGTATTCCCGTAATCATTCAAGCGAACCGAAAATTGCGTTCCCGTGACCGTCGTGACGAGGTCACCACTGAGAACGCGGAATGGCCAGTCAGAATTCTTTTCGACCGAGAAGTAAGCACTGCCGGAAAGCAGATCTATACGGCGCTCCTTTGTCGTAAAATCAATGGCAAGGGATGTTTCCGGTGCCATCGTGACCGTGCTGCCATCCTGCAATGTGACGATGCGTGTTTCAGCCGTACCAGTCACGTAATCAGATTGAAGCTCCCTTGAAATGGTTGGCAGAAATGCGAGCAACAGACAGGCCGCCACCGCAAGCCCCACCAAGGACCCCCAGCCACGGTGCGGGCGGTTTTGGTTTCTGACGGATCTCATAGGCCTGCCAACCGTTGCATCGGTCGCTGATTTTGCCAGGGTCTTCTGGTGTCCCCAAACTTCCTTGAATACCGGTGGGGTGTCACGAATCATAATGTCGACCTGTCCGCTCGCCTGCCAGGCCTTGGAATGAAGAGGAGAGGCATTTAACCAGGCCGAAAACGCTTTCTGCAAATCGGGGTCGTCCGGGTCGTCCTGCAACAGGATCAACCAGTTTGTCGCCTCCCGTGACGCGGTTTCCAGTGCTTGGGGCGGGTCGTCGGTCATGCTGTTCCTCAAACTGCGGCAATTGACGGAAGCCGGGCGAGCGCCGACCCTGTGATAAATGAAGCCATCCATTGATAAAGGACGGTTACCATGCGGTATTTTCTAGAAAATAATTGAGTTACAGGATCAAGGCCACCCCAAGCGTCGCTTGCAATGGTCTACACCCTCTGCAACCAATATATGCGCCATTGGCAGGGATATGTTCAAGGTGGCAGCAATCTCGCGCAGTTTGAACCCACCAATACGGTGCATTTCCAGCGCAATGCGGGTTCGCCTGGGCAATTCCGCCATCGCATCCTGAACCTGCGAAAGCTGATCCCGATACAGGGCAATCGTTTCTGGCGTTGCCGTTGACGGTGCGTCGTGCCCCCCCTGACCATCGTCGCGCTGGTTTAACAGGGTCCGCTGTTCCCGCGCGGTTTTACGATGACCATCAATCGCCAGGTTACGCACGATCCGATACAGATAATTTCGGGGTTCATCCAGCCGCCGCCGGTCGGTCGCCTGGGACAGGCGCATCCAGGCTTCCTGGACCAGATCTTCCGCATTGGCGCGATTGCCGGTTAATCCAGACGCATAATCGACCAGTGCCGCCCTATGCGTTAGAAAAAGGTCCTGTATATTGGCATTCTGTCCCAAACTGAACGATCCTTTATCGATCCTGAACGCGACGGACAGCCTGTGACCCAACTGTCAGCCTGATAGAAATCGAGCGTATTAATACTAATAATCATTCGCAAATTAATCTTGTAGCGGTACATATCTCGCAATGCAACAGCCCTATATACGGACGGACCATCCGCACCGCGTCCGGCGATTGAACATTGGGACACCGCACGGCACACCGATATCTGTCGTGCCGACCGGAAGAATTCAGTTTAGGAACGCGTTTAGGCTGAGAGTAACATTCCCTGGGCCTGATTACTGGGCGCACGATGAAATTTTCCATCCTGCATGATCGCCACAATACGCTTCTTGTCCTGCAATATCCGAACATCGCGCAACGGGTCCCCATCGACCAGAAGCATGTCTGCCAGATAACCTTCCTTGATCTGACCCAGCTCGTTGCCCATGCCCATGATCTGGCCGCCCAGCTGGGTGGCAGACTGAATCGCCTCCATCGGGGTCATGCCAATCAGATCGACAAAATATTCAATATCCTTGGCATTCGTGCCATGCGGCGTCCAGGCGAAGCCATAATCACCGCCGATCAGAACCCGGATACCCCGCTTGCGCATTTTCTGCATGGACTCGACGGCATGTTCCAACTCACGCTCATAGGCATCGGTAATCGGTGTACCGGGTTTAATGCCAAATTCCCCTGCATTGCGGGCTGTATTCAACAACCAGGCCAGGCCCGGCGCGACGAAATGTTTGTCCTTATTGGCTTCCAGCATATCCAGCGCTTCTTCATCGGTGAACGAGGCGTGATAGATATTGTGAATACCAAACTGAACGCATTTCTTGATTGATTCCTTGGACCTGGCATGGGCGGCAAGGCGGCGTCCCCGGCTGCGGGCCTCATCACAGGCGACCTTGATTTCGTCATCGGTGAACTGATTTTCTTCAGCCCCCATGCCGGTAATCTCTTCCCCCGACAGGTTCAGCTTGATCGTATCAACGCCCCATTTCATCAAAATTCTTACATTGCGGCGCATGTCTTCAACGCCCGATACCACAATGCCCAGGTTAAGGCCTTCATGATCAATATGCGGCAGGGATGCATCCCCCAGGCCCCCGACAGAAGTAAGCTCCGGCCCGGCGGCGGTATAGCGTGGGCCCGGCACCTTGCCGGACCGAATGGCGTCACGGATCACCACATCCAAACGTGGCTTAGCTGCCGCCGCCCCGCAGCCAGCCGTAAAACCGGCATCCAGCACAATTTTGGACATATAGACGCAATTGAGCATATGCTCTTCAATCGGCATCATCTGAATGGGATTGATCCCCGGCGCATTGTTCCAGCTGAGATGCAGATGCGCGTCTATCAGCCCTGGCATCAGGGTCATGCCACGCCCGTCGATCCGGGTGCTGCCAGTGGTCGACCAACTGTTCAGGCTGCCGCCAAAGCCACTGCCCGTCCGGGTGATGGATTTGATGCGATTGCCCGATACCGTGACCTCCCCTGAAAAGGGTGGCTCACCCGATCCATCCAGGATCTGAACATTGCCGAAGACTATATCAGAGGGACCTGCAGCAGCATCGCCACCCCTGCCGCCCCAGCCACTGAACCGGTTCTCTGCCATGATTTCTCTCCCTTTCTAACGGGGTCCCCTCAGGCTCAGGCCTGGGCGGCCTCCAATGTTTCCAGCAACAGGGCGGATGACCGCGCCGGCGCCTCAATCATCATCCAATGCCCAACATTGGGCAGCACTTCCAACCGTGCGCCCGCAATCCGGTTCTTCAGCGCCGTTCCCATTGCAACAGGGGCAACCGGATCTGCATCACCAGCGATCAGAAGGGTCGGGCAGCGGATGGCGCTGTGATCTGCAGGCTCCATAGTCGACAAAGCCTCACAATGATGGGCATATCCCGCCGCATCCTGGCGCATCAAACTCTCGCGCACGAAGGCTGTCGTAACCGGGTTTTCAGCCCGCGATGCCGCAGACAGGCTGCCCTTGCAAACAGCATCCGCAATCCCTGCCATACCGTCCTTGCGGGCAGCAGCCGCGCGTTCCTTCAATCCCTGTCGCGCGGCGACGGGCGGCTCCAGAATGGCACCGAACAAGGTCAGGCTGCGCACAAGCTTTGGACTGCTTGCCGCAAGATACTGACACAGGATCGTCCCCATGGAATGGCCAACGAAATGCGCAGATTCTACGCCCGTCGCGCGCAGGGCATCCTGAATGGCTTGCGCCAGACCTGGCAGGCCCTTTAATCCGGGGCGCAATCTGGACCGACCGGCACCGGGCAGATCAGGGCGCAACACACGATAGTCCCCCAGATCTGCCATTATCGGCTGGAAGCTGTTTGAACTGCCACCAAGTCCATGGACCATTACCACCGCCTCACCGGTGCCCGTATCCTCAATCACCATACTGCCCAGTCGTACATCCGCCATGATCAATACGCCTCAACCGGGTTTTCCAGTGTCCCAATGCCCGATATCTCGACCCGAACGACATCGCCCGGCACCATATATTTTGGCGGCTTGAAGCCAATGCCCACACCTGCTGGCGTTCCCGTGGCGATCACGTCCCCCGGCTGCAAGGTGATGCCATTGGACAGGGCGGCGATGATCGTCGGAACATCGAATATCAGAAGCTTGGTGTTCGAATCTTGGCGTATCTCACCATTCACCCAGCATTTCACTGTCGTGTCGGCCAGATCCACTGCATCGGCGGTTACAGCCCAGGGACCCATTGGACAGAAACTGTCCTGCGATTTCCCGATCAGCCATTGGCTGTGCTGACCCTGTAAATCCCGCGCGGTGATATCATTGACGATCGTATATCCCCAAACATGAGACAGTGCGGCTTCCGGTGCGATGTTACGACCGCCCTTGCCGATGATCACAGCAAGCTCTGCTTCATAATCAATGGCGGTGGAGACACTGGCATCAATGCGGATCGGGTCACCCGTCCGCACGACACATTCCGGTACCTTTGAGAAAATGATCGGTGCTTCCGGGATCGCCCCTTTCGCCGCGGAACTGTCAAAACCGGACGAGGCGAATTCATGCGCATGATCGAAATAATTCTTTCCAACGCAGAAAATATTGCGCCGTGGGCGGGGAACAGGGGCCAACAGGGACACATCTGACAGCGCCAGAACTTCCGCCGTCGCGGGTAGATCGCGCCCAATCAAGGCGGTGACCCCCGCTTCCGCCACAGCATCGGATGCGATATCCAGACGTGTCACCGTGTCATCTGATTCTGAGACAACGCCGATATGACGCGCACCCTTCCATTCAAATACTGCAAGTTTCATGATCGGCCTTTCTATCGATACAAATCATCTGGAATTAGGATGGAAGCCCCGGTGGTCTGGCGACCTTCCAGGGCGCGATGGGCCTGGGCAGCATCGCTGAGCTTGTAACGGCGGGCTGGTTCAATTGCGACAATGCGCTGATCGATAGCCTGGAACAGCCGTTGCGTAATTGCCTGCACCTTTTCTGGTGTGTCGGTATAGTGGGCGAAATTCGGGCGCGACAGGGTGATCGATTTCGCCGCCAGCGAGCCGATATCCCATGCCCCGATATCGCCGGAAGCCTGGCCAAAACTGATCAGGTGACCACAGGGCGCTAATGCTTCCACAGAATGCGCGAAGCTGTCGCGACCAACCGCATCATAGATCACATCTACGCCCCGCCCCTTGGTGAGCGCACGAACCTGGTCTTCCAGGCTGTCTGCACCGGGCAGAATGACGTGATGCGCGCCAGATGCGCGGGCAAGTCGCGCTTTCTCCTCGGTTGAGGTCGCACCAATGACAGTCGCCCCAAGATAGGCCGCCCATTGGCATAACAGCCGCCCGACACCGCCTGCAGGCGCGAAGATCAAAACGGTCTCCCCCTTTTGCACCGGATGGACACGATGCAGCAGGAATTCAGCACTCATACCTTTCAAGAGGCCCGCCGCAGCGGTCGCATCATCAATGCGATCTGGCAACGGAATGACCAAAGCCGCCGGCATGGTGCGTATCGTTGCATAGGCACCAACAGGTGGACAGGCATAGCCAACGCGCTGACCGACGGAGAGATGACGCACACCGGGTCCGACATCGATCACCGTGCCCACAGCTTCCATTCCCGGCACGCCCGGCGGCGACAACAGTTTGAAATATCCGGTCCGGCAGTAGACATCGATGTAATTCACTCCGATGGCGGTCTGCGCCAACCGAACCTCGCCGGGACCTGGAACAGGGGCTTTAATCTCGACCGGCTGCAATTCGTCCGGCCCGCCATAGCGTTTGATCCCCATGGCCATGCCATCCATGCCCGGACCAGCCTGCGATTGAACAGAAGGGGCGCTGGGGGTGGATGAGGCGACCCGCTTGCGGATTGCCTCGAACCCCGCGACATAGACACCATCTGCGACCAGCGCCGCCAATTCATCCGCCCGCCCCTTTGGCGCATCAAAGCGTGAGGTCCAGGTGCAGAAAGTCCCGTTCCCGTCGGTAACAGGCTTTAGCTTGATTTCGGCAATGTAATTCTGAAGCGGCACATCGCTTTCAACAATGGCATAGCGCAGGCTGTGGTCCTTGTCAGACAGGGATAGTAACTGTTCGCGCAGCCCTTCCCCGGACTCCAGTTTGAAATTACGAACCNCCCCAATCTGGTCGGTCTTCCGTCCAGCTTCCAGGTCGCTGCACGCGACGGCGGGGTGCCAGCGGTCATGACCGTTAAAGTCCCGCAGAATCGCCCATACCGCCGCAAGGGGCGCCTGGATGACAGTGCTGCGGTGTACCGTAACCATGGGTCAGCCCCCGAACCGGCTCTTCAGGGCATCGAATCCGCCCTGAAACACGCCACCGCCAATGGAAGCGGTCAATTCCGCTTCCCGGTCTGGCGCACAGTCGAAATCAGCATACCATTCTGCGAAGCATCGATTGCCATCCGTGACGGGGCTCAATTTCATCACAGCGACATAGTTTTCCACGCCCATCGGGCTTTCCAGGATCGCATAGCTGCAACTGAAGTCATAGTCCGACAGCGCCAAAAGCTGTTCGCGGATGAACCCGCCGTCTTTCAGGCGGAAGGCGCGCACACAGCCGACCTGATCTGCGGGGCGGCCTTCTTCGATGCGGCTTTCTGCAATGCTCGGATGCCATGCGGGCAGCGCATTGAAGTCACGAACCACCTTCCAAACCTGATCCACAGATGCCGATATGATGGAAGACGCATAGACATGGGTCATTCGTCATCCCCCGACTTCTTCTTGCTGCCTTGGGCAGCAGTGGCCAGACTTTGGGCATCCTTGGCGGACCGGAAAATATCCCCCATTTTCGCGACATTGGGATTTTCCACACCGATCTGCTTCATCATCTCATCGATCAGCGGGGCCTGTGCGCGATACCGCAATGCGCTTTCAATCACCTCATCGGTTGGGGACCGACTGCCGCCACCATTACCGTTGCCGCCGCCCAGACCATCGACATGCAGGATCTTGATCCCTTCGATGTTTTCCAGCGGCCGCACGCTTTCGCGCACGATGCCTTCCAGGCGATCAATCATCTTGCCACGCAAGGCACCGGCACGGGCATCCTCGCTGAGAACATTTTCGGCTTCATTGCGCAGACGTTGGGCCTCTGCGGCAACGCTGGCTGTGATCTTCTCAGCCTCAGCAGCAATAACCGCGGCATCCGCATCCTTCTTGGCCAGCAACCGGTCCACAGCCGCGATGCGTTCAGCCATTTCTGTTTCGCGGACGGTGCCAACCTTCTCTTCCGCCGCAACCGCCTTGGCGCGCGCACCTTCGGTTTCGACCATTGCATCCGCTTCAGCCGCCTGCTTCTGCAGGATACCGATATGTTTCTCAATTTCCGCCAGTTCCAGGGCCAGAGCACGCTCAATCTCCAGGCGTTTCAAATCGCGCTGCTGCAGAATGCGGGCTTCTTCCAGGCCACGATTGGAGGCAATGCGCGCCCGCTCGACCTCTTCTTGAGCGGAAATCTCAGTCTCTTCGATAGCCTGACGCTGGGCAATCTGTTGCGCGCGCAACAGGCGGTCCCGTTCGATACGGGCCTTATCCAATACCTGTTCCTGGGCAATACGCGCCGATTCCACCGCCTTGTTTGCAGAAATCCGTGCGGTTTCCACCTGCTGGCCCCGAGCGATTTCATGGGCCTCAATTTCCTCATCCGCCGTGATCCGTGCATCGCGCAATTGACGTTCAGAAACGATCTTAGCCCGTTCCACATCCTCACTGGATGCAATTTCGGCTGTTTCGATCTCATGGCGTTGTTTGATCTGCTGCGTGCGAATTTGTTTTTCGCGCGCGATCCGGGCGGCTTCCAGGGCCTCTTCCTGGGCGATCCGGGCCTGTTCGATTTCCAACTGCGCCTTGATTTCCGATCCTTCCAGGGCGCGGCGGCGATCAATATCGTATTCGCGGGTTTCGCGTTCGCTGGCGATCCGGGATTTTTCCGCCTCGGCCTCCATCGCGACACGGTTGCGCACGATCTCCATCCGCTGTTCTGCACGCAGGGCTTCCAGCGCACGCTCCTGGTTCAGGCGCGAATTCTCGCTTTCCTGTTCCAGGTGCAGCGTCTCTTTTTCTGCCGCCAGATTGCGTGTGCGAATGGCAACCATCGACGATTGTTCGATGTCATTGCGCAGCTTGCGCCGTGACTCGATGGTTTCGATCAGTTGCGTCAAACCTTCAGCGTCAAAGCGATTGGCCGGATTGAAGAATTCCAGATTGGTCTGGTCCAAATCCGTAATCGCAACGGATTCCAACTCCAGCCCATTGCGCGCCAGCGCCCCGGCAGCACGCTCTTCGACAATAGATACAAAGTCGCCGCGCTTCTCATGCATTTCATCCAAGGACATCTCAGCAGCAACCGACCGCAAGGCCCCAACGAATTTCCCATTCAGCAGATCCGCCAGTCCCGCTGGATCCATCGTTCGACGGCCCAGGGTTGACGCGGCCGCTGCCACAGCATCGGGCTTCTGGATAACACGGACGAAAAATTCGGCTTCGATATCCACGCGCATGCGATCGCGTGTAATGACAGCCGATTCTTTCGTGCGCGAGACGGAGATGCGCACCACGTTCAGATTGACGGGCGTCACCTCGTGGATGATCGGCAGGACCAGGGCCCCACCATTGATCACCACTGTCTCCCCCCCAAAGCCGGTGCGCACGAAGGCGACCTCTTTGGTTGAGCGATGATAAAGCCAGTTCAATAGATAGACGACCACCGCTATTGCGATGATACCTATGATGAGCCACAGAATTATTGATCCAATCAGACCGGTTGTCATGGTCACACCTCCTCCCTTCAGGCGGTTCGAATTGCCTTGAAGGCTTTCGTTTGTTCGGTAAGCGCTATTTCTGTCGGCAGACGCTCCATAGAGGATGCGCCATAGAAACCGTGACAGTTTTCAGTATTGTTCAGAACGTATTCNGCATCCTGTGGCATCGCGACCGGGCCGCCATGGACAAGGATTATCGCATCCGGGTTGACCTTCAGCGCAGCCTCTGACCAGGCATTGACCAGCGCCGGGCATTCTTCCAGCGTCAACGCCGTGCCCGCCCCGATTGACCCACCCGTGGTCAGCCCCAGATGGCACACGATGATATCAGCCCCCGCCTTTGCCATCGCCGTCGCGTCGTCTTCATTAAAGACATAGGGTGTGGTGAACATGTCTTTTTCATGCGCCAGTCGGATCACATCCACTTCCTGGCCATAAGACATTCCGGTTGCTTCCAGATTGGCCCGGAACGTCCCATCAATCAGCCCGACCGTTGGAAAATTCTGAATGCCGGAAAAGCCGATGGCCTTCACCTGATCCAGATAATGATCAAAGATACAGAACGGATCGGTGCCATTCACCCCGGCCAGAACCGGCGTCTTTTTGGTGACGGGCAGGACTTCATGGGCCATTTCCATCACCACATCATTGGCATTGCCATAGGCCATCATGCCGGACAGAGAGCCCCGCCCCGCCATGCGATACCGCCCGGAATTATAGATCACGATCAGATCAATACCGCCTGCCTCTTCGCATTTCGCAGACAGGCCAGTGCCCGCCCCGCCCCCAACAATCGGTACGCCCTTGCGCTTCATATCCTGAAACTTCTCAAGCAGGTCTTTTCGTTCAAACCGCGGCATAACGGGTATTCCTTTTCATCGGGTTTATCTCTTCCAGCGCCTCAATCGCTGCACGCGCGAAAGCTGGATCATTAATATGGTGGGAAACACGAATCAGGCGGCGATTGCCCCCTTCCTGGAACCGGGCGGTCAAGGCATCAAACAGGGCCTTATCCGCCGCTGGGTCATGGAATGCTTTGCCCGGCGCATCCAGGGCCGACACGCCGCCTTCCGGGATCAGGAACCGCACAGGTCCGGTCATCTCATTCAATCGACTGGCAATCCAGTCGCCCATTTTGGCATTCTCTGACGCGGTAGTGCGCATCAGGGTGACTTGCGGGTTATGTTCCACAAAGACCCGATCCTTATACTTTTCCGGAACAGTATTGCGGGCCCCGAAATTCACCATATCCATCGCCCCCAGCGACCCGACATAGGGAATGCGGGTGCGGATGATGGCCCCGAAGCGATCCTCTGTCGCGGCGAATACGCCCCCACACATCATGTCGCAAATCTCTGTCGTGGTCAGGTCCATGACAGCAGATAACAGACCGCTATCTGCAAGCTTTTCCATCGACCGCCCCCCAACGCCGGTCGCATGGAACACCTGGCAGTCATACAGGTCATCCAACTGCGCGGTGACTTGCTGGATTGCCGTGGTCGTCACCCCGAACATTGTCAGGCCCAGCCCCGGCTTGGCAGGTATTTTGTCGCGGGTAATTTTGTCCGCAGCCGCGCGTTTCACCATGCCGACCATCGCATTGGCACCATTCGCCAAAACCTGGCGCGAAATCTTGTTCAGCCCCTGCACGTCGGTTACGGAATACATCATCATAATGTCAGAAGGCCCAACATATTGCCCGACCTCTCCAGAGGCGACGGTAGAGATCATTACCTTGGGCAAGCCAATCGGCAGGCGACGCATCGCCGGGGTGGCAAGTGCCGTACCGCCGGAACCCGCCGCAGAAATGATCCCGCCAATACCGCGCTGGCGCGCAATCCAGTTTTCAAAGGCATCCGCCATGGCCCGCACGGCGGTCCCACGATCCGAATCAAAAACCGCTGAGGATCCCCCTTTGTGGTAGGGCGCAACCAAATGAGGGGGAACATCGGCGCTGGACGGCTTGCCAGACGTTGAAAGGTCGACGGTGCGCACCCGAAGACCCTGAGCGGCAATGCAGTCACGGATATAGGACAGTTCAGCGCCCTTGGTATCGAATGTGCCAACCACATAGACGTCATTGCCAACCAGCGATTCCAACGGGGTCAGCGGTTCTTTGAATAAGGGCTCCGGCTTGGTATCAAAAGGCCGAACCCGTTCTGGCGGCTTTGATGCTGGCATGTCAGCGGGCGCGGCTTCACTTCCTTCAGACCAGCGCGCCGCAGACCACCGTGTCGGTGGCACATAAACCAGGCTGGGAGACGGTGGCTTTGCCAAATCTTCCGCAGGCTCTTGCGTTTCAGGGTCTATCTGGGGAACTTCCGCCGTTGGCTCCCATGCCGGAAGGTCGACGTCTTCGTGAGAATGGCGACCAACGCCCAACAGGCGCTCCTGCAGGGCCCGGTCATTTGCCAATTGAGCGGCGGGCATGACACGGCTGATTTTGCCATTGACCATAATCGCCACATCTTTGGCAATCGACGTGGCGACAGAGATATTCTGTTCGATCAGAAGGATCGCAACATCGCTTTCTTCGGTCAGTCGAACCAACAGTTCTTCAACCTGATCCACGATGACAGGGGCAAGCCCTTCCGTTGGTTCATCCAGAACCAGCAAGCGGGGGTCTTGCAAAAGGGCGCGGGAAATCGCCAGCATCTGCTGCTCCCCGCCCGACAATTGAGCACCGCCATTGCGCTGACGTTCCGCCAGGCGCGGGAACGTGTCGTAGATACGCTCAATCGTCCAGGCACCACCGCCGGTGTCGGACAATCGTAAATGTTCATCCACTGTCAGTGAGGGCCAAAGACGGCGACCCTGCGGCGTATAGCCAATTCCTTTACTGGCAATTTTGTAAGGGGGCTGACCGATCAGTTCCTCCCCCAGAAACCGGATTGATCCGCGCCGGGCAGGCTGTAGGCCCATGATCGTATTGCATAATGTCGTCTTACCCATGCCGTTGCGCCCGACGACGGCATGGACACCTGCCTCCAGGGTCAGGTCCACCCCTTGCAGCGCATGGGACTGACCGTAGTAAACGTGCAGATCCCGCACCTGCAATACGGCAGAAGAGGCATTTCTGACGGGGGTTCGATTAGCCATGGGCATTCCCCAGATACAGCTCCTGCACCTCTGGATCGTTTTCGATCTCGTCAGGCGTGCCTTCCTTGAAGATCCGGCCATTATGCATCATCGTGACACTATCCGCGACGCGCAGCGCCACATCCATATCATGTTCGATAATTATAAAGCCCATATGCTCAGGCAGTGATTGCAATATCTCAATCAAATCGGTGCGCTCTGTAGGCGACAGCCCCGCTGCGGGTTCGTCCAGCAGGATCAGGCGTGGTGCGCCCGCAAGCGCCAGGGCAATTTCAAGCTGGCGCTGTTGGCCATAACTCAATTCAGAGACCGGTCGGTCTTTGACATCATCCAGATGAACGGCAAGCAGCAGCGTCTCCGCGCTTTCCATCGCCGTATCGGACCGCCCCGGCCGGCGCAGCGAAAACCGACCCCGGCTGACACCGCGACAGGCAAGGTAAATATTGTCGATCACGCTCAGCCCGTTAAACAACAGGGAAATCTGATAGGTACGGCGCAGGCCGCGACGGATTCGCTCCTGACTGGGCAAATCCGTCACGTCCTCACCAAACAAACGCACACGGCCCGTGGTTGGCGGAAAATCCCCTGTGATCGCATTGAACAGAGTGGTCTTCCCCGCCCCGTTTGATCCCAGGACCGCCCGCCGCTCTCCCGCCTTTACGGTTAAGTTAATATCCGCCAAGGCCACCAATGCGCCAAAATGGCGACTGACAGCTTCCAGCTCCAGCGCATAACGGCCGGTGCTTTGCAGACGGGAAAGGGCGTTCGTACCAACCATGATCCGTGCTAACCCTTAACCACAGGTCGGGTTTTCACGACCAACCTGGCCGTATTTCAAGAATTCATCATAAGACAGGCCCAGGGTTTGAGAGACCTGTGGGATAACCTTGATGACCTTGTTGACCAGATTCCCATCCGGGCCGACGATCACTTCTGACAGGAACATGTCAGCAATGGCGTTGCGACGCTCGTCCAGGCTGACCTTACCAGTTGGCGTGTCGAATTCCAGATCGGACAGAACAGCCCGATATTTCGCACCACCATCAGACAGGTCGCCATTCACAGCGTCCAGACCCAAAAGAGCGGCCTTGGTGTTGATGTAATAGGCATGAGCAAAAAGCGACGGTGATGGGAAACCATCAGGGAACTGCTTCTTGTAAGCAGCAACAAAAGCATTCCACGCTGGATCGTCCCACGTATCCGAAATCGGGCCAGCAGAGGGTGTGCCGATGATGAAATCCCGGGTCCGGCCCTTGGAGCCAAGCACGGTTTGGTCAACGGTGATGGAACCACCGATCAGCGGGGCGCTGCCGCCCGCCTGTTCATACTGCGTCAGGAAGTTGACGGCATCAGCCCCGCCCAGCGCAACAAAGATGGCATCCACATCATCTGGCAATGCTGCAATGACGGAGGAGTAATCCTTGTTGCCAATCGGAACCCAGAAGCGGGCGTCAACCGGGGCTTCCCCGCCCAGACGACAGAAGGGTTCAAGGAACCCAAAAACCTGCGTATAGGGGAAGGAGTAATCTTCGGCCAGGACCGCCACTTTACGGTAGCCCTTCTCATTATAGGCATATTCCCCAAGACCGGCCATCCATTGTGCACCCTCAGTGCCAAAGCGGAAGAAGTTGTCGGCCGGGTTACGCAGCGTCGTATCCTGAGCGGCCGATGAGCCATTCAGGAAGGTCACTTCCGGGTGGGTTTTGGCGTAATCTTTAACCGCCAGACCTTCGGAACCAGACAGCGGGCCCACCAAGACCTGCACGCCATCTTGTTCTACCAGTTTGCGGGCGGCCCGTACGGCACTGTCAGGAGACGCATCAGACGAGCCTGTTATCAGGTCAATCTTCTTGCCGCCTGCTGTATAGTTGAACTCTTCCAGCGCCATTTTGACGCCCCGCATACCATCTTCACCCAACACGGTGAATGCACCTTCCAGGGTTGCGAGCGCACCCATCTTGATGGTGTCCTCAGCCATGGCCGGGCTGGCAAACGACAGGATCGCCGCCGCTGCTAGGGCCTTTTTACCGATACCAAGCATAGTAACCTCCCTTAAGGTTTGGTTTCTTCCAACGATCCAGCGGCATGCCGGTCGTTCGTCTTTGTGCTGCCATATCCTGACCGCACTTTTCTTCCGAACCGGATCTTGTCACGCGTCCGATTCCAAAGTCCCAACAACCCATCGGGCGAAAACAGCACGATGAGCAAAAACGCCACCCCGATCACGGTGTTGAACCGTTCCCGGTCAATCAAATCGATGGCGAAATTCTCTAAAAGCACAAAGGCAATCGCCCCCAGGAACGGCCCGATTGGATGGCGCATTCCACCAACAACGGCGATGACCAGGATGTCGATCACAACATCCACACCGACGGAGCCAGGCGATATCCGGCCATTGAACCAGACCATCAAGACACCTGCCGTCCCGGCAATGACTCCCGACATGAAATAAGCCGCGATGCGATGCAGGGTGACGTCATAGCCCAACGCCCGCATCCGGCGCGGATTGTCGCGGATCGCCTGCAGGCTGAGCCCGAAGGTCGAGCGTGAGGCATAGAGCACCGCAAAGAAAAATCCCGCAGCGATAAAAAGCGTTAAATAATAGAAGGGCACCGGATCGCGCCAATACACACCCAGGACCGTTGGGGGTTCGATGCCTGCAAAGCCGGTAAATCCATTGAACACCGGATAATTCTGTCGCACGAAATAGAAGAAGGCGACCCCAATCGCCAGGGTGATCATGATGGTATAGATCCCCTCTGTGCGCACTGAAATCGCGCCGATAAAAGCACTGAACAATGCCGCAGACAGGATGGCAACGGGGGCTGTCATCCACCAGGGCCAGCCCAGCCCCATCACATCCATGCTGTTATCGCCCAGGATGGCAACCAGATAGCCTGCCAAGCCTGCGACAGTCATCTGCGCCAGGCTGACCATCCCGCCATAGCCTGCCAACATCATCAGCGATAAGGCGATGGTTCCCAGGATCAGGGAATAGGCACCAATCTGATAGGTGAAGAAATCAGACGAAAAGGCAGGATAGGCGATTAGAAAAACCGCCAGTGCCAGCTTTGCCGGATGTATATCGCTGAGAGAAAATCCACCGGAAAAGAGCTGTCGTGAATCCATGGTCTAGCGCCCCCCCATCAGGCCTTGAGGGCGCACAGCCAGCGTCACCACCATGATCAGAAAGGTCAGCACGACCCCGTATGTCGGGAAATAAGCCAACCCAAACTGCTCAGCCAAACCAATCAACAGCGCACCAATTGCCGCGCCTGGCACGGACCCCAACCCGCCAACGATTACCACAATCAGGGATGCCAACAGGTAGCGAATGTCTTCCCCCGGCGCGATGGAAAGCGCTGTGCCACCAACCACCCCGGCAAATCCAGCCAGCCCGGCCCCGATTGCGAAGACCAAGGCAAAGACCAGCTGCACATTCACACCAGACGCGGACAACATTTCCCGGTCATTCACCCCAGCGCGGATCATCATTCCAATCCGCGTGCGGTTCAGGAACAACCAAAGCCCGATGCCAACCGCCACTGCAGCCGCCAAAACGGACAAGCGATAAATGGGATACATGATATAGACGGCATCGCCAGACGACTTAATCACCGATATTACTGGCAACTCAGCGGCACCAAACAACCATTCCGGCGGTTGGAACTGATATGTTGTCCCGGTCCAAATCGCCAACATCAGGTCAGCGGCAATGATCGAAATGCCAATCGTCACCAGTGTCTGGCGCAGGTCATCACCCTCCATGCGCCGGAACACCAGAACCTGCAGCAACACCCCTGTCAGGGCAACCGCGCCGAAGGCGATCGCCAACCCAAAAAACCAACTACCCGTCAGTTCCGCCACCTCGTAACCGATATAGCCGCCCAACAGATACATAGACCCATGCGCCAGGTTCACATTGCGCATCAATCCAAATACCAGCGTAAACCCGCTGGCCACCAGGAAGTACAGCCCGCCAAGCGTAACACCATTCAATAGTGTGCTAACGAAAGTCTTCTTGCGGCCAATCGCATCAATCAACCACTCGGGCCATACCGAAAAGATCAGCCACAGCAATATGCCAATGGCGACCAGCAAGACGATTGCCCAAAAGGTATGCCGCTCAACAAACTGCCTCATGCGCGCGCCCACTGACGCGCGGACAGGTCTGAGGAAACGCGCGACCGATAGACCTCACGAACCAAAGTCGCAAAGACACAGTGATCCTTGAATATCACGTCTGTACCCTCCCATTTGGACCGGCACCGTACGAAACGTGCCCAGCGCCCATATTATTCAGGGGTATTCCCCTATGGCCTGTTTTCCGGCCTTGATGTTCAAGCTTGGCGTCAACAGAAATTGCCCGCAAGGACCCAGACTCATAGATTTGGGTAATTTTGGGTAATAACCGATGCCATATTTCTGATTCTCTTGACTCTACTCACCTGCTGCGGCGCACAATTTTTCTCAAAATCTGATGGAAAATTTAAATTGCACCAATTCCAACCATTCAGATCAAAATTAACCCAATCAGGTTCATTTGTTATCATAATAGGTATAACTATGAACCAATAGTCAAGAAAAATAATGATGATGGTGTAATTTTCTTGACAAAATGAACCAATTGAACCTATTCAAAAGAACCCATGTCGTTTTGGCAGTTATGAAAGAGTCCACCGTGCGAAACTCTGCCTCCCATCGCATCGCCGCAACCTTATCGCGCGACATAGAAAACAGGCGCATCGGCAGCCCGACATCGGGCGGCGCCATTCGATTCCCGACGGAGCGGGACTTGGCAACGCGTTTTGGCGTAGCCCGCAACACAATTCGCCGCGCCATGGATGCACTGGAAGAATCCGGCAAGATCTCCAGGGAGGTTGGTCGTGGCACTTATATAAATGCCGTTCCTGTTTCGGGCAGTGATACGATCGAAACCGATGCTTTATATTCGGAACCCCTGTTATTGCCAAAACGGGATGTCAGCCCGCGCGCCCTGATTGAAGCCCGAATGATGATCGAACCTGCCGCAGCCGCAGCCGCAGCAATCAATGCAACCGATGCAGATATAGAGCTTTTGATGCGTGCCCAGCTGGCTTCAACCAACACGGATATTATGGAAGAATTCGAAAAGCAGGATGCAGAGATCCATCGCCTGCTCTTTGCCATGACCCATAATGACATCGTGCAGCATATCGATCTGATGATTCGCAGCCTGCGCGATGATGCCGACTGGCTGGCCGCAAAACGCCGCGCCTATTCCGCGACCCTGAAGGCCCGCTATGTCACCCAGCACGCGGCGATCATTGATGCGGTCATCAACCGATCCCCGACGGCCGCACGCGAAGCGATGACGCGCCATCTGGAAGAGGTGCGCCAGGCCCTGCTGGAAAGCTGATCTGGCGAAACGGGTAAGTTTGAGTAATATGACAGCCTATGACGTCACTCTCCTCCTGGCGGATTGTTCCGCGCCGCAATAGACTGTCGCGTGTTTCAGCGGCACCACAGCAATTTTTGACCCTGTCTGCGCCACTACAGCATGACAGCCTTCCGCCGGAGGTTGCTTTGCTATTGCCCAACCAGGATGGTGTCCGCGCGCTGATTCCGGCGCTCCGTACTGTGACGATCAAATCCAATGGCCCGCTAGGTCTGGGCTTGTTTCTTGCCGACCCGTTCTTCGTGGTTGACCATCGTATCGATGCCATCAAACAAGCAGGCATTACCTGGGTGACGAATTTGCCAAGTGTAACGCAGTATGATGACAGCATTGCCCTGCAGCTATCAGAAGTGCAGTTCAATCTGAATCGGGAGTTGGAGCGGCTTGCATCATTTAAAATGGCTGGTTTTCACATCGCCGTCACGGTCACCGATGCAGCCGGATCGGTCGAAGCCTGCAGGATCGATCCCGAATTCCTGATCGTCCTGCCCCATGTGGGTGATTTTGGGGCGGGGTTTCCATCTTTTCGGCAGAGAGGGGCCGCCATAGACGCCATAGCCCGCGCCACAAAAGAGGTTCAGTGGACAGGGGGGATCTATGGCCTGGGCACCGCGATTGAGGCGGAGTCAGAAAGCCTTTGGCCCGATGCGCTGGACGGATTGATTTGCCGACCCCAGGTCTACACACAGGACCCCCACTAATGTACGCCTTTCAGTTTACTGTATGCGTACAGACCAATAATAGAGCGAAATTGGCAGGGCCCTTATGCCATTCTATCGGGTCAGTCCATATTTCTGAATCTTGTTGTACAGTGTTTTTCGCGACATACCCAATGCCTGTGCCGTGCGCCCCCGGTTGAAACCATGCCGCCACAGCGCATCGGCAATTCGATCTTTTTCTGTCCCGATATCTCGCATAGGCTCCGGACCATTCAACAAGGGCAGTATATCACTTCGGCGAATGCGTTGACCCGTCGGGGCCGCGCCAAGAATATCCAGCAATTGGCCCAGCAAGGCATGTATCTCTGTTTCATTACCGGGCCACAGATGTTCCGTCAGCACCTGCATTGCATCTGCTGAAAAATGATCGCGGGCGATCACCTCACCAAACCGTTCAATCGACATCTGTTGGATCAATAACAGAAGATCATCCATTCGTTCGCGCAGGGGCGGCACCCGAATGCTCCATCCACGCAAAACCTCAGTCAGGGATGGGTCCAATCCCGCTGCCTGCGGGTCCGACGCCGTACTGACCAGCACAACACGACGGGCCATTGGAATTGGACGGCGAGACCCGGGGGTTTGAAATACACCATCCCGCATCGCCCGGGCCAGGCGTCGCTGAGTTCCCGCAGGCAGGCGTTCCGGCGCGAAGATCACGACCAGATCACCCTCGCCCGCTTCCAGCGCGGGGCGGCGTTTCAAACTGGCATCATTCGATCCAAACAGAATGCTGCGCGCGCGCGTTGGAAAATCCTCTCCCGCGACATCTATTTGAACCATGGATGGAACCGCGCCATTCGCAGACCCCAATGCCTTCAAACATGACAATGTCTGCAATCCAGGTTCCGCCAAGAGCAATACAGAGCCCTGAGCCGACGACAAAGCCTTAAGGCGCGATAGGAAGTTTAAATGCGCCTTGGCGTGACCGACAAACCCGTATGGACGACCCCAGGCGACCAGCCGCGCCCCTTCATCGTCCAGCACATCCCTGCGCTGCCCGGCATGCCGAAAGCGGTCAACCTGATCAGCGACAGAAACTTCCAGTGGCATGCGCTCGAACGTGGAACCGCCAACATATCCATCTATCGGTGCCAGATGCAGCAGGCGGCGCAGATCGTCGGCTGTCTCTATCGGGCCACCTTCCAATAAGAACCGCGTCTTAGGACTGATCCGCTTGATCAACCGGCCAATCTCCAGCACGGCGACGGCAACTTCTTCGATGGTTTCGCGCTGGCGATGCCCCTGCGCCCCGCCAACATTCCATCCCAAATTAAGACAGACCATATCCAGGCCGACATCTGCGGCCAGTCGGGCCTGAGTGCGTGTTGCACAATAGAACATAGCCGTCAGCCCGACATCCTGAACCGCCTTTAACTGGGCGACTTCCTGTTCAATGCCGCGACCGGCGCGCGCGAGAATATGCTGCATCGCATGAGAATAGTGCATGCAACTGGGAAAATTCACCGCGCCCGCAAATCCCGCCCGCTGGATCGACATCGCCTTTTGCTTAACGTCCAGCCGCTCTTCCCAGACATTGACGCCCAACAGGACCGGCAGCTTGGTCTGTGGCAAAACTTCTTCCCCAGCAAATTTCTCCGTCAGGGTGGTCGCATCGAATACAGGTAACATGCAAGCAATTGACGGCACCCCCATGCTGCGCAATCGACCGGCATTCAATGCGATCAGGAAATCAGCCCTGCCCCGTTGGGCCGCCATCGCAGTGCTGCCAGACCCGATCGCCGCCCCAATCAAAAAAGACCCATCTGTCAAAATCTGTCGCACCGCACCCACTTTCAGCCCTTACCCTGGTATTCCCGACGGACATCAGCTTCATCACACAGCCTTATCAATTGGCATAGCATGCTACCGAATTTACTGCGCTGGCAAAACATTCAGAGAATAATGATCGCAGGCACCGCATACCCACGTCATCGACAAAAGGGCATCAAGAATCCTACTGCAGGCAAGAAGTGATGTTGTCAGGCAATGCATGTCTACATTGCACGGTTTATCAGAAATAAAACCAGTACCGAATGACAATCGGTATTGACACAAAAAATTACTTGGCCTCATACTCGTTTCAATATCAAAAACGAAGAACAGGAGGGTTATGATGAGACGGTATTTTGCAGTTCTGGGCCTATCGACACTTCTACTGACCGGTGCGCCTGCGCAGGCAGAAGAAGCTGTGCTGAAAGGCGCCATGTTTATCAAGTCTGACAAGTCACTGTTTCGGTCAGTCTTTAATCAATTCGTTGAACGGGTAAATGAAACAGGAAAAGGGCTGGTTCGCATTGACCCGGTTCTGGGCCCTGAAGCAATTCCATCCCGGGAAATGCCCAATGCGTTAAGCGAGGGTGTGATTGATGTTGCCGGGCTTCCCCCCGCTTACTATCGCGGGATCATATTAGAGGCAGATGCCCTGCAATTGGCTTCTGTCCCTCCTGCAGAACAGCGGAAAAATGGGGCGATTGATTATCTGCAAACCCGCTATAATGCGGCCGGCTGGCAGTTTCTGGCACAATACGGATATGGGTTACAATTCCACTTATTCCTGGACGAGCCGATTGAAACGCTGGCGGATCTGAAAGATTTCCCCCTTCGTACGACCCCGACCTACCGACATTTCTTTGATGCGCTTGGGGCGCGTCAGGTGGAAACCAGCCGTGGCGAATTGTATACGGCGATGGAACGCGGCGTGGTGGATGGATATGCCAATGCTATGTCCGAAGTCGCACCCGCGGGCTGGGATGACGTGACGAAATATCGTGTTGATCCTGGTTTCTATCACGCCGTTGTCACAATCACAGTCAACAAGGAACGTTGGGATTCCTTGTCTGATGAGCAGAAAGCGGTTCTTTCCAGCGCCGCAGAAGCCGTCGAAATGGAAATGGCGCCAGCCATGGTCGCAGCAGACCAGGCTGAAGGTCAGAAGATGGTTGATAAGGGAATGACGGTTATCACCCTTTCCAAGGATGACGCCGCCAGTCTGCAAGACATGGCGCTTGGTGCCTATTGGTCACTTCTGGAAGGTGAAAACGCGGACAGCATTGGCAAATTGCGGCCACTCCTGTCGAAGTAACTTAGTCTCTGATCGATCGGAAAATTAAAATGCGCGCTGTAAGACTGTTTGACCGCCTGATTGATGGGCTGGCAGTTCTTGCAGCGTGCATTCTTTTCGCGATCACTTTTCTCATCGCCTTTGATGCCTTAACGCGCCATATCCCATTTGCTCCGCGCCTGAACGGTGTCATCGAACTGACCGAATATGCGCTCTACATCGTTACCGTTCTGGCGTCTCCCTGGGCGCTGCGGCTGGGCGCACATATCATGGTCGAAATTGTGACCGACTCGCTGTCTCCAAAATGGAAATCCATTGCGGCTGTGATGGTCAATTTGATTGGCCTAATTGTCTCGGCAACCCTGATTTACGCTGGAGGCCTTGCCACATGGAAAGCCTGGATGGCAGGCACATTGGTGTTCAAGTCATTCATCTTTCCACAATTCTGGCTGCTGCTTCCATTACCAATCGGTGCACTGCTGTTATTGATAGAATTTCTCCTGCGCCTGTCTGGCATACGCGGCCGTACACCGCCCACCCTGCAACACCAAATCCAAGAAGGTTAAAATCATATGGAATGGTATTTTGCCCTTCCCCTTTTGCTGGGTGGCGTGATTTTTTTGATGATGCTGGGAACGCCCGTCGCCTTTGCTTTCCTAGGGGTCAATGTGGTCGGTGCCCTGGTTTTCCTGGGAGGAAATGGGGGATTGATCCAATTGGCCCGGAATGCAGTTGATGCGGTCTCGTCCTTCTCACTCGCCCCCATCGCAATGTTTGTCCTGATGGGAGAGATCCTGTTTCAGACCCGCCTTGCCCATCGTGCGATTGATGCCGTGGACCGTTTGATTCTGCGAGTGCCCGGTCGGTTGTCCCTGGTGGCGATCTGTGGCGGGACCGTATTTTCAACTCTTTCCGGCTCAACAATGGCTAATACCGCTCTTCTGGGCAGCACCTTGTTACCCGACATGCGCAAGCGTGGGTATCATCCCACCATCGCCATGGGGCCGATCATGGCAACGGGCGGTATCGCAATGTTGATTCCCCCATCTGCCTTGGCTGTTCTATTGGGCAGTCTGGCTGGTATCTCGATTGGTAAATTGTTAATCGCAGGCATCGTCCCTGGCTTGTTAATGGCCTGTTTGTGCATTGGCTATGTGGTTATTCGATGCCATCTGAACCCCAGCCTTGCCCCCAGCCAGGACGTGCAGGCGATGTCGTTCAGGGAACGCATAGATCCCTTCTTGAAACATGTTGTTCCCTTGTTCGGATTGTTTGTCCTGGTCGTCGGCGGGATTCTGACCGGTGTCGCAACCCCCAGCGAATCCGCTGCATTAGGAGCCATCGGCGCGTTGATCGCCGCAATGCTGTACCGCCAGTTAACCTGGGAGTCCCTGAAGCTGGCCTTGATGGAAACGACAAAAATTACTGTCACCATCTTACTGATCATTGCCGGTTCACTGACATTCTCTCAGATTCTTGCTTTCTCGGGGGCAACTTCCGGCCTATTGACCATGGTGAATGCCCTGGGTCTGGACCCGATGGTTCAGCTGTTCGCGATGATCGGTATCCTGCTGTTTCTGGGGGCCTTCATGGACCAACTCAGCATGTTACTGATCACGCTGCCATTCTTCATGCCAATGGCGACGGCGGCAGGATATGAACCCGTGTGGTTTGGTGTGATCCTGTTGCTGGTGATGGAGATCAGCCTGACGACGCCGCCATTCGGACTGCTGTTATTTGTCATGAAAGGGGTTGCCCCGCCAGAAGTCACGATGCGGCAGGTCTATATGGCTGCGGCCCCATTCGTCGGGTTAGGATTGTTGCTGTTGTTGTGCATCATATTTGTGCCAGAACTGGCAACAGGATTGGTATCACTAACCAGCCCTTAAAGCCGCCCCAACAAGACATCGGCAGACCAATCCGCGATCACATCGATGGCTAGACTGAAATTGTCGCCATTCACATGTTCGCAACCGCCTTCTTCTTTGGTGAAGACCCGTAAGTCCCTGCGTCGGGCATTTACCGCGCCATCAATGGTCTTCTGTGCCTGATCGAAGGGAACCTGGCGGTCATTTTCGCCATGAACCACCAGCAACGGACATTCGATCCGGTCTGCAACGCCTGCTAGGCTCATCTTGGCAATCATCGCAGCACAGCTTTCTATGTCAGGCTGACCATAGACCTTGAGGGCGTGATCAATCCAACCCGGAATGGACCTGGCCGCATTGGGATCGCGCAAGATTCGGCCATGAGATTCCGTATTATCCCAACGCGCACCCCAGGCAATACAAGCTTTCAAGCGTTTTTCGAATGCAGCCGCGCGCGGGGCATAGTATCCACCCAGGCTCATGGCGACGATGCCAATTTCATCATTGGTGTCATCCCGCCCCATCAGATAATCGACGCAGGCTGAGGCTGGACGCTCCGTCTCTACCACGGCGGGCAGGCCACGATCGCGCAACGCCAGACCAACGCCTGGATGATCAACCAATAAGGTCGATACCCCTCGTGCGCGCAAGGCATCTGCCAGACCAGACAGATACGTCCATTCCTTGGTCACATCAAATCCATCGAAACCAATCATACAGGGTTGCGGACCATCCCCCTGACCCCGCAGGAACAGAGCCGGCAGCGTTGTTCCCTCATAGGGAATCTCAACCCATTCCATAGGAATATCCGCATTCTGGATCGATTTTTGAAATGTTCCGCGCATCGCATCATAGGCAAGCGCCTTGCGTGGATCATCATGGGGGGCCATACGGTCCGCCTGTTGATAATAGACGCAGGCGCGTCGGTATTTTCCTGCCGCACTCAAGCGATGGTTCTCAGAAACATCCTGATCAGCCTTGCTTTCCAATTTTTTGGCCAGTGCCAACCAGGCCTCCAGCCACGCGACCTGAATAGTGGTATTCGTCTTGGCGTCCGGCGCAGCAGCCAAAGCACGCAGTGGTCGACACGCCTCATCAATCTCGGATGGATGTCCCCCCAGTTGCATCGCCATCAAAACGGCGAGGTCCCAAGAATAATTCTCACCAAAATATTCGAACATGTCGTGCCTCGCGTTGCTGTCACAGAACAGATTTAGTTTACAGAAAACGATTACCAATCGGTATTAAGCATTGACCAGAAAATGTCTATATGAAACCATTTTATGCATAAAATATTTCGTCCGTGATCAAGGTAGGACCCTAAATGGTTTTTTCAGAACCAGAAACATTAGAAGAGGTTTGTCATCTGCTCTCCGAACAGCCGGACGCCCGCTGTTTGGCCGGCGGCGCCAGTTTGGTTGCCATGATGAATGCAGGGTTGCTGGCACCGTCCCATTTGATCAGCCTTCGGAAGATACCGGATCTGGCGAATATTCAAGCCTTACCCGATGGTTCCGTCCAGATTGGGGCAATGGCCCGTCACGCCGATGTCGCCCGCTATGATGGATTTACCGGGGCGCAAAGGATCGTTGCCGCAGCGGCCCGACGGATCGGACATCCCGCAATCCGCAATATGGGAACCATCGGTGGCTCTATCTGTCACGCGGATCCATCAGCAGATTACCCGACAGCGATCACCGCCGCCGATGCCATCGTTAACATTGCCGGATCTGGGACGACACGTCAGATCCCGGCGTCGGAATTCTTTGTTGATTGGCTGGAAACTGCCCTTGAACCGGGGGAGATTGTTGTATCCGTTGTCATTCCGCCTGATCCAAGCGGTGCTTCGGTACATTATGAAAAATTTACCCGCGCGGATGGGGATTTTGCCACAGTTTCTGTCGCCGTGTGTCTGCGTATTTTAGATGATGTTGTAAAAACAGCCCGGATCGCTGTGGGGGGCATCGCTGAAAAGCCGGTGCGCAGTCCGTCTGATGAAAACAGCCTGATCGGACATCCCCTGACAGAAGATGCGATCCAGGATTTCAGTGCTTCCCTGGAACCGTTGTGCAATCCGATCGACGACATGCGGGGCAGTGCCGACTATCGTTTGATGTTAATGCCGCGTTTGATCCACCGGGCCCTGAGCCAGGCATTGAAGACCCAATTGACCTCTGATCTGGAGGGAACGGCATGACCGATACCGATGAGATTCCAATTCGCTTTACGCTGAACAAAAGCCCTAAAAATATCTTCTGCAAATCAACGGAAACGTTGCTGTCCCTGTTGCGGGAAGGTTTTGGACTAACCGGATCGAAACGAGGCTGCAACCAGGGCCTTTGTGGCGCCTGCACGGTTCTGATTGATGGCAACCCAATGCGGTCCTGCCTGACGATGGCTGCGACC
Organism: Rhodospirillales bacterium; assembly: GCA_002696645.1. GTDB lineage: Bacteria > Pseudomonadota > Alphaproteobacteria > UBA8366 > Aestuariispiraceae > Pacificispira. The sequence continues at coordinate 8,892 of NZSA01000067.1, read as the reverse complement.
TGCAACGGGCGGGATGTGGAAACGGTAGAGGGGCTGTTGGAGAATGGAAAACTGTCTGTCTTACAGCAAGCCCTGGTCGACAGCGGCGGCGTACAATGCGGGTTTTGCACAGCGGGTGTGACCATCGCCCTGACGTCCTTGCTACGCGAAGACCCCAAGCCGGATCGCACAAAGATAAGGGAGGCTCTGTCAGGTCATCTTTGCCGATGCACAGGATATGTAAAAATTGTGGATGCCGCCGAGGCTGTCGCGGGGAAGGCAGGATCATGACGAATTCTTTTAGTGCAGTTGGGATGTCTTCCGCTCGTCTGGATTCATCAGAAAAAGTGGGTGGGGCGGCAAAATATGCGGATGATTACACGGTGTCTGGCATGCTGTATGGAGCAATCACCGCCAGTCCGATTGCAAGCGGGCGCATCAAAGCCATTGATTTGACCGACGCCCTTGCCGTGCCGGGGGTTATATCGATCATAACGGCGGATGACTTACCCGACAAATTGGTCGGCTCCTTTATCAAAGATGAAGTAACATTGGCGCGCGGCCACGTCCGCTATGTTGGGGAGCCTGTAGCGGCCGTCGCAGCGGAAACCAAGGAAGCAGCCGACCTCGCAGCACAAATGATCTCGGTTGACTATGAAGATTACACAGCTGTCTGCTCTCTGGATGACGCCTTGGCGCAAGACGCCCCCTTGGTGCATCCAGATCAGGATCGCTATACGCGTAACAGCGATACAGAAACCAACGGCAATATCTTCTGGTCCGCCGGTATTCTGGAAGGTGATCCAGAGTCAGTCTGGGGGGCCTGTGATGTCATTGTCGAAGATGTCTATGAGACACCCGCCCAGTATCACGCCTATATGGAACCCTGCAGCGCCTTGGCAGAACCGGACCTCGCCGGTCGCATTACTGTGCGTTCAACCGCACAATCAATCTTTTATCTACAGGGTCGCATTAGCGAGGAACTGGATATCCCGATGTCCAAGATCCGCTGTATCGCCCCCAAGATCGGCGGAGGCTTTGGCGGCAAAAACGGCGTTAGTGTTCAGCCCATTGCGGTTGCTCTCGCCCGCGCATCAGGACGCCCTGTTAAAATCACTCTGACCCGGGCGCAAGATATGGAAATGCTGCGTTCCCGCCATCCTACGCGCATTAAAATGCGCACAGGCGCAAAACAGGATGGCACCCTTGTCGCGCGAGAAGCAGAGCTTTGGTTCGATGCTGGTGCCTATTCAGACGAGAGCCCAGCAGTGCTGAGCTTCGGGATGCTGTGTTCCAGAGGCCCCTATAACTGCCCCAATGTTCGTGTTAAGGGCCATGCCGTTTACACCAACAAACTGAAAGCGGGCTCCTTCCGGGGGTTTGGCAATCCACAGGCAACATTCGCCAGTGAAAGCCAATTGGACGCACTTGCCGCAAAACTTGATATGGACCCGATAGAATTGCGCCGCCGCAATGCCATGAAGGCTGGTGACGCTTGGTTGGGGGGCCAAACAGTGCCGTCCTGTGCAATGACCGAATGTCTGGATGCGCTGGATGCGGCTCTGAAGAAAGATGTCTCCGCTTTGCCAGCCCCCCAGGACGGGTGGGTCAGGGGCGTTGGCATATCAGGCCTGTCTCATATTTCCGGCCTGATGGGCACCAGCGCCTTTGTCAATTTGCGGGCTGATGGCACGGTTGCCCTGCAAACCGGCGTGGTGGATATCGGACAAGGGTCGGATACCGTGTTACCGCAAATATGTGCGGAGACATTGCGCCTTCCCCTAGAATCCATCGCCTATGCGACCCAGGACACAGACAGTTCCCCATATAATTGGAAAACTGCGGCCAGCCGTATCACCTACACCGCGGGACGGGCTGTGATGCAGGCGACCGTGGAAATGCGGGATCGAATCCTGAATGATGCTGCAGATATGCTGGAATGCAGCAAGGATGATCTGGAACTGGAAATAGGCGGTACGGTCCGGGTTGTCGGATCGGACCGGCAGACGAGTTTCAGGGAAATCGCAGCCCGGGCCTTCAATCGCGTCGGGGGTCCAATTATGGGACACCATGCCTTTGCCTTCGACGGGCCGCGCTTTGATCCCAAACGGGCCGAGATGTCGAATTTTGCCTTTGATAATCTGGGCGTCTATGTTTTTGGGGCCGTGGGGGCCGTCGTGGATGTCGATACAGTGACCGGCAAGGCTGTGGTTCAGAAAGTCTGGTCCGCTCACGACATTGGGCGTGCCATCAATCCACAAAGTGTCGAGGGACAGGTGCATGGCGCTGTCGTTCAGGGCGTTGGCTATGCCCTGCTGGAAGAATTGGTGTGGGAAAACGGCCATCTAACCAATCCATCCTTTATGGATTACAAAATTCCTGACGGATTGGATTCTCCTGATGAAATCGTGGTCATGCTGATTGAAGACGCCCCGGAAACAACGGGACCGTATGGTGCCAAAAGCATTGGAGAAGCCGGTATCGTTGGCGTTGCCCCCGCGATTGCCAATGCAATCTATAACGCGACCGGCGCACGAATGACGCGCATTCCCATGACCTCTGAGAGACTCCTGAATGGAATTCTATCGCAATCCGGGACGTAAGAGCTTCATTTGAACTCCGCCTGACTGTGCAAGTTCGTTCCTCTGCGCATCACGATCTATGATGCGACAGCCAGACGGTCCGGGCGTTTGCCACCTTTTTGCAGGCCGACTTGTGCGATGAAGCCATAAAGCGGTTCGTCGGGCAGGCCGGATTCCAATACCTTGCGCACGGCAATCAATTTTTCCAGATCAATGCCGGTTCGCAGTCCCATTTCTTCCAGCATATAGACCAGGTCTTCCGTCACAATGTTGCCAGAAGCCCCTGGTGCAAAGGGGCAACCGCCCAATCCTGCAAGAGATCCGTCAAAGGTTGTAATCCCGATATCCAAAGCCGCCAGAACATTCGCCAGGCCCAGTCCACGGGTATTATGCAAATGGGCCCCGCCTAATTTGTCCTCACCAATTTCGGCACGTACCGCCTTGAAGACACGCCGGATACCGGCAGGGTCCGCCATGCCTGTTGTATCGGCCAGCCCAACTTCATCCACCCCCGCTTCCACCAAGGCAACCGACAGACGGACAACGTCATCCTGGGCGACCGGACCCGCAATGGTACAACCCCAGACAGTGGATAAACCGCCTTCAATTGCGGGGCGCTGTCCTTCAGGCAGACTGTCGCGCAGGGCACAGATCCGGGCAATCTCCACAATGCTTTCCTCTGGAGTTTTGTTCACATTAGCCCGGTTATGGGGGGCACTGACGGAGATCGGCACGGTGATCTTATCAGCCCCTGCAGCCATTGCGGCCTCTGCACCGCGATAATTCGGGGCCAGAACCGCCACATGCAATCCAGGCAGTGTTTTAGAGAAACGCGTGATCTCATCAGCATCGGCCATGCCAGGCACCAATTTCGGTGGCACGAAGGAACAGACTTCAATCTCCCGCAACCCGGCAGCATGCGCATCCGTAATCCAACGCTTCTTGTCAGCCGTGGACATGATTGATTTTGCCATCTGCAAGCCATCTCGCGGGCCAACTTCGCTGATCAGAATGTCGATATCGGTCATGGTCAGGTCCTTTATGATCGTGCAAAGGGAGTTGCGTGATAACATGCATTCGTTCTATTCTACGTAACGTCGTTCTAAAATATCAACTAAATTCGAGAATGACAAGTATATGGAGGATGCCAGAATGCCAGAAGAAACCCTCGATCATCTCAAGCAATCAGGAACTCAATCCACCTTACCGCTCGCGGGCATCCGGGTAATTGAGTTCAGCCATATGGTTATGGGGCCGACCTGTGGTCTGATTCTGGCCGATCTTGGTGCGGATGTGATCAAGGTGGAACCTGCACCAGAGGGGGATAAAACCCGCAAGCTTACGGGATCCGGGGCTGGCTTCTTTACTGCCTATAATCGCAACAAGCGGTCCGTCGCTGTGGACATTAAATCTGTGGAAGGCAAAGCGTTTGTCGAACGCCTGATCGCGACGGCAGACGTGCTGGTTGAGAATTTCCGCCCTGGCGCGCTGGACGCGATGGGCCTGGGATATGCGAAACTGAAAGAGACTAATCCCGGATTAATTTATTGTTCCGCGAAGGGGTTCCTGGCGGGACCTTATGAAAAGCGCACCGCCCTGGACGAAGTGGTTCAGATGATGGGCGGCCTGGCCTATATGACAGGGCCACCCGGCCGTCCCCTGCGCGCCGGCGCATCAGTCAATGATGTGATGGGCGGTATGTTCGGCGCCATTGGCGTAATGGCTGCGCTTCGACAACGGGATGTTACGGGGCAAGGCAGTGAAGTGATTTCGGCCTTATTTGAGAACTGCGCCTTCCTCAGTGGCCAGCACATGACGCAATTTGCCATGACAGGAAAGCCCGCCGCCCCCATGCCTGCACGGCTTTCGGCCTGGGCTGTTTATGACGTCTTTGATTGCAGCGATGGCGAACAGGTTTTTGTCGGCGTTGTGTCTGACAGACAATGGAAGACCTTTTGTGAGGATTTTCATCTGCTGGATCTGCTGGCTGATCCGGCCCTGGATACAAACGCCAAACGGTGCCATGCCAGAGATGCCTTCCTGCCCCAAATCCGCCGCCTGTTTCTGACCATTCCGTCAGAAACCCTGATGGCAAACTGTGAAAAATCGGGCCTGCCCTATGCGCCGATCCGCCGACCCGAAGATCTGTTTGACGATCCCCATCTGCAACAATCCGGCGGCCTGCTGGATATAACCCTGCCCGATGGAACGGAAACGCAGGTCCCTGCCTTGCCAATTTCCGTTGGCGGTTGGCGCCCTGGTGTTCGACTGAACATTCCCCGCAGCGGTCAACATAGCCAGGAACTGGCACAGGAACTCGGCTTCAGTAACGAGGAAATTGATACCTTGAAGCAGTCTGGGATTATAAATTTCTCAGACTGACTTTGGTCTAACCATATATCTCCTGTGACAGACGGCGCGCCTCGTCCTTGGCCAGGTCAATCGCCTGATAGCGGGCCGCTTCGTCAAACCGTGTTCCCAAGCCAGACACGACAAGCGCGCCCATGAAGGCATCGCCTCGACCCAGAACGGGAACCGCAATCGATACGGTATTGGGGTCGCGCTCTCCCAAACTTATTGCATAGCCGCAGGACTTTATCTCCTCAGTCTTTGGGTCACTGCCATCAGAATAGGCCAGAATTAAATGTCCGGCCGCCCCTAAATTTAGCGGCAGGCGAACGCCTTCTTCCAGGTGATGCCGAATGGCCTGACTGCTGTTATGGCGCATCAGGCAAATCCGCGCATCGCCATCGCGCACATAAAAGGATGCGCTTTCCCCGGTTGTTTCAGACAGCCGCTTCAGGACCGGACGGACATGCGTTGCGACGTCAAATCGATTGCGGTACAGCGCGCCCAGACGCCAAAGCGTCGGTCCAAGCTGAAAATCCCCGTCCTCCCGCCGACGCAGATAGCCGTAGCTTTCCAGCGACACGCACAACCGAAGTATCGTGCTTTTATAAAGCCCGGTCTTTTGCGCGATTGTCTTTAGCGGAAGACTCTCATGATCCGATTCGAAACAATCCAGGATCGCCAACGCGCGCTCTACGGCCGCGACCCCCTTATCGCTCATTTCTTGAACGCATAATCACCACGCCTCCTGTCTTTTGGATTTTTACTTTACTTCAAACTTAACCCAAGTGTATTATAGAACGATGTTCTGTCAGATAGAACAAACGATTCTTAAAGCCATGCACAAGTGTGGTGAAACAACAGGTCGGCAATGACCGACCTGAAAAAGGGAGGAAGTCATGCGTAAGTTCCTTGCGACAGTTGTAGTTGCGTTTCCAATAAGCTTGGGTTTCGGTGTGGGCGCAAACGCCCAGGAAGTTATTTTCAGCGCCGTTGGTCCGACAACCCAAGATTATCAGATGGGGGTCGCCTGGTCGAACTTAATGGCGGAATCCGGATCGGATATCAAACTGACTGTTGTCGACAATGGCTCCGTAAAGGGCTTGCGGCAGGTCGCGGCGGGCCAGGCCGACATCGTCGCCATCGGCTCCCCCCATTACAAAGATGCCATTCAGCGCAGTGGTAAATTCAATGAAGACCCTGAAGATTTGGTCGAAAAATATAAAGACATGAGCACGCTGTTTGCGATCACGACCAGTGCTGCCCAATATGTTGCCCGCGTTGAAAGCGACATCAAAACCATTGCGGATTTCAAAGGCAAAACCCTGGCAATCGGTCGACCCGGCGGGAATGCAGGCCGCGTGACAATGGCGCTGTTCAAAGCCCATGGCATTGATCTGGAAGCCGGGGATGCCGACGGCCAATATCTGAAATACCAACCCGCACTGGATCAGATGGCGGATGGTACAATGGATGCGACGCTGGNGTGGGGTGGTGTGCCCCATGCGGGTGTTGACAATGCATCGCGCCAGATGAAGCTGCGCTTTGTTTCGCCAGACCCGGATAAGTTAGATGACTTCCGCAACAATATCACCAACGGCGAATACTATGTTTTTCAGGAAGTCTCCCCGGAAATCCTGAACAAGGCCTATGAAGGGCGCGTGCAAGCCGACAGCCCTGCGTATTTCTGGACCTTCCCTTTCATGATGGTTGTGCGCAATGATATGCCAGAAGAAACGGCTTATACGCTGGTGAAGACCTTTTGGGATAACATCGCAAAGGTGAATGACATGAGCCCGGCATTGGCGCTGATCCAAATGAAAAATGCCCTGACGGCGCTGTCTGCGCCGGTTCATCCTGGCGCGGCAAAATACTACCGCGAAGTAGGATTAATGCAGTAAGGAAGTAGGATTAATGCAGTAAGACTGGCAAAGTTTTCTGTTTAAGGGTCTGTTTCAATGCAAGACACCCCATCTAACCCCGCAGCAGCCCCAAAGGCGCTGCGGGTCCTTTTTCCCGCCTTGGGCAAACTGTGCTGTGTAGCATTGGCGGTGTTCATCGCCGCGACTACGGTTTTTGGGAAACTGCCCGCTGAGGCTCAATACAGCATCGCCCTGACATTAAGCATTGTCGCGGTTTTCCTGTTAAAGCCCGGTGTATTTCACGGAAATGGCGAACTGACCATGCGCATGGCCCTGGTCAATTCAATGTGGATCCTGGCGGCGCTGGGGACCGGCGGCTATTACCTGATGAATTATTACGACATTGCGGCGTTTCGGGAAGGCATCCCCAACACTGCTGATTTGACCTGCTATGCCATTGGTACGCTTGTGGTTGTTGAGGCCGCACGACGGGTCGAGGGTTGGGTTCTGGTTGGTATCGTCATCGCGGCCTTTCTTTACCTTGCCTATGGCCATTGGATGCCAGGCGTGTTGAACCACCGTGCAATGCCATTCTCCAATGCCCTGGAAGTCGCCTATAGTTACAAAGGGATCTATGGCATCGCCCTGGGCGCGGTGGTCGATGTTGTGATGGTCTTTGTCATTCTGGGGGCGGCCATTCGAATTTCAGGGGCTGGCGATTTTTTCAATTTCATCGCCATGCGGGCAACCAGTGGCTTGCGCTCCGGCCCGGCCCAGGCCGCCATCATAGCGTCGACATTGTTTGGATCGGTCAACGGGTCGGCCCCCGCCAATGTGGCGTCGACCGGTGTATTGACGATCCCAATGATGAAACGGGCAGGCTATACCGCCGGTTTTGCGGGTGGGGTAGAAGCGACCGCATCCTGCGTTGGTCAGATCATTCCGCCCATCATGGGCGTTGGCGCCTTCATCATGTCGGAGATAACCGGCATTCCGTATGCGACAATCATGTTGGTCGCCATCGTTCCTGCGTTCCTGTTCATTTTCTCACTGTCAGTCGCAGCCATACTGGAAGCCCAGCGTCTGGGAATCAAAGCCCAGGGAGAAGCCACCACTGACATGTGGACCGGACAACGGGCGTCGCAAGCACTTGTACTGGTATTGGGTTTCGGCACTTTGCTGGGCATGCTGTTTTCTGGCTTTTCCCCAACCTTCAGCGGTCTCAGCGCGGCGGGCGTTACTCTGTTTACCGGATTCGTATTACCGAAAACCCGTTTCGGATGGGAAGCCACCTGGGAATTCCTTGTGGATTCAGGCCGGGATGGCCTGTCTGTGCTGATCGCGTGTGCCGCCATTGGTGTGGTTATCGGCGCGGTAAGTTCCACCGGTCTGGGTGTGAAACTGAATCAGCTGATTGTCTCCATGGGATCGGGAGACCTGCTGCCCGCGCTTATCCTGGCGGCGATCTGTTCGATTGTGTTGGGCATGGGGCTGCCGACCGCAGCGTCTTATTTGATGGTCGTCTTTGTCGCCGGTCCATCGCTGATGGAATTGGGGGTCAGCCAGCTACAGACGCATTTCTTCGTCTTCTATTACGCCGTCCTGTCAGCAATCACGCCCCCCGTGGCATTGGCTGTCTTTGCCGCCGCCGCCATCGCGCGAGAGAAGCCTTTAGTCATTGCGGGCAATTCCCTAAGGCTGTGTGCTGTTGCCTTCGTTTTACCGATTGTCTGGATCTATCACCCGGAAATCTTCCTGGATACTCTCCGCGCCGACATGATTGGGCCGGCTTTGGCCGTATTTGCCGCCCTGACCTGCGCAATCATCGGGTTCAATGCCGCCCATATAGGGTATTTCTTCAGCCCCTTGCGGCTGTGGCATCGATTGGTATTAACACTTGGCGCGGCCGGTGCGGTTTACACAGATCCCTGGATACAAGCGGTCGCATGCGGCATGATCCTGCTGATCCTTGCGGACCGTTATATCGCTCAACGCCGCACCAGACTGGCCTGAAGGACGATCGGATGACCCCAGAAATTCAAATTCTCCAGGCAGAGTTGTGGAGCAGCATGCCAGACGCCCTGCGCCGGCGGCGCGCGAGCACACCGCGGCTCCATCGG
>NZSA01000066.1 GCA_002696645.1 Rhodospirillales bacterium | reverse complement strand
GGCGGTCCCCGCCAGCACCTTCTCGATCCGCTTGAGGTCGGCGATCTTGGCACGGACGTCGGCGAGGTGCCGCTCGGTCCGTTCCTTCACCTCGGCGCAGGTCTGCGTGCCGCCATCGACGAGATCGAGCAGGCCTCGGATCCCATAGATGGAAAAGCCGAGTTCGCGAGCGCGCAGGATGAAACGCAGCCGCGAGACGTGGGCTTCGTCATAGACGCGATAGCCGGACGCCGTGCGCGGCGGATCGGGCATCATGCCTGTCTTCTCGTAATAGCGGATGGTTTCGAGATTGCAGCCCGTGCGCCTCGCCAGTTCGGCGCGTTGCAATGTCTTCCCGGAAACGTGATCGGTCATCTCAAAATACCTCTTGAGTCTGTAGTTGCTACAGACTGTAGCTTGCATTCAATTGAACTTCGAGGGAAAACCGCATGAGCGATATGGAAATTGAAACAACAATGCCGGACGCGGCGTTGGAAACCAGCGATCGGCGCAAGGGCTGGTTCGCAACCGGCGGCGTCATCGGCGCAATCCTTGCCTCCACCTGCTGCATTGCACCGCTCGTGCTGCTGACACTTGGCATATCCGGCGCGTGGATCGGCAACCTCACCGCGCTTGAGCCCTACAAGCCGATTTTCGCGGGCGTGGCGCTCGTCTTCATCGGGCTCGGCTTCCGACAGGTCTATTTCAAGGCCAAACCAGCCTGTGAGGACGGCTCCTATTGCGCACGGCCTGAATCCGCTCTCATCACCAAATCCGCCCTGTGGCTCTCGACGGTACTAGTCGTCCTGGCACTGACCATCAATTGGTGGGCGCCGTTTTTCTATTAAGGAGAAGACCCCAATGAAATCGAAGTTCTTTATTACCGCTGGATTGCTTGTTCTGGGCATATCCGGACTACCTCTCGTCGCCACTATCGCGTCGCCGGTCCTTGTTTCAGCGGCTCAGGCTGCTTCGAGCGAACAGACCGCCACCTTCGATGTGCCGGGTATGACCTGCGCGCTCTGTCCTGTCACGGTGAGAAAGGCAATGGAAAGCGTTGAGGGTGTTCGGTTGGTGACGGTCGATTTCGATGCCAGGACGGCAACCGTCGTGTTCGATCCGTCCGAGGCGAGCATCGATTCCATCGCGACCGCCTCGGAGAACGCCGGCTATCCGGCACATATCGCCGGAGAATGAGCCGATGAGCGATCCGTCCCATGTAAGCCTTGGGTTGATCGGTGGAGCGGTTGCGGTGCTGTGCTGCCTTGTTCCCCTGTTGCTGGTATCAAGCGGCGGCGTCGTGCTCGCCGCCCTGGCTAGCTATCTCGGCTATGTATGGATCGCTCTCCCCATTCTGGTGGCCGGACTGGCAGCCTACCTTCTGTTACGGCGCGCAAAGCTCCGCAACAATCGCGCTGAAAGGAGCCACTGATGAACGATTGCTGCGCGCCGCGAGCTGACCGCACCTACGATCTTGCCGTTATCGGGGCTGGTTCAGCAGGCTTTTCCGCCGCGATCACGGCCGTCGGAGAGGGGGCGAAGGTCGCCCTCATCGGGCACGGCACGATCGGCGGTACCTGTGTCAATGTCGGCTGTGTACCCTCCAAGACCATGATCCGCGCCGCTGAGGCGGTGCATGGCGCAGGCGCTTCGAGTCGGTTTCCGGGGCTTGCCGGAGAGGCCCATGTCAGCGATTGGCGCGCACTGGTCGCGGCCAAGGACGATCTGGTCGGGACGCTCAGGCAGAAGAAATATATCGACCTGCTGCCCGAATACGATGGTGTCGCATATCTGGAAGGCGCCGCACGGCTCAATGGTTCGGGCGTGCTGGTGGACGGAAGTCCGATCAGCACCGGCAAGATCATCATCGCCACGGGTGCATCGCCGGCGATTCCTTCCATCCCCGGCATGGAGCGCGTTCCTTACCTCACCAGCACCACTGCGCTGGAGCTTAAGGAACAGCCGCGCTCGCTACTGGTCATCGGGGGCGGCTATATAGGCTGCGAACTGGCGCAGATGTTCGCGCGCCTCGGCACCAGGGTGACGCTGGTCACGCGCTCGCGCCTGTTGCCTGAGGCGGAACCGGAAATTGCCGAGGCGCTTACCGGCTATCTGGTCGGCGAAGGCATCACTGTACGCGCTGGCCTCAGCTATTCCGGGATCAAAAGCGGTGACGGCGAAATCGCGTTAAGCGTTGACGTGGATGGTCGAATTGAAACGTTAACCGCCGAAAAGGTTCTTGTGACCACTGGGCGCGTACCTAACACCGCCGACCTTGGTCTTGTCGAAAGTAGTGTGGAATTGGCCCGCAACGGCGGCGTTGTTGTCGATGACCGTATGCGCACCACCCGCGAGGGTGTCTACGCCGCGGGTGACGTCACCGGGCGCGACCAGTTCGTCCATATGGCTGCTTATGGCGCCAAGCTCGCCGCGAAGAACGCTTTGAACGGCGACAGCCTCATCTATGACAATTCCGCCATGCCTTGGGTGGTGTTCACCGATCCACAGGTGGCTGGAGTCGGCTTTTCGGAGAAACAGGCTCGCGAACGCGGTTTCGAGATCAAGACATCGGTTGCGCCGCTCGATCAGGTGCCGCGCGCGCTGGCCGCCCGCGATACGCGCGGGCTGATCAAGCTAACGGCCGATGCAAAGTCAGATCGGTTGCTGGGAGCGCAGATTCTCGCTCCTGAAGGTGCGGACAGCATCCAGACCATAGTGCTGGCGATCAAGTATGGAATGACGACCAAGGAACTGGGTGAGACGATCTTTCCCTATCTCACCACCGTGGAAGGGCTCAAGCTCGCCGCCCAAGGCTTCGACAAGGACGTCGCAAAGCTCTCCTGCTGCGCGGGATGACAACATTTGATCCGGTCAAAACTGTCGTGAACCGCCTCTTCAATTGTTGACCCCGTACCAATATACGGAGTCTATTGTTTATGGGGAGATGAGACAGCATGGCAAGAGCGATGACCATAGCCCGCGCCGCCGAACAGGCCGGTGTCGGCGTCGAGACGATCCGGTTTTACGAACGACGAGGATTGATCGAACAGCCATTGCGTCCAAGCGGCGGCGGCTATCGCCATTATGAACGCGAGACTGTCGAGCGCATCCGCTTCATCCGGCAGGCACAGGAACTCGGATTCTCGTTGTGCGAGATTGCCGAACTCCTGGCGTTGAAGACGGATCCGAATGCAGACTGTTCTGATGTGCGTATGCAGGCTGTCGCCAAGCGCCAGGATGTGGACGGCAAGATCGCACAATTGGAGGACATTCGCTCGGCGCTCGATGTGCTCATCGCCAGATGTCCCGGTGGCGGGGATTTGAGCGCCTGCACGATCATGGACGCGATCAGCGAGCGACCAACGATGAACACTGCGCCTCACCTGGACGATGCGGCATCCAGAACACAATTGGTCAGGACCATCTTCGGGATCGATGGAATGCATTGTGTGGGCTGCGCGCGGACCGTCGAGGCGCTGCTTGGCGCCGAACCGGGTGTCGGCGAGGCCAGCGTCTCGTTCGAACGCCGGGAAGTTAGCGTCAGTTTTGACAAGGGCATCACGAGCGTCGGGCGGTTGAGGGAAGCGGCCGCAAAGGCCGGATATCACATCAGCGAAAGCGGGCTATAATGGAATTCAGTTTGTTCAATCTTCTCATTCTACCGGCAGGGCTTGGCCTGTTCGGCTTCATTGACCCCTGCTCAATCGGTTCCAGCCTGATCTTTATCAAATATCTGGAAGGCAAGGAGAGAGCGCAGAAATTCACCGAGACGGCGGTTTTCGCGCTCACGCGCGCGCTTTTCATCGGCGCTCTTGGCGTGGCGGCGGTGCTGGTCGGGTCTGCATTTATCGGGTTCCAGCGCGGAGCCTGGATCGTGCTCGGTCTTGTTTATGCGGCAATCGGGATTCTCTATCTCATCGGGCGCGCCGGATTTCTCATGCGTTCGATCGGGCCGCGGCTCGCCGGTTTGAGTGGTGCGCGCGGTTCGGTTGGGCTCGGTCTTATCTTCGGTCTCAACATTCCCGCCTGTGCCGCGCCATTGCTTCTGGTTCTGCTCGGCGTTGCAGGGGCCGATGGCGCCAGCGGCGACGCGGCTCTGAGTGGGTTCATATCGCTTGGAGTGTTCGGTCTGGCCTTGTCCCTGCCGCTCGTTGCGGCTGTGGCATTCAAACCGGCGCGCCGTCTGTTCGACCATCTCGCGGGGCTTTCCGCCAAAATACCGTTCTGGGCAGGGGGGTTGCTCATCGCGCTTGGCCTTTGGTCGATCTGGTTCGGCCTGTTTTCCGCTGTGCCGGAACTGGCCTGACAGTCCGGCAGAAGAAAGCGCTTGACTCCGTAGTTTAGTACGGAGGGTAGGCTGGCCCCTGAGATCATCCCGCATGGTTGCGGGATCACCGTACCGGAGGCCGCCATGACCCTATTTTCCGCTTTGACGAGAACAATCGCTGCGTACGCCGTTCCCGCCTCGCTCGTTACAAACCTTGCATTTGCGCCGTCTGCACGGGCTGCCGACGAATTCCATTATGACGAAAGCAATGTCCGCCCGGCGGTGTATTTCGCCGCGCTATCCAACCTTGCCAACGCGGTGATGTTTTCCGGCCTCGGCGAGGCGCTGGTGATTTCACCCTATGAGCGCGACGAATGGTTGCGCCGTGCCGGTTTCGTCACCCGGCCCGAGATGCCGGACATGGCGGCGGTTGGCCCGGTTTACGCTGGTGCTCGGCCGGCCTTCGTGGGCACGCCGGATTTCGCCGTACCTCGGACGCTGGCCTGGGACGCGTCCACCTTCGACCGCACACTCGACCCGGCCGCACAGGCCTGGGCGATGATCAAGATCACGAGCCCCGAGTTCCACATGCAGTTCCATGACCTACCGGACAATAAATTGGCGGCCCTGATGGTGATTCCGCAGGCACGCGCCCAGGCGCAGACGCTTGGCGCGCGGCTGACGAGCGCCGATGGGCTGTTCGCGCCGCTGGCATCTAGCGGCAACCTTGGCGCGGCGGTTCCACGCGACCAGATTGCCGTGCTGTGGGCGGCGTCGAACATGGTGCTGGCCGGAACGAGTGCGCGCGATGACTACTGGCACGCCGCCTACCGGGACTTGACGGCTGCCGAGAACTATCGCCCGCTCTTGAGGTAAGCCTTCGCGGACGTCACGGCAATGCCACCTGAGACCCCAGCCGAGCGCGGCCTTGCGGTAGTGGCATTGGGGCGTTTCGCCCTGGCCACCGATGATTCGGCGCTCAGAGGCGAGGCGCTGACGCTGGCGCGCACCTATGCGGAAAGCCTGGCCAAAAACCTGACGGGGAGCCCGGCACGGCCATCGAGGATATAGCGCTTGCCATCTACGGGTTGACAGAGGCCAGGCGGCTGTTGGCCGAACCAGCCTTTGCCGAGGCGGCGCAGAATTTGTTTAGCGACCGGCTGATACCGCTTTGGGATGACGAGGCAGAGCTGTTTCGCCGTGGCGAGGCGCCGGTGACCTATGACCCGCGATCCGCCGGTGCGGTCGTGGCAGCTCTCAATGCCGTGCGCTGGCACGGTTCCGATGCTGAGGCTGAGCAGGCTTCTGCGCTGTTTCCCCGCTTTTTCGAAAGCGTGATTGTTCGCTCCGGCCTCATGCAGGCGAGCCCGCTGCCACTGGTGGTCGCGCCTTATCTGGAAGGAGAGCCGGCGGAGCACTTCGCCCATCCCATATTGCCCGGAGCAGTATCGACAGCGCCGGTCTTTGCCTCTGAAGTGATCTTCGAGGACGGTGTCTGGCGGGTGAGCGACCCGACCTTCCACACCGGCGACGCACTGTTCCTGGCCAATATGCTGGCGATCCGCAGCGAGAATGGCCGCAGCGACCTGTTCCTCTCCGACGACCTGCTGACCGGCTTGAAGAGGTGACACCATGAATGCGACAGCATCTGCCCCAACATCTACCTCTGGCACGCTCCAGCTCAAGATCGGTGGCATGAGTTGTTCGTTCTGTGCCAATTCGATCTCCTCGGCGCTCATGAGGGACAAGGGCGTGCGCGAGGCGCATGTCTCACTCGCCCATGAAGAGGTGTTGATCCGCTTCGATCGGCAAGAGACCGACGAAGCGCGGATCAAGCATACGCTGACCGACCTCGGCTTCACCATCCGCGATCCGCGCAAGGCGAGCGCCTTCGAGGAGCAGAAACGCGCGATCCGCGAGGAAGCAACCGATCTTGCCATGGCCGCCACCGCCGCGCTTATCCTGTTCATGGCGATGAGCGCTATGTGGCTGGGGCTGTGGCAGATGCGCGACTGGCATGTATGGACCGCCTGGGCCATCGCCACTTTCGTGCTCTTGTGGAACGGACGGCGTATCGTCCGCATGGCCTGGGGCGCGGGCAAGCGCGGCATCACCAATCAGCATGTGCTCTTATCTGTCGGGTGCGCATTCCGGGGCCATCGGCGCCTATATCGGCGGTCTGCTCGGTGCGCCCATGCCCTGGTTCGGCTGGTATGGTTTCGTCGGCTTTCCGGCCGTCGATTTCTTCGGGGTGGTCGTGTTCCTCACCGCCTATCATCTGCTGTCGGGTTTCGTGTCGATTATCGTGCGCACCAAGGCGTCGGAAAGCGTGCGTCAGCTCTTGTCCATGCAGCCACCGACAGCGAATGTCATCCGCGACGGGACCGAGCGGGAAGTGCCCATCGAAGAAGTCGCCGTGGGCGATCATGTGCGTGTGCGCCCCGGCGAGCAGGTGCCGGTGGATGGAAAGGTCATAGAGGGTGAAAGCGCCATCGACGAGGCGATCGTCACCGGCGAGTCGGTGCCGGTGGAAAAGGCCGTTGGCGCCGAGGTCATCGGTGGGTCGATCAACCAGACCGGTGCGCTTCTAATCGAGACAACGCGCATCGGCGAGGACAGTTTCCTGCATCAGGTCGCCCGCCATGTCGAAGAAACCAAGGCGATGAAGCCCGGCATCGTCGTGCTGGTGGACAGGGTGCTCAAGCACTACGTGCCAGCCGTTCTCGTCGTTTCCCTCGCTGCGTTCCTGTTCTGGGGCCTCAGCCCGGATAGCTGGAGCCGCGAGCCGCATTGGGTGCGCGCCATCTATGCCGCCGTTACCGTGCTGGTGATGGGCTATCCTTGCGCCCTCGGCATGGCCACGCCTCTGGCGCTGATCCGGGGCGGCGGTATTGCCGCAACACGCGGTATCCTGATCCGTTCGGGCGAAGCGTTCCAGGTCCTCAAGGACATTACGCATGTGGTGCTCGACAAGACCGGGACCCTGACTGAGGGCAAGCCGAAGCTCGTCGATGTCGTTGCTTTAAACGATATGAGCCGCGAAAGGGCGCTCGTGCTCGCCGCCGCGGCGGAAGAGCAATCGGAACATCCACTGGCCAGGGCAATCGTGGCCGGCGCGCGGGATACGGGCGTCAGTTGGACAGTGGCTGAGGATTTTCAGTCCGTGACAGGCGGTGACGGCCTCACAGATTGCTTCTGCATCAGCCGCATCGTTCTTTTGTCGTTTGACGTAAGGCTTCACATAGGAAGGTGGTATCAAGCGCACCGTATGCCCAAGGGCTGCAATCTCACGCGCCCAATAATGTGATGTGGCGCAAGCCTCCATGCCGATCAGGCAAGGCTTGAGCTTACCCAGAAAAGAAAGAACCGCTCCGCGCCGAAGTTTCTTCTGCAAAACAATGGCGCCTTGCGCATTCACACCGTGCAACTGGAAAACTGACTTGGCGAGATCAATCCCGAGTGTTGTAGTCGTCATGTGGATGGCTCCTTCCCACTGTTGGTTTCAAACAGCACCAATATGGCACATCGTGATGCCGTTCGGGTGGAGCCGTCCACACCATCAGACAAATGCGAACTCGTCTCAGTTTGCCCGTAGGTCGGTCGAATGACGCAGCACAACGCTGCTGCCATTCAATTAGGGAAGCGTCACGTTGAATTTTGAATTCGTCTCTTGAGACAAGGTGCCTTTGAAAGTTGAAGCGGTTGAAGATGGCAGAGTGGATGGACGAGAGTTTCTGCAAACTTCGTCTGAGCCTAAACCTGGACACGGCTCGCTCTCGTCGACGAAATGGCAAGTGGGAGTTCTCGGCGCGATTGTTTTTCCAACGACCAACTTCCTGGGCTGCTTGATTACCAACGACCTTCATTGCCGCCCGGTAGGACTTCAGTCGATCCGTCGCAATGACCTTCGGTTGGCCATATCGTTTCATTGCTTTCTTTAAGAATGCTAATGCAGCCTTACGGTTGCGGCGTTTCGTAACAAAGGATTCCAGCACTTCTCCTTCGTGGTCAACAGCCCGCCACAGATAGTGGGTTTCTCCATTGATCTTCACGAACACCTCATCGAGATGCCACCGCCAGTTTGAATATGAACAGTTTGTAACGCGACGTTTCCGGATTTCAGCGGCAAACATTGGCCCGAAACGGTTCCACCAATAGCGCACCTTCTCATGGCAGATTTCGATCCCGCGCTCATGGAGCAGGTCTTCAACATTGCGAAGTGACAGTGGAAACCGAACGTAAATCATGACCGCGAGCCGGATGATCTCGGGTGACGTCTTGAAATAACGGAATGGGGAACTTGTCATCTAAGGAAGCTGTCCGGATACTCAAATTGCCTCAATCTAGTTTCTTCTGACAAAGCCAGGTGTGAAGGCGAGGCCGTTGATCGGGCCGTCAAGGACCAGCGGCGCAGCGGTCTTCGACCCATTCCGCTCGCTCGCCAGCAGCGCTTTTTTTATAGCTGAGGCCCTCGCGGCGCATGAACCGCCCCACCGAGCGGACATGCACCACCGTCCCCTGTGCCTGCAACTCCGTCGTCAATGCCCGCAAGGTGATATCCGGCTTCTCGCGTATCCGCGCACGCAGCCAGGCCGCAACATCGCCAACCAACAGGCTCGGTCGGTGGCCGCCCCGTTTACTGGGCATAAGACTGAGCCCCGCACGCCCCCGCTGCGACCAGCGCATCGCCGTCGCAACCGAAAAGCCATAACGGGCCGCCGCCGACCGCGTCGTTGCACCACCGAGAACCGCCGCAACAACACGCTCCCGAAGATCAAGAGAATATGACCGAGACATCATGGCTGGCCTCCTATCCCAGCCATCATGATGAATCACAATTCGTCCCCTTTGGGAATCCCGATTCTAATTAAACGCTTCCGACACTAGAGTTTGTCTCGTCCTGCTCAACGGTATTTCTACACGACAGACCGTCCCCGATCCTTTAATGCTTTCGATAACGAACCCCATCTCGTGATGCCTTAATAGACTTGCGGTCATCGTAAGGCCAAGTCCGAATCCAGTCGATTTACGCTTGGAATAAGCGGAGCGTCCGATATTGGGTCCGGCCTGGAAATATGCCTCGGTAATCCGTGCGACCACGTCCTGATCAATGCCGCATCCATTGTCGCCTATCTCGATGTAAAATCGCCCTTCGCTTGTCCCAAAGATGACCACACGCGTTTTCGCTGTCGGACCCGCGTGATCAAGGCTGTTGCCGACAAGGTTTGTAAGTATCCGGTTCATTGCCTTCTGGTCGGCGAAAATTTCTAAACCTGGATTTACATTCCCAGTATGCATCTGTATCGTTTTTGCAGGCACTCCAGAATAGGTTGACTCGCACTTAAAAACTGCACGTCGAACGGTATCCAGTAGGTTATCCCATTGCTCGTCCAATTCAAAGGTGCCCGCTTCAATACGACCTAAATCAAGAAGGTCATCTACCAAAAATTTTAATTGACTGGCAGATTCTAGTATATCCTGGATATACTCACGATATCGTTCGCTTCCGACAGGCCCGAAGATTTCCATATTTATCGTTTCAGAATATCCAATTATCGCATTCAGCGGGGTGCGAAGATCATGGCTCATATTGGCGAGGAAATCTGACTTGGCATCGCTTATCTTTTTGATTTTTTCCGCTTCAGCTAACTGATCCTGTTGCTCCTTGATATCTAAAAAAGCCTGTCGAAGGCATCGGGTCAGGAAAATCAAGTTTTTTCGAACATCGACCCATTCGTCGACCTGGCGCTTTCCCATTTTTACGAACAGGGCGTCTTCCGATGTATTTCCGGGGTTACGGGCGATATCAGAAAGCACCGTATTCACGCAGCGTATCGGGCGTAAAAGCACGCGCTCGAGAATGATCATAGAAGTAAGAGTCAGCGATAGGGAAATTAATAAGACCAACCCGACAATTTTCAGAACATGTGCCTGAACCATTTCCGGTATATGTGTCACATCGACACGACCTGCGACAAAGCGAGATCCATCCATTCTTTTCGGTTTCCATAGAATATCCATGGTTCCATCAATAGATAAACGTGAATCCTTTTCATCGAATGGTGTAATGGTCGGTCGGTCGCCAAAACTCGCACTCGGCATTCCGCTTTCATCGAAAACGACCGCTCCCGACAGTAATGAATTTTTACGAAGAATAGGACCTATTTCTTCGAATGCGCTGTAGGATATTGCGCTATCGGTTAATGTGTTATCTAGGCTATGCATATCATCGATTATCAGAGATGCCCTGATTATCGTTCTAGCGGTGACAAGCGCTTCTCTCTCTGCCTCGGCCAGTCGCGCTTTCTCGAACTGGTTTGCAGAAAATACGAGCAAGATTGCCTCAATCGTCAGAATCGAAACGAACAGAAGAAATGTAACTCTCCAACAGAGACCACAGGTCTTCAGCCCCCGCGCAATTTCCGATATTTCTTTAAAAATAATCCCGGTTGTATTGCAATGAATGGTGCTCATAGATGTCAGTTTCCTGATATAGGTTCCTTTACAATCCGGAAGACATAAAGGTGGCACTTCATATCCGGAAACAGCCTGTGCCATGTCGGCTGAATACAAGTGCATAGGCCTATACTCAAGGAAGGACACCATCAGTGAATCGATGGTGCCCTTTCCAGTTCGGTACGTCCGCGCGGCCGCCTCCTACTTTCTAAAGTCCTCTGGCAAGAAAAACAGGTAATCGGACTCTTCGCCCGCGATATGGCATTCATGGCAGAAGTCCATATTGGCGGCATTAGGACCCTTGGTTACGCCCACGGTGGAGCCGCCCGGCATGACCATTGAATATCGCCAGTCACCCGTCTCGGGGTTCCATCCCTCTTCCATCTTTGTCATGGTGAAGAGGGGACCGATTGCCGCCTTGCCATCTTCCAGAATGGCAAAACTGTTCTTTGCCAGAATGGACCCGACAGGTGCTTTGCCGATCTCCTCATATTTCATATAGGCGACGACGGCGACATCGTTGGCCGTATTGCTGACATAACGACCGCCATGGGTGATGGACTGATAGGGTCCGGTGCTGACATGCGGCCAGTTCAAATGGGCGGCACCGGCTGCTTCCGTTGATCCGGCAAAGGCTGCGGTCATTTCCGGTTTCAGGCAGTCATAGGCAGCGCGCGCTTCTGCATCACTTACTTCTACCGCTGCGACCGAACCGCCACATGGGTTGCTGGGATTTGCCGCACAGGGATTGCAGGGGTTGCAAGCCTTGGCAGCGCAAGGGTTACAGGGGTTGCCCGCTTTTGCCGCACAGGGATTGCAGGGGTTATAAGCCTTCGCCTTGACGCTTGGTACGACACAACTTGCACTGACCTTTAACGCACCACCGGCGCAGGGGTTACAGGGATTGGCTGCACAGGGATTGCAGGGGTTGCATGCTTTTGCCGCGCAGGGGTTGCAGGACCCGCCACCGTCCATCTGTGCATCGATGGAGACATGTTCTGCGGAAACGGCATCTGCCAGTTCTATCTCCCCGGAACCTGCATGCCCTGTTGTTACAAGGCTTGCCACTGCCATCAGGGATACGGTGCTTGTCGACAGTAGCTAGGTTTTGAAACTCATTGGTGTCACTCCCTTGAATGGATGTTCGCTTTCTGCGAACTGTAGAATTGGAACCGGCATTCCAATAACAGGCGACCGATCCGTACATACCCATAACCGATTGTCGGGAATGCCTGGCATCAAGTTGTCTCACGATGCTGTGACGATTCCGAATCGAGATGGTTTTTTGTTGTATAGGAAGCTGGATGCTCTGGGTCAGAAGGCATTCCGGCCAATGCAGGCAGGCTTGGTTTGAGAAAGGCGCGTGTGAGTGATGTCATCCTGTTATCGAGTTTTATTTATAATCGGCATGCCTGATCGGTATCTTGCAGCGGGTTCGTTGCTTGCATTTCTGTGCATGATTGTTGTTGGCCCACTTCAGGCACAGGAGAATGGCCTCCCTCCACGCGATTGGTTGCAGGAATGGCCGAATACAGATTTCAGCCGCGCGGAAGTCGCCTTCCGGGAGATTCTGTCGGGTGGTCCGCCAAAGGATGGCATCCTTGCCATAGACGATCCCCATTTCTCGCCGGTCCCTCAGGGGGGAGATCTCTATGCTGACAGGGAACCGGTGATGAGCGTGCGTATCGATGGAGAGGCCCGCGCCTATCCATTGAGCATTCTGATGTGGCATGAGATCGTCAATGATACGCTTGCTGATACCCCGATTTCAGTGACTTTCTGTCCATTGTGCAATTCTGGTATCGTCTTCGACCGACGCGTCGAGGGTATCGAGACGACCTTTGGTACGACTGGAAAACTGCGCAATTCGGACATGGTCATGTATGACCGGCTGACAGAAAGCTGGTGGCAGCAGTTCGAGGGCCGAGCGATCATCGGTGCGAAAACCGGTGTCGAACTGGCACGTCTTCCTGCGAGACTGGAGAGTTTCGGCGAATTCGCTGCGCGAAATCCGACGGGCCGTGTTTTGGTTCCGAGGGACTCAACCATCCGTGATTATGGGCGGAATCCCTATGTCGGATATGACGGATTGCCACGCCCATTTCTGTATGATGGCGAATATGATGGACCTGGATTACCCCTGATGCGGGTGGTGAGCGTGGTCGGGCGCGATGAGGCCTGGAGCCTGGGTTTGCTGCGTCAGTGTGGAGAAATCATTGTCGATGATCTTGTTCTGCGCTGGCGGTCGGGTCAGGCATCAGCCCTGGACAGAGCCCGTATCGACAAGGGCCGGGATGTTGGAATCGTCACAGTTCAACGCCAACAGGCGGAGGGTGGTCTTGTCGATGTTTCCTATGACGTGCCTTTCGCCTTCGCCTTTCGTGCATTTCATCCAGGTGCCCCGATCCATCACAATGCACCATAAGCCGTCTCTGACCTAAGGAGTCCTTCTTCATGTATCGTATCGTCGCTTTCGCCGTGTTCATGATGCTGATGGTGTCCTCTGCCCAGGCTTTGCAGCCGCGCGAAGGTTGGGTAATCCAGCACAGTCAGAAACCCTTTGATCTTCTGCTGGCGGACCTCAAACAGGCAGTGACGGACAATAAAATGGGGCTCGTGACAGAAGCGGGACCGACCGCTGCCGCTGCGTCACGTGGCGTTGAGCTTCCAGGTAATCGAGTGGTGGGCGTTTTTCGCGTGGATTTTGCGATCCGGATATTGCCGCTCAGTGAGGCGGCAATGATTGAGGCCCCAATTCGGTTCTATGTCACCGAAGATCCGGACGGCGGGGCGACCTTGTCTTATAAGGCACCGTCATTTGTATTCTCCCCGTATCTGTCGGAAGGGGGCGAGGGCCTTGCTGAAGTCGCATCGGAACTTGATGCGATATTCTCCCGGATCGCGGAAAAGGCAATCCAACTCACGAGCTACACGCAGCCCTGACAACGAAGTATCTGCGACAAGCGCCAGGTTCTCGCGCGTGCAATCATCGACGACGGCCAGAATCCGAAAGCGGCGACTGGCCGTGAACTGATCGGAGACGAAGTCCATTGACCAGTCGCCCCTCACACAGGGGCGCGCCTTTTCACTATTTCCAGGGACCGCCGACGACCCATTTACACTCGAGCGGCTTATCGACGACGAGTGATTGGACGGGTGGCAAAACAAATGCTGACACCTTGGTCTGCATCTCAACGAACGACCCTGGTGCGATGGAAAGGGCTGTTCTGCGAAGAAATCCCTGCCATTGTGCCCGCTTCGCGGCGTCTTCGGCAAAGGCTGGCGTCAGCGCGACGGGCGTCTCCACAGGGATGGTCGTGTGGCGGCGATCAAAGGTCGCTGCGATTGCATCCGCGAGGATCGATCCATCGAAGGCAAACGTCTCCGAGATCGCCCAGAGATCGAAGAAATCCTTCATGCGGCTGTTGAGCATGCCGAGTGCGACCAGCGCCTGGAACTTCTCGGCTACGACCGTCTCTGGCGGATAGGCGCGTAATCGCGGCGCTGGCATGTCGAGTAGCGAGGGATAGTTGATTTCCAGCACTGCCGGGGTCACGGCATCGCCAAATCCGATGTCGATCTGGATAGGCAGGCGCGCACCGGCGATCTCGGCGGTCATGGTGATCCGGACGCCGCTATACTCGTCTTCAGCCCGGGCCGGCTCGGCCTGCAGGGTTTCCGGCTTGAAGACCACGCCGTCGTCCTCGACGTCGATCCCGCAGACCGCGCGGAAGTTAGCAGCAATCCGCTCCGGCGACGCATCGCCATATCCCAGAAGATCGAGATCGCCGGTCGCTCGATACGGCGTGGGTGTCCAGAGACTGAACAGCATGGCACCCTTGAGGACGAATTGATCTTTGTGGGGCAACAGACTCAGCCGGTAGAGAAGTCGTTCGATGGCGAAACGGGTCAGCGCAAGCTGAACGTTTTCCTTGCGCTCACGGGCAGCGTGAGTGAGTCGTGCACGGACCGAGGCGCCGACATTCTTGAGGGGTGGCTTCGGGGTCACAGGGTCGCCTCGATATAGGGCCGTATGACATTCTGCACGCGGTCGATGGCAGCGAAATGCCAGAGGTCGTCAATTGTGGCGCGGCGGTTTCGGATACAGTCTCTCAGCGCTTCGATAGCGACATCGAGACCGATCTGGTTGCGGTATTTGAAGCAGTCTGCAACCGTCTTGGCCGGATTGGTGATGGGGACGTCTACCTGCTCGATTGTATGAAACGTCACACCGGCCGTCAGGGCTTCGCCGGTGGCGCGCATAATACGGAGGGATACAGGCGGGTTCTTCGGTGCCCATTTCTTGTGACCGATCAGCATCCAGACCTGATGCGGCAGTTGGGTCGTGAGTTCGTGGAATCTGAGCGCGGAGAGCAGGCAGATGGTGCCATGGGGCACTGTTCGGCTGGCTTCCGCAAGGCTATGAGACTCGGACCATTCCGCATCGGCAAGCTGATAGAGACCGCGCCCCATGCGCACCAGAAGCCCCTGATCCTGCAGTCGCCGCAGATAGGCACGGGGAACGCCCCCTGCATCGAAATCGCGGGCGCGCGCGATGCCGCGTTCCCTGGCGATTGTCAGCGCGCGATCCTTCAGCGTTCCTTGGGTCGGTTCAGTCATGTTCCTTAAACTCGGCAATAGAATGTAAGTGCCAAGCTTTAGTATCATCATCTGCGATCCTCCGCAACAGGAGCCGGGCACCACAATGACAAGTATGGTGGTCATATGTGATACTTTCCAACGTCTGGTCGGCAGCCATTGGGAAAGGACACGTCCATCCTCAATACAGAACAACCTGGCAAATCGACAGACTTTTACCATTCGTTGCCTGGATCGTTCGCACGATACTGAGGCAGGGGAACGGGGTAGGGCCATGATTGGCGTATTTGCCCCTGTAGGCCAGTTCTATCCGATAAAGACTATCCAGACGCTCTGGAGCGACCGCCAGAAGGTTCGTCAGGATTCGGGCATTGGCGCTGGTCGCGGCACGCACAAGGTCGAGCCCCGGCCGCTGTAGCGCCGCCACCGTTTGCAGCAGATCGCGGCCTTCCCGGGTGCCCAAATACTCGATTGTCGTCTTGTCCAGGTCGGCGCGCTGTTCCGGTGTCAGTGAAAGCAGCCAGCGTAACAGTGTTGGTGCGTTCCCAACTGCCGTGACGGCGTCGTTGATCAGGACAAGAACCGGACCGATCTTGGATTCAGGTAGGTTGGCGATATGACGAACAAATATCTGGATGGCACCATCCTTGCCGATCAGAGCCTCGTCCTTGAGGCCTGTCCATTCCGGCAGATAGTGGCGCCATTGCGTGCCCTCGACCGGTCGATCCAGATTCATCGTCAATGCCATGGCCTCGTTGGAGAGACCCAGCCGGGCCTCCAGTTCCGGTTCTGACAGATCGAAGCGATCCAACCCAATGGCCTGCAATCGTTTGAGAATCTGTCGTTCGCTTCCGCTCATCGCACGGAGATTGTCCAGATGATCGGAAGGAGGATGTAAACTCCATATGACCGCGCCGAGCGAGCAGGCGCCCAGTACAAAGCTCCCGACAAGGAGACCCAACAGCCGTCGTGATTTTGTCCGGACACGCGTGACGAACTCCTGCTGGGCTTCTGACGCTGCCATCCGCAGCGGAACGGGCATTTGACTATTCATCACCGCCTCCCTGCTCAAGGGGGATCAATCCGGCAACACGGAAGCTTTCGATGGCGTGCGAGATCCATTGCAGCAGATCCGCCCGCGCCCCGCTGGCCGCGAACATGTCGAGATGAAACTCCTGCGCCACATCCTGAGTGGTCATTGGGATGATGGAGCGCAGGGGTGTGTAATTGCGTTCCAGAGAGGGCCATATCTCGCTGCGGCACTGTGGCAGGCGGACGATCTTCAGACCTGCATTGTGCTTCATTGCGCTCAGTCGCTCGAAATCACCACTGCTGCCATATCGCTCGAAACCGCCGCTGGCTTCGTTCAGGACAAGAATACGGGCTGCAATCGGAAGGAAGGCATCCTCGCGGATGGAACGCTCCAGGACGGCAAGCGCATCCTCGATAGCCTGTGCCTGTGCACGCACCGGGACGACCAGGACAATCTGTGGCGCCTTTGCACTGCGCAGCACTTCCCCGGCATTGCGGGCATGGGCCCAGTTCCAGACTGTATCCACCAGGTTCGCACCGATATCGACGAGTGCATTGCCCGAGGCCAGAATGCTGCCGAGTTGGTCCCAGTGGGAAACAACTTTCGACGAATCCGACCGTACCGCATCGAATTCAGCGCCGATGCCGAGTTCCAGGACAGAACCGCGGTGGATCTTGCCAAGTTTTGATACCGCGTCGGCGGTCGACGAATCTGCGGAGGCAAGAAATTTGGAAATTCCCACCTCTTCGAAGGCGAGAGCAATCAACTGAGTGATAAGGGTCTTCCCCTGACCCCCGGTCCTGTTGCAGACAATCACAGAACAGGATTTAGGATCAATCTTCTCACCCCATTGTGGTGAGGTAAGGGTCCGGTACAGTCTTTTCGATGAGGATGTGTCGTGCGTATTCATGGGGGGTTCCTTTATATATCAGGTATCGAGGAGATCGGAGAGGCCGCGTATCGGTTTTTGTTGCGGACTATCCCGGCTCCTTGGCCGCATGTTCTGGATCAAGGGTTTCGACGGTAACGGTCCGGTAACAAGGTTATCTGCGCTAGGTTGGCTAGCTACTTTGTTTAGTCGCGTTCGGGTCCGTGACAGGAGCGATCGCAACTGGCTGCCCGTCACTGGTCTACCGGTTTTCCATCGCAGGCCTTCGCCCGAAAGCAGTTCCGCGACATTCGACCAGGTGCCCAGTTCCGCATGGAGTGTCAGGAGCAGATCGCGGTTCAACCGCACGAACGGCCCCACACCCTGACGCAGACTTTGTTCCCGCTTTTGGTTGGCAAGCTCTTCCGCTGCTCGCTTCAATCGGATTTCGAAGGGCTCTTTCATGGCAGCGCCCCGGAATTCGCTGCGCAGATCGATGTGCCAGTTGCTGCGGTTTTCGCTGTGGCTCGCGCTGTACATAATGATGCGGTTGCCGCTGCGATAAGGTCCCCTGATTTGTGAGAGGGACTTACACCGTATCGCACTACATTTTTGGCCCGGGGCATCATTCACCTCACATCTCGAAATCATCGCGCACGCGCCGACGCTTTTTGCGGGGTGGTGTTACTGGGCGAGGGGGTTCGAAGGGGACAACGGGCGGCGGAGGCGCCTCACTCTTGACCTCTTCCTTTTTGACCTCATTGTCCGAGGCGACTTCAATCTCCATCTCGAACGGACAGGCTTCGTTAAGCCGCTCCCGAATGCGGTGCATGGAAACGCTTCGCCCTGTTTCAGGAGAGGGAAGGGCGATAACGGCATGGAGATGGACCGATGGGGTACTTGCTGCAGCCGGAATGTTTGGTTGATGGAAGGCCAGAAGGGTCACTCTATCCGTTACGCCAAGCGCATCCGTCGCAGCGAAGAACGACTGAATCAGGGTATCCTTTGTATCTTCCAGATACCGGCCTTCCTCCGCTCGGGAGGGAGAGAAGGTGAGGTGCAGGACCGTGTGCTTCAGGTCGTCGCGAGTCTTCGATATTTCCGATACGATCTGCATGGCCTCAGAGGCTTTCATGGGCCCCAGTACCGATAATCCACTGTTCAGCAGATAGATGTCCGTGACTTTGGTATCGTCCTGATCGTCATGGGCTCCTGTACGGAGCACATAGCGCAATACATTGGCGGCGGTCCGCCCGCGTGTTTCACGGGTGATCATGATTGTTGATCCTTTCTATGATGGTCGCGACAAGGCGCGGGTGTGGGGTGTTCGGTGGTGGCAGCACATGGGGATCCAGCACGGAAGCGATTGACCCACCGCCCGTTCGTGCACGGTTATGACGTTTGATGAGTGTGGCCGCGTGGATCAGTAGCGTTCGGGCAAGCTCGCTGTTCTCTTCGTCGGCTTTGCCAGATACGACAAGAGAGTGAGCCGCCCGAGTAAGGACAATAGTATCGGCCATTGAATGGTGCCTGGCATTCTGCCGTGACTGCAATTTCCCAGATGAGCGGCGTTGCTTTGAGCTGCTTTGGCCCAAAAGCATCCATTCTATAACTTCTGTGCGGGAGCAGCCTTGCTCAATACAAAGCAATTCCAGCGCAGCTAGTGCGTCCGAGGACAGCCGAAAACTTGTTGGATTGCGGGCCATGCCGCTAGCCCGCCGTGGATGTACGTCTTTGCTTTTCGAGCCATTCAAGCAAGTCGTTGGCGGAGTAGCGAATGGCTCGGCCACCTACTCGAATAAAAGGAGGGCCATCACTTCTGGTAACGCGCCAATTGGCGAGAGTTGATTTTGATATTCCAATTATCTTGGACACTTCAGAAGGCGTATATAAAACACCCATTTGAACATTCTCATTCATAGCGGAAGTCCCTTCTGTTGAGAGACTTTACGCAATATCAAATGCTAACAATCAAAACTACCGAATAATTCAATATAAAATTAGAATTATTCGCAAAATATCAAATATAAAATTAGAATTATACGACAAAATTGAATTTTATTGATATGAAATTAAAAATTTTTCTTTGGTAAAGGTGTGAATACAACAATATATACTGACAGTTAACCTAGGCCATACCTAAGTCAGGGAATGGAGGCGAATAGTACTTTACTTGATGGGTGAGAGTGGACTACCGATTTCGAACTGCTTTGTGAAACTTTGGTCGTTAGGCCGCCACGCGAGTGGCCGATACAGCGATCCAGGTTACTTTTTTGAGTTGGCGGCATGTTGATGGATGCGCACTGAGGTGCTGTCGGTCATCTGGATATCGCCGTCATAACCTGCGGGCAATCCGATGCTGAAGCCACCGCTCGTGCGAACGCCAAAAGCCCTCGATCCGCGCCAGCATCGACCATGTTTTTGCACACCAGAAGAACCGCTATAGCTTGTTCATTCGAACCATCAAGATCAAGCGGGCCGACGTGATACTGACCTCGGCAAATCTCACCTACAATATGGATCGACTGATCTTCCATGAATGCCGACGAATTGCAGGATCAGTCTGCCCCTGATCGCAGATCCTAACCCGACCGACACCAAAACCTAAGCGTTGGAACTCAAAAACTGATACTTCAAGCCGTCAGGCTGAAGATCGCATGATCCATTTAGCAAAATTGTTGGGTTAATGCGGATGTCCAGCTTGGAGCAGTAGGAGTAATTTGAATTACAGCTTTTCATACATAAACCCTCATTTTCCATCTTTAGGTAAAGCTTTTTCTTCGAGCATTTTTTTTGCCGTTTCAACATGCGATCGGATGGCAGAAGAACTAAATCCTTTATAGTATGTGTTAAAAAGAATTATAGTATAGTGATTTATGCACTTCTCAATCTCACCATTTTCTTTTAATTTTTCCATTACTTTCATTAATGCTGTTTTATTTCTAATATGGTCAACAGCATTGTTCTTTTCGCCTTTATTTACACGTATTGCGCCGTTCTGTGAGAGCATGTCTAGAATTCTACGCTCTTCTGTGGTTAAATTTACACCTGAGAATGGATAATCTAATTTACTCGTATTCTCCGTCTCTTGCTCTTTGTTTTGGGATGCAATGGTATCGTGTTTTGTATCGACCCTATCAGAGTTTTCGATTTGATTGACCGCCTCTGCATTACGGGCATTTACTGTAGATTCGGAATGGCGTTCACCAGTACGCTTGTAAATACAAATCCAAGAATATAGCGCAGTTTCTAAGGCGAGATCATCACATCTTATTTCAATTGTTCGTAATGAAGTCGCGGATTTGTCCGTTAATATTACCATCGTGGGAATACCAAAATTCTTCTTAGTTTTTAGTATCCTAATTTTATTTCGTTCATGCTTATGTAACCAACCATTTACTATTAGGTAAACAATCTGTTTATTTTTTGATAAACTCTCCAAGGCAATACCATTGCCATTTTGATCAACGGTCCATTTTTCTCTAGAAATACCAGATTTACGAATGCTCCACTGGAAGAGAAAGTGCCTGCTCATAAAATACACAGAAGAAAGAGATCCTATTGCAAACAAAAGTGGAAAAAATGCTAAAGCTACCATTGCATTGTGCGGAGCAAGGAAATTACTTGAGTATATTGCGAATACTATCGGTGTTGCGGCCAGGACAATAGCCGAGTTAAGAAGTGGTGTCTTCTCGAACGTATTTGGAAAGTAGAACTCAAAATTTTGTGGGACGCGAAACATCGAAATCCTCCTAATGATCAGGTTCCAATCTGATAATAAAAAATCGTAGAAATGATTCTTTCAAAATGTGAAGAGCATAAAATATGCAAATCCTGATTGAATGTGGATTGTGTCGACGTCTATGGATGTTTGAATTTTTTGGTTTGGCACACATGGTCCTCAAGGATGAGTTTGAAGTCCGCTTGTTCTCTCAGGATGCAGGGAGATGGATAGAGATACTTTGAGATGGCAACGCCCTGCACCCGGTTGATTGGTTGTGTTACATTGAGTTGCACTGCGCATGACCTCGAGTGCTTACCCTTGCTTACCTAATTTTGAGATTCAATCGGCGGGTGGCTTCTTGCTCACAAAGGACTCTGTTGTAACCATTTCTGTTTCGCCGTCTTTCTTGGTTAGCATGAAGCCACCGGTAAATTGGCCGCTGGCACTGCGGTAATGCCCTAAAGCCACGATGTTTTTGTGAGGGTTAGTTTCTTCTGGCTTGTCGTCCTTAGTCTGATCATCATCACCGTCCATGGAACATCTCCTGTTTTTGGCTAAGGGTTGATCCGAAAAACTGGTGGCTGTCTGAGAGTTGAAGCTGCCTTTGGCACTTCGACATGCAATCCTGCCTTCAGCCAACCTGTAAACTACCACAGATTACAGGATTTTACCGTGTCATCGCTATATAATTGCCTCCAACAGCTTGATCATCAAAGCACCGCTTTGGGACGCATAATGTCTCCGACCAATACCCCCACCTTGTCAGATGCATCCCGAAGCGGATCTTGAGATAGATGGGCATATGTAGACGTGGCCGACATGGACCGATGGCCCAGCAATCCGCCAATAACAGGAAGCGATGCTCCAGTTGTTACGCCGAAGCTTGCAAAAGAATGGCGCAGGTCATGTATACGAACATCGTCCAAGCCAGCTCTTTTCCGAATCCTGCGCCATGGCTTTTGCAAATTGACCAGGGGTGCATTTTTTCTGAGCCCTGTGATCACATAGGGGTTTTCTGGGTCACGGGGTATCTCCTTTAGAATATCGAGCGCAATCGCATTGAGAGGAAGTGCCTTTATGCCGCTAACATCTGTTTTGTGTTCGCGCAGGATAAGCAAACGTCGATCCCAATCGATATCACTCCAGCACATGTTTATGATTTCACCGGATCGTGCGCCGGTTACGATTAACAGGCGGATCGCCCCTGCAACATGCGGTGAGATAAGACGTTCATTCTCGCTGTCATCAATTGCTTTCGCCAGCCTGGCAAGCTCTTCCCGGGAGAGGAACCGCTGGCGCTTCTTTTCTCTGAATGGGCGGATGGATACTGCTGGATTGCCACCCTTTTCCAACAAGCCCCACAACTCGGCATGTCCCAGCATGGCCTTTAGAAGTCCAAGGACCCGGTTTGCGTTGTAGGGCGTACCTATTAAGGATTGGTGTAGATGACCAATATCAGCACTGGTCAGTTCGGAAAGTAGAAACCGTCCCATTTTTGGCAATATGAACTTATTCAGCAGCCAGTTGTGCGCTTCGATGGTTGACGGCTTGCAGCGTCCCTCACAGTGCTCTTGCATGTACCGGGCTGCCAGATCTGCGACTGAGTTCTCGTTTCGCTTGCGCAGGCGATCTGCTCGAGGGTCTCTACCCCGGCTCGATGCGCTGAGAAGGGTTCGGGCTTCGGTCCTGGCTTCCTCCAGTGTCATTATGCCAAAGCGGCCAATCGTATGGCGGCGTGATTTGTTGTATTCATTGCGGTACTGGATCATGAAACTCACCGTGCCCGACGGTTTAACCCGAATGCCAAAGCCTGGCATCGTGGTGTCCCATGCAACGATCTCCTGACCTTGTATGCGGGCCGCTTCACGTGTCTTATCGATCGTGGCCTTGGCGAGCTTTGACATTACTCCCTCCATTGGGTAAGCAATAGGTAAGCAAGATATCTGTATCTTGAGCCATCATGGTGTGACATGGTCAATCATCGAGTCAATAAAAAAGATAATGATATCAATAAGAAAGTATCTCTATCCATCTCCCTGCATCCTGAGAGAACAAGCGGACTTCAAACTCATAACCTGAAGGTCGTAGGTTCAAATCCTACCCCCGCAACCAAATAAATCAATACTTTAGCCCCGCTCTCACCAGCGGGGCTTCTGCTTTAGGAAGCATATAGGAAGCAGGGGTGGAGGCGCATTAGGGAGCACAAGTTCTGCGTTTGCTACCATATTGGACGTATTCCGTGGCAATCGGGAAGATTTGTTGCTAGCCAAAAGCCGAAGTTTCTTAACTTTCTGTTCATTGCTAACGGATTGCTCCAAAGAACTTTGGGGCTGCCTATTTTGCTAAACTCTTCCCAGAGGTCATCCAACAGCGTTCTTATGGTTAGTAAGGCATTGGTGGTGATCTCCCAGCACCTCGATCACTCTGCAGTCTTCAATGCGGCCACCGCTGCACTGTTTGATCATGCGTTCAAGCTCTGTTTTCAAGGATTCCAGTTGCGTAATTCTTCGCTCGACCTGTGCCAGTTGGTCCCGGGCGATAATGTCAGCGGCTGCACACGACTGGTTTGGATCATCGGACAAGCTGAGCAACTCGCGTATAGCGGCGAGTGAGAACCCCAGTTCGCGGGCATGCTTCACAAAATATAGTCGGTCGACATGACATGGTTCATAAATGCGCTGATTGCCCACTGATCGGTCTGGGGCTGGAATCAGGTCAATCTGCTCGTAATACCTAATTGTCTGCACCGTGCAGCCGGTGGCTTTCGCTACCCGTCCGATCGTCAATAAAACGGCCATGTAATTTTCCTCTTGAACCTACAATAACTATAGCAATTAGAATGAGGGTTCGATCAGGTTACTACAAGAGGATTGAGACCAATATGAGTGGGTGTTGTGGAACAGAGGCGAAGTTCGATGGGGCGTCTAAGGATTTCCGACAGGCTTTGTGGTGGGTGATTGCCATCAACGCCACGATGTTCTTCATCGAGATGGCAGCCGGAGCCTTTGCCGGGTCACAAGCGTTACAAGCCGATGCGTTAGATTTTCTGGGAGATACTCTGACCTACGGGATGTCTCTCTTTGTGATCGGCATGTCACTCCGGGTACGCGCTACCGCTGCTCTTATCAAAGGGATCAGCCTTGCTGCTATGGGCGTATGGGTATTTGGATCGACCGCGTATCAAGTTTTGATCCTTGGTGTGCCAAGTGCCCCGATTATGGGAACGATTGGAATTCTGGCGCTCACTGCAAATGTGGTCAGTGTTCTTATCTTGCTTCGGTTCAAGGACGGGGATGCGAATGTTCGCTCGGTTTGGCTATGCAGTCGAAACGACGCAATCGGCAATGTCGCAGTTATTGGAGCGGCCGGTACCGTATTCCTCACCCAGTCCGCGTGGCCGGATTTGATCGTGGCAGCCCTGATGGCGGGGCTATTCCTATGGTCTGCATTTCAAATCGTCTTACAGGCACTGAGGGAGCGGCGGCATCATGCTGCGACCGCTCCAGCAGAGTGAAGGGCACGAGCAGGTGACCAGCAGATCCTTACAGAACTCCGCGCTCTCGTTGGCCTGGATCATTGCTCTCGTATCGACTTTGGGGGCGCTTTTTATCGGTGAAGTTATGGGGCAGACGCCTTGTGTTCTCTGTTGGTATCAGCGTATCGCCATGTTTCCTCTGGCCCTGATCCTGGGTATCGCCGCTTATTTGGAGGATACAACCATTTACCGTTACGTGTTGCCGATTTCAATCGTGGGCGGACTGATCGCTTTTTGGCACAGCTTGCTCTTTATCGGGATTGTCCCGGAAATAATTCAACCTTGTGAGCTAAGTGGGCCGTCATGCGCCGGTGCAAAACAGACGGTTTTCGGCATTGTGCCGTTGCCGTTTTTGTCCTTTGCGGCGTTCGTCGCTATCACTTTTCTCCTTCTGCACCCTTATCTGAAGAGGTTGTCATGAATCGTCGGACTATTCTCGTTTCAACCGGTATCGCGGCTGTCGGTATTTTTGGCCTTGGAGCGTATATGTACGTTCCAACGGTGGACAAAAACGCTGTTAGAAATGCAGCGGATGAGACTTTCCTTGTGCGTTCGCATGCACCCGTCCTTGGGCCAGTGGACGCTCCGGTAACGATTGTAGAGTTCTTCGATCCAGCATGCGAGGCGTGCCGTGCCTTTCATCCCTACGTTAAAGACATCATGTCAAATTTCGAAGGCAAGGTCCGAGTTGTCCTGCGATACGCCAATTTTCATCCGCAATCTGAAGGCGCTATTCGGATTCTGGAAGCTGCACGCATGCAAGGAAAGTTTGAAGTGGTGCTAGAACGGTTACTCGAGACTCAACCCCTTTGGGCCCCGCACGGACGCGCAGCAGATAGCGTTTGGTCCGTCATTGCCGGTACAGGGTTGGATATAACCCGCGCCAAGAAAGATGCCTTGTTACCAGAAGTTACAAGGGTGCTTGATCAAGATGCTTCGGATGTGAAAGCAGCTGGCGTAAAAGGTACGCCTACCTTCTTTGTGAACGGAAAGTCGCTGCAAGAATTTGGTCCCCAGCAACTCTATGAACTCGTGCGGTCTGAGGTTGAAGACAATTGAAGAAAATCCGATACATTCTCTGGGGGACCGTTGCGATCATGTTGGCCGTGTATATCGGCCTCTTTGTTTGGCGCGGCACAGGAAACCCAGTTTTTGAGGCATCGTCACAATCCGAATCGAATGCCTTCTCGCCAAGTTTTATGCTTGTTGATCACCAAGGGAATACAGTCACCGAGAAGACCTACAGGGGGCAGTGGCTCTTAGTCTTCTTCGGATTTACGAACTGCCCTGATATCTGCCCGACGACGCTTTCGGACCTTGCGGTGGTCATAGATCAGATTGGTGGGAAGGCAGCTAGCGTGACACCACTTTTTATCTCAGTTGATCCTGAGCGTGACCGCGTTGAAAGTATGGCGGAGTACGTGTCGGCATTCCATCCTACTATCGTTGGGCTGACCGGCGCCGAGAAACAGATTGCCAGCGCCGTCGAAACCTTTAAGGCCTATTATGAAAAGCAACAGCCGGATAGAGATCAAAGCAACTATGCCGTAGCTCACACGTCTGCGGTCTATCTCATCTCACCCGACGGTACCTTCGTACGAACCTTCGGGTACGGCACCGCGACGGAGGTTTTTGTCACGGAACTAAATAAAAGATTGTAAGGATTATTGCTGATGTTCAGAATAAAACAGACCGCTCTTTTCGTGTTTATAGCAGTTATCGCGGTTCTATTGACGTCTGCAGCCGACGTTTATGCGTCCGATCTTGTTGTAGAGAAACCATGGGCTCGCGCGTCAATTGGCGTATCAAGACCAACTGCTGTTTATCTCACAATTCGAAACGGTGGAGCCGTTACCGACGTTCTTACAATGGTCACTACACCTGCCGCTGGTATGGCTGAGGTCCATAAATCAGAGGTTAAAGACGGTCTTGCGAGAATGAGTCCTGCGGGTAATGTCGAAGTTTCTGCTGGAACAACGGCCATCCTGGAGCCAGGGGGATTGCACATCATGCTCATGGAATTGAAAAATCCGTTGAAAAAGGGGGAAACCATATCAATGACCCTGCACTTTGAGAATGCAGGGCCAGTTGATGTTGCGGTTCCCGTCTATGGGATAGCCGCCTCAGGCCCAAAGTTTTCAGATTGACAAAACTCAGACTTACCCAATCCGCCACCCGACGTTGGTTTTTCAAATGGATAGAGATTGATAATGCGACATCATGTACGAAACGCCATGGCGGCCTTTCTATTCGCCGTCCTTTTGACTGGCGTTGATATCGGCACGAAGTGGTACGTGCTAACAGTCATCATGGACCCTCCTAAACGTATTCCCATCCTCCCATTCTTCGACTTTGTGCTTGTCTATAATCGCGGCGTTAGTTTTGGGTTGCTTGGCGGTCTCGGGGTATGGGGGCCATTGATACTGTCAGGGCTTGCTATTGTGATCATTGGGGTTTTTGGGTTTTGGTTTTGGCGTACGCGACATCGGGGCAAGATGTACATATTCGCCGCAGTTATCGGAGGCACGCTGGGTAACGTTGTTGATCGAATGCATGACGGAGCGGTCACGGATTTTATCGCTCTATATGTTGGTTCGTATCATTGGCCGGTTTTTAACGTCGCGGATATTTTCATCACGGTAGGTGTAGTGTGCTTACTTGCGTTCACCATGAAAACGCAATCCAGTAAATCTAACCAGGAAGAAGATCAATCACCGAAATCAAAGCCGCGCGGAAGTCAGCTGGATACTGGTCAATGAACGGCGCAGTTCGTCAATTGATTGTGTATATTGCAGGCGGCCTCGGCTTAGTCGCGATAACACTGTTCATTGGTTGGTGGCAGGTCGATGGTCCAGGGCGAGCTATCGACCCCTATTCAGTTGCATCACAATCTCTCCCACTTCCATTTTATGAAATGAACTTCCAACTAACGGATCATTCAGGTCGGACACACCCGAAGGACTGGATCGGACGCCCCACTCTTGTATTCTTTGGGTTCACATATTGTCCTGATGTCTGCCCAACAACCCTATCCAACATATCGGGATGGCTGGAAGAACTTGGCGATAAAACGTCTCCCATCCAGGCAGTTTTCATTACGGTTGACCCTGAACGGGATACTGTTCAGGTGATGGCGGATTATGTCAGCAATTTCCATACAGCGATCACCGGTTATTCGGGCTCGGCTGGTCAAACGCTCAAAGCCGCCGAATCATTCAGAGTCACGTATGAGCGCGTAACGGTGGATGAAAGCTACACAATGAACCATTCCGCCAGCGTGTTCGTATACAATGCTAATGGAGAGTTCGTTACCACAATCGATCAGCATGAACCTCCAGGAGTGGCCGTCCAAAAGATACGCCGGGTGTTGTAGCTTCAAGCCGCCACAGCGTTACCTGTGAAGAAATAAGGTGCAATGGAAACATTTCTCGCCTTGTTGGAAGAGTATGGCTTGCTGGTTTACGCCTTGCCTATCCGCTTACTGCAGTTTGAAGAGTGGAGCACTCCCCCTATTCGCGGGTTTCGCGGCCTACAAGGGCGCATTGGACCCAAGTATCGTTCTGATCTTGAGCTTTGCGGGTGGGTATCTGGGCGATGAGCTGCGGTTTGCATTGGCGCGGCGCTATGGTGAGCACATTTTCGCAAGATGGACCTGGACCCAGGAAGCCATAAAAAGAGCGCGTATCCTTATGGCCCGATACGGCATC
Organism: Rhodospirillales bacterium; assembly: GCA_002696645.1. Classification (GTDB taxonomy): domain Bacteria; phylum Pseudomonadota; class Alphaproteobacteria; order UBA8366; family Aestuariispiraceae; genus Pacificispira. The sequence continues at coordinate 38,102 of NZSA01000066.1, read as the reverse complement.
TTGTACTTGTTTATATATCGCTACCCTAAGGGAATGCGCACGATAGGTGCAATACCTGTTGGTTTGGGAGAAATTCCGTGGCGAACCTTTACTATATTAAACGCAGCGTCCGCAGCTCTTTGGGCTGGCATACTGGTTGGAACTGGCTACTTCTTCGGAAACATTGTTGCTTCCGCCGCTGACAGAAATTGGGGGGTCGTTAGTGTCGCCCTTTTGTTTGTTTTTTTGTGTTAACTTACGTGGCGTGGCGTCAGGTTTGCCGGTCGTTGGATGACGTGTCACAGTTAAGATGACCGCGTCAGTGCCGTTGAGACCGTCACGAACTCCCCTTGGTTATGGCTGATTCCGAGACGTTAGTGGACCATCCCCGGTCATTCCTTTATGAGGTCGCGAAGTCGAGTCCGATTAAGGGTTCTAGTCGCGTTCGAGTTTCAGTGGCTTTGTCCCTAAGTTCTTTAAACCCGAGTTCTTCTCGGTATCTCCTGGCAAGACGGTAGGCCTTCCAAGGAAACTGTACATCAATATGGTCGAGGTTATCAACATTCAACGCAATCACATTCAGTAGACACCCCACGCCTTACATATTACTACTCCTGATTGCGCCATGTCATTGAAGAAGGGGGTGTTACAAGGACCCCCCTCTTGGGTTTCCGAATGTTCAAAACCAGAAAAGAAAGAGCGCACGCTAGCGCGTGCTTGTTCCGACGCTGCGCGCCGGGGCCGCTTTGGGTTTTAGGGACGGGTAGACAGAAAGGGAGGGGCAGGCTCAGAGCCTGCCCCTCTTTTGTGGCGGGTGCGGAGCCAGACTGAGAGAGCTTACGCTCTGTGTCTGTCTGGACCGCATCCGTCCCCAAAATCCCTGACGGCGCGGCCAGCCCCGCCAGGGCAAAACTTGTGGAAAGGCTCAACCCCATCGCCTTACGCCACTTCCGACGTATGGCTGACCATCTTGGAATCCGCCCATTCGATCAGTTGGCGGCGGCGATAGCGGATAGACCGGCCAGAGACCTTTACGAAACGGGGACCGCCGCCTCGTACTCGCCAATTCTGCAAAGCCCGGATTGTGTATCCGAGAAATTCGGCGGCTTCTTGTTCATTGATAAGCCTGTCCAAATAGGACGAGTCTTTGATATTCAAATTGTCGTTTAACATTTTGGTACCTTCCTAGTGATTGGCATGCGCCCGAATGCGCTTACCTCTTGACCGGAAGATGTCCTCTTTCAAAAAGTCTTAATAGTCCCTACGATTTCTTAATAATCAGTTGGGTAAATCCTTCTGATTTATTTTTGTTAAATATCAGCGTGTTACTATTGAAAAAAAGTTACGTAAGACAAATCATGTGGGTCTAATCAGATGGTTTTTTACCTTTCGGTCGCCCTCCTTTTGTGTGGGTCCCAGGCGCAGAGGTTTTCCAAGCAGTCTTGAATAGTTCACCTGATAGCCTTGGAAACTGCGTTTGTGCCAGTTTCCGAATGCCATCTTTTCGGAGGTTCGGATTCTCGGAAATAGATTTTTGTATAAAGGCCCCGACTTGCTCTAGCAGACTTGGATCGGGTATTGGCCTGCTAGAAGGAATCAGAACTTCTACATCCTGTAGCCAATTCTCGAATTGCGTCTTTTCAATCGATACTGGGCCACGCCTACGGCCATAGCGTTGAGGTGCCCTAACCATCGAGAGGCCTATATTTAAATGGAAGCCTGGTTCTTTAGACCAAGCTCCTAGTTCCATAATTGTGTAAAGACCACAAAAAAGATTTAGGTCTTTCTTTATGGCAGCATCCCATAAAGTATTGTGAACTCGTTCGCGGCGATCAAATCTCGCTTGGTCAGTTTCTAGCGTATCAAAGTTGTTTGGCAGCTTGCGGAGTTCTTCATACAGCGTGTCTTTTTTTACCTGAAGTGCCGCCGCTTGATGGCTAAACTTATCCTGTTCCGCTCGGTCGAGTGCCAAGCTAAACTTCACTCTCAATGGGGCAATCTCCAATTCAAGTTGCTCAATCTGATCTCTCAATCGTCTATGACGTTCTTTAAGCGAGTTGATTCCATTTGAAGGTCGTGCCCATGCTTCGTGACCGTCCCAGTCGTCTCCAAATATCTTAATGCCTAGGAGGTCGAATGCTTGGAGTAGCATATAGCGATTATGAAATTCGAGATACGTTATCATGAGTAGTTCGTGCCTAAGGGACGGTTTGCAGACTTAGCGTACCTTCTTCCTTAGGGTGAATAAACCGTTGAGCGTAAGATAGATAAATTGGACGAAACTCGTCTCTAACGCTATCGGCGTAGTGCGTCCCTTAGAGACTGTGAGTAGACCCTTCATAAGTATGGGCTATGGTCCAAGTTTTCTTAGCTAAGGAAACGAAGCCTTAGGCTTTTAAGCATGGTCCCTATGTACGTAGGGTTAGCTATTGCCCCCACCCATAAGCCTAGCCAATTCCCCCGATATCCGATCCGCTGATACCTGTACAGGATCATCGGCAAGATGGGCATAGCGCGCTGTGGTCTGCACCTGGGAATGACCTAAAAGCTTTCCGATCATAGGAAGGCTCTCTCCCATCCCTACGGCACTGGATGCAAAGGAGTGCCTTAGGTCATGGATACGAAGGTCGTCTAATCCCGCTCTCCTACGTATGCGACGCCAAGGCCGCTGCATGTCGGTTAGATGCGTGCCTGGGAGCTTTCCCGTAACTACGTAGGGATTATCATCAAAGCGCTCGATTTTTCCTAGGGCTTCCAGCGCGGCTGGTCCCAGGTAAACACTCTTCGCCCCGGTCTTGGAATCGGGGAGCCTTAAACGGTTCCCCTGTACATAGGACCATTGTAAAGTCTGTATCTCGCTAAGGCGGCATCCCGTAAGGATGAGAAGCCGGATACAGTGGATCGGGGGCAGGGGCTCCTCACCCGATGCCTCTAGTTCATTTAGCGTCTGTCCCAACCGTATGAGTTCCTCAGTAGAGAGATAGCGCTCCCGCTTCTTCTCCTCATACTTCTTCACATGGCGGCATGGATTCGACCCGTCTGGACGAAGGCCCCACACTTCGGCCTGGTTAAACATGACGGACAAGACGCCAAGAGTTCTATTCGCCTGATACGATATCTCCCTATGGGCATGGTGAAGGTCTGCAATGTCCGAGCGTTCAATCTCTGCCACCTTCATCTTGCCCAGACGCGGCTTGATGAAGAGATCGATATTCCGTCGATACTCTTTCGCCGTGGATGCCTTACAGTGAGACGGGACATACTCATCCATAAACCGTTCGCACAGTTCCTCGACTGTAGGGGCCACACGCTTGCGCTTGGCATCGCCTGAGGGGTTCGCCCCCCGGGCAACCGATGCCAATAGCTCACGGGCTTCCTTACGGGCATCTTCTGCGGTAACGACGCCATGCTTGCCCAATCCCTTGCGCCGGGTGCGCCCACCACTGTCTCTGTACTGTATCAGATAGACCTTGCGACCCGTTGGCCAGACACGAAGGCCAAATCCCGGCATATCCTCATCCCAGACAAAATACTCCTTCTCACCTGGCGAAAGGGTATCAACGGTGCGTTTGCTAAGACGGGTCATAGTGCTTCCTTTATCAAAACAGGAAGCATATAGGAAGCAAGTGAGAGCGAAATGCAAGACCGTTGAGAGTCAGTGAGCGAATATAAAACAGAAAATATACTATATTTAACAATGATATATGACTATATAGAGAATATCAGCGTATCCCAGAGGACCCCTAAAAAACTAACTCATAACCTGAAGGTCGTAGGTTCAAATCCTACCCCCGCAACCATATATTCCAAACACTTAGCCCCGCTCTCACCAGCGGGGCTTCTGCTTGGGTAAGCAATAGGTAAGCAGGTGCAAATTGAATTTAGTTCTGGCCTTGGTGTTGTCTAATCATGTTGCGCGCAATAACGAGTTGTTGGATTTGAGACGTTCCCTCGTAGAGACGGAATAGTCGGACATCCCTGTAGAAGCGCTCTACGGGGTAATCGGCCATGTATCCTGCGCCACCATGAATTTGCACAGCACGGTCGGCGACCCGGCCGACCATTTCGGAACAGTAAAGTTTGCAGCAACTTGCCTCCAAGGAGACAGCCTCACCCAAATCTCTCCGACGGGCAGCGTCCATAACCATGCATTTTCCGGCATAAAGTTCTGTGCGACTGTCTGCCAACATTGCCTGAATCAACTGAAATTCGGAAATGGGCGCATTGAATTGGCGCCGGTTCATTGCGAAGCTAAGTGCATCGTCCAGAAGACGTTCCGCGGCACCAACGCAGACGGCAGAAATATGCAATCGTCCTCGGTCGAGCACTTTCATTGCAGTGCTAAAGCCCCGTCCAGCAATCCCGCCGATAATGGAACTGGCCGGGACGCGGCAGTTTTGAAAGACAACATCAGCGGTCTTGGTCCCGCGTTGCCCCATTTTACGATCCGGTAGTCCAACGCTCAGCCCAGGCGTGTTGCCTTCCACCAGGAAGGCTGTGATTCCCTTTGCCCCTTCGATTGTCCGGTCGGTTCGGGCCATTACCGTGAACAAGCCGGCGATGGGCGCATTGGTAATGTATCGCTTTGTGCCATTCAGAATGAAGTCAACTCCGTCCGGATCCGCCGATAGGCTGATTGAGGCTGCATCGGATCCTGAATCTGGCTCTGTTAGCGCGAAAGAACCAATAACTTCTCCCGAGGCAAGGCGTGGCAACCAAGTCTGCTTCTGTTGTTCTGTGCCATCCAAAAGTATTCCCTGAGAACCGATGCCGTTATTCGTTCCAATCAAGGACCGAAATGCGGGTGAGGCGCGCCCCAATCGAAAGGCAAGTTCCACCTCTTCAACCATGGTTAGGCCAAGCCCACCATACTCTTCTGGGATGGAGAGGCCGAAAAGGCCAAGGTCACGCATCTCGGATACGATGTCGGGTGGAATAGCATTGTCTTCATCGACCTGTGCTTCTGCCGGGATCAATCGGTCCCGAACAAAACGGTCGATGGTTTCTGTAATTTGCCGAAAGGTATCAGCGTCAAGTGCCATGCCGGTCTATTCCTTGATTACCGGCAGGCGCAGAAGGCCATTGCCCATTGCCTTGCCGGTTTGGTCAAGTCGCAGTGTTCGGGTTGCGCCACCACCCAAGGCACCGCGCATGATTACAACCACGGCATCGATATTGTCCATGGGGTAAATTTCCACAGCCCCTGTTATCCAGTCGCCAAACAGATCTTTCACCGCTGGCGCAGTCAGGCTGCGTAACAAGGCGGAATAATCTTCAGGGTGTTTGGCGATCACACCGACGGAGACGACGTCGCCTTTATCCCCAGACCGAACATAGGCAATGTCGCGAAGTAATGTCATGCTCATGCCTCCAGAATTTCAACTGTCTGAGAAATGTAAGACCTGGGGATCAGCGTGGACCAGACACCATAGACGGGTCTTGGTTTCATCGGGGTGCCAAAGGATGTGCCACCAGGCCCCATGATCCAAAGCTGTGCGCAGGCCCGTCGGATTTTCTCGGCTTCGGCCTTGCTTTCCGTATGAACCGCAACACGCAGTCCAATCTCCGATGGGTCATAATCTNGCATGGGGGACGCCGGTCCATGCAACATGTTGACGCCGACCAGATCAAAATGAATCGCAGAGGCCTTTAGGCCCAGTCGTTCAAAACGTTCCCCCAGCGTTTGGCGTGCCTTTTCCGCCCGATCCAGCGCATAGGGCCAGGGGAAGAACATCATGCCTTCGCCGATCCACCCATCTTCATAGCCAACGACCATCTTTAACAATTCTGGGCGCGCCGCCCCCGCCATGTTGGTCAGCCGCACCCGGTCATTGCCTTGATCGTCGATTTTCACCTTACAAAAATCTGCAATGCCGTCTGGCATCAGATAGCGGGATGGATCCCCGATTTCATAGACCAGGTGTTCCTTTACGGTAAACTCATCAACACGACCGCCAGTGCCTGGAAGTTTGGTGACGGTCGCGGATCCATTGGAGTCGAATTCGACAATTGGAAAGCCCACGCGCCCCATATTTGGCATGTCGGAAAATCGTGAGGACATGCCCCCTGTTGTCGCCGCCGCGCATTCCACAATATGGCCAACCGTGATCGCTGCGGCGATCCGGTCTGTATATGTGTCAGAATAGGTCCATCCAAATTCATGCATAACAGGGCCAACATACAGCGCGTTATCTGATACCCGCCCGGCAATCACCACATCAGCCCCTTGCTCAAGCGCAGACACGATTCCAGAAGAGTCGGTGTAAACATTTGCAGAAACAATGCGGTTTCGCAGAGCAGCAAGATCCTGCTCCCCCGTATCCATATTGGTAAGGTCGTGCCCGGCCACCAACAATTCATCCAGGCGCGGCAGCATGTCATCGCCTTCAACGACAGCAATTTTTGTGCCCGTCAATCCCAGGTCGCGCGCCAGGTCTCGGACCTTCTCCGCACCAGCCCGAGGATTGGCCCCACCGCCATTACAAATAATCGTTGTCCCGGCCTTACGTGCCAAAGGCAGCAATTCTCGCATATGGGTGGTCAGGTCGGGAACATAGCCCAAGGATGGGTCTTTTAATCGTTGGCGTTGAAGCAGCGCCATGGTCAGCTCTGCCAGGTAATCCATCGACAGATAGTCCAGAGAGCCCTGCTCCAGTAACTCTACGGCCGGGTCCAGCGCGTCACCCCAAAACCCCGACCCAGACCCCAACCGCAGTTGCTTTTTCATTCCCTGCTCCTGATCATTCTAAACGCGGGTCTATGCCTGTCGTTCGCCCACAATTTTGGGGCGTCGAGGCCTCAACAAAACAGCCAAATTCTTCATCTAAAATTGCTTGTTCAAAATGGATTGTCAACGAGTTTTTGAAATTCAATTCCGCAAGATGGAATTATTTATTGACCTAAAAGAGCACTATGCCTAGGGTAAATGACGGTCACGTATGGTCATGAAGCGGTTGGGAAATTCCGCTGGTAAAAGGGATATTGATGATGGGGGCGGATGAGCCGATTCTGTTTCGCAGTCACAATGGTATCGCCCGCATTACGGTGAACCGGCCCCAGCAGCGAAATGCGATCAACATCGCAGCGGCCAATCGCTTGACCGAGCTATGGGACTTGATTGATGACGATGACAGCATCCGCTGTGTCATACTGGATGCGGTACCCTGTGGTACGTTCTGTGCCGGGATGGATCTGAAACAGATGGCAGAGTATCGATCGGGTGGCGACGATATCCTGACCCATATGACAGACCCATTTCAGATGCGGATGCGGACGGTCACTAAACCGATTGTGGCTGCCCTTGTTGGGCACTTTGTGGGGGCTGGTTTGTTGTTGGCGATGCATGCAGATATTCGCATTGCCTTTCGCGAAGCCCTGGCCAGCATTCCAGAGGTCCGCCATGGTCGTGGAACATCCTGGATGGTCCCGATGCTGTGGATGATTCCCCAACCAATTTTGGCTGAAATGGCCCTGACAGGTGCGCCTGTCACGTCAACCGTGTTGGCGCAGTATGGATTTATCAATCATGTCTGCGACAGTATTGAGAATGTGACGCGACGGGCTGATCAGATCGCGACAGTCATTGCAAACAATGCCCCGCTGTCGGTGCGTGCCGCGAAAGCAACCCTTGCGGCGGGAATGGATCTGGGCTGTGCAGAGGGGCTTGCACGCGCCGAAGCGCTGCATGTGCCTGTCTATAAAAGCAATGATGCCAAAGAGGGGCCAAGGGCCTTTGTGGAAGGCCGTCCACCCGTTTGGACCGGCACATAACTTCAAACAGGAAGAGAAACACAGATGATCGACAATCCTTATCCGGACCTGGTCGTAGGGGACGTTAAGACATCCCGCGGGCGCACGCTGACCGAAACGGATGTTGTTAACTTCTGCATGCTGACCGGCAATTGGCTTGAGATCCATTCCAACACGGAGTTTGCGAAAAATGCTCTCTATGGCCAACGCCTGGTGCAGGGGTCTCTCGTTTTTTCCATCGTCAATGCGCTGATCCCCTTCGACTCGACGGTTGTTGAGGCATTCTATGGCATCGATAAGCTGCGTTTTCTAAAGCCAAGCTTTATCGGCGACACAGTTTGGGCGCGGTCAGAAATCACCGCGCTGAAACCAAAAGAGAATGGCGCCGGTGTCGCAACGATGGAGCTGAAGGGCATGAACCAGCGTACGGAAGTAATCTTACGCTGTGACTTCCATCTGCTCATTCGCGCGAAACGTCTCATTCCATCCAGCAGCAATCCCTTTGAATCTGAGGAGCAGTCATCATCATGAATTTCCTGAACACCGAACAGACTACCTGGCGTGAAACCGTGGATCGTTTCATGGAAAAGGAAATCACCCGCGAATACATTCGGGAGCATGATGCCGAACGCGCCTATCCCTATTCTGCCTATGAACGGATTGCCGCAGAAGGATGGCTAAGGCTTCTGATCCCAGAGGAGTTTGGCGGCTTTGGCGGGGATATCTTTGATTACGCCCTTATGTGCGAAGGCCTTGGGAAGTTTGGCTTCGACTTTGCCACCACGGTTCTGGTGCCAACCTTTACAGCGATGAACATCGTCAAATTTGGCAATGATGATCAAAAGGCGGCCTATCTGGAACCGTTTATGTCCGGGAAAATGCGGTTCTCCATCTCAATTTCTGAACCGTCGGCTGGCTCTGACGCCGCCTCAACAAAGACCAGGGCGCGCCTGGATAAGGACCATTACATCGTAAAGGGCCAAAAACTGTGGTGCAGCGGTGCCGCCGCGCGCGATGTTGTGATCGCCATGCTGGTCCGGACAGATTCCGATGTGGCAAAGCACAAGGGACTGTCTGTCCTGCTGATCCCAAATGATACGGCGGGTCTGGACATTCGCAAACTGCCGACCTTGGCGCGGCGTGCCACTGGGACCACGGAAATTTTCGTCGATGATGCGATGGTTCCCGCCAGGAACCTACTGGGCCAGGAAGGGCAGGGATGGGAAATCATCACAGACCATTTGGAATTAGAACGCATCGCAGTGTCCGCTGCCTATGTTGGAAATGCCCAAACGGCGGTCGATGATGCACTGACCTATGCCCATCAGCGGGAGCAATTTAATCAGCCAATTTTCGACTTTCAAGTGATCCGCCATATGTTGGCGGATATGCAAACGCAGGTCGATGCAGCGCGGTTGCTTGTCTACAGGGCTGCGGAACTGGCAGCACGGCATCAGCCCTGCGCGAAAGAAGTGGCGATGGCGAAGTTGTTCTCGTCAGAGACGTTGCAAACTGTTTCCCGCCAGGGGATGCAAATTCTTGGCGGCCATTCGATGCTGCCAGAAGCAGATATGGAGCGTTATTTCAGAGAGGGCATGCAATGCACAATTGGGGGGGGCACGTCCCAGATCCAGCGAACCATTATCAGTAAAGCCATGCGGCAAAGATGAGGGTGTGATGCTGTTCACCCCCCTGAATCTGCGAGAGTTAACACTTGAAAACCGCATCGTTGTGTCCCCGATGCAAACCTATTCAGCGCCACCGGATGGGGCACCGACAGCTTGGCATAGGGGCCATCTGTCGCGGTTTTCGCTGGGTGGCGCGGGGCTGGTTATGGTGGAAGCAACCGCAGTCTCGCCAGAGGGACGGTCGACCAATGCTGATTTGGGACTATGGTCTGACCCCCAAGAAATGGCCTTTCACAGTCTCGTGGACTCAGTTCACGCTTGTGGGTCCCCGGTTGGCCTGCAGATACAGCATGCCGGTCGTAAGGCCAGCACAAACGTCCCCTGGGAGGGGTTCAAGCCTGTGGCCCCGCCCCCGGACGCAGCCGTTATTGGGCCTACGGATATCGGCATTCCTGGCGGGCATATGCCGATCCCCATTCAAACGCGGGATATGGAACGCCTGATTGGGTGTTATCAGGACGCGGCGCTGCGTGCGGACCGGGCGGGATTCGATCTAATCGAAATCCATATGGCGCATGGCTATCTATTGCACAGCTTTCTATCCCCCCTGGCCAACTACCGAGTGGATGAGTATGGCGGTACCCTGGAGAACCGGATGCGGTTTCCACTGCGTGTGGTTGAGGCTGTGCGCAAGGTTTGGCCGAATGCGAAGCCCTTGTCGTGCCGGTTGTCTTGCGTAGATGGTGTTGGGATTGGTTGGTCGATTGAGGACTCAACCGTTCTGGCACAGGAACTGCTTTCGATTGGTGTGGATGTGATTGATTGCTCCTCTGGCGGTATGGCGCTGCCGCGAAAGGATATGTTGGTGCCACGCGGACCTGGCTTTCAGGTCCCGTTTGCCAAGGCATTAAAGGCCCAAACAGGGGCAACGGTAATGGCCGTTGGCGGCATTACACAGGCCATCCAAGCCGAAGATATTCTCCAGCGTGGGGAGGCTGATCTGATTGCGGTCGGGCGAGAGATGCTGGTAAATCCAAATTGGGCCGTGCAGGCCGCAAACACTTTGGATGAGTTACAATCCTGGTCTCACTGGCCGACACCCTTTGGATGGTGGCTGGCACGCCGTGCCAGACCACATTGATTATCCGACCTGTTGCACCGTCTGTCGCCGACCCTGCCAATAGCTGAATGTGGTGATTCCCAGCAGCAGTGCCGCACCGACTATATCGCTCCACGCCGCTGTATAGAATAGCAGGGCTGCGACGGTGTAGAGCGCGATGCGCTGGATCCAATCTAACCTGCTGAGCAAATAGCCTGTTGAGGCCGCCGCGATCGCCATGACGGCCAGGATCGCGATGCCCGCGTCATAGATGATTGTCAGTGCCGATCCCTCCATCAACACACCAGGTCGATAGATAAAGAGGAATGGAATGGCATATAGCGCGATTGCCAGGACAACAGCATGGCCCGATACGCGCCAGAAACTGACATTTGCAATGGATGCGGCGGCAAACACACTGGCGCAAACAGGGGGCGTGATGGCCGATAGAATGGCATAGTAGAAAACAAATAAATGCGCGTTCAATTCAGGGATGCCGAGGTTGATCACAATTGGCGCCGCAATTGCGGAGGCGAGAATGTAGGATGCGGTTGTTGGAACATCCATGCCTAAAAGGATCGAGAGAACCGCTGTCAACAGCAGCACGAAGGTCAGGTTCTCCCCAGACAGGGACAAGATAACCCCAGATACCTTTACGCCAGCGCCAGTTGCTGTCAGCACTTTCACGACAATTGCCGCACAGGCCAGCAAGACGGCAATCATCGCAATCGCCCGCCCGGCTTTATAAAGACCGTCCAGAACCTGATCGGTTAATTCCATATAGGTTGAAACCAGATTGGATACGCCGGATTCCTTCAGCGTCTTTATCGTGCGCAGGATCAACAGGCTGATCACAAGCGTCGCTACCGACGCCGCCCCAGCCAGTGTTGGTGTGAAATCCATCACCAGAAGCAGGACCAATGTGCCTACCGGCAAATACATTGGCAACGATGTGTAGGGATCAATCAACTCACGCCAGGCCGGCAGTTCCGCGCGGTCCAAAGGTTTGATTCCTTTGCGGCGGGCGTGAAAGCCGACACTGAACCACAGTGTTAAGAAATACAGCAGTGCTGGCAAAATCGCGGCTCCAGCAATCTGTGCATAGGGGATGTTCAACATCTCCGCCATGATAAAAGCACCCGCGCCCATGACCGGTGGCATGATCTGCCCACCTGCCGAAGCGACAGCTTCAATCGCGGCGGCGTAGCTCCGTTTGTATCCGGCACGCTCCATCGTTGGGATGGTCACTGGACCCATCGCCATGACATTGGCGACCGCAGATCCGGTCACGGTCCCAAACAGGGCGGAGGACGCGGTGCAGACTTTTGCCTGCCCGCCATAGCTGCGCCCTGCGATCAGGGTGGCCAGTTTAATGAAGATTTCTGTCGCGCCGGTGCTTAGCAGCAAGGCACCCAGCACGATGAAAATTGCGATCACTCGGGTGCCCATATCGGTCATGTAGCCAAACAGGGTCTCGGTCGAGGCATAGTAGGTTTCAATCAGCGTTAACAGGGACACACGGGGTGGTTGCCAGGGTCCCGAAATCAGATCATGCCCAAAATAGTAATAGGCCAGTCCTGCTAAGGCGAGGATGGGCAGGAACCATCCAATTGTCCGTCGTCCCCCCTCCAACACCAATACAATAGCAATGCCGCCTAGAATAAGGTCCAGTGTTGTCAGGTGGACAAAGAAAACGGAGATACGGTCGTTGCTCAACGCTATATGCAGGCAGACATAGTAGCCAAGGAGGGAAAGGCCAATGTTCAGGCCAACTAAACCCCAGCCTTTCCCCTCTTTTAAAAGCGCTACTGCAGCAATCAGAAATATAGATCCAAGGCCAAAGCCTAGAAACACGCCGCGTTGTATCAGCGGTTCCCTCATGCCGATAAATGCCGTGAGGATTTGAAATACGGCATAGCCGATCAACACGATCTTCAGGACAGTCTCTGCCCAAGCGATCGATCGACCTTTGGTTATCTGTTCAATCATTTCTGATGCTTTCGACCTGGATTTATCCGATTGCCTGATAGAACTCTATTGCGGCTCAGTTCGAGGATTTCCAATAGGCCATTGCGCCAGGATGAACGGCAATTCCAATGTCTTCGGTGGCTAAGATCGATTTCTTGAAATCATAGCCAGCAAGTTGCGGCCAGACTTTGATCAGGATTTCCTTTTGCTTATCAATAGATTGAGCAATGCCCTCTGCTGTTTTTTCATCCATCACAGAAAGACGCGTGGCATAGACGATTGGCACTGATGGTGTGGTGAATTCCGGGTTGTCCTTGATAAAGCCCGCTGGGATCGTGATGAAGCCAACGCCGGGAATGTTCTTGCGGATCATTGCCTGTTGTTCCGCAGAAAATCCAAGAATGCGCATGTCGACACTGGTCATCAATTCCTGCAGTGTGGCATCAACGCGATTGGCTGCCGCATATTTGCTGTAGCCGACCAATTGCTGATTGCGCACACCTTCAATTGCATCGGTAACGGTGCCATAGGTGTATTCCGGCTCAATCCCAAACAGCTTCAGGCTTTGAGTGATCAGCAATTCACCGCCGCTTCCGCGAATGCCAGGCGTGAATTTTTTGCCGTTCAGGCCACTCAGATCTGTAATGCCTGAATCGGCACGTACAGCGATATTGATGATGGAATCACTATATGGATATAGCGCGACCAAATCATCGACAGCATTGCCCTCAAAGGCACCGGTGCCCGTACGCGCCTGAACAAAGACGTCACCAGCGACGAGCCCTAAATCGATTTCACCGCGCACAAGGCGCCGCACATTGTCGACACTTGCCCCGGTTTCAACAACTGTAACCGTCGTGCCGGGCATGCCGGCTTCAATGGCTTGTGACATGCCAACTGCAATTTGATAGTGACTTGATGTTGCATTTGTAGATCCAAGGCTAAGTGTTTCGGCCTTAGCTTGACCTCCTGGCATGAGTGAAGACGTCATACCAACAATCAAAGCTGCCCCGGCCAGCAGGGACTGACATTTTGTAAGTTTCATGGATTCCTCCCAAGTATATTTGTGTGTCATCCCCGAGCATCAGTGTGACTTCCCGGGACATCCAATCAATCGCAAGGAAGTTTCCCTACAACTGACTGTTGCTGATTGTGCCTTTTTGTATCTTTCCTGCTTGGACGCACGATTCAACATAATGAATGCAGCGCCCAATTGCCCTCTTTTCAGCATCAGCACGGTGACATGGATTTATTACGCATACAACAAAATTATGAAAACTAATTCCGCACAGTGATTTTCTGTTATATGCTTATTTTGGAGCCTTGATGTGTTGTTTGGAGGAAAAGGATTTATGTCTGCTGAAGAAATTGTCCGGTTCGATTGTGCTGATGGAATTGCTACAATCACATTGAACAGGCCGGAGCGCCGCAATGCCTTATCCATCGCAGCGGTCGAACGTCTTTATGATTTATGGGAAACCATTGATGCGCGACCGGAAATTCGTGTCGTGGTGCTGACGGCGGCTCCTTGTGGCACCTTTTGTGCGGGGATGGATCTAAAGGAAGCAAGCGAGATAAAGGTTAAGCAAGGTGTTGATGTTCTGACGTTATTAAGGGACCCTTTTCATCAGCGCATGCGGGCGGTTCGTGCGCCCATTATTGCTGCAATGACGGGTCACTTCGCGGCCGGCGGATTTATGTTATCGCTGAATGCCGACATCAGAATTGGTGTGGCCGGAACATCGGGCGGGATCACAGAATCGAAGCGCGGGCGGGGGTCTCCCTGGGCTGTTCCCCTTCTATGGCAGGTGCCACAGCCTCTCTTTATGGAAATGGTTCTGACAGGAGAGCCGCAAACAATCGAACGGCTGTATGATCTTGGCTTTATCAATTATGTGGAGCCCACAGCGCAAGCTGTTCTGGATCGTGCTGCTCGGCTGGCCAAGGTAATATGCGAAAATGCGCCTCTATCCGTTGCTGCAGGCAAGAAATCCATCCTGTCTGCGATGAGCCTTGGTTGTGAAGGCGGACTTGATGAAGCCAAGCGAATATACGAACATGTTTACGCAAGTGAAGATGCGCAAGAGGGGCCAAGGGCTTTCGCAGAGAAGCGAGCTCCCGTATGGCGTGGGCGATAGACTAAACATATTTGTATTGGAACCGTTAGGGAATGGCCTCAGTCAGCGCAAAAGACCCTGTTGAAGTCGTTTCCCTGGGACGCGGGCTTCAAATATTGCGATCTTTTCGTGCCTTGGATGCACCGCTTGGTAACAAGGAAATTGCAGAGCGCACCCAACTGCCCAAAGCCACGGTGGCTCGTTTGACCTATACCCTCTGTAAAATGGGATATCTCCGGCAAATCGGGCCCCATGGACAATTTCATTTAGCCGACAAGGTGACGGGATTGGGGCATTCCCTGTTACGCACACTTTCAGTGCGTCAAATCGCTGATCCCTTAATGCAGGAGCTTGCGGATAGATTTGAAATGTCTGTGGCGCTGGGCATTGGGGATGGTGCAGATATGGTCTATCTCAACTATTGCTCTGGCCCAGAAACGGTAACGATGCGGTTGCGCGTCGGATCGTTGATTCCAATCGCGCATACGGCAATGGGGCGGTCCTATATGTGGGGATTGGCTGAGCCAGCCCGACGGCATCATATGGAGATGATCCGGCGCAGTGTCGGACCGGAAAAGGCGGACAGTGTTGAGGAGATGCTGACGGAAGAAATTCATTCCGTGGAGGAGAAAGGCTTCTCTGTTTCCTTTGGCGATTGGCGTCGTCAGATTTATGCAGTAGGCGCTCCAGTTTGGCTGGATAATGGTGAAACTGTGCTGGCCTTGAATTGTGGCACCCGGGCGATTGGTTTGGATCGGGCGCGGTTTCCAGATACTTTAGGGCCGGAACTGATATCGGTTTCTAACGAGATCAGTCACAGAATGAATCAATTGGGTGCAAATTTTTGGAGCGAATAGGCTCCACAATGAAATGGCACAGTGCATATGGTGAATGACATGAATGATCTGGATGCCGAGTTGCCCCGTGAACGAGTGCGTCGCCGCCGCAAAAGTGGTGAGATTTCAGACGATCGTGATTTTGTGAATGCCCTGGGACGCGGCTTGATTGTGTTGGAGGCATTCTCGGCATCGAACGAAATTTGGTTGAATGGCATGGAAGTCGCGGAACGCGTTGATCTGCCAAAGCCGACCACATCGCGCCTATTACAAGCGTTGCGCAGCCAGGGGTACCTCTATTATTCGCCCGGCCGTCGTCAATATCGCCTCGGCGCATCCGTGCTCAGCCTGGGCTTTGCCGCGCGTGAGCCCTTCAGTTTGGGCGATTTGGTGAAGCCTTATCTCAGAGAATTGGCTGATGAATACAATGTCCATGCATCCCTCGCCGCGCGAGATCGGTTGGACATGATTGAGCTTGAGGTTTGTCACAGCGTGAACACGCTGATGACATTGCGGTTGGAGGTCGGATCTCGCATTCCCCTGGCAGGGACGGCAACGGGGCACGCTCTTTTTGCCGCTTTGCCTGACGTTGAGAGAGACTACCTTTTCGAGCGATTGCGCGAGCGTCACCAGAAACACTGGGCCGAATTGGAAGCAAGCATCAACATTGGACGCCGTGAGGTTGAGGACGTTGGCTACACTACCGCCTCAGCCAGTTGGAATACGGATATCAATGGTGTCGCAGCGCCCTTAATCCTGCCGGGCGGCGCTTCCGTCTATGCATTGGCATGTGGGGCACCTGCGCGTCATCTGACGCAAGCCAAGCAACGAAAGATCGGTCAACGGTTAGTGGAGATCGCGCGCATGCTGGAGGAGCAATTGCGAAGTGGGGCGGGCACGCGCTGATCAAGAACGCAGCAGGCCTTTCGGGTCAACGACGTCGCGAAGCAATTGCAATTCATTGGGGGCGGGCGGGTCGGTTATCTCGACATGCTCCGGCACCAGAAGCTCAAAATCAGTCTGGGCAATCACGTGATCCACACTTATCCCCTCATGCACTGATTTCAGGCGCATGCGGAATGTCTCGGGGTCGAAATCCATCACCGCAAGAGGTGTCACACAGTATTTCGGACCATACTGCAGTCCCGCTGCATGATAACTCTCCGGGCCTTGCAGATAGCCAGGGGAGGTTATGAAATCCACCTTCGGGACGAAGGTGCGTTTCGTATGGACCGTGGTGCAGATGTAAAATCGACGGGATGTGACGGCATAGGATATATTTGCCGCCCCGGGACCGCGCATAACTGGTGCATCAATGGTTCCACCGATGTGATGCAGGTTGATGTTTCCATACTGATCAATCTGCATCCCGTTATGGAAGAAGAAGTCCAACCCGCGGTGAGAATGCGCAAACAGTTCCAAGAATGTCTCCGCAGCCTCACACGCCCCGAGAGCTCGGTCATCCAACATTGAACTCCAAAGCTGTTTTGGATAGGGATTGACGAACATCTCTCCAGCAATGGAAAGGTTGGGCGCATGCCGTAACCGGGCTAACAGCATCGCGGCCATTGGTATCGCTGCTGAGGCACCTGCTGCCCCTAATTCACCGTCGGTAAGATCACGTGATAGAAACACCGCCTGCATTTCGGCGGGTGAATAATCGGGCGCATGATCGGCGGACCGGGTCGTCATCATAATGCTTGTGCCTCCGCGACCAGTTCTTCCATGCGCGTATCTCCACCCACGGTGGTGAGATAACCTTCTTGATCTTGGGGTGCGATGACGTGCCGTTCGATATAGGCCTGTAAGTTTGCATCGCCGGTGGGGGACCCTTTTCTTGCGGCTTCGGCATAGGTAGCATAGGAATCGATATGCGCCTCATCGATGCTGTAATTCGGAAAGCTGCCCGTGGGATGCGCTCCGAATGGAATCTCTACAACAGCATCAACATAAATGCAGGGGATAGAGGTTTCTCGAGGGCGTGAGATGATGTCACCACTGGGCACGATTCGATCAACGCTCACTAATACGGTATCCGCACTGCGCGCGATCATCTGATCCGCATAGGTCATGGTTGAGAGATGACGAATGTTGCCAAACTCATCCGCCTCTTGGGCGTGCAGTAAGGCCAGCTTTGGGCGGATAGCCTTGGTCGCGAAAAGCTTCTCACCGGTAAAGGGACATGTGATCTCCCGAATTAGCGGATTATATTTGATGACATCAGATCCCTTCCAGGCGGCTACTGGTTGAAAGGGAACACCGTTCGCAGCAGCGAGAAAACCACCGACAACGGATAGAGCATCAACGCAATGTGCTGTAATTGTCCCGGCCTCAACTGCGCGTCGAAAAGACGGGCACATATGGGTTTCTAAGGTGACTGCGGGAAGGAATGTTTCTGCCACGCATCCTGCGGCAATTAATAGATCGACATCAAAACCGGAACCGGGGGAGGAGATGATCTTTAGTGCTGTGAGACGCTGTCGAATTACTTCCCGTATCAGGGCCAGCGGGCGGCCTTGTTTGAACAACCCACCGATTGCCAGCAAGTCCCCATCTTCAATGGTGTTCGCCAGAAACCCGCCAATTTCATCAAAGCGGATGCGTTTTGTCTTTCGCCCAGTGGCTGCGGTCATGCTGTCGGGCCTTTACCAAAAATCGTAGCATCTAGAACCCAGACACCATCCCCCGCCTTCCCCACGCCGATGGGATTGATTTCTACACCTTGGAAATCAATCCCCAAATGCGGAGCTAAGGCGGCAAAGGCCTCTATGAAATCAACAAGGGCGTCCACGTCCAGTGCGGTGCGTCCCCGCATGCCATGCAGAATGCGGCTAATTCGACAATTGTTTATCATGTCGACAATCTCTGTCCGGTCCAGCGGCAGCAATCTGGTCGTCACATCCTTCAACAATTCGGTATAGATGCCCCCAGCGCCAAAGGTCAGGACCGGTCCAAATTCTGGATCAATGCTTAAGGCAAGAAATACTTCGGTTTGTGGGCGAACCGTCTCACTGATCAGGAAACCTTCCATGGAAAGTCGATGCTTTTGCGCGCTGGCATTCATTTCCTGCAGTCTCTGTCGCAAGGCCTCTTCATTCGGCAGGGCCACCGCTACCAGTCCATATTCGGACTTATGAACAACCCCTTCGGCCATGCCTTTCAGGGTGATTGGATAACCGATTTTTTGGGCCTCTACGCACAGCGCGTCATGATCATTTGGCGCCAGGAAGGCTTCTGCAGGAAACGAAAATCCTAAAGATTTCAGGTGGCGTTTGCTGTCGGCTTCATTTCGGGCTTCATCATTGATGGTTGGTGCCCCCTGAATGCTCAGTTTGGGTAACCCTTCCCGAATTAATCTTGATGGGGTGGCGCGGGCCTCAGCAAAAGTGGAGGCTGCGACGACGGCGGTGGTAAAGCTGTCAATGCGGCTGAATACTGGAACACCTTGTTGGCGAAGCGCTTTTAGTGCATCTGCATTGAAAATTTCAGCGGGCCATACGACGGAGATTGGTGCGTTGCCACCCTTTTCCTTGCGCCAACGGGCCATTGCATCGGCAACGGCATCGCTGACATCTTTAGCCCAGGGGGCAACGATTGGTGTATTGGCGATAGTCACCGCATCAAACGCCGGGTCATCCAAGAAGGCGTCAAGGCAGGCTGCAAAGCCACCTGCGCGGCGGAAGGGAGTACCCGCAATATCGACTGGATTTTTGACGGATAGAAAGGGGGGGATGTCCTGTCGCATCCGCTCGATTGTTGTCTCATTTGGTGCGGGCAGGGTGACCTTGCCGGTTTCTTCCAGCGCATCGGCCAAACAGCCACCCAACCCGCCTGATAGGGTCAGTATCCCAATGGCTTTTGCTGGTCTGGATTTCACCAGGTAATGCGCTGTGGGCAAAAGATCTTCGATGGAACGAACATCAATCCAGCCTAGTTGCCGCACAGCAGCATCATAAGCCCCACGGTTACCAATTAGGGCCCCCGTATGGCCTGCGGCAGCTCGCCTTCCCGCATCGGAGCGTCCAGTCTTGTACAGCACGATGGGTTTATTGGCGGCCAGCGCCTTTTGTGCGGCGGCAACAATTTTTGGGGTTCGACGAAAGCCTTCGACATATAATGCGATTGCAGATGTGTTAGCGTCTTCGACCAGGAAATCGATGTAGTCCCCTAGATCGGTGACCGCCTCGTTCCCTGTGGAAATCAGATAACTCAATCCGATGCCGTCGTGAATTGCGTGTTCCAGCATGGCGCTGCCCAGGGCTCCGCTCTGAATTACCAGTCCGACCTCGCCTGATTGGGGCAAGCCTGCTGTAATACGACTGGTTGAACTCATCGCGATGCGGCTGTTGAAATTGACATAACCGGTGGTATTGGGCCCCAACATTGCCGCGCCATAGGATGTCACCAGATCGACA
This sequence comes from Rhodospirillales bacterium, assembly GCA_002696645.1. GTDB lineage: Bacteria > Pseudomonadota > Alphaproteobacteria > UBA8366 > Aestuariispiraceae > Pacificispira. Next base: position 18,311 of record NZSA01000066.1, on the reverse strand, counting down.
AGTTGCGCTTGCAACGCAGTGCCCGCCTCGCCAGATTCGGAAAATCCACCTGTAATCACCAGGAAGGCCCGGGTTCCTAATGATAGACCTTGTTCGATTGTCTGATAAACATCGACCGCTGGGACGGACACGACAACGCAATCTGGTACTTCAGGCAGGTATGACAGATTGGTATATGTCCCCTGTCCATCAATTGTTGTCTGCTCTCGTGTGATCAGGTCAATGTGATGTGGATATCCGTGTAACCGCAAGTGATCGAATATTGCCCGACCACCAACTTGAAAGGTTGCCTTCTTGGTGGAGACACCGACGATTGCTATGGATTTTGGATTGATAAGGCTTTCTATAGACACGGCTTCATCTTTACATTGTTCAGTCTGGGAAGGCTTAATGCATAAAATCAGGTTCAGTATAAAAATCAAGAAAATAAAAATATGTTCCGCATAGTGGTATTGGTTTGATTTTCAAATTAAACGCATACTGTAAATGCCCATTCGCTGGGCGTTGAAGAATGGCTCATAACCTGAAGGTCGTAGGTTCAAATCCTACCCCCGCAACCAAATATTCCAACGGCTTAGCCCCGCTCCACACAGCGGGGCTTTTGCTTTAGGGCTACTTTGGGGCTACCTTTTTAAATCCGCTAATGTTTAACTGGTTGGACAAAAATTCTGATAATAAGGACATAACCTTGGATATCATTGACATTAGCCAGTCGGTTGTTATTTATTAGCGTATGAAAACGATGCGGATTGTTGTTGCTCTTTGTTTATTGGCTGGTTCGGTTCTGGCCGTTCCGTCATTTGCGGATAATCGCATCTTTGATGCTATGGCGTCTATTGCTTCAGACGCTATGGATCATGAATCAATGGATATGACTGGAGAGACTCCCTGTGTTGATAGTGCAGGAAATTGTCTATTTGCTGTCGGCCATTGCGCGGTAACAACACTTCCCGAGATTTCTTGCCACTCTGCACCTGTTGAGAAAGGGCGTATGTCAGCTTTGTTTGCAGATGACCGTTTGGTCGGTATGTATATAGATATGGATATACCCCCTCCTCGAGCGTGAATCCCATTTATTTAAAACGTAAATCGGATCGCCGTACCGTTGCGATCCATAAATGGCGATTACCAACATTCGAGGAAATACAATGAAAACCATCGACTCTCAGTCAATCTTTGCTTGTGTCCTTTCCTTAGGGATACTGCTGTTTGGTGTACCCGCAGTCGCGTCAGGGACTCACAATGGCATGATGGGTGAAACTGGTCGCGCAGGCGACCCTGAAAAGATTACGCGCACCATTGAAATCGTGATGCACGATAACTTCTATGAACCGGAAGAAATTTCCGTGAAAGAAGGTGAAACAGTCCGTTTCGTGATTAAGAATGCGGGTGAATTTGTGCATGAATTCAACATTGGTACCGCTGCAATGCATGCCTCTCATGGGTCCGAAATGGCAATGATGATGGACCATGGTGTTATTAAGGGCGGTATGATCGATTGGGAAGCAGCGAAAGCGATGCAGGCCTCTATGGGCCATGGTATGCATGAAGAGCCCAACAGCATTCTATTGGAAGCGGGTAAAACTGCAGAGCTTGTCTGGCAGTTCCCCGACCATGCGGAACTTGAATTCGCCTGCAACATTCCGGGTCACTATGACTCCGGCATGATGGGGCCAATCGAGCTTTCACACTAAGGGTTTCACCCTCCCAATAGAGGAAATTGCTATGACATATTCTCAAACACTGCGCGGCAGTGTGATCGGGATACTACTATCCTTTTCACTGCCAAATATCGGTTTGGCCGCTGAATACAGCCTAACCGTTGACCCGGTAACGATTGATACGGGTGATTTCACGAAACAAGGGATTGGGTACAATGGGGCTTCTCCAGGGCCTGTACTCCGATTTAAAGAAGGGGAGGACGTCACAATTAAAGTGACGAACAATCTTTCTGAGAAAACCTCGATCCATTGGCATGGGTTAATCCTGCCGTTTCAACAAGATGGTGTGCCGGGCATCAGTTATGACGGTATCAAGCCTGGAGAAACGTTCACGTATAATTTCCCAATCGTGCAGTCTGGCACCTACTGGTTCCACAGCCATAGTGGTTTTCAGGAACCAGATGGGGCTTATGGTGCCATTATTATCGAACCGACGGGGAGAGAGCCCTTTCGGTTTGATCGGGAATACGTGATTCAATTGACAGACGCTCATCCACAGTCTGGCAATCGTATCATGCGTAACCTTAAAATGATGCCGGACTATTACAATCGGAAGCAACGTACGCTATTCGATTTTCTGGATGACTCGGAGAGCAAAGGACTAGACGCTGCCCTCTCAGACCGCGCCGATTGGGGCGATATGCGAATGATGCCAACGGACATTGAAGACGTGCAAGGCTTTACACCCTTGATAAATGGCAAAGGGCCAAACCAGAACTGGACGGGCCTGTTTGAGCCAGGCGAGCGTATTCGACTACGATTCATCAATTCGTCTGCCATGACATATTATGACATCCGAATTCCAGGTCTGGACCTTTTGGTGGTTCAGGCAGACGGCAACAACGTGCAGCCAGTTAAAGTTGACGAGTTTCGCATTGCCGTTGCGGAAACCTACGATGTGATCGTGCGCCCCAAAGAAGCGCAGGCCTATACGATATTCGCTGAGTCAATGGGCCGAACGGCCTTTGCAAGAGCTACACTTGCACCTCAGGAGGGGATGGAAGCTGCTGTTCCTGAGATGCGTGCGGCACCGTTACTGACAATGGCAGATATGGGCATGTCCCACGATATGGAGGGCATGGATCATAGTGCTATGTCAGGCATGGATCACAGCGCCATGGCGGGTATGGATCACAGTTCTATGGCGGGCGGCACTCACACCATGCCTGATGGCACTGTGATGAGTGGCATGGGTGAAATGGCAGATCCTTACTATGCACCAGGGAGTGGTCTGACCCCGCAAGCCGCCAGTGGTGGGAAGTTTCTGTCCTACGCGGATTTAAAGGCTCAGAAGCCTCTTTACGATGATCGGGAAGCGACAAGAGAAATTGAAATACGGCTGACTGGAAATATGGAGCGCTATATCTGGTCGTTGAATGGGATCAAGTATAGCGATTCTGATCCTATCCGTTTGCAATATGGAGAGCGGGTGCGTTTCAAATTCGTCAATGAGACGATGATGACCCACCCCATGCATTTGCACGGTATGTGGTCCATTCTCGACAATGGGCAAGGCAAGTTTGATCCGATCAAACACGTGGTTAGTGTTGCGCCAGGGACAACTCTGTATATGGAGACGGAGGTCGATGCTCCCGGTCAATGGGCGTTCCATTGTCATCTATCCTACCATGCCGACAGCGGCATGTTTAGGAAGGTTATTGTCGAAGGTGGGCCAGGCAAACAATCGGCCGCTCTAACCCTCCCAAATGGAGGACAATAGGATGAGATGGATAGCACTCACCGCCCTTACTTTTTCATCTCTGTGTCTGGCTAGTTTCACCGCGGCGGCTGAACCGCTTGTTTGGGGCGTCAAAGCCGAGAACTTGGAATATCGATTGGGCAAAGGCCCTAAAAACCTATTTGCCTGGGACACAGAAGCCTTTGTTGGGTCAGACGAGTTGAAATTCGTCTGGCGCAGCGAAGGGGAGTTTGAGACACAGGCAGATGCCTTTGAGACCTTGGAGAACCAGTTGCTCCTTCAGACGCCCATCAGCACTTTCTTTGACGCGGTTGCTGGTGTGCGAGCAGAAACCCCAAAAGGACCAGACAGGCTTTCTGGAGTTATCGGCATAAAGGGGTTATCAAAACAATGGTTTGATGTGGAAGCAGATTTATTCCTATCGGAATATCCCGCTGCGCGGCTGGCCATTGACTATGAAGGACTGCTCACCAATCGCATAATCCTTACCCCAAGCATCGAGGTAAACCTTCCGTTCAACGATGACCGCGCCCGTGCCATCGGTGCGTGGGGACCAAAGGTCGAAGTGGGAGCGCGCCTCAGCTACGATCTCGTTGATAGGCTTCTGTCGCCTTACATTGGCATTCACCACGAACGAACCCTGGGTGAGTCTGCCAAATTACGGAGTGCCGAAGGAGAGGGTAATCAAGCAACCTATCTGGTGACAGGAGTTCGTGTCATCTTTTAGCGGAGCAAAGAGTTGCACTGATTGTGCCCATATGAGTGTGAAACTCTGACTCAAACTTTATGAAAGAATGCGCGTTCCGTCGTTCCGTTCCTTAGGGTGGGGAACGGCGGAACGCCATTCCAGAGCTTCAACATTTATTTTCCAACGGATACTTTCTTATCCTAAATTATCCTTGAATGCGGACGGTTCGTAACCGTAACGCGTTGCCAATCACTGAAACAGACGAGAGACTCATGGCCGCAGCAGCGAACATGGGTGAGATCAGTAATCCGAGGAATGGATAAAGCACACCTGCTGCGATTGGCACGCCGGCGGCGTTGTAGACGAGCGCAAAGAATAGATTTTGTTTGATGTTACGCATCGTTGCCACGGACAAACGCCGCGCTCTAACAATACCGCCTAAATCACCCTTCACCAGCGTAATTCCTGCGCTATCAATGGCGACGTCAGCGCCAGTACCCATAGCAATTCCAACGTCCGCCTGCGCCAGAGCGGGTGCATCGTTAACGCCGTCCCCCGCCATCGCTACCTTTCTACCCTGTTCTTGCAATTCCTTTATGATCCTCGCCTTGTCGGCAGGCAGCACATCGGCCCTTATCTCGTCAATCCCGAGGCGCGCTGCGACTGCTTTCGCCGTGCGCTCATTATCGCCAGTGGCCATGATGATATTGAGTCCCAGCGCGTGTAGTTCCTTAAGAGCATCCGGTGTTGTATTTTTGACCGGATCGGCAACACTGACTAAGCCCGCGATCTGGTTGCCGACGATAATGAACATTACCGTTTCTCCCTCGTCACGCCGCGCATCTGCTGTTTCAGACAAAGCTCCAGGGTTAAGACCTAGGTCTTCAACCAATCTGGCATTCCCAAGGGCGATCGACTGATCGTCCACAGTTCCTTTAACGCCCTTACCCGTGACGGCTTCAAAATCAGTTGCGTCGGCAAGTGCAATGCCGCGTTCCCTAGCACCAGAGATAATCGCTTCCGCCAGTGGATGTTCGGAACCGCGTTCTAGGCTCGCTGCCAGACGCAGTACTTCTTCTTCGCTATGATTTGGCTGTGCGATCACGGCGACCAGTTTGGGCTTCCCTTCTGTTAACGTACCTGTCTTGTCGACAATTAAGGTATCAATTTTGGCGAACTGCTCCAGCGCCTCAGCGTTCTTGATCAGGACGCCAGCCTGTGCCCCGCGTCCAGTTGCAGTCATGATCGACACAGGTGTTGCCAGACCCAGCGCACAGGGACAGGCGATAATTAACACTGCGATGGCCGAGACCAGCGCATAGGCGAAAACCGGTGATGGTCCCCAAATTGACCAAGCAATGAAAGCTAAGACAGAGACGCCGATAACCACCGGCACAAAATACCCGGCAACGCTGTCTGCCAGCTTTTGAATTGGCGCACGTGAACGCTGGGCCGATGCGACCATATCGACGATCTGTGACAGCATGGTATCCTTGCCGACGCGCTTGGCTTCAATGATCAGACTTCCTGTGCCGTTGATGGTTGCGCCAGTCACCGGGTCACCGGCAATCTTTTCGACGGGCACTGGTTCACCAGAAATCATCGACTCATCAATTGATGAACGACCTTCCAGTATTTCACCGTCAACGGCGACTTTCTCACCCGGCCTAACACGGAGTTTATCTCCTACCTGGACATCTTCAACCGCGACTTCCTCTTCCGTTCCGTCGGGGCGAATGACGCGTGCGGTTTTGGCGGCGAGATCTAGTAGGGCGCGGATCGCGGCACCAGTGCGTTCACGTGCTCCGAGTTCAAGGATTTGACCTAAAAGTACAAGAACAACGATCACCGCTCCGGCTTCAAAATAGACACCAACATGCCCGTTAGAATCCCGAAAACCCGCTGGGAATATACTCGGGGCTAGGACGGCAACAACACTAAAGAGGAATGCCGAAGAAACCCCCATGCCGATCAGCGAGAACATATTTAGGTTCATAGTTCGGAATGACTGCCAGCCTCGTACAAGAAACGGCCAGCCAGACCAAAGGATGACGGGTGTTCCTAGTAACAACTCGATCCACAAAACAATGCGTTCTCCAATCCAGTCCCGCACGGGTAAACCTACCATTGGCCCCATTGTTAGGATGAGAAGAGGCACCGTGAGCACTGCACCAACGGCAAAACGCCTTTTGAAATCAACTAACTCTGGGTTTGGGCCTTCGTCTTTTGAGGGAAGCCCCTTGGGCTCAAGTGCCATGCCACATTTTGGGCAGGTGCCGGGGCCAATTTGCTCTATTTCCGGGTGCATTGGGCAGGTATAGACGGTTCCCTCTGGCATAGTTTCTTCTCTGACTTTGTTTCCTAGGTACTCATCAGGTGCACCTATAAATTTCTCCCTGCATCGGTTTGAGCAGAAATAGTAATTATGCCCCTTATGTTCGGCGGTTGGATTGTCATTGCTTAAGTCGACCTTCATACCGCAGACCGGATCATGTTCAATATTTTCAATCATATTACTTTTCATAATTGCCTCCTAGTTCGTGTACCTTGAAGACGTTGAGGCCTCCGGTTACTGGAAGGTCAAGTTAAATAATGACAAAAATGGTTTGGCTGAAATTATGTATTGCGCACTAATTTATGTTGTTCTTGATGTTCGACATACTACAGGACGTACCAATTGACTTTATCTGCATAACTGCTTCTTCAAAGCCTTGTCCAGGCATGAAGGCCTAGTCCGTGTAGGGCAGTAACACAGGACAGACAGAAGAACGTTTTGCCGATTCCCCGATCTGCAAAAACCATACTGATCGACCCTTCAGGCATCCAAGGCGCACGAAGCATCTCCCGCTTTGGCAGCTCCATACGGGTGAAGTCGTTCACAGTGATCAAGTGATACTGGGTCTTTGTTGTCTGGAAGAGCCAATCGTTAGGGATGGGAGCGGCGTTTATATCCCTGTATCGTTCAAACTCCATACTTAGGGTCGACCCTAAGGAATCATTCTCTAAGGCATCTGCGTGCCTTAGAAATGCCGTCTCTAAGGAAGGGTCGTCTAAAGGGTCGTTTCTTAAGGGATCAATTCCTAAGGAAACGGAGCCTAAGGAAATATCCCCTAAGGAAACGCCCTCTATAGGGGATAGCCCATCCCAACTCTCCATCCCGTCACGGGATGCCAGAAAATCGCAGACGTCCCCTTTCTCATACATAGGGAATTGCACCAACTTGATCTCATGCAAAAATGGGAAGTGTCTCACCTGGTCATAGACTGCCTTGGCATAGCGCATTCCAGGCTCGTCATTGTCTGGCAGTATGTAGATATGGCTTGCATCCCTTAGAGTTGACCAATCGGCCTTAACTGCCTGACAGCTTCCCCCGAGACTTGTCACAGCTTGAAGGTCTAGCCCGTGCAGGGCAGCGGCACATTTCTCTCCCTCTACAATGTAGATCGGTTCTGCGAAATCGGTGATATAATCCAGCCCGTATATACGGAGATGGGTAGAGTGGTCGTCTGGGATACCCGGTTTCCCGTCCGTACGGAAGTAGGGGATGATCTGCTTTTCAGCTTTTCCATACGTAGGGGAAATTTCCCCCTCCATACGTACGACATAGCCAATGGCTTCCCCATCCCGTGTTTTATAGTCCCATCGCTTGACCGGGCGCATCACAGGCCTCCCTTCAGCTCTTTAAGAGCCCCAAGGAAGCCAACATGATTGGCTTTCATATGGAAGGTGATGATATCGCCCCCTTGTTCGCCGCAAGAGAAGCACTTGAACGCCCCTGTCGCCTTGTTCACGACAAAGGAGCCAGGGCGGGTGTCGGCGTGGAAGGGGCAAAGCCCCTCCCACATATGCCAGCCCTGTCTGGTCGGCTTTCCGAAACAGCCTTTCAGCGTTTTCGTGTAATAGCGTTCCGGGGAGAGGGACCGCTTTAGAGTTTCGGCTGGGTTCGTCATGATCAACCCTCCCCATAAATGCGAGAGTTGATGAAGGCTTGCACATCCGCTTCCCGATACCTGACCAACCGGCCCGATTTCACATAGGGAAGGTTATAGCGTTTCGTCGCACGCCATACGGCAAGCGTCCCGACAGTGACGCCCAGAATCTTAGATACGTCTTCTTTGGTTAAGAGTCGTTGTGTCATTTGAAATTACCCCAGTTAGATTTACTGCCACGAACACAGCGCTCAATGGCTTCAGGGCAACCTCTAGTGATTGGCGTTAATCAAATAGGTTCCAAATTGGGGACAACTTTTTGCCCAAAAATCTCACCTAATTTTAAGAAGGACAAAACGCTCAGTTGTGGCGTAGTCGTCTTTGGCCTGTTTGATGATGGGGAATAAGTCTTCACGTATTGAGATGTTGAATTTCTCACCGCCAGCCTCCCCTTTGATGGCTTTGAGAAACGCCTCAAGACATTTCCCGAACGTTCCTTCCCGGTAGGCCGTGATTTCGACCCCGCATTTACTGAGTTCCCGAGCAAGCTCGGTTGCCAGGATGGGTTTCAGGTTTGTGAGTGAATATTGTGTCGATTTCTCAGACTGACCTAAACTGTCAATTGCGTCGGTGCAGGCTTGTCGTAGTGTTTCGATAGAGTCGTTTGCATCAATGTAAGTCTCGAACATGTCTGGAAGTTTGGCGATTATTGCCATGCGGGCATTGTCGCTTATTTTGTCACTTTGCAAGGTGGAGACTTTTTCCAGTGCGTTTTCAAACTGAGTGAGTTGGCGTTTTATTTTTTTGTTCTTTATCGCATCTCTTTCGATCAAGATTTTCTCGCGGAAGATACCAATGAAGTTATTCACCTGATCCGCGAAAGCCTTATCAAACTTAGTATCAGTAATCTTCTCAAACTTCGCTATGAGGGTCTGAAGTTCGCCCTCTGACAGTTCGTATGGTTTGCGCGTATCCCGTAAATTCATTTGTGCATTTTCCCTAAGCTTAGCATCGTGGCAGTCGCCGAATTAACCGACGCCCGTATCGGATCATTGTGCAGACGAGCATATACCTGAGTCGATTGCTGTGACTTATGCCCAAGGGATTTTCCGATCACCTGAAGACTTGCCCCGGCAATCGCCTGATAGCTGCCAAAGGTGCGCCGGATATCGTGGAGGCGGATATCCATTAAGCTGGTCGGGAGCTCTAATCCCAGCTTGTCACAGTCGGCTTCAACCTTTGCATAGAGTGTCCCCACGTCATGATCGTCTGGGAGAGTCTCTGAGGCCCTCTGGATCACCGCCGCTAGTCTTGGGTCGTCTGACCATGCTTTAAGCGTTGCGCGTTGCTTAACCCGTATCCAGGCCTTCTTAGGATCGTTTAGGTGCCCGGTCTTGCTGGCCTCACTGGTGAAGACCCAAGGACTGCCAGGGGACGCCTTTAGGCGACGCTCCAGGATTGCTTCTGCTTCTGGGGCCAAAGTTACCAGCACCGGCTCCCCATTCTTGGTATCGGGAATGCGCCACGTCTTGTTGTGCCAATCAATCTGTTCCCATCGCATTTCAAGGACGTTGGTTTTACGTGCGCCGGTAAACAGCGATATCAGGATATAATCCCGCGCCACTTCGTTATGCTCTTCGTCCACGGCTTCCAGAAGCAGGGGCATTTCATTGGGGAGGATATAGCGGTCCCGCGACTGTTCTTTGAACTTCTTGATCCCTTGGGTCGGATTGACGCCCTCCCACCCCCATTCAATTGCCTTGTTGAACATCGCCCGGATGCGCTCAAGCATTCGGTTCGCCTGATAGAGCCCGTTCTTCTCTCTCATGCTGATATGCAGGGATTTAATCTCGTATTTGCTGATATCCGAGATTTTGCGATTAAACCAATGGGACAGGAACTTATTGATCTCCCGTTCATCATAACGCCACGACTTTTTCTCAAGTTTGCTGTAACGCTCCATATAGGACGCAAAGAGCTCTTTCAGCGTGATCTCTTGGCGCATGCGGTTCTTAGCGACATTGGGGTTCTCTCCCCCTGCTAATGCCCCTTTGGCTTTTGTGGCCTCCCGACGCGCATTCTCAATAGTCATATCGGGGAAGGTGCCCAAGGTCACTCGCACGGGTCGCCCCTGGTGTTTCTGATAGAGCTGAAAGGTCTTCTGACCATTCGCCGTCACTCGCAAAATAAGCCCCTTCACACGGCTGTCCTTAAAGGAGAAGCGATCTCCTTTGGCGGGGAGGGGGACACCCATCAAAAGGGCCTTCGTGAAGTTCACTGTGTCGTTTGGGGCTACCATGGGGCTACCTATTTGCGTCATTTTACCGAATCTTGAGAGATCATCGTTAAACGAAAATGACGCATAAAGCTATATAAAATAACAATTTAATATGATAGCGTATGATACGTTAACCAATAGCCTGTTTGGCTCATAACCTGAAGGTCGTAGGTTCAAACCCTACCCCCGCAACCAAATAAGACACTGAAATCACTGACTAAATCAAAAAGTCTCGCTCTTCGGAGCGGGGCATTTTTGCGTTTGGGAGTAATTTGGGAGTAATTGCTCCCAAAAATGCCCAACACGTTCCAACGGTCTGCCTAGGCTCAGGACCTATTAATTTGCATTGATGAGCGAATAGTGATTCACCGTGGCAAAGGAGTTTGCCATGACGGATATGTTTCTTCTCTCTGCCGATCAAATGTCGAAGATTGAGCCCTTTTTCCGAAGTCGCACGGTGTTGCGCGTGTGGATGATCGCCGGGTTATCTCCGGGATCATCTATGTTCTGAAGCATGGTCTACAATGGAAAGATGCCCCACCGGGCTATGGCCCACACAAGACGCTGTATAACCGCTTTCGACGGTGGACAGTTTTGGGAGTGTTTGATCGGATTTTCAGTAACTTGGCTTCAGCGGATGGGCCACCCAATATGCTGATGCTCGACGCGACACATCTGAAGGCTCACCGCACGGCGTCGAGCCTCCTAAAAGGGGGGTACTTTCCCGCCACATCGGGCGTACAAAAGGCGGGTTAAACACGAAACTGCATGCTGTGTGCGATGGCGAAGGCCGTCCGTTGCTGATGTGCCTGACAGCAGGACAAGTATCCGATCATATTGGCGCGAAGATCCTGTATCCCACGCTGCCCGACCGAGAGGGCGCAATCTTGATCGCAAACAAGGGGTATAACAGCGACGAGTACCGCGCAGCCCTGCAGGCCAAGGGCATCATCCCCTGCATCCCTCCCAGAAAAGGCAGAAATGCTCCTGCGTCATTCTGCAAGGTCACGTATAAACAACGCCATAAGGTCGGAAACATGTTCGGAAAAATGAAGGATTGGCGACGTATCGCAACTAGGTATGATCGCCGTGCAGACATCTTTATGGTCGCCATAACAATCGCTGTAATCGTTATATGGTGGATTCAATGAGTCCTGACCCTAGCTCATCAGTAGTATGAAAATGGCGGAAAATTGGGATATTATTGAAATACGTCTCTACGCTTCCCAAAATAATTATGTGGAGAATAAAGGAGACTGTTATGAATGAACTTTCAAAACGTACTCAGCATTTCACAACTGGTGAAATTTAACCCCGCACTATCTGAATCGATGATCAGATGGTGGATCTTTAACGCAAAAGCCAATGGCTTCCACAAATGCCTCATCAAAATAGGTGGGCGCATTTTTGTTGATCGTAGCGTCTTCGAGCAGTGGCTCGAAGAGCAACGTCAGTAACCTCAATCGAAAGACGGTGGTTCGGGCGGGTCTCCACGCTTCGCCTGCCGCCGATCTTCCGCTCTCTTTTTGGCTTCGGCTATCTCCCTCTGGTACTCCTCATCTTCATCGAACTCCTGATCTGCCGGTTCGGCTTCTAGGCCATAGACTCATTAACTTCTGAGCCAGATTTGGATGGCGGCGAGTTTAAGCATGGCGAGGTAGTTAGCGGCGTGTTTTTCATATCGTGTCGCGATGCGTCGGAAGTGTTTGATACGATTGAAGAACCGCTCGACCCTGTTGCGTTCCTTATACAATCTCTTACTGAAGCAGGCCTTCCATTTTCGATGCCGCTTGGACGGGATGTTCGGCGCGGCTCCGGCCTCGGCGACCCACGGCAGTGACATGGCCGATGCCATGGTCACGCAGGACCCACGCGTGCTGGGGGAGATACAAAAAGACATTGTTGGCCACACCGGAAAGCGTGAGGCCGACAAAGCCTATCGGGCGCTAGTCAAGCACCGCCGCCAGTGGCGTGACGCACGGGACAGAGTTGCAGGTGCATTTTCCCGCATTGACCAGCAGAGGCGGGCGATGGAGCTTGCTGTCAGAGATTATGAAGCGCTCCAACGCTCAGGTGGGAATGCAGGTTGGATAAGTGGTGTGGTTCTGGAGAAGATTAAGGCCCGGGCAAAGGCGCTGGACCGAGTAACCGGCGATATGATCCATAAAGCCCGCCTTGCCGAGGATCGCAAAGAGCAGCTCTACCGGGCATGGCGTAAACACGAAGAGCGACGCCGCCAGCGTGAGCGGGAACGTGGCATGCGGGATTTGGGGCTTTGACCCTCATTGATGGTCAGTAAAGCGTTTTCGTAAAGCGACATAAGCATCTGTAACCGAAACATCTTCATCCCGCTTGACCTTAAACCGTCGCTCTTTTGCGACGCATGCGGCGTTTCGGTCTTTCCCCCAACTCTTACCAGGGAGCCCGATTTTTTCGGGTACAGACTTATGGATGCAAACACTGATCCTCGTGATGTACTCCCCGTTAACCGCTGGACGACCAAACAGGAAGTCCGCAAGCAAATGTGGGAGCGGCAATCCTGGTCGACGCGCTATGACCTTGTTACTCCGACGGAGGACAAGCTCGATCAATCCTTGCTCTTTCTGACGCGCGACATGGGCCTCGATGATGCCCTTGAGCCGTTTCGTATCTTCGTCTCTGAACGGGCGCTGTCGCTCTTCAATCAGGTGACGTGGATGGGCAAGGAGTATGTCGAAGCGAGTAATGAAGCAAAACAGGCATATGAAGAAGCCAACGGCCTTAATGGTCGTTACAAGAGCATCGTCGGCGCTGTGCTTCAACTCCGCTTCGCAGCAGCTACCGCTGCGAATGTTGCGGTGAAAAAGGCTCTCGGAGAGTGCGGCCAGAGGTACGACAACTTCCATGACGTCAAGCGTCAGGAAGGTCTTATCCTGGCTGAAAAGCTCATCAATGTTTTAAAATCGGAGGGCTTGCTCTAAATGCGCAAGTCAGAAGCCACCCCTCGGGGTGGCTTCTTTTTGTTCTGAAAGACGAAGTTATAAGCGGACATTCAATCGAGCTTTTGGCGGAAGTTAATTTGATAAACTGTATTAAATTCCGACTCTTGAGGTTCTCGCCAAACGGACATTTATGCGGACATGACTGCATCAAGGATTTGGTTCGGCTGTTTACCTTTTATGGTCTGCTTTGTCTGAAACCCGGATAAACGAAAGCGCCCTTGAGCAGGTCGCAGTCCCGTTCAGTTACCCCTGTGGAGCGCATCACAGTGTACCAGGACTTGCCAACGGCCTCTTGCATTTCTGCAATGATGGCTTCCGCTTCCTCTCGGTTCAGCAGGAACCGTTCACACTGGGACAGCAGATTCTCCATATTGGCAAAGCGCCCCTGATCTCCGCAGGTAAGGGCAAGGTCGCGTTGTTCCAGGCTTACAGGTGCCGAAGGCGTAAGGTCATAGGCAGGAGAGAGTTTCCAGTCCCTGTCCTTGGCAATGATGGCATGGTTGCGGGGGTGATCATCTGTGTTCGAAATAAGGGCGTTAAAGCACATGCGGCGAAAGAGTTCGTTCGCCTGCTTCTTCGGCTCCGTGCATGTGCGGCGCAGTTCCTCTGCCAATAACACGTATGACCAGCGGTCACGGGAGCGGTGACTGTCCTCTGCACGAAGCAGCGTGAGGCCGCTGATCATCCGAGCCCTCAGATAACCAGCGTCTGTTTTCTCTCTATCAAACCGTTTGACGAGCAATACATCCCTGCCGCCGATTGTGATCACCCTGCTTGTCGATACCGTCAGCCCGCAATCGCGCGCCAGTAAAAGCATGCTGTGTTCAACCCGTGCCTGATTCCATTTGTCGTCCGGGCGACTGAATTTTGCGATCCACAGCCCGTCATCATCCTCTACAACGGCTTTTGGCCTTGCGCCCCCCATGGAGGTGCCGACGAGCAGTAGTTCCTCGATCTGGCCTGCTGCCGCATCAGGGCTCACGTCCTCTTCGCTAATGATTGCGTCTGCGATGGCCAGCAGTTTTCCCAGGTCAAGTGTCTGGTTAAAGTCTCGTCGAGGTGCAGGAGGTTGCGGTCCAATACCAAACCCGAGAGCGCCTGCACGGTCATCGGGGGAGTGCAGCAGATAGTCGAGCTCACCCAGTTGCGCCCGCCCTGCATGGCGTTCAATGACCCGTCGTCCCCAATAGTCAGGCCCTGCATCTCGAAGGGCACCGAATACCCCACCCATTGCTGTTGTTTCATAGGTTCGAGGGGCAAGCTTCAGCTCAGCCGGGTCAAGTTCTACCGCATCCGGACGATCTCTGTAGCTACGGCCATAGATGAACCGCCCGACAGAAACCCCGTGCCTGTCTTTGGTAAGAACAAAACGCCCAGCCGTTACGGGCTCTGTCTGGCCAGGCAGGGTAATGTAAACAAAGCATTCGGACTGGCCCATCTCAGAAGTCATCGCTTAACCCCTTCGCTGTACCGGCGCGCGCGCGCTCACGGGGTTTAGCAAGTGCTTTGCCCTCTTCGTCATGATTTGGATCGGCAACGACGGAGAGCTGGTCGATGAGACCAAGCGCCCACAGGATTGCGGCATATATGGCTATACCTGTTGACGGTTTCCCCTTTTCGGCGGAGGAAACCACATGCCGTCCAACGCCAACCTTTTCTGCTACCTGTTGAAGTGACAGATTACGGCGCAACCGCGCAGTGCGCAGATTAGCACCAAGTGTTTTCAGGGACATTTCCACCTCATAGGGTGGCGCTGTCAGGAGTGGATTTCGGGCAACCATGGTCGCTTGAGGCTCCGCATTTAATGATTAGGGTATCTCAAGCTACCATATAGGTATTTTGCAGTCATTTCAACAAGAATAGTTTCTTGAGGTGCCGTAATGTGGATTTATGGCGTCTTGAGATCCCAAATGTTTGTTTCAGCAATCATTTAAAAGAGAACAGGGCCGCCCAGAGGGCGACCTTGCTGATATCCGCAGGTCAATCCTGCCACTTGTCCCATTTGCCCCAGAAACGCCATTCCCAGCGGTCGAAGTAGCGTATCTTGTCGGCCAGGATGGGACGCATCCCCTGAACAAACAGCAGTTGCCTCCCGGCGAAGGGCCGTCACCTCACCCGTGGAGGCTGCACGCGCTGTATCACCAGCAAGTCGGCGCTTGCCAGCTTCAAGAAACTCCTTTGACCATTTGTGTAATAAATGCTCTCGGCGATGCCTTCGCGCCGACACAACTCGGCAATAGATTCTTCGCCAAGCAAGCCGTCTAGAACGATACGGATCTTTTCTTCAGCAGAATATTGCTTCCGGGTCGCCCGGCGAATGTCCTTAATGGCCTTGTCGCTACCTGTCTGTCGTGTCTGCGATTTCTGTCTCATCTTCATTCCCCTTCGGGTCATTACGATGAACCAGAAATNCTCTCCTATGCAATTCCACTAATCTGTCCCATAGGCGCTGACGTCAGACATGTGGAAACCGAACGTACATCATGACCGCGAACTGGATGATCTCGGGTGACGTCTTTGAAATAACGGAATGGTGATTTTGTCATCTAAGGAGGCTATCCGGATACTCAAATTGCCTCAATCTAGTTTCTTCTGACAATGTCGCAGCGACAATTTGAAGGCTAATCGAGCCGCTGCTCTCGCCGAGTGGCGCCAGATTTATTCGACATAGGTTCCATCATTTAACCACATGCTGAGACTGGTTCGAATTGCTCTGACACTACCCTGAAAATATTCGATGAGATGAGATCGCAGGTCAAGTAGAAGCCGCCTCAATATAGCCTGCGCAGGCTATATTGAGCTGGGTATCAAACACGCCACACAAGACTGTATTATGTTACATATTCCCAGTCGTGGTCATGCCAACAGCAATTTCCAGGCAGGACGGGTGCAGAGACGCCGCTGTGTTCACAGCATCCGCCTTTCCACCAATCTGCGCCGGCACCGTGGCAATATTTGTCGTCTGCGCCGACCATCTTCATAAACATCGGGTGGTAGTTGCGGCAGACTTCCAATTCCGTCTTCACCCAGTGAAGCGGGTCCTTGGCATAGTGATCACAGTAATCCCCATCCATGTTGATGCCGGGGACGGCAGGGTTCCAGCTTTCATCCATCCACATTTCCGGATCGCCATATTTCGAGCAGATCTTGCGGATTTCCGGGTCGTCGAGCGCCTGAAGGCGACCATTTTCAATGATATTCTCGTTATCCCCGGCCATTTCACAGGTATAGGTCGGGAAGTAGAGGTGTAGATGCCAATGGCCGACAAGATGGCCCATACGGGCTGCTTCCCGTTCCGCCATAGACGAAATGATGGTGCCAAAGCCCATATGGATAACGCCGGACCGGACTCGCTCATACAAGCAATTCACAAAGCCTGACGGGAAGTCCTTACGGGGGCGATGGATATGCGGATTGGTGCCAATCGATGCTTCCCACCAATGCATGATACCTTTGTCAGGGAAGGTCGGATATTGGATATCCTTGGTCTGCTCCATAACATCGCGCAGTTTGCGGCCAAATTCGCCGCCTTCATTGATCTGTGTGATTTTGGAGTTTTCCACGACCAACTGGGTCCAGTCACAGGGCGCGATATGGTTGGTGGTGCCAGCAATGATGCCACAGCCGTCTTCTTTGAACGGATGGAACATCCAGGGGCGTCCGGTAATGTGGCCCGGCAGGTAGGTCTTGCCGAAATGCTCATTCCCGGTCCAGGTCCGCGCGGTCAGTTCCGGATTGTAGAATTCGCGATTGGCGTCCCAATATTCATCGTGATTGGTAAAGGACATGTCGGTGCCTTCGGGATCGGTGATCCGCGCCCGTTTGGCATTGCGAATCCGGTCCCAGGTCCATTTGTCCATGGCATTGATGACTTCAATGGGCATGGCATGGGCCGGGGAGGCCAGGATTTCCGGCGTGATGAAGGGCATGCGCTGAATCTTGATGAAGCGTTCGGCCAGTACCGGACCGCCATAGCCCATCAGGATTTTATCGTATTTCTGGTTCTTCTCTTCCTCTTCCCACATGTCCATCCACTCAGCGAGCTCTTTGGTGCGGAACAGGTAGTAATCGACTTCATCCGCGCCGACCCATTGGGGGATCGGGCCGCGGTCGATGTATTTGATCTCGTATTTGACCTTGTACTTCTCAAGGATCTTTTTGCAGGCCTCAATCGTCAGTTCGCTGTGCCAATTATCGACACGCAGCATCACTCGCTCGCCCTCTTTCAAGTCCCAGCACGCATTCAGGCCGTGGTTATAGGGCCGTTGTGCGACATGCTCCAAATAGGGTAGCAATTGATCAGACTTGGTGATTTCCACAAAGGGAGGACAGCGCGGCGGCCGGCTGGATTGCAGCGGCGGCGTGCTGTGTCGTGGCAGCGCATCCGGACGCAGGCCTGTGTTGATTGCAGAATTTTGGTCCGTTTGAATGTCATCTTTTGGCATGATCGCCCCTTCGCAAAAAATCACAGAAACAAGAATTGCATGCAAAATATTATTTTGAGCCCAATAAATCAATTAGAAATCGGATTTTTTGAAGGAATTGCATTCATTTTAAAAAGAATGATGAACTGATCCGACTTTCACCGTTCTTCGGAGCGGCTGATCAAACCAAGTCCCGGGATTGCGGAGACGGGTTTGCCAAGGCGCATACCCTCAACACTGGCACGCTTGTTACGGCACGCCTGATGGGCATACCCGATCATCAGGGCAGCAGCGTGGCCGCCTTGCCGCTGAATTAATGCCTCAACCAATTGGACCCGGGTTTCATAGGTGCGCTTGACACGTTCCAGGCTGAAATCGTCGGAAGACAGGTCGAAGACAACACTGTGCGGCGCCACCAGTGGAATGCGTGAAAGATGAGCAATTGTTGAATGAATTGCTGTGTTACCGGAGGCGCTGACAATCAAGGCATGGAATTCAGCTACAAGTTCCATCCATTTTAGCCGTGCTTCGCGTTGTGAGAATCCTGAAGCGAGGACCGTTTTCATGCTATCAAGAAGGGCGCGGAACAAC
>NZSA01000065.1 GCA_002696645.1 Rhodospirillales bacterium | reverse complement strand
GACAGGGTGCGCGCATAAGCATCACGCTTATCTGCCAGCCCAATCATATCCAGGATTTCCTTGGTCCGTCGTTCCCCCTTTGGAACGCCATACAGCCCCGCCTGCACATCCAGCATTTCTTCTGGTGTGAAGAAGGGGTCGATATTCAATTCCTGCGGCACGACACCAATGGACGCCTTGGCCATGCGCGGATTATCTGTCACATCATAGCCCCAGATCCGGGCGCTGCCGGACGTTTTCGTCACCAGGCCAGCCAGTATATTGATAAAGGTCGATTTACCGGCCCCATTTGGCCCCAGCAACCCAAACAGGCTGCCGCGCGGGATTTGCAGATCGATATGATCCAGCGCCAATTTGTCCTGTGACTTGCCCTGTCCGCGATAGACCTTCGTCAGACCCTTGGCATCAATCGCCAGGTCGGGGTCGGTCGATGTGGCGGCATCGACATGCATATGGGTGTCTAGCGGCATGGATATCCCTTTCAGCTTCAGTCTGGACCGGGTCGGCCCGCCCTGTGCTGTTGCACCCCATTTACACATTCGCCCCATTTACACTTGCACGGGGGGGCGTGGCTGGGTCATAACGAAACAACGGGCGGGATGGTCGGCCTGCGCCCTTAGATAGGCCTACAGGCCGATTGGGGCAAGCACCGACATTACCGGCCTGACGCAAATGGACTTTTGGTTTGGGGTCTCCCGGCCTCTTACTCGTGCTCTTAGGATAGAGGATGCATCGCACCATGCCAGCGCCTTCGATCAATGAACCTGAAACCGAAATCGTCGAAACCAGCCGCGTCAGTTGCGACGGCGGCGGCGGTGCCCTGGGCCACCCCAAGGTCTATATGCAGATCGGCCAGGAACGCTATGTCGAATGCGGCTATTGCGACAAAAAATTTGTGCTGAAAGACGGTGTCCCGCTGGGCGGCCATCACTGAGCATCATGCGTTCGCATGCGCTCACACAAGATGCTCTATGCCAGACCGACAACGGCCAAACAAAAACCCCCGCGACCAGTCAGCCGCGGGGGTTTTTTTATGGGACTTTCCCCAGTCTTAGACGTGCTGATTCAACCAGTCCTGCAGGGCGCTTTTCGGGGCGGCGCCGACTTTCGTGCCAATCACCTGACCATCCTTGAACAACATCAGGGTCGGAATCCCGCGCACGCCATATTTCGTCGGCGTTTGGGGGTTTTCATCGATATTCAGCTTTGCAATCGTCAGCTTGCCATTCATATCAGCGGAAATTTCATCCAGCGCCGGGGCAATGGATTTGCACGGCCCGCACCATTCCGCCCAATAGTCCACCAGGACCGGGCCGTCCGCCTGCAACACCTTGCTTTCAAATTCGTCGTCAGAAACTTTGACCGTGCTCATACTGCGTCTCCTTATTCCCGTCGCGGACTTTTCCCAGAATGGGAGCGTCGGCGGGACGGACAGTTACGGGTTAACTTTGTGCATCTCATTTATGCTCAGGGTGAATCTAAGCAGGGGCCGGGTTGGAATCAAGCGACGCGATCAAGAACCGCGTCGGGCAATGCGACCAGACGCGGTGTTTCCGTGAAAACCAGCGCGCATTGCACCGCACGGTCTGGATAGATTTGCCGTAAAATAGCCCGATATCCCGCCATTTGTGCCAGGTAGGCACGAGGTACCGCACTGGCCTCCGTCGGGGCGGGCCGCAGCGTTTTATAGTCCACGACAAGGATCTCGTTCCTGGCGATCAACAGTCGATCCACCTGTCCAGAAACCGCAAACGGGCCCAGTGATTCGCCAGACTGTAACACAAGCCCCGCCAAAGGCACCTCCGCGCGACTGTCTGGCCCGAATAAGGGCGCGAAGGCGGCATGGCGCAAAACACCATCGGTTTCCCGCCACAGGGCGGATTGTTCTTCTTCTGTCAAACCATGGGCCGGCAGGGCCAGATACCGCATTGCCGCCTGTTCGCGATCCACTACCGGCAGATCGGGCAGGGTCTGCAAAAGACGGTGAATCAGCTTTCCCCGCTTGAAGCGCAAGGGATCATCATCCCGCAAGGGGGAGCGTACAGCCGGATCAAGGAGTCCAGGTCGACTGGGCGTCAGCGGGCGCGGTGGGGCCGGTTCTTCCGGTGGCGCGGCCGTCAGCCAGCGGGGCACAGTTTTGTCCATCAGATCCAGACGATCTGGTTTCTTGTCAGTCTCTGTGCCGGGATTGCCGGTTTCATACAATTGGATATCACCGGTCCAGCCCCCAATCGCAGTGCCATCAGCATCCGCACCCGATGGCAGGAAGGGAACTTCCACCGTGCCGTCCAGGCGCTCCAACCCGCTTTTCACCAGCGCATGCCAGTTCCCCTCTGGCGGGGTGGTTCGGGGCAAACGCCCGGTCACGATCAACCGATCCTCCGCCCGGGTCATGGCGACATATAGAAGTCGGCGGTATTCGCGTTCCGTCGCGGCCTTTTCTGCCTCCTTCAGGGACGCTGCCACCGGTTCCTCATAGCGTGAAGAGGGTGTCCAGATCGGCAGATTCACCCCACTGTCATGGGACAGCCAGCGCAGGGGCGTGCCCCGTGCCCCGCTTTTCGTCATGGCGTCGGGCAGGATCACGATGGGGGCCTGTAGCCCCTTTGCGCCATGCACCGTCATAATGCGAACCTCGTCACGGGCCTCCGTCTCCAGATCCCGCTTCAAATCCGTATTGCCCCGGGCAAACCAGGCCAGAAACCCCTCAAGAGATGGCGTATTGGTGCGGTCATGGTCCAGGGTCAGGGTCAGGAATTCTTCCAGCGGGTCTTCAACCTCCGTCCCCAATCGCGCGACCAGGGCCTGACGCCCGGTAAAGGATTGACTGTCCGTCGCCATTTTTCCAGGGCCGGGGCAGGGGGAAATCAGGGCGCGCTGAAACAATTCATAGGGGGCCAGCCGGTCGGTGGCATCCAGTAATCCGTCAAACCAGCGCGCGGCGGCTGCAAAGCGTGGATTTTGGGCTTTCAGTGCCGAAAGCCGTTGCCACAGGCTTTGCGCGCCGCGATCCGTGGCCAGGTGAAACAGGTCGTCATCATCCATCCCGACAAAGGGCGATTTCAGCAAACAGGCGAAGGTCAGGTCATCCTGGGGCAACAGCAAGGCGCGGGCCAGCGCCAGCAGGTCCATCACCGCGATCTGTTCCGTCAGGGTAATCCGATCCACCCCGGCGACCGGAATGCTGCGGCGTTTCAATTCCCGCACCAGCGCATCGATCAGAACCGTTCGGCGCTGGACCAGGAACAGGATGTCCCCGGCGCGGATCGGTCGCCCCTTTGCAGGCAGGATTTCCTTGTTCCGAATCCAGCCACTGATGGTTTCTGCCAAACCTTCCGCCAGGGTCTGGGTGGCATCTGCGGAACTGCCGCCTTCCAGGCTGGGAATGGTGAACAGATCATCCTCTTGCGCTTCGGGTGGGACCGTGGGGGGCCAGACCTCGACCCGACCCTGCAAACCGGCACGAAAGGCATGGTGCTTCAACGCCGGTTCATCTGGTTCCACGACACCATCACGGGCGGGCATTTCGGCAAAGGTTGAATCTACAACGTCCAGAACGGCCTGGACGGAGCGGAAAGAGATATCCATCGGCACCCGGCGAATGTCCTGCCCACCTGCCTGGGCGCTGTTTGTCAGACTGTCGCGCCACTGGCGATAGCCTTCGGGATCAGCCCCCTGAAAGCTGTATATGGATTGTTTCGCATCCCCAACGACGAACAGGGTGCGGGCCTGTTCCGCACGCCCCTGGCCGGAAAAAAATTCCGTGACCAGCGCGTCAATGATCGCGCGCTGATCGGCGCTGGTATCCTGTGCCTCATCAATCAACATATGGGTCAGGCCGCCATCCAGTTTGAACAGCACCCAGGGCACCGTTTCCTTGGTCAGCAGACGCCCCGTCAGATGAATAAGATCATCATAATCCAGCCGCGCCGTCGCCCGTTTGTTGGCCTCATAGGCCCGCAGCACCGCTTCACCCAACCGCAACAGACCCTCGCTGGCGCGCGCCGTGGCCTGGCGGCGCAGGCGTTGATCGACCGCCAGCAGCCGGTCCTGTTCGGCCATCAGCACATCAGGCGTGGCCGGGCTGTTTTCGGCCACGGCCTTCACACATAAGGTCTTTAAGGGCTCGTACTTTCTGGTCAGATAGGCACCGATATAGCGATCAAATGTTGCAATCCGCGTTTCGCGACCCCCGGCCAGCCAGGCTGCGATAATGCGCCCTTTTTCCTGATTTGGACCGGTGCCAAAATCCAGCAGAGCCGTCGCGGCCAGTCGCAATGCCGCTTCGTCTGCCACGCCCGGTGCACAGGCGTCCGCGATCACCTGATCTTCATCCAGACCCGGTTCTGCGCCCAAGGCCTGATGCAGGGCCGCAATTGCCCCATCCAACCCGCCAACGCGCCGCAGGGCATCCGGCGCCAGCCAGGCGCGATGTCTGGACAGCCCCGCCATCAGATCGGAGAATGTGCCTTCTGCCGCCCGCGCCGTCACCGCCGTCAACGCGGCATTCAAGGTCGCATTACCCTCTGCAGCGCCCAACACGGTATCGCGCGCCAGTTCCATCGCTTCCGCCGCCTGGCGCTCATCCATCGCCTCAAAATTCGGTGCGACGCGGGCCTCCAGCGGGAAGCGGCCCAGAACCGACTGGCAGAAACTGTGAATGGTGCGGATGCGCAATCCGCCTGGAAGATCCAACACCTGGGCAAACAGGCGTCGGGCCCGCGCCAGTTTCTGCGGTGTCACTGTGCCACCATCCAGATTGCGGATTGCGGTGCTCAACGCCCCTTCATCCATGCGAGTCCATTTTGACAATTCACGGTGAATGCGGTTCGCCATTTCTGCGGCGGCGGCCTTTGTGAAGGTGACACACAACAATCCATCCGGCTTGGCCCCATCGACCAACAGGGCCAGAACCCGGTCGGTCAGAACCTTTGTCTTGCCACTGCCAGCGCTGGCCGCAACCCAGACGCTGGATTTCGGATCCGCCGCACGGCGTTGGGTCAGATTGGGATCGGGCCTTGGGTCTGTCATGACTCACCCCCGTCCGCATCGCCACCCAGCGACCATTCCTTAATACGGGCCAGATGCGCATAATCGTTAAAGCGCGGGGCCTCCCCCGGGCGCGGCACAGACGGATAGGCCGTGTCTGGATCATCATAGGCCGCGATCAGCGCGGTCAGCTTGTCGCGCACCAATTGGGCCAATTCATCAGGATCAGCCGCATCATTGATCTGAATCGATCCCGCCGGTTCGCCCCCACTTAGCTTCCAATAGGCCAATTCAACAATGGGACCTGGCGGAATGTCCAGAAACCCCCTGTTCTTCAATATTGCAGCCTCCAAGGGCAATTGCGGGGCTGTCAGGGCCCCTACGGCCTTTTTGTTGGGCATGGTGCCGGTCTTGTAATCCAGAATGGCATAACCGCCATCGCGATACCGGTCGATGCGATCCGCTTCGGCTGTCAGCAGGAACGGGCCAGCAGGGGCTGCGATTTCAATCTTCCCGCTGATCTCTGTATAGCTTTGCGCCAGTCTCGGGCGTCTTGCTGCTTCCTGAGCCAGGAACCATACCGCGATCCGCTCAAACCGTGGCCACCAGAAGGCCCGCACAGTGGGGCGTGCCAATGCCTCCTGCCCAAAGACGTCTCGTCCAATCTCTATTAGCCGGGCGACGGCATCAGGGGGCAAATGATCAGGATAATCGCGGGTGAACCGGTCCAGCGCCAAATGGATCATGTTTCCCTTATCCGCCGCGCCCAGATCACTTTCCAACGGGTCCAGCACATCCAATTTCAAGATGCGACTGGCAAAGATCGAATACGGGTCGCGCATCAGCGTTTCAATGCGCGTCGCCGACAGCCTGCGGGGGCGCTTGTCAACGGGGGGACGTGGTGCGGGCGGCTGCAACATCGGCAGGCGATCCCGGCTGTCCAGATGACGTTGCCAGTCCATACGCTGCTGGCTGTCCGTGTTATTCTTGGGCAGGATAGGATCCAGACCCAGCCGCTCCGTCACCGTTGCCAAACGCTCCAACCAGCGGGCAGGCACCGTCTGTTGCCCCCCGGTCTTTTCTGACCGCAGCAGAACAACCTCTGGCGCAGCGAAGGCCTGGGCGAAGTCATGCGCCGACAGACCAATGCGCCGTTCATGCGGGGGCAGGCCAAAGGCACTGCGCATCGCACGCGACATCCAGGGATCATCCCCCGGTTCCGGCGGCCATACCCCTTCGTTCAATCCTGCCAGGATCAGGCGATCAGCGTGCTGCAAACGGGCTTCCAGCGGTCCCAGAATGGCCAGTCTGGGATGCGCGCCATAGCGTGGGCGCACCGTTTTGCCTGCCATCAGCGCATCGATCAGGGCGACATAATCCCCTGGACCAACCGCACCCAACAGGGGGGCGGCGGGCATCAGGTCGGCGATGAAATCAGCCAGCATCTCCCCATCTTCACCGCGCCACAGGGCATCAGCACCGGGGCTATCCTGTGTCGCAGCCAGCGCCTCTGCGGCCTGGATATGGGCGGTCAGCAGATCATCAAAACCGATGTCACCCCCCGCCATCAGGGCCAGCAGGGGCTGCAGGGCGGCTTCAATCGCATCCACGGTTCCCAGCGCCGCTTGAATGGACTCCTCACTGGGCGGCTTGCGGGTTTCCTGGCGTCGTGCCGCCAGGGCCCGACGCAGGCCCTGTGGCCCACCTGCAGGCTTTGGCCCGCGCAATCCAGTGACTTCCAGATGCCGCACCGCCTTGCGCAAATCCCCGGGCCGCCCGCCCAATGCCGCCATCGGATGCTTTAACAGGGCCAACAGGGCGACCGGGGCCAATCGCTTCTGAACCGCCTCTGCCGTCAGGACGAAAAACCGACCCGCCTCCGTCTGAGCCAGCGGGCGGCCAGCGGAATCATCAATCTGAATCCCCCAGCGATCCAATTGCGCCGCCACCCGACGGGCCAGAATGCGATCCGGTGTCACCAGGGCTGCGGTCTTGCCGGGGGTTTCCAAAACCTCCCGCAGGCATTGCGCGGCCATTTCCGCCTCTGCCGATTGCGATGGGGCAGCCAGCCATTGCACATCCGCGAAGGCCGATTCATCCAACCCGCCGGACTCCGCCAAGCCACGCCAGCGCTCCGTCGTTGACGCCGGGCGCAAAGCCTCCGCGATCAACCGCACCCGGGCCGTCCGATCCGGACCGGTGCCCGCATCGGGCCAATCCAGCACATCCGCACGGGTTACCTCCAGCTTCTGTAACAGCACGGCCATACCATGCTGGGGATGGGTCGCATCTTCGACGACTGCGCCCCAATCCTCTTGGGCAAGAACCCGATCCAAACCGGGCAGAACGACCATGCCCTGGGGCAAATTGGCAACCGTTGCAATCAGATGCGCTGTAGCGGGAATGGACCCTGTCGATCCTGCGGCAATGACTGGATGGGTCGGCGGGGATTCGCGCCACAATTCCGCCTGGGACAACAGCAGGCGATTGCGACGCTCTGCCGGATCCATCAGGCCGCTTTCCGCCAGATGCGCGGGCCATGCCGTGCGGATGATGTTCAGGAAATCCAGCGTCACACCCCAATGGTCGGCATATAGTTCGGGCACCAGCCCATCCAGCCGATCCAGGCTTAACCCCTCCGTCTGAACCTGATCCAACAGCCGCCCCAATTCGCGGGCCAGAAGCAGCGCCTGATCCGGGCCGATCGGGTCCAGCGCCGGGTCCGATTTGGCCTGCTGGTTGCGCTGTGCCTTTACCAGACCAGTCAACAGTAACAGGCGCTCTGTTTCAGATATCGCCGGGGGCAGATCGGTCAGTTCCGCCAGGGCACCAGCGGCGGAACCAGGGGCGGTCAGGACCAGTTCTTCCTCATCCACGTCGCCAACGGGCTGCATCCGGGGCAACAGCATCGCCTTGCCATCCGCCTGACGCAGGAACGCTTCGCGCAGCGACCGACAGGCCCGGCGCGTCGGCAGCAGAACCAGCATATCAGACAAAGCCAGGGGATCGTCGCCTGCCTGGGCCAGAAGACCCAGCGCCAAGGCGTCCACGAAAGCCCGATCGGGCGCGATTGTGTACAGCGATTGGTGTTTCACAGGTAAAAGACTACCGGGACTCGCAGGACCGCAACAAGCATCATCTGGTGTTGGATTTGGTGTGCCCGCGCGCGATTACCCATTGGGTCTCCTGCAAGGCCTGTGGCGTGCCGATATGATACCATTCCCCATCATGAACCAGCCCATATAATCGGCCTGCCTGTTCCGCCCTGTCGAAAACCCAGTTCAAGGAAAACGATCCTTCAGGTGCGCCTTCGAACATACCAGGCGTCATCACCGACACTCCGGCATAAAGATAGGGCACAACGGCCTGTTCAACACGGCGTGCCGCCACCCCCATCTGATCCAGCGTATAATCACCAACGCCCGTGTAATCCCCCGCCGCCGTTGTCACCGGATGCAGCAGCAACAGCACATCCATTATGTCTGGATCAAAAGCTTTAGCCATGCGTGCAACAGCAGGGGTCGGGCCATCCAGCCAGACGATATCAGCATTCGCCGTGATAAAAGGGGCAGACCCCAAGGCTGAAAGCGCCTTTTTCACGCCGCCGCCTGTTTCCAGAATGACCTCTTCCGGGGACAGCGTGACGTCGGGCTGATCCTTGAAATGGGCCGCGATCTGATCGCCCAGATAGTGGCTGTTCACCACAAACCGCGTCAGGCCGCCCGCCCGCAACCGCGCCATCGTCCAATCGATCAGAGGCGACCCGCACAGCTCAACCAGGGGCTTTGGCCGGGTTTCTGTCAGGGGACGCATGCGCTTCCCAAACCCAGCGGCCAATATCATTGCGGTCGTGATTGCGGGGGACACTGGCGGGGTCATTTCAGGGTCCTTGGCTGGCTGTCTGGCGCGATGCGCAGGTCCGGCGGGAAATGCAGATCATACCAGGATTTCAAATCCCGCAGCATCGGATGGGATAGCCCCCCATCCAGCCAACGCCAGGTACGCGGTATATGGCGCAGATAGCCGGGCTTGCCATCCCGTCGATCCAGCCGCGTGAAAATCCCGACGATCTTGGTCGCCCGTTGCGCCCCCATCACGGCATAGGACAGCGCCAAGGCCTCCGGGGGCAAGGCCGGGAAGGCCTGAAAATAGCGCCGCATCAGCGCTTTCGCCATGTCCAGCGGTACATCCCGTCTGGCATCTTCAAGCAGGGAGACCAGATCATAACTGATCGGCCCAATGACCGCGTCCTGGAAATCCAGAAGACCGCATGCGGCAACCCCGTCACGATCCGGCAGATGGACCAGATTATCGACGTGATAATCCCGCAGGACCAGACTGGACGGCACGGCGAAAGCATGGGCCAAGGCATTGCGCCACAATCCCTGAAACAGGACCCGTTCGGATTCCGGACAGGGATGTCCCTTCACCGCCGGCCAGAAGTAATCGATCAGAAGCGTCGCTTCCGACATCATTTTATCAATCGTGTAGGGGGGCACCTGATCGCGCACCGGAAATGTCTGGTGCAAATGGATCAGGGTTTCCAGCGCCAGGGCATACAGCGCCGCTTCGTCCCCACCCCGCGCCAGCACGCGGGTATAGGTATCATCCCCCAAATCTTCCAACAGCAAAAAGCCTTGATCCGCATCTTGTGCCAGGATTTCCGGGGCGCTGAGCCCCAAATCACGCAGGATCTGCGCCACCGTCACAAAGGGTCGCGTGTCTTCCTTATCGGGCGGGGCGTCCATCAGCACCGCCTGCCTGTCGGAAAGCCGGACACGTTCATACCGCCGAAAAGAGGCATCATCGGCCAATGTATCATGGGCCGCACCGGACCAGCCCGCAGTTGCCAGAAACGCGTCAATCTGTTGAGGGCGATCGCCTGTCATAAATCCCAATTCCAATATGAAACCATAGCGTTAGAGGAGATTCTCCGCAAAGGCGAGTGTGATTTTCCGGCACATTTCGACGTCAGAACACTTGACGGGTTGGGTCTGGCACCTTTCTTATCACCCGAATGCGACGAACCCAAGACACCCCTGCCCAGATATCATTGCTAGGAATTCAGATATGACCGATCAGACGACACCGAAAAACCCGCCGATTGAAACCGACGTGGTCATTGTTGGTGCCGGACCTGTTGGATTATTTGCCATTTTCGAATTGGGCATGCTGAAAATTCGCGCCCATGTCGTTGATTCTTTGGAAGAAGTCGGGGGGCAATGCACTGCGCTTTATCCTGAAAAGCCGATCTTCGACATCCCCGCCCATCCCCGGATTGAAGGCGCGGTGCTGATTGAGAAACTGGAGGCACAGGCAGCCCCGTTCAAGCCGGTCTATCACGTCAACCAACAGGTCACCGAACTGGTCGTGCGACCCGATGGCGGTTTTGACCTGACGACATCCAAGGGTACGCAATTCCGCTGCAAGGCGGTTATCATCGCCGCCGGGGGCGGGGCCTTTGGTCCAAACCGCCCTCCATTGGATCATCTGGCAGATTACGAAGGCAAATCCGTCTTCTATATGGTCAAGCGACGGGAAGATTTCCGCGACAAGCGCATCGTCATTGCAGGCGGGGGCGATTCTGCTGTCGACTGGGCGGTCTCCCTGCCAGAGGTCGCGCAGAAGGTTTATGTCGTCCATCGTCGCGACAAATTCCGCGCCGCACCTGATATGGTCGACCGCATGCAGGCCTGGGTCGACCAAGGCAAACTGGAACTGGTCACACCCTATCAGCTCAGCGGTCTGGTTGGGGAGAACGGGATCCTTTCAGGCGTCACGGTGAAAGATTTCGATGGCGGCGAACGCACATTGGACGCGGATATTCTGCTGCCCTTTTTCGGTCTGGCGGCGAAGCTGGGACCGATTGCCGACTGGGGCTTTGCGGTGGAAAAGAACACGATCCTGGTGGACCGTACCAGTTGTGAAACCGCCATTCCGGGCCTGTTTGCCATTGGTGATGTTGCCTTGTATCCCGGTAAGCTGAAGCTGATCCTCCAAGGATTCGCCGATGCGGCGGCGGCGGCGCACAAGATCCATGGCATCGTCTATCCCGATGAACCGCTGCATTTCGAATATTCCACGACACAGGGGGTTCCGGGTAACTAACCCTATAGTGTGGTGCGCGGTTCGCTAAACATCCGCTGGGCAGGCGGGGAATGTACAGATCAGTGTCTGGCTATCGTCTGTCATTGACAGGGACCCGCCCTGTGCCGCAATCAGCGACCGCGCAAGGCTGATCCCGATGTCAGCACCCGTCGCCAGCGAAGGTTCTAACATTCCCTTTTCTGTCAGGCCGCAAATGGACTTAGCCCAGGATGGTTCGTCAAAATTCCGGATCGGAACAGTCATGGTCAGACAGATCTGCTGATCCTCCATATGCGCAACGGCAACGGACAGGGTGTCGCGCCGATCCAGCACGTAAAGCGCATCATCCATGAAACAATTCAGCGCCTGATTGATGCGCCGGATATCCGCCAGGATCGGTGCCGGGTGGATCGCGTCAAAAACAACAGCTTTCTGATCCGCAGGATTGCTGCCTATCCGCACCTGAACAATATCCTGCATTACGACGGCAATATCGACCTTTTGCAGGTCCAATTCCATGAAACCGGCCTGAACCGCTGCAAGATCCAGAATTTCCCCAATCAGCTCGGAAAGATCGGTTGAGGCTGAGAGGATATCATCAACATACAGGCTTTGCCGATCCGACAAGGGGCCAAACATTTCCATCTTCAACAGCTCTGCAAATCCCATAATCGCGTTCAGAGGCGTGCGCAGTTCATAGGACATATTGGCAATGAATTGGCTTTTCAGCAGATCTGCATTTTCAAGGGCACGATTGCGCTCGCGCAGTGCCTCGGCAACGCGGGTCGTATCGGTCACATCCAGATATAACAGAAGACATTGCCCATCGGGCAGCGGAACATAGGCATAATCCAGCACCCGCATATCGCTTAAAAGCATGCGGCCCTGGCGTGCCTTGGGCTCTGAAATCCGGGTTATGATTCTTTGCTTCAGGCCGTCCCAATCGCCTTCAATCAGCAACTTCCCCTTGGCCTTTTCCGCCGCAGCAGAGATATGCGGGCTTTGGGCCAACCAGTCGATATCCAGATCAAACATATTGGCAAACACACTGTTGAACAGCTTCAGGCGGCCATCGCGCCCAAAGACACAAACCCCCTCGAACAGAGAATTAAGGGTCGACCGCTGGACCGCGATCAATTCATTATGGGATGTTTCCAGGGCCAATTGGTCGGTCACATCCTGATACTGATAGATCAGCCCCCCCAATGGATGCGGGGAAATGATGGCATGCACCGTCCGCCCGTTGAGCAGATGGATCATGTCTTCGCGCGCATCGATCAAATGGGTGAACAATGCCTCCCGTGATTTCTTATAGGCCGGAAAGTCTGATGTTTCTGGAATAATCCCACGCTGTCTGAGCGTTTCCAGCACCGTGCCGACACTGGGCTGATTGTCCAGAAATTCCGGCGTCAGAGTCCACATTTCAGCATAGGCCGTATTGTAGAATTTCAGGCGGCGATCCGGCCCGTAAATCGCAATTGCGGAGGTCAATCGCTCCAACACCTGATCCTGCACAGAGATATGCTCGGCCAGGGACATTTGCAGGTTTTCCAGGGCCGTCATATCCCGACCGATCCCAACCACCGCACCTGGAAATCCCTGGACCGGAGCTTCCGTTACATCAATGGCAACCCGACTGCCATCCAGCACCAGATGACGGCTTTCCGTTTGTGCCATGCCTGTGCGCTGGGCCAGGCGCGCCAGGTCCCGCGCCCGGCTGGGGTCATCACCAACCCCCAACAAGGTATTATAGGCATTGTTCGACCCGGACAGATCCAGCGACTGAGGATCGCGCCACCAGATTGGCATCGGGACGGCATCCAGCAGTTTTTCCAGAAACAGCGCTTGGTGTTCCATTTCAGCCATGCGCTCCGTCAACATCAGCGTCGCCCCCTCATCCTGCATCCACAGAACCGCACAGGAATTCGACCACATCCCGGTTACATAAACAGCGCGCTGCAAACCCGACGTTTCCAAGCTTTGCGAAAAGGGCTTCTGGTCGTAACGCAGGGCGTCCAGACAGTCGGATAAGGCCTGTTGCTGTGCGGCATTGATGCACGCCAACAGGGTCGGCGTATCGATAGGGCTTTGGTCTGGGTGATTTAAGAGTTCCTGGGCTTTCTGGTTCAGCCACCATCCCTCTGATTGAAGAATAAGGCACGCAAAAGGGGATGCATTCAGATGGTCGCGCAGTGTCGCTTTTTCTTCCCTAAGGGCCTGACTGTGACGCAGGTTGCGGGCTAACAAAGCCAACACCGCCACTGTCAACACGCCCCCCGCGACCGTCGCGATTTGCCATATCATGCACAATCCCCCTTTGAACGGCCTGCAATGGCAAGACTGCCGGAAACCGATGGAAACTGTATGCTAATTTTGCCCGGAACGAAAAGAGCCGCAATCGTTGAAACAACAAGGGCGGCATGCCCGAAGGCAGCCGCCCTTATTAAATTAAGCGCTCACGCGACCGCGTGATGCTTTTATTTCCGCTCACGCGACCGCGTGATGCATTTGTTTCCGCTCACGCGACCGCGTGATGCGGTGTTAATAACGATAGGCTTCCGGCTTGTGCGGGCCCGCCACATCAACACCGATATAATCGGCCTGTTCCTTTGACAGCACCGTCAATTCCGCGCCGACCTTGGCCAAATGCAGGGCCGCAACCTTCTCGTCCAGATGCTTGGGCAGCACATAGACTTTCTTTTCGTATTGCGCGCTGCGCAGCCACAATTCGATCTGGGCTAGAACCTGGTTGGAGAATGACGCACTCATCACAAAGCTGGGATGACCCGTCGCACAGCCCAGATTCACCAGACGGCCTTCGGCCAGCAGGATGATCTTCTTGCCGTCTGAGAATTCAATCTGATCGACCTGGGGCTTGATATTGTCCCATTTCATATTGCGCAGGGCTTCGACCTGAATTTCGCTGTCAAAGTGACCGATATTGCAGACAATCGCCCGGTCCTTCATGGCGCGCATATGGTCAACGGTGATGACATCGACATTGCCCGTCGCGGTGACGAAAATATCGCCCCGTGATGCGGCCTTATCCATGGTCACAACCTCATAGCCTTCCATCGCCGCCTGCAAGGCACAGATCGGATCGGCTTCGGTCACCATGACGCGACAACCGGCATTGCGCAGGCTATCGGCAGATCCTTTGCCCACATCACCATACCCAGCGACAACAGCAACCTTGCCCGCCATCATCACATCGGTTGCCCGACGAATGGCATCCACCAGGCTTTCACGACAGCCATATTTGTTGTCGAATTTCGATTTGGTAACGCTGTCATTCACATTGATGGCCGGAACGCGCAGCGTGCCTTTCTTTTCCATCTCGTACAGACGGTGGACACCTGTCGTGGTTTCTTCTGACAGGCCCCGTACATCATCCAACAGTTCCGGGCGCTTTTCGTGCATGCGGATTGTCAGATCACCGCCATCGTCCAGGATCAAGTTCGGCTTCCAGCCGTCCGGGCCTTCGATGGTCTGATCGATGCACCACCAGAATTCTTCCTCACTCATGCCCTTCCAGGCAAAGACCGGTACGCCACTGGCGGCAATCGCCGCAGCCGCATGATCCTGGGTGGAGAAAATATTGCAGGATGACCAGCGCACTTCCGCGCCAAGGGCCGTCAGCGTTTCGATCAGAACCGCCGTCTGGATGGTCATATGCAGGCACCCGACGATGCGGGCCCCTTTCAGGACCTGTTCTTTACCGAATTCTTCGCGCAGGGCCATCAGGCCAGGCATCTCGATTTCAGCGAGTTCGATTTCCTTACGGCCCCAAGCCGCCAGCGAGATGTCCTTGACTTTAAAGTCGTCGGCCATGGTTCTTCCCTTCTTCGTTATTCAGAAAGGTGCCCGATAGCACCCGTTTCGTCGGGCGGGCATATAGCAGGGGAACCGCCGCCCGGCAAGGCGTTGGCGCTTTTCACTCTAAACCGGTCAAACATCCGTCAGGAAAGAAAAATCAGGTCTAACATGAGAAATTAACCACAACAAATTGCGTCTGCACCTAATTTTACCCTCGACATAAAGCGCAAATCACTACAGTTAGTATGTGAATACAGTATGGGGCATAGTATTATTTTTAACACAGGCCTCATCCACAGACGACAAACTTTGGTGGGTCCAATGAAACGCATCCTTCTGACCTCTGCAGCAACGATCGGGGCCTTGTGCCTGAGTATCGGCGCGACACAGGCGCGCGAAGACGGTTTCTATATTGGTGTGGGTGCCGGATACAATCTTCCGCACGAGCAGGACCTTGATGTCACGAATGCGGATCAGAACATCGAACATTCCGGCGGACCGGGCGGATTGGCAACATTCGGGTTCAAATATGAAGAAGGTTGGCGCGCGGAACTGGAAGCAGGCTATCGCAGCAGCGCCGTCGACAGTATTTCCGGCGCCTCCGGGAATGGGGATGTTGACGCCTGGACCCTGATCGTGAACGGGTTGTACGATTTCGAGGCAGATGGCTTTACCCCCTATGTCGGGGTTGGGGCCGGGGTTGCCTATGTCAATTTTGATGGCGTCAGCCCGATTGGCACGGCAGGTGGTGGCACCACATCCCTGAATGAAAAATCTGAACCTGCACTGGCCCTTCAGGCCTTGGCCGGTGTGTCAGTTGACCTGACCGACAGTCTTGCCTTGACCGGTCAGTATAACTTCCTGGCCATCCCGGAAGTTCATGCAACCACGGTCAATGGCACCGATACACGGTCAGAGTTTTACAATCACATGTTCACCGTCGGGCTGCGCTATAGCTTCCCTGTCGGGAAATCCATGGCGGCGGCGGACCCTGAACCAGAACCAATGCCCGCAAAAGCAGCTGTTGAGATCGCACCAGAACCTGTCGCAGAACCAGAGCCGCTGCCTCCTATCGCAGAAGCCCCGCCACCGCCGCCGCCACCACCCCCCGCCGTGGAAGAGCCGGAAATCACCCGCAATTTCCTGGTCTATTTCGATTGGGACAAAGCAGAGCTGTCCCCCGCGACAGAAGCAATCCTGCGCCAGGCGGCAAAATATGCAGAAGACGGCAAAGTTGCCCGTATCATACTGACCGGGCATGCAGATACGTCCGGTCCCAAGGCCTATAACATGACCCTGTCCCAGAAGCGTTCGGATCAGGTCCGCGCCATGCTGGTGCAACTGGGGCAGCCGGCGACCGGGATTGTCACCTTCGCGCGCGGCGAAGCCGAGCCACTGGTTGATACGGGCGACGGCGTACGCGAAGCCAAGAACCGCCGGGTTGAGATTGTCCTGGAATAATCCACGCCATGCATTTGCGGTAATATCCACAGCTTGACGATATCCCGTGTTGTCGCCACAACACTATGGTCACATGCATTCCCATGTGCGTAACCATAGCCGTTTACTTGGGGTTTGTGGTTGTTTGACTAGCAAATACGTCGGCGCAAACGAGGCCGCTTACTTGAGATTTGTGGTTGTTTGACTAGCAAATACGTCGGCGCAAACGAGGCCGCTTACTTGGGATTTGCTTTGGCATGGCACGATTGACAGCGACCTCTCTGACCTGTTTGCGCGGACCCAGGCTGGTGTTCGAAGGCCTGGATTTTTCGCTGGACGCAGGTGACGCCCTGCTGCTGACCGGTCCAAATGGTAGTGGAAAGTCCAGCCTGTTGCGCTTACTGGCCGGATTGCTATCCCCATTAGATGGTCAGATAACCGCAAACGGTCGCCCTATTTCAGACGATATGGAAGGCCACCGCGCCGCCACCGCCTATCTGGGGCATCTGGATCCCGTCAAATCGACATTGAGTGTTCAGGAAAACGCCCGGTTCTGGGCGACCTTGCTGGGCACGCCGGACCGGGTTGATGCAGCACTTGCCACCTTGAACCTGACAGAGCTGGCTGCGCTATCGGGCCGTGTTCTGTCCTCAGGCCAGCGCCGCCGCTTGTCCTTAACGCGCCTGTTGCTAAGCCCCGCAGATCTGTGGTTACTGGATGAACCCACCGTGGGGCTGGATACAAATGCCGTTGCCACCGTTGAACAGATGGTGATGGATCATCGGGCCCAGGGCGGCGTTGTTATCCTGTCGACCCATATCGAATTCCAGCTACCAGGTGCAAAAACCCTGGATCTAGGAGATTTCACCCCGGCCGCGTTTCGATCGGAGGCGCCGGTATGACAGATTTCCTGGCCGGCTTTTATGCCGTTCTGATCCGCGACCTGCGATTGGCCTTGCGTCAAAGCGCGGACCTGGCGCTGGTACTGGGGTTTTTCACCATTGCCGCCTCGCTGTTTCCATTCGGGGTTGGCCCCGCGCCGGAGACCCTGGCCCGCATCGCGCCCGGTGTGATCTGGGTTCTGGCTTTGTTATCCGTCATGCTGTCGCTGGACCGGCTGTTTGAACAGGACCTGGCGGATGGCAGCCTGGAACAGATGGTCCTGACGCCCCGTCCCCTGGTGCTGACAGTGCTGGCAAAGGCCCTGGCGCATTGGTTGACCACCGGTCTGCCGCTGATCGCAATTACCCCCGTGATTGGGATTTTATTGAATTTTCCCCCCGCCGGTTATGGCACATTGTTGATTGGCCTGGCCCTGGGAACGCCCAGCCTGAGCCTGATCGGGGCGGTCGGGGCGGCCTTGACCCTGGGGGCCAGACGGGCCGGTTTGCTGATCGCCCTGCTGGTCCTGCCCCTGTATATCCCGATCCTGATCTTTGGCGTGACGGCGGTCGATTCCGTCCTGACCGGCTTTGAAGCGCGGGCGCATTTTCTATATCTGGCGGCGATTTTAGTCGCGGCAATACCGCTGGCCCCGCTGGCCGCCGCCGCTGCCGTGCGACATGGTGTCGAGGGATAACGGAAGGGATGGCGTTTTTGCCCGGACTTTCCTAAATTGAATAACGAAATCAAGGTGCACGTCGCGACGAGAATGTGTAGAGATAAAGACATTCCGATACAGGAATGCAAAATCAGCCCGACGGGCACCCATAAGGCGGGCAATCACCCGGCGGGCATCCACAAACGGGCATCCATCAGGGTGGAATGATATGCATCGGTTTGCCAATCCCAGTCAGTTCATGCGCGTGGCAGAGGCGATGCTGCCCTGGATGGTCGCCCTGTGCATCCCGTTGATGGGGGCTGGCCTGTATTTCGGGCTATGGGCGTCTCCCGCCGATTATCAGCAATCTGACACTGTGCGGATCATGTATATCCACGTCCCCACCGCCTTTCTGGCACAGGGGGCCTATATTGTCATGGCCCTGGGCAGCGCCAGTTTCCTGATCTGGAAACATCCGCTGGGGGACCTGATCGCGCGCGCGGCCGCCCCGATCGGATGTGTTTTCGCGCTGATCTGTCTGGTTACGGGATCGCTGTGGGGCAAACCGACCTGGGGCACCTATTGGGTATGGGATGCGCGCCTGACGTCGATGCTGATCCTGTTCTTTCTGTTCCTGGGATATCTGGCGCTGGCAAATGCCTTTGATGATCCGGCCCGGGGTGACAAACCAGCAGCCATCCTGGCCG
Source organism: Rhodospirillales bacterium (assembly GCA_002696645.1). Classification (GTDB taxonomy): domain Bacteria; phylum Pseudomonadota; class Alphaproteobacteria; order UBA8366; family Aestuariispiraceae; genus Pacificispira. Next base: position 88,973 of record NZSA01000065.1, on the reverse strand, counting down.
TGGTTGGAATCGTCAATATTCCGATCATCAAATTCTCGGTTTATTTCTTCAACACATTACATCAAAAATCGACCCTGTTTGGGGACCTGTTTTCCGGTGGGGAAGAGGTTGCGACATCCGGGCTGCAACAACCCGACATCGCCGCCGCCGCCGCGCAACAGGGCAGTGCGCTGCCCCCATCCATGCTGTTGCCGCTGCTGTTAATGCTGGCGGCATTCAGCCTGTTTTTTCTGATTCTGCTCGTCCTGAGGCTGCGGGGCGAACTGGCGACGGTCCGCCTGCGCGCCTTACGCGCCGGTCTAAGGGCGGGTTAGGGGGCGGTCATATGTTTGATAGTTTCGGTGATTTTCTGGCGATGGGCGGATACGGCCCCTACATCTGGGCGTCTTATGGCCTATGTTTTGGGGGGATGGTCATCCTGCTGATACAATCAATTCTGACCTGGAAGAAACGCCGATCGGAATTGGAGCAATTGGAAGCAAGCCGCGCGCGCCAGTCAGCGCCAGCGGCACGATCGAAAGAGACCCAATGAGTGACGTGAAACGCAGATCCCCCGCCGCCCGCCGAAAGAAAGTCCGTCTGACACTGGTTCTGTGCGGCACTCTGTTCCTGGCGGCGGCCACAGCATTGACCCTGTCCGCCTTGCAGGAGAATGTAACCTTCTTTTTTGGCCCATCGGAGGTCGCAGAAGGCAAGGTGCCGGAAGGGGCGACATTTCGCATTGGCGGCCTGGTCGAGGTTGGCAGTTGCCACATCCGCGAAGACGGCGTCACCCGCGAATTCAGGATCACCGATGGCAGCAACGCCGTCCTGGTAACCTATGCCGGATTGCTGCCCAGTTTGTTCCGGGATGGACAGGGCGTGGTCGCCCTGGGTCAGTTGGATACCGGTCACAGCACCTTTGTCGCCAAGGAAGTCCTGGCAAAACACGACGAAACCTATATGCCGACGGAAGTTGTTGAAGCGATGAAGCGCGCCGGGACCTGGAAGGGCGATGAAAGCGTTGCTGAAATTCAGGCCTCCGGCACGGCAGATCCCTGTAAGGCGAAAGCATAACCCGAACGAAAAGGCGACTCCATGATTGCGGAACTAGGCCATTATGCCCTGACCCTGGCCCTGGGCGTCGCCCTGGTTCAGGCCATTCTGCCGATGCTGGGTGCCGCACGGGGAGATATGCAGTGGATGGGCGTTGCCGTGCCAACCGCACTGGTGCAATTCGCCCTGTTGATGTTTGCCTTTCTGGCACTGATGCATGCCTATGTCACATCGGATTTTTCGGTACTGAATGTGGTGGCGAACTCCCATTCGCTAAAGCCAATGCTGTACAAGATTTCAGGCGTCTGGGGTAATCACGAAGGGTCCTTGCTGCTGTGGGTCGCGGTGATGGCACTTTTCGGGGCGTTGGTTGCCATTTTCGGGCGGAACCTGCCGCCGGGCCTGAAAGCGCGCACCTTGTCTATTCAAGCAACGATCACAGTTGGCTTCCTGCTGTTTATGATCCTGACGTCAAACCCGTTCGAACGGGTGTTTCCAGCGCCGCTGGAAGGTCAGGACCTGAACCCACTGTTGCAGGATCCCGGCCTCGCGTTTCATCCGCCCATGCTCTATATCGGCTATGTCGGGCTCTCTATCGTCTTCTCCTTCGCCTGCGCCGCCCTGATTGAGGGCAAGGTGGATGCCGCCTGGGCGCGCTGGGTGCGACCCTGGACATTATTGGCCTGGTCCTTTCTGACCGGCGGGATCGCCCTTGGGTCCTGGTGGGCCTATTACGAATTGGGCTGGGGCGGATTCTGGTTCTGGGACCCGGTGGAAAATGCCAGCTTCATGCCCTGGCTGGTGGCTACCGCGATGCTGCATTCCGCAATCGTCGTGGAAAAGCGCGATACCCTGAAAAGCTGGACCATCCTGCTGGCGATTATTGGCTTCTCGCTCAGCCTGATCGGTACTTTCCTGGTGCGCTCCGGGGTCCTGACCTCCGTCCATGCCTTTGCCAGCGATCCCGAGCGCGGGGTTTTCATCCTGATGCTGCTTGCCGTCTCCATCGGTGGGTCCTTTGCCCTGTATGCCTGGCGCGCGCCCAGCCTGTCCGGGGGAGGGCTGTTCCGCCCGATCAGCCGCGAAGGGGCGCTGGTTCTGAACAATCTGCTGCTGACCACCGCAGCGGCAACAGTGCTGCTGGGAACCCTGTATCCCTTGTTTCTGGAATTGCTGACCAATGACAAGATTTCCGTCGGCCCGCCGTTTTTCAACGCGACCTTCGTGCCGATCATGATCCCCCTGTTCGTCGCCTTAGGGGTCGGGCCGTTTCTGCCCTGGAAGCGGGCGGATTTGACGCCTGTATTGCGCCTGTTGATCACCGCCTTTGTCTTTGCCGTCGTCGTGACAGTTCTGGCCGGAATTGTGATCTGGGGTCAGCAGGCCTATGCGCTGTTGGGCATCGCCGTATCGGCCTGGCTGGTCGGATCGGTGGTGACGGAGATTTATCGGAGGATACGCCCCACCCGGTCCATCGGTTTTGGCCAGGCCTTTGGGCGGCTTTTGAACCTGCCGCGCGCGGCCTGGGGGATGAGCGCGGCCCATTTCGGCATCGCGATTGTGGTAGCAGGTGCCACCGGCGCCTCGCTGTTAACGACCGAGAAGATTGAGGCGATCACGATCGGACAAACCGTTGAGGTCGCCCAATTCGATTTCACGCTGACCGGTGTGACACAAGTGCCCGGCCCGAATTACACTGCCACACGGGGCGAATTCACTGTCACCCCCCGCGATTCCGGGNCGGATCAAAGCTTTACCTTAAAGGCGGAGAACCGCCAGTTCCTGTCCAATGGTCAGGTCACGACAGAGGCGGCAATACGCTCCGCCTCCTGGTATGACCTGTACGCTGTGCTGGGCGAACCGGTTGGACAGGGGCGCTATACGGTGCGGCTGTACTTCAAGCCTCTGGTCCCCTGGATGTGGGCGGGGGCAATTTTCATGGTGATCGGGGGATTATTGTCCTTAAGTGATCGCCGGTTGCGGGTTGGTGCCCCCAAACGCAGCGCTGCCGTAATCAATTCAACACCCGATGCCCCTTCCCCTTCTGCCCATCCTGCGGAATAGACAGCGAGATCAACTGTGAGCCAAGACGCCCCACGCGCCAAGAGGAACAAATATTTACTGGGTTTACTGCCCCTGTTGATCTTTTCCGGATTGGTTGGTGCGATGGGGTATCAGTTGCTGTTTGGCAAGGATCCCAGTCTGATTCCCTCTGCCTTGATCGGCGAGCCCGTGCCTGGCGTTGAACTGGAGGCCCTGAAACAGGACAAGCCCGGATTTGGTCCACAGGATTTTGGCCCCACGCCCGGAAATGACCAGCCCATTCTGGTCAATGTATTTGCCAGTTGGTGTGTCCCCTGTCGCGCAGAACATCCGATAATCTCCGCCCTGGCGCGTGAGGAGAACATCCCCGTCTATGGCCTCAACAGCAAGGATACGCGCGACGCGGCCCTGGCCTGGCTGGACGAACTGGGCGACCCCTATACCCGCATCGGCTATGACCCGACAGGACGGGCAGGCATCGAATGGGGCGTTTATGGCTATCCCGAAACATTCCTGATCAACGCTAAGGGACAAGTGGTTTACAAATATGTCGGACCGATTTCACCGCGTGTCCTGAACGAAGAATTTATGCCCCGTATAGAGGCCTTGAGGGCGCAATGAAAAATCTCTGTCTGATTGTTACGATCCTTGTCGCGCTGGCGATACCAGCCAGTGTGATTACTGCGACGCCCGGATTTTCTGTCTTGCCGGACGAGATGTTAACTGACCCGAAACTGGAAAGCCGCGCGCGGGAGATATCCAAGGATATCCGCTGTCTGGTCTGTCAAAACCAGTCGATTGACGATTCCAATGCAGATCTGGCCAGGGATTTGCGCATCATTGTGCGCGAACGCCTGACTGCCGGGGACAGCAATCAACAGGTGAAAGACTATCTGGTCGCCCGTTATGGCGATTATGTTCTGCTGACACCACCGGTTAATCTGGAAACGATTTTTCTTTGGGCCGGGCCGTTTCTGCTGGTCGCGATTGGGATGGTCATTATCTTCCTGTGGTATCGCAATCGCACACCGGAAGCCGATGTAACGCCAATCGCAACCAATTCGGGTCTGAGCCCGGCAGAGCGGCAAAGATTGGCAGAATTGATGGCCGAAGAGTCGCCGCAAGAACGCCGTACTGAAAAAAGCGGGAAGATGTGAGTATGATTTTCTGGGTCTTCGCCATCGCGATAACAGCAGCCACCTGCTATGCCATCGCCCGACCGTTTCTGAACAAGCCGCCGGAGGATGACCCCCTGAATACGGCCGCCTATGATGTCGCCGTTTTCAAATCCCAATTGCGGGAAGTAGAGCGAGATCTGGCCCGCAATCGCATTACCCCGGAAGAAGCGGAAGCCAGCCGCGTCGAAATCGGGCGGCGTCTGTTGATCGCCGACAAACGCCAGTCTGAGCTTGAGAAAGAGAAAAAACGTTCGGGTACAAGCCGCACCGCACACGCGATTGGCGGCACTGTGATAATCGCTGCGGTCTTTGCTTCGGTGCTGCTGTATGGCCGCATGGGCGATCCCCGCAATCCAGACATGCCCCTGGCACTGCGTCAGGCGGAACTGCAATTAGCACAAGGCGGCAACCAAACCCAACCCAATGCCGGCACTACCGAAGCAGGCACTCTGGACGCTGCGGCCAGCCAGTTGCGTGGGCGTTTACAGGCCGGACAGGGCGGATCGGAAGACTGGGCGCTGTTGGGGCGCACGGAAATGATGCGGGGCGACTTCGAAGCCGCCGCCAGCGCCTATATGGAGGCATTGAAGGATAATCCAGACGATCCAACCCTTAATTCCGCCTATGGGGAGGCCCTGGTCTTCTGGGCCGATGGCGATGTCACTGATACCGCGGCNACCGTCTTCCAGAAGGTCCTGAACAAGCAGCCCGATGATGTTCGCGCGCGTTTCTATCTGGCGGATTATGCCCGTCAGGAAGGGCGCTATAAGGAGGCATTGGATGGCTGGCTGAATCTGCTTAAATCCGCATCAGCAGATGCGCCCTGGATCCCGTCCGTTCGGGAAAGGGCACAGGCATTGGCCGATGAAATGGGCGTTGATATCTCCCGTCAATTTGCACAGCTGCCCGCAGCATCGCCCCCCGCCCTGGGAACCCTGGAGGATGCAAAACGCCAATCAGCTGGCCCTAGCGCCGACGATATCGCCGCCGCTGAACAGATGGCACCCGATCAGCGCCAGGACATGATCCAGGGAATGGTTGAGGGACTGGCGGCGCGGCTGGCAGAAGACCCTAGTGATTTCGCCGGATGGATGCGCCTGATCCGCTCCCAGGTCGTGCTGGGCGATAAGGAGGCTGCACAGGCGTCCCTGGAAACCGCCAGGGCGCAATTCGCGTCCGCCCCGGTTCCGACCCAGCAATTGAATGCGCTGGCTGCGGAATTGGGCCTGGAGGAGGCATCAACAGACAGGCCCGGCCCAACCCAGGAAGACATCGCCGCTGCACAGGACATGACCCCAGAAGATCAGATGGCGATGATTGAAGGAATGGTCGGTACGCTGGCGGCCCGATTGGAACAGAATCCCAACGACTTGCAGGGCTGGGTGATGCTGGGCCGATCCTATCGCGTGCTGAACCGCCCGGAAGAGGCCATCGCGGCACTGGAAAAAGCCGCCGCCCTGGCCCCGGAGAATGTCGATTACCTGATCGAACGGGCGCGCCTGATGCGCAGCGTCGCGGGCGATCAGCAAACCCCGGAAACCGTGGCCCTGATGCGTGACGTCCTGGCACTGGATGCGGATAATATTGAGGCCCTGTGGTTCCTGGGTCTGGATGCCTATCAACGTGACCAGCGGGACGCAGCGCGGGATTATTTCGACAAGGCCTTGGCCAATCTGGTACCGGGATCAGAAGAATACCGCGCCTTGCAGGCCGAAATCACCCGCATGTATCCGGCTGGAAACTGATCAGTCCATCTTGCGTTGGGATGATTGATAGATCTCTGACGCGGCGTAATAGTCGTCAAAACCGATCCGCTGGCGCAATTCCTTAAAGTCCATCAGATGGGTGCTGCGGTCGCCATCCTGCTTCATCGCCGACAGGGTCGTTACCATCGCGCGCATCGCAGCCGCCATCAGGGTCAATGGATAGGCCGCGATGGCATAACCGATGTCGCGCAATTCCGCATGGGACAGGTCCGGTGTTTCGCCGCCCTCCACAATATTTGCCATTTTAGGGCCAGGCAGGGAGTCGCAGACCTGGCGCATCTCCTCCACCGATTTCGGGGCCTCCACGAATAGAATATCCGCACCCAGTTCCTGAAACTTGGCGGCACGTTCTATGGCTTCGCCCAGACCATGTTCATGGCGGGCATCAGTGCGGGCCAGGATCAGAATATCCGCGCCCGCCGCCCGGGCATCGGCCGCCGCACGAATGCGATCATAGGCCTCTTCCCGGCCGACCACCGCCTTGCCCGGTGTATGACCACAGCGTTTCGGGGCCACCTGGTCTTCGATCATCACGGCCGCACAGCCCGCCTTGGCGAAACCCTGTACCGTGCGCCGAACATTCATCGCATTGCCATAGCCGGTATCCCCATCGCCAATCAGCGGAATGGTGATCGCATCCGTGATATTGCGCGCCTGATCCAGCACTTCGCCATAGCTCATCAATCCCAGATCGGGTGCGCCGATACGTGACGCCGAAGTCGCGAAACCCGACATGAAGGTCAGGCCAAATCCTTCCTGTTCAATCAGCTTTGCCGACAGCGCATCGAAACAGCACGGCATTACATGCAACCGGTCTTCTCGCAGCAGCGTGCGCAGTTTATCCGGGGCCGATTGAGTCATGGTCAGCTACTCACAGTTTAAAAGGGATATACAGGGCCAGATCAGGCCACAGATACATGATCAACACGATCAGCAGCATCAGGCCCAAAAAGGGCACCACGCCGCGGGAGACATCACCCAGACTGGACCGGGCGACCGATTGAATGACATATAGATTCAGCCCCACCGGCGGCGTTATCAGTGCACATTCGACCATCACCACCATGTAAATGCCAAACCAGATCGGATCAAAACCCATTGCCATCGCGGCAGGCAACAGAACCGGTGTCATAATCAACACCATCGACAGGGTTTCAAAGACCAGACCCATCGCCAGCAGGATGAGACTGATCACAATAATGAAAACCAGGCGGGTATCGATCGCACCACTGATGAACATCGAAATATCCTGGGGAATGCGGTACAGCGTGATCGCCTTCCCGAAAATCTTAGCCCCGGCGATGATCAGCAGGATCGCCACAGTTGTCGCCATAGATTGAAACAGCGCTTCTTTGAAGCCTTTCCAGCTTAACGACCGCAACACGAAGACAGTGATGAACAGCGCCGCGGCAAAGCCAATAGCCCCTGCCTCAGTCGGCGTGAAGGCGCCGGAATAAATGCCGCCAATGATCAACAGCGCCAAGGCCAGGCTGGGCAGTGCCCGCATCGTGGCGCGTTTTCGTTCTTCCCAGCCCGATGCAGGTTCCATCGCCTGCCCGCCCCAGAACCGTGCATGCACCATGGAAAAGACGACAAACAGGACGATTAACGCAATACCAGGACCAATCCCCGCCAGAAACAGGGCAATCACCGATTCTTCCGTCACGAACCCATACACGATCATGGGGATGGATGGGGGGATCAGAATGCCCAAAGTACCGCCCGCGGCCAGCAAGCCATAGACAAACCGTCTTTCATACCCGCGCGAGATCATTTCCGGTATCGCCACGGTTCCGATTGTCGCTGCGGTCGCAACCGATGAACCAGAGATCGCGGCGAAAATACCACAAGAAAGGATTGTCGCCACAGCCAACCCGCCCGGCCAGTGACCAACCCAAGCATGAACGGCCCCAAACAGGTCCTTCCCCACACCGCCTTTCAGCAGAATATTGGACATCAGCAGGAACAGCGGCACCGCCAGCAGGATAAATCCGTCCAGGGTCGACAAAACCGCCTGTGGTGCCATCAGCGGTGAAAACCCGCCCAGAAACAACAGGGCCAGCCCCAGCCCGCCCAAGGCAAACGCAACCGGCACACGGATCAGCAACAGCGAAAACAATGCGATCAGGATCAGAATAACCGTCATTCCGCATGGGCCTCTCGATTGGCATCCCGCTGGCCCCGCAGTGTTGCTATGACTTCGATGACCGCCTGCACGGCCAGAATGGCAAACCCAAAGGGAACCGATAATTCGCCAATCCAGGAGGGTAAATCCAGCATCGTCGCGGTGGTGCGGCCGCGCTCGAATGAATCCCAGAAGATCAGGCCGCCCTTCCACACCAGGATGACGCTGAATACGGCGACAACAATCATCGCCAGGGCGTCGGTCTGCCGACGAATGGGAACCGGCAACAGGACCGCGACCGCATCAACCGCGATATGACGCCCCCAACGCAAGGCCCAGGCCATGGCGATCAAGCTGCCCCAGATCAGACACAACTGACTGAGTTCCGCCGCCCATATTGTCGGCGAAATGAAGAAATAGCGCATGATCACTTCATAGGTCAGCATTGCGCCCGTGGCCGCAAACAAGACCGCTGCGATCCATGCCAAAAAAAATGTGAAGGATTCGAAAATTTTCATAAATGAATGATGCTGCGCTGCTGATCGGGCAGCGCAGCATCCTTTCGGTTCTAGAACGTTTCCGCCGCTTTCAGCATTTCTTCGCCCAGGGCCCCGGTCTTCGCTTTAAAAGCATCATAGACCGGCTGGCTGGCCTTGCGCCATTCTGCCAATTCTTCAGCGGTCGGCGTATAGATTTGCATGCCGTTCTCTTTTGCCGCCCCGTAGGCTTCCGCCTCAATGGACGACATCCGATCGCGCACATCATTTTCCGCCTTGGTCGCAGCGGCTTCGATAAGAGCCCGTTGCTTGTCGGTCAGGCCATTCCAGAAATCAGTATTCACCACAACGATAAATTCGATATCCGCATGGTTCGTCACGGTGATGGTATCCATCACTTCCCATAACTTGCGGGATTTCACGCCGGAAACACCGGTCATGCCGATATCCACCGTGCCGCGCTGATAGGCCAGATACTGTTCCGAGCCGGAAATCATGGTCGGCGCACCGCCGGTTGCTTCTGTGAAATCCCCCAGGGTTTTACCGAAGACACGGACTTTCTTGCCTTCCAGATCCGCCGGAGTCTTCAGCGGGCCGCCATTGGACAACATGATCGCGCCGCCATAGGCCTGCCACCACAATACCGTTGATCCGGTTTCCGCAATAGCAGCATCAATCGGCCCACGAATGGGAGATCCCTTTGCAACGGCCTTGCGAACCTTCTCCTCTGTATCGAACAGGAAGGGTTGATAGAAAATATCCACCGCCGGGACATCACCATAATAACGGGTCAGCGAGGCAACGCCCATTTCAATGGACCCGGCACCAACGGCGGCGGGCACTTCTTTATCGGTGTAGAGCTGCGCACTGTCATAAATTTCAACGGCGATTTCACCATTTGAGGTTTTCTCCACCTCGTCCTTAAACAGGACCAGATTTTCACCCAGATGGCTCTTCAGTGGCAATTGAAGGGAAATGCGCAAAGTGAGATCCGCAGCGGAGCTTTGGCCTGCGGATAGTGACAAGGCGGTTGCGAGGCCGATGGCCCCCAAGAACTGTTTCATATTTTCCTCCCGATATTTTGTCTTTTAATTTTTTTGGTAAAGGGAGAATAACCAGACTTGAAACCGCGTCAACAACTTACAGCAGATATGACAGAACCGCATTCAAGCGTTGGCGGCCCGACGGGGACACGATCAAACGATTATCAGACACGGTGGCATATCCTTCCTCTTGCAGGGCATCCAACCGGGCAGACTCCAAGGCCTCAAAACCCGATCCCGTGGCGGCCTTTAACCGGTCTTCCGGCACCCCTTCTGCCAGCCGAAGTCCCATCAGCAGGATTTCACGATACTGTCGCTCTGCATCCAGGCGTTCCGTTTCCGCCAGGGCGTGCCCCTCTGTCTCTACCCCTGTCAGCCAGCGTTCCGGCAACCGGTGGCGCACGGTGGCGATTTTCTGACCCTTGCGGGTTTCACGACCATGGGCACCAGGCCCGATCCCGACATAGCCCTGATACCGCCAATAAGCCAGATTATGACGGCTTTCAGCGCCAGGGCGCGCATGGTTGGAAATCTCATAGGCAGGCAGGCCCAGGGCGCCAAGACGATCCTGTGTCGCCTCATACAAGGCCGCCCCTATCTCTTCTTCAACCGTCAGGGCTTCGCCCAGCTTCTCGCGCGTGAAAAAGCGTGTGCCAGGCTCGATGGTCAATTGATACAACGACAGATGATCCGCCGTCAGGTCGATGGCGCGGCTCAACTCACTGGCCCAGGCGTCTGGCGTCTGACCCTGCCGGGCATAGATCAGGTCAAAGGACAATCGAGGGAAATGCGCGCGCGCCAGATCAATCGCGGCAATCGCTTCGCGGGCCGAATGTTCACGCCCCAGGAATTTCAACGACGCATCGTCCAGGGCCTGAATGCCCAAAGACACACGATTGACCCCGGCCTGACGATAGGCGGCGAACCGATCCGCCTCCACCGATGTCGGATTGGCTTCCAATGTCACTTCCAAAGTTTCGGTCGGGGTCAGGATCTCTGTGGCGCGGGAAATCAGGGCAGCGGTCGTATCCGGGTCCATCAGCGATGGTGTGCCCCCGCCAAAGAAGATCGATCCCAGTGGACGGTCCTCCAGGCCGACCAGCGCGGTCTCCAATTCCCGCAACAAAGCGGCGCGCCAGCGCGGTTGATCAATGCCGTCACGCACATGGCTGTTGAAATCGCAATACGGGCATTTCGCCTTGCAGAAGGGCCAGTGGATATACAGCGCCAGCGGGGTCGGCAATTCGGTCATTTGGTAAAACAGGCTGCGACCAGTTGATCAAACGCATCGGCGCGGTGGCTGATCGCATGTTTTGCCTCTGGGTCCATCTCCCCAAAGGTCAGATCTTCGCCATCGGCTTGAAAAATTGCATCATAGCCAAACCCGTTATCACCCCGGCCTGGCTCCACAATATGCCCTTCGACACGACCTTCAAACGCTTCGATATGCCCGTCGGGCCAGGCTAAAGCCAATGCGCAGATAAAGGCTGCTGATTTATCGGATTTGCCAATTAAGGCGCGATGGACGCGGTTCATCGCCAGATCGAAATTCTTATTCTTACCCCCCCATCGGGCGGAATAGATTCCAGGCGCGCCGTCCAATGCCTTAACGGCAAGGCCAGAATCATCCGCCAGGGCCGGCATATTCGCGCCTGTCGCTGCGGCGCGGGCTTTTAGTTCCGCATTGGCCAGAAAAGTATAGCCGGTTTCCTCTGGCTCAGGCAGATCCATTTCAGCAGCAGAGAAGACCTGCACCTGGAATGGGCGCAATAGATCCGCGATTTCGCGGACCTTGCCTTGATTATGACTGGCAATTACCAGCCGATCACCATCGAACCGCCGCGCCATCGACCGTTGCTCCTATTCCACCCCAAGCGCGATATTTTGCGCTTTGGTCAAGGTCGCACAACCACTCTGCGCCAGTTTCATCAGGGCTAAAAATTGCGCCTCACTAAAGGGTTCGCCCTCTGCTGTACCCTGAACCTCAACAACGCCACCAGTGCCTGTCAGGACAAAATTCGCATCTGCCTGGGCGGTGGAGTCTTCATCATAATCTAAATCCAGAACGGCCTCTCCCTGATACAAACCACAGGAGATCGCCGCAATTGACCCTTTCAACGGGCTGGCCGTCAGGGCGCCCAGTTTGGTCATGTGATTGATCGCCAGCGCCAACGCAACATAGCCGCCGGTAATTGCCGCCGTGCGGGTGCCACCATCGGCCTGAATAACGTCACAATCGATTCGGATCTGACGTTCACCCAGCTTTTTCATATCAACCACCGCCCGCAAAGACCGCCCGATCAGGCGCGAAATTTCCTGGCTGCGTCCACTATCGGCGGTGCGCTTGCGATCCATGCGGCTGTGGGTGGACCGTGGCAGCATGCCATATTCCGCCGTCACCCAGCCCTTGCCGGAATTGCGCAGAAAGGATGGAACCCCATCTTCGACAGAGGCTGTGCACAGTACATGGGTGTTACCGAATTTCGCCAAGCAAGACCCTTCTGCATAGCGTGAAACATCGGTTTCCAGCACGATGTCTCGCAACTGATCCTGGGCTCTACCGGAGGGGCGCATACATATTCCTTACTTTTGTTTAACAATTATGGTTAATCGCTTTACCGGCTCAGACCGGTCCCGTCCAGCTTAGAAGGCATAAAGACAATGATCTGCTGGGATGACAGGAGCAATTGACGCTGGGCTGGCAACTGCCTACATACTGAATGCTATGATCACAGAATTAAACGAACGGTCCAGAGACATTTTGCGTTTGGTCGTCGAGGCTTATGTCGAGACGGGCGGACCCATTGGCTCGCGCACCCTGTCGCAACGTCTCAATCAGGGACTATCAGCAGCAACAATCCGCAACGCCATGGCGGATTTAGAGGATGCCGGGCTGCTATATGCGCCGCATACCTCTGCCGGGCGTCTGCCAACCGATATGGGGGTTCGGCTGTTCGTCGATGGGCTGTTACAATCCGGTCAACTGAACCCCACAGATCGGGAAGCCATCGAAGGGCAGTGCCAGACCGCCGGTCGTTCGGTCACCCAGGTGTTGGAGGAAGCCTCCAGCCTGATGTCGGGCCTGAGCCGCTGTGCAGGATTGGTCATGGCCCCCAAGGCTGAAGGGGAATTAAAACACATCGAATTCGTACCCCTGGGTCCTGGGCGGGCCCTGGTTGTCATGGTGACCGCCAGCGGCATGGTGGAAAACCGCCTGATTGAACTGCCCTTGGGCCTGCCGCCCTCTGCCTTGATAGAGGCTGCGAATTATTTGACGGCCCGTTTGGTCGGGCAATCAATCGCCGATGCCCGCAGCGCCATTGCCGATGAAATCAGCCGTGACAAAAGCCAGATTGACACCCTGACAGCGAAAGTTGTCGAAGCCGGTCTGGCAACATGGTCCGATGTTGCCTCTGGCGATGGGGTGCTGATCGTGTCTGGTCAATCGAACCTGTTGACCGATGTGACCGCGATGGCGGATTTGGAACGGATACGCGCCCTATTCACGGCGCTTGAGGCGAAAGAAAACCTGTGGCGCATGCTGGATGCCGCCGATGGCGCCCAGGGTGTTCAGATCTTCATAGGGGCCGAAAACGAACTCTTTTCCCTGGCGGGCTGTTCCATGATTGTCGCGCCCTATGGCAATGGTGCGGGCGCAAATGGCGGCAAGGAAAAAATTGTCGGTGCGATCGGCGTCCTGGGCCCGACGCGCATGAATTATGCCCGCATTATCCCCATGGTTGATTACACCGCCAAGGTGGTTGGACGCCTGGTGAGTGCAAACCGGACTTGAGACAAACCCTGGAATAGGCTACGCCCCCGATATTCGCGGGCGCAGGCCGTTGACATATGACGTGAAACGAAAGTGACAGGCAGACAATGACCGATCCAAAGAAGACAGCCAATGACGAAGCACCCGTCTCGGAGAATTCCGTTCCAGAGACCCCCGTGACAGAGGATCAGACCCCTGCAGAGCCAGCGCCGAAACCCGACACGTCTGCAAAGGGTGACGAGGCGGCAAAAAAGGCCAAGACACCCGCGGAAGATAACGACGAAGTAACGGCGCTGAAATCAGAGCTGGCCGCCATGAAGGATCGCGCCCTGCGGGCCGTGGCAGAGGCGGAGAATGTCCGACGCCGCGCCGATAAGGAACGCAGCGAAACAATGAAATTCGCATCATCCGGCCTGGCAAAGGAGCTGCTGCCGGTCGTCGATAATCTGCGCCGCGCGCTGGATTCCGTGCCGGAAGAAGCGCGCGCGGAAAATGACGTGTTGAAAAACCTGATGGTCGGCGTGGAAATGACCGAAAAGATGCTGCTGGATGCCTTCTCCAAGCATCACATCCAGAAGCTCGACCCGCTGGATCAGAAATTCAACTATGCGGAACATCAGGCAATCCAGGAAGTGCCCGATACCGGTAAACCCGCCGGAACGGTCGTCCAGGTGCTGCAGCACGGCTATAAACTGCACGACCGCCTGTTACGCCCCGCCATGGTCCTGGTCGCCAAGGCCGATGCCACCAGCCCGCCAGACGACACCGACAAAGTCGATACGACGGCGTAAAATCTGCGCGTGAAATAAATTCAATTACACAATTGACGATCCCCATTTGAACCCTCTATGTTTCCCTCATTGGGAAAGGTGGAGGGTTTGAAATGCGTGTTCTTTTGTCAGCGATTGTGATCGCTGTTCTTGTTTCTGGGTGCAACACGACTGCGCGCATGGAAGTTCCAACCGTCGTTCAGCCAGAACCCGTTGAATTCAACACCTCCGACATTGTTCCTTTTGCCTTTCAGGGTGCCGTTTCAGGCATGAGGTTTGGGTCCGTTATTGCCCATTTTCCGGCCGAAGGCGTGCCAGGTATCAGTTCGTCTTTATGCAATTATTCCTATACAGGGGAAGTTACGCTTACATTGAATAATGGATCAAGGCATCTGTCCGGTTGGAATGATGAGATGCACATGGCCTTTTTTGAGGTGATGAAGTCTCAGGGATTTGATGTTGTTGGCGATCCAACCAATTTATTCGATTACAGCGACGAACGTGGGCGTGCTGAATTCGCGATTGGTGCCCGCATAAAGGATATGAGCGGCAATTTCTGTGAGGATCATGATTTTTGGTATGGATACCCACAAGATCGATATGCTGGTGAAATGTTTATGGAAGTTGAATGGACGATATTCAATACCACCATGCGCCAGGAAAAAAACAGAATCACAACAACGGGATATTTCAAGGTCAGAAAATCTTCGAGAACTGGCATGTTGGAGGCTATTATCGGCGCTTTCAGTGCGGCTACCGAATCACTGGGATCCAATAAGGATTTCATAAAGGCGCTGTCAAAAGAAACCGTAAGATCCGATGTCGTTGCCTCGGTTCCTTTGACCGATGAGGCTATATATATCCCGGAAATTTCTCTTTCGACGCAGCCCTTTGAAGATCATGTTCGTCGCATTCTCCCATCCGTTGTGACTATCCGCGCAGGTGGGGGGCATGGTTCGGGATTTGTCATCAGTGAAGATGGTTACATTCTGTCGAACCAGCATGTCGTTGGGGATTTTGATACTGTTCTGGTCCGGTTTGAAAATGGGGTGGAAATTGATGCTGCGGTTATCCGTCGACATGAAGGGCGGGATGTCGCGCTGTTGAAAATTCCGCTTCGGGGTCTTCGCGCCTTACCGATGAATCTGGAACTGCCCGGTATTGCGACCGAAGCCGTCGTTGTCGGCAGTCCCGCAGATGAAGAACTGTATTCAACCGTCACGCGGGGTTCGATCAGTGCCCTCAGAAAATTCTCCTATGCGTCCGGGGCTACCCCCCTGCTGTACATTCAATCCGATGTCGCGATTACAGGCGGCAACAGCGGTGGCCCGATGTTTGATAAGGATGGGAATGTTATTGGGATTACTGTCTTGGAACAGTTAGATGCTGATGATGTAAATTTCTTTATTCCTATCGACGATGCTTTGAAGTTCTTGAATATCAAACAAACGCCTGCATCAAGTTAAAGCAACGGGGTCATCAATCGCTGTATTTCAAATACACGGGCGAAAGATTTTCGCAGTTGACGCATGCGGGCGGACCGCCCATATCGGGGGCATGTCAGATAACAACTCCCCCTCTGCCGGCGCTGGGCCGGTTTTTCATGGCACCACCATTCTGTCGGTCCGCAAGGGCGGGCATGTGGTGATTGCGGGTGATGGTCAGGTAACGCTTGGCAACACCGTGTTCAAATCCAATGCGCGCAAGGTGCGCCCCCTGGCCGATGGCGAAGTCCTGGTGGGCTTTGCAGGCGCAACGGCGGATGCCTTCACATTGTTCGAGCGGCTGGAGGCGAAGCTGGAGCAATATCCGAAGCAATTGACCCGCGCCTGTGTCGAACTGGCGAAAGACTGGCGCACCGATCGCTATCTGCGCCGCCTGGAAGCAATGATGGCCGTGGTGGACAAGGATGTGTCCCTGATTCTAAGCGGCACCGGCGATGTGCTGGAGCCCGAAGACGGGTTGATCGGCATCGGGTCCGGCGGGGCCTATGCTCTGGCAGCCGCCCGCGCGCTGGCGGACCGCGAGGATATGAGTGCCGAAGACATTGCGCGGCGCGCCATGAAAGTCGCCGCCGATATCTGTATCTACACCAATGAAAACATCACGCTGGAAAGCCTGACCGCGGAAAGCGCCAGCAAAGGGGGCAAGCTATGACCGATTTCAGCCCTCGGGAGATCGTCTCTGAATTGGACCGGTTCATCATTGGCCAGGGCGATGCGAAACGCGCCGTTGCCATTGCGCTGCGCAACCGCTGGCGTCGCTTGAAGCTGCCGCCAGAGCTGCGCGAAGAAGTGCTGCCCAAGAACATTCTGATGATTGGCCCAACCGGCGTTGGTAAGACAGAAATCGCCCGGCGCCTGGCAAAGCTGGCCCGCGCCCCCTTTATCAAGGTGGAAGCCACAAAGTTTACAGAAGTCGGCTATGTTGGCCGCGATGTGGAACAGATCATCCGCGATCTGGTCGAGGTTGCCATCCAGATGGAAACCGAAACCCAGCGCCGCGAAGTGAATGCCAAGGCCGAAATCCATGCCGAAGAGCGCGTGATTGATGCGCTGGTGGGACAGAACGCATCCGATTCGACGCGCCAGTCTTTTCGTAAAAAGCTGCGTGAAGGATCGCTGGACGAGAAGGAAATTGAAATCCAGGTCGCCGATACCGGCGGGATGGGCCTGCCCACCATGGATATTCCCGGCATGCCCGGTGCCCAGATGGGCATGTTGAACTTAAATGAGATCTTCGGCAAAGCCATGGGCGGCGGGCGCACGAAGGCGCGCAAAATGTCGGTGCGTGAATCCTATGACGTCTTGGTCGCAGAAGAGGCAGACAAGCTGGTCGATCACGAAGCGATCAAGCTGGCCGCCATTGAAAATGTTGAGCAGAACGGCATCGCCTTTATCGACGAGATTGACAAAATCACCGTGCGGTCCGAACGCTCCGGCGGGGATGTCAGCCGCGAGGGGGTCCAGCGGGATCTGCTGCCCCTGATTGAGGGGACGACGGTTGCGACCAAACATGGCGCGGTGAAGACGGATTACATTCTGTTTGTCGCCAGCGGGGCCTTCCACCTGGCAAAACCCAGCGACCTGTTGCCGGAATTACAGGGTCGCCTGCCGATCCGCGTCAGCCTGAATGCGCTGACGGAAAAGGACTTCCGCCGCATCCTGACGGAGCCGGATAACAGTCTGATCAAACAATATGTCGCGCTGATGGGAACGGAAAACCTGACCCTGACCTTCACCGATGATGCGATTGATGCACTGGCCAAGCTGGCGGCGGAGATCAATGCCTCTGTCGAGAATATCGGGGCCCGTCGCCTGCACACCGTGCTGGAAAAACTGTTGGAAGAGATCAGCTTCACCGCGTCCGACAAGCCCGATGGCGAGGAAGTCACCATTGATGCCGCTTATGTCAACCAGCATGTCGGCGACCTGGCGAAAGAGACGGATTTGAGTAAGTTTATCCTGTAACGTGGTCCATATTGCAGATACAGGCTTACCGCGCCTTCTGATAGTCCTGAAACGCGGCTAACAGTTTTGGGATGTTGGGATTTAGCTGATCCCATTCCGTTGAGACCGTGCGATCCTGGTCCAGGGTATAGCGGCGGAAATCATCGCACCAATGATGGTCCATGTTGCTGCGCAGGGCGATGGCCTCATCGGTCGTTTTGTCATAGCCCAAGGCCTGTTTCGCGTGTTCTTCTACCAGATAGGCTTCGCATTCGATATCCAGTTCTGTCATGTCCTCCAGCCGTCCCTGCATATCCTGATAGGCATGCCCGGCCAGTTCATGGGCAATGGTGCTGGCCAGGTGATTGGCGTCCCACTGAATGCCTGCACGACCAAATAGAATGACAAACGTCCGCTTACCCGCCGCCGGATCATAGTTGTCCGCAAAATAGGTCGCCAGGGATACGGTGGCCAGAACGTCCCTGGGATGGCGGGCATCATAGAAAATCTGAATATCGCCCTTCTTTTTCAGCGCCGCGATCCGGTCGCGCGCCATGGGCACCTTCTTGACGACCGTTTCGACCGCCAGAACCATCCGTTCCATCGCCACATCCGCAGGCGTTGTCGGGATTCCGTCAATCCTGTCCGTCTCGGGAATGAAAGAGATGAAATGAATGCCCCCAACCGTGCGGGAAAGCGCCTGATCGGCAAACGCGCCTGAAACACTGATGAAACAGAAAATAAGCGTCCCCAGAAAAGCGACGGCACAATGTTTCCAAAGGGGATCATTCAAAGACTTCATAAAATACAATCTAGGATGATTGTCATGCCCTGCAAAGATAAACCTACTGGCAAAAGACTATCTGCCAAAAAAAGACCGCCCGCCGGATTTCTCCAACGGACGGCCCTCCCCACTAAAGCTTTCCTACCCTAAACCGGACCGCCTCTTAATGGGCGTTCTCAGTGGAACTGTGCTGTCTCGGTCGATTCCCCCATGGCAGTGGTGGAGCTTTCGCCAACCGCCGTGGTGCTGTTGACCGCATCGAAATAGCTGACCCCGACCTCATGCTGATGGCGGGTCGCAGAGAAGCCATGGGCTTCGGCAGCGAATTCTGCCTGTTGCAGTTCAGAATAGCCCGCCATGCCGCGATCCTTATAGGCCCGTGCCAGTTCAAACGTGGCATAGTTGACGCTGTGGAAGCCAGCCAGGGTGATGAACTGGAATTTATAGCCAAGCGCCCCCAGCTCCTTCTGGAAGCTTTCCATTTCCGCCTTGCTGAGATGCTTCGCCCAGTTGAAGGAGGGCGAGCAGTTATAGGCCAACATCTGGTTCGGAAATTCCGCATGGATCGCATCGGCGAATTGCTTTGCCTGTTCGATGCTGGGGGTGGAGGTTTCCATCCACAGCAGGTCCGCATAGGGCGCGAAGGCTAGGCCACGGGCAATGCACATATCCATGCCACCGGTGATGCGATAGAAGCCTTCTGCCGTCCGCTCCCCGGTCAGGAAGGGTTGATCGCGTTCGTCCACATCCGTGGTTATCAGGCGGGCTGCCTCGGCATCAGTGCGAGCCATGATGATGGTCGGTACGCCCATGACGTCGGCTGCCAGGCGTGCAGAGGACAGGTTGCGCACGGCCTGTTGTGTCGGCAACAGAACCTTGCCACCCAGATGACCGCATTTCTTTTCTGATGACAGCTGATCTTCAAAATGAACGCCAGCAGCGCCCGCCTTGATCATCGCCTTCATCAGTTCGAACACATTCAGCGGTCCACCAAAGCCAGCTTCCGCATCGGCAACGATGGGCGCGAACCAATCGATATCCGTTGTGTTCTCGCCTGACAGGCGTTCCATGGTCTGGATCTGGTCCTGACGCATGAAGGCGTTGTTGATCCGCTCCACCACTTGAGGGACGGAGGAGACAGGATACAGCGACTGGTCCGGATACATCTGGCCCGCATTATTGGCGTCGGCGGCGACCTGCCAGCCAGACAGATAGATCGCCTGCAGGCCCGCGCGGACATGCTGTGTTGCCTGACAGCCGGTGAAGGCACCCAGCGTGTTTACATAAGGCTCTTCATTGATCAGCTTCCACAGCTTTTGCGCGCCCAGTTCCGCCAGGGTGTTGCGGATCTGGATGGAGCCGCGCAGCTTTGCCACATCATGCTTAGAATAATCACGGCGGGTCGTTGCCCAGCGGTTCGGGGCATAATCCGGGGCGTCCCAGTGGTCACCGCCGCCGTCGCCCCAATTGTAATTGTCATTCGGTCCCAAGCTATCCATCGGTTCAATCCTTCTCAGTTGGTTCAGACCCGGTCGCGGGTCAGGTTGGGTAAAGGCGCTGTTTGGAAAGTTCTTTACAAGACTTTGTAAAGCGCCGTGTGTTTCCTCTGAAACCTTGGATACAGCCGAATGATGCGCTGCACAACGGTAACCAACATAACATATTGTAAAGATTTCTCGTAAATGCTTTACTATTGGTTAACCTTGTAAATATTAGGAATTTGCAATGGCAAACCCCGTCGCAAAACTTGGACCAAAGTCTGGCACCAAACCTGCCTCTCGCGACGCGATGAAGGTTGGCCCGAAAATTCGACGGCTGCGGCGAGAACAATCTCTCAGCCAGGCGGCCCTGGCTGATATCCTGGAAGTCAGTGCCAGCTACCTCAATTTAATTGAGCACAACCGCCGCAAGGTGACCGTTCCGCTGTTGATGAAACTATCGGACTATTTCAACATTCCCGTCGATCAACTGGCGGAAGAAGAGGAGGGGCGGCTATACAGCGATGTGATGGAGGCCCTCAGCGATCCTCTCTTCGACGATTATGATATTCGCAACACCGATGTGCGCGATCTGGTGGAGGTCAGCCCGGAATCCGCCCGGGCGCTGCTGCGGGTCTGTGATGCCTATCAGACGACCCTGACCGATGCGCGCAGTCTCGCCGCCTCTGCCAGCGATGATCCCGACGGGCGCATGTCCCTGGGCGGCCTGTTGGGGGGGATTGGGGCCAGCACGCTATCGGCGTCTGACATCGTGTCTGACTTTATTCAGGCCAACAGCAATTACTTCCAGGATTTAGAGGATGAGGCCGACCGCGTCAGGCGGGAAATAGGCATTGTTGGCGGGTCCGCCAGATCCCTGGACACGTTGGTCGATTATTTGCGCCAGGCCCATGACGTGCGCGTTAATTTCATCGAACCCCCCGCCGATCCCAAGGCCAGCCCACCCATCACACGGCGATTTCATCCACAACAGAAACTGCTGGAAGTCAATCAACGGCTCAGCGGGGCCAGCCGCGCCTTTCAGATGTCCCACCAGATTGCGCTGCTCTCTGCCGGGTCGGTGATCGACATGCTGTTGATGGAGGCTGGTTTAAAAGAAGGCCCGCCCAGAACCCTGGGGCGGATTGCCCTGGCCAATTATCTGGCCGCCGCCCTGTTGCTGCCCTATGAGGCGTTCCTGGGCAGTGCGCGCGACTGTCGCTATGACATTGAATTGCTGCAACACCGATGGCGGGCCGGGTTTGAACAAATCTGCCACCGCCTGACCACCCTGAACAAACCGACCGACCGCGGTATCCCGTTGCATATGCTGCGGGTCGATCTGGCGGGTAATATCTCCAAACGCTTCACCCTATCCGGTCTGCCGATTCCCCGGCATGGCGGGGCCTGCAGCCGATGGAATATCTATTCCGCCTTTTTGAATCCGGGCCAGATCCAGGCCCAGGTCTCCAGCCTGCCCGATGGCACATCTTACTTTTGTATCGCGCGAACGATCACCAAGGGGGGTATCGGCTTTGGCGCGCAGCGCAGTGTTTTGTCCATCGGGATGGGCTGCGATGTGCGCTATGCCAAGGATATCGTCTATGCAGATGCCCTGGACTTGAGCCATGCAGACAGGTTCTCCGGAATCGGGGTCGCCTGCCGCATTTGTGAGCGGATGGACTGCACCCAGCGGGCCTTCCCGCCGGTTCATCTGCGCTATGACATCGAAGAAAATGTCCGTGGCCCCAGCCCCTACACCGCCCCCGGCTGGCCCCACCACCACGAACGCCCGGGGGGCACGCGGTAGAGGGCAATAATTGGCCTCCAAGTTGACAAAGGGCAATTATTGGCCTATATTTGGGATGTGGGGGAAGATGCATGCCAACGATTGCTGATTTTGGATCGTTCCGGATTTACATGTACTTCCAGGATGAGAACCCCCCGCATGTACATATCATTGGTCCAGATTTTGCCGCGAAACTGCGATTGGACGATGCGGTAAAGATTGCGGGCGATCTGCCCAAAAAGGTCGAACGGGAGGCCATTGCCTATGTGCAAGATCATCGGGATGAGCTTTTGAAGTGCTGGAGCTTGTATCAGGAGTGATGGAGATGACCGCCATGCGATTGCAGAACGTGAAGCCATTAGAGAATTTTTGCCTCGCGCTTACTTGGGAAGATGGCCCTACCCAAGTTGCAGATCTGTCCGGATTGGTGCGCGCCTCCAGACATTTCAACGTCTTCGCCAAGGACCCCGATGCGTTTAAAACCGTCACCACAATCAATTGGGGGCATGGCGTTGGCTGGTCCAATGGTCTGGATTTCAGCGCGGAAAACCTGGCGCTGATCGCATCAGAACAATCAGATCGGTCCGGCGTCACCTTGCTGAATGCCTTTAAGGAAAAATACAACCTTACTAATGATCAGATGGCCCAAGCGCTGGGATACAGCCGGACACAAATCAAAAATTTCCGATCAGGCACATCGCCCGTGACCTATACAGTGTGGCGCGCTGTGACGGATATGATGGAACGATCTGCATTGTTGTATGCGCGGTTGGCAAACAGCCAGCGATAGGGGCGCAAAGAAAACGCCCGGACCAGTTTCCCGGTCCGGGCGCATTTCAGTCAATCGCATTCTAAGGTCGGTTCAACCTTAGTCCCGGCGCGGGCGACGCGGGCGGTTGTTGCCGCCGCCATTGTCGTCACGCGGGGCCCGTTCGGGCTTTTCCAGCGTGTCTTCGATGTCGGCACCGGTTTCCTGATCAGCGCTGCGCATTGACAGGCGGACCTTGCCGCGCTCGTCCATGCCCAGGCATTTGACCCAGACTTCGTCGCCTTCATTGGCAACATCGGTGACCTGTGCGGTGCGGCCGGCCTGCAATTCGGAAATATGCACCAGACCATCGCGGCCCGGCATAAAGTTCACGAATGCCCCGAAATCCATGACCTTCACGACCTTGCCGCGATAGACCTTACCGGGTTCCGGTTCCGCCACGATGCCTTTGATCCAATCAACCGCGCGCTGACCGGCTTCGTTGTCGATGGAGGCAACCTTGATCGTCCCGTCGTCATCGATATCGACTTTCGCCCCGGTGGTTTCGCAAATTTCGCGAATAACCTTACCGCCGGTCCCGATCACTTCACGGATCTTGTCCTTGTTGATCTGGAAGGTCACGATGCGCGGTGCATTTTGCGACACACCGTCACGGCCATTGGTGATCGCCTTGGCCATTTCGCCCAGAATATGGATACGACCCTGTTTGGCCTGAGCCAAAGCGGTCTTCATGATTTCCTCAGTAATTGAGGTGATCTTGATATCCATCTGCAGCGAGGTGATGCCATCGGCAGTCCCGGCAACCTTAAAGTCCATATCGCCCAGGTGATCTTCATCGCCCAGAATATCGGACAGGACGGCGACGCCGTCATCTTCCTTGATCAAGCCCATGGCGATACCCGCGCAAGGCTTGGGCAGCGGCACACCGGCATCCATCAGGGACATGGACGTCCCGCAAACAGTCGCCATGGAAGACGAACCATTGGATTCGGTGATTTCGGAAACCACACGCACGGTGTAGGGGAAATCTTCCTTCGGTGGCATCAGCGGGTTCAGCGCGCGCCAGGCGAGCTTACCATGACCGATTTCGCGACGACCCGGAGGACCCATGCGACCGGCTTCCCCAACTGAATAGGGAGGGAAGTTATAGTGCAGCATGAAGTTCTGGCGGTATTCACCTTCCAGCGCGTCAATGATCTGTTCGTCCTGGCCGGTACCCAAAGTGGTCACGACCAAAGCCTGGGTTTCACCACGGGTGAACAAGGCAGAGCCATGCGCCTGGGGCAATACGCCGACTTCACAGACGATCGGGCGAACCTGATCGGTTTTGCGGCCATCGATGCGTTCGCCGGTTTTCAGGATATTGCCGCGAACGACATCCTTTTCCAGGTCCTTGAACAGTTTGCCAGCCAGGGCAACATCCAGGCCTTCTTCTTCCAGGCTTGCCATCGCTGCCTTCTTGGCATTGCCAACGGCTTCGACGCGATCCTGCTTCTTAGTGATGGCATAAGCGGCCCGCAGCGGCTCCATCGCCAATTCCCGCAGACGGGCATCGACAGGGGCAACATTCGGATCGGCTTCCGGCAGATCGAAGGGCTCTTTTGCAGCGGATTCAGCCAGATCAATGATCAGGTCGATCACCGGCTGGAAGCTGCGATGGGCCAGCATAACCGCGTTCAGCATGGTGTCTTCGTCCAGCTCTTGGGCTTCGGACTCGACCATCAACACACCTTCCTGGGTCCCGGCAACAACCAGGTCCAGGGTGCTGTCATCTTTGATCTGCGGCATGGTTGGGTTGGCAACCAGTTCACCGTCGATCATGCCGATGCGGATACCCGCAATCGGGCCCATGAAAGGAGCGCCAGAGATCGTCAGCGCCGCAGAGGCCCCAACCATCGCGACCATGTCTGGATCATTTTCCATGTCGTGGCTCAACACGGTGCAGACAACCTGCACTTCGTTTTTGAAGCCTGGCACGAAAAGCGGGCGGATCGGGCGGTCAATCAGGCGGGATGTCAGCGTTTCCTTTTCGGAAGGGCGCGCTTCCCGCTTGAAGAACCCACCGGGGATCTTGCCAGCCGCATAGGTTTTTTCCTGATAGTGAACCGACAACGGGAAAAAGTCCTGACCGGGCTTTTCTGATTTCGCGAAGGTCACGGCACACAGAACACTGGTTTCGCCATAAGTGGCAAGAACCGCCCCATCAGCCTGACGGGCAATGCGCCCGGTTTCCAGCGTCAGGGTGCGTCCGCACCATTCCATTGATTTTTTGTGGATTGTAAACATGTGGATAAAGTTTCCTTTTCTATCCGATCATACGACGATAGCGGGCCCTTGCCCGTTATCGGTTGGCAGCTTCTCAGACGGAGATCGTATCCTCGTGCGGAACCTGGGCGCTCACGACGCCTTGGCCCAGATCGGTCTAGCGGGGTGTTGGCTCGACCGCCACATCCCTTCGCTGTCCCGCGTGATCTACGCTCTTCACAGACAAGTCTGCCAAGCGGCGGTTTCGTGTCGTATCCGGCTTGGCCAGCCCGGGCGAAACCCCCAAAAAGCGAAAAGGCGCGGCCCCATTCGGGAACCGCGCCTTAGCCAAAATGCCTTAGCGGCGCACGCCGAGCTGACCAATCAGCTCCTTATACGCGCCTTCATTTTTGTTCTTCACATAGTCCAGAAGCCGGCGGCGCTTCCCAACCATAACCAACAGGCCACGGCGAGAGTGGAAGTCCTTTTTATGGGTCTTCAAATGTTCGGTCAGATTGTTGATCCGTTCCGTCAACACGGCGCACTGCACGGCAGGAGACCCGGTATCGCCTTCTTTGGCTTGATAGGTCCCGATCAATTCAGCTTTCTTTTCAGGCGTAATCGACATTTCTTAGTCCTTTTTTCACGGTATCTGTTTCGTTAAAGATCCGTTTCAGCGGTTCAGCACCCGAACGGGGCGAATTTCGCCTTTCCCGTATCGGACCAGCGCCACGGCGATTCCACCGCACAACGCCACAGCCTCATCCCCGTCTTTTAAATCGGCGATGCGGGCCAAATCCACCTTTCGGAAAAGTGATACGGACTGGCCATTCCTCAGCCGCGCCGTTTCCACTTCACTCAAGACCATTGCCGGGATACCGTCCAGCGCGGCCTCAATCGCCAGCAAACCATAGGGTTTACTGCCTGATTCGGTCGGGTTATGACCCATCTGGGCCAGCGCATCAAGCGAAATTGCATCCGCTTCTGTGAAGGGGCCGACCGACAGCCGCCGCAGGGCGGTCAAACTGCCCACCGTCCCCAGCGCCTGGGCAAGATCGCGACCCAGAGATCGGATATAGGTGCCCTTGCCGCAATCAACCTCTAAAATCACATGATCGGCGTCCGGGCGGGACAGAAACCGGATCGCGTCGATACGCACGATGCGCGATTTCATCTCCACATCCTGCCCGGCACGGGCCAGGTCATAGGCCCGTTCCCCATTGATTTTAATGGCGGAATAGGCAGGCGGCGTTTGCGATATATCGCCAATAAAATCAGACAGGGCGGCTTTGATTTCTGCGTCGCTGGGTCGGTGATCGCTGGTCGCGACAGCACTGCCTTCTGGATCCAGCGTTGTGGTTTCTTCCCCAAAGCGCAAGGTCATGCGATAGGTTTTGCGGCCATCCATGACATAGTGAACGGTCTTTGTGGCCTCCCCCAGGGCGATGGGCAGCAGGCCTGTGGCAAACGGATCCAGCGTGCCGCCATGACCCGCCTTTTGCGCATCCAGCGCGCGTTTCACGGCAGAGACCGCGTCGGTCGATCCCATGCCTGCTGGTTTATCCAGGATAACCCATCCGTCGATGGGCTGGCCTCGCTTTTTCTTCGCCACCGTCTCACACTCCTGTTGCAGAGGGGGTGGTATCGGTTTGGCTACGGCAAAGCAATTGAAGATTAACTTGGAGAAATTTGAAAACTGGGCTTATGTTTTCCAACATATTCAAAAAAAACAGGGAGTGCCCGATTGTGAAGACCCTCCAATTTAATCGCCGTAAACTTCTGAAAGCCGCGCTGTTTACCTCTGCTGCCTTTCTGGCCAGCCCGATGGGCCGCGCCCGGGCACAGGCATTGGCAGGCAAGACGGTCATCGTCGTCGGGGCCGGCGTTGCGGGTCTTACTGCCGCCAAAACCCTTAAAAATCAAGGCGCAGACGTGATCGTGCTGGAAGCCAATCCGCATATTGGGGGGCGCTTGCGCACGGACTGGTCCATGGGCGCACCGTTTGAAGTCGGCGCAGGATGGATTCATGGTCCATCAGACGACAATCCGGCAAAACAATTGGCCGATGCCGTGGGGTCGCAATATGTCGTGACCGACGATGACAACCTTGTCGTTTTTGATGGTGCCGGGGAAGAAATATCCGAAGAAGAACTAGAAGACATCAATGACTCTTGGACAGACATCCTGGATAAAATCGACGAGTCGCTGGAAAGCGGGGATCGGCGCAGTGTGCTGGAGGCCATCAATGATGTTGCCCCCGGCGCGATGAATGAGCCCGGCGTCGCCTGGGCGATGTCCGCCTATACAGAATTTTCCACCGGTGCGCCGCTTGAAAACCTGTCTGCCTATTATTTCAATTCCGACAAGGCCTTCGACCTGCCCGATGTGGCGGTCACGACAGGCTATGACAAATTGCTGGGCCCACTGGCCGACGGCTTGGATATCAAACTGTCAACCATCGTGACACAGATCGCCTATGGCGATGAGGGTGTCACGGTCAGCACCGATAAGGGGGATTTTGACGGGGATTACGTGGTCAGCAGCCTGCCGCTGGGCGTGTTGAAGGCCAAGGCCGTCGCCTTTGACCCGCCCTTACCGGATGACCATCAGTCCAATATTGATAACTTGGCCTTTGGCACTGTCACCAAGCTGGCCCTGAAATTCGCAGAACCCTTCTGGGATATTGAGACGCAGTATTTCGGCATCATGACATCAGAAAAGGGCCGGTGGAATTACTGGCTGAACTATCGCACTTTCAGCAATGAGAATATTCTGTTGGGCTTGAGCGTCGGAGCCTATGCGCCCGTCGCTGACAGGATGACCGATGCAGAACAGATTGCCGATGGCATGGATGTCTTGCGCTCTGTCTGGGGCGATGCGGTCACAGAACCGGTCCAGGTACTATCCACCCATTGGGCCACAGACCCCCATAGTTTAGGGGCCTATGCCTATATCCGCCCGGGCGGTCGCGCCAGCCAATGCGATGATCTTGCCGATCCTATAGAAGACCGGCTGTTCTTTTGCGGGGAACACACGATTTTCGACTATAAGGGCACCATCCACGGGGCCTATATGACCGGCCTGATCGCCGCTGAACATGTCATGGATGCGGTTTAGGATTAGGCGACGGAGCTGTTTGGTTCAGGGTGAAGCAAATATTCAATAATGGACACAAATTGATCTACATCATCCTTTGATACAGCGAATTCAAATCCGCCGTGAATGACGTTATTTCGCGCCAAGGACATTCTGCGCATGAATTCTGCTTCTTCTCTTAGTAAGTGGCCTTCTTCCGACAGAACATTAACAATACGCAGGGGCGATTGTGGACGATCAAACCGCGCTGGAACCAAGACACGACTAAGTCCTTCAAAGACGGACCAACACATCAACAATGCAGCTTCGTAATGACTGTTTTGGGTCAGCTTTTTTATCTGTAGCAACCGTGCTTCCAACTTTGGACGGCTTGGTGCCGGCAATGACGGCTCGGATTTAAAGGATCTGTCATAAAGCAAATTTAGTTTCCATTTGGTCTGATCCTTGAACAGATCATTCAGTCGCTCAATTCGTTTCGAATTATCTGCATCATCATCCCGAATGATTTCTATTACGATACCTTTGTCATCGCGCACTGCAATGGCATCCGGACGATACCCTTTCAGGAAAGTCGGGAGCATGCCTGACGAGGGTTCCAGAAACACCTGATAGCCATTTTGCTGCAATTCAGGAATTTTTGACTCCAGCAGCAACCGATTTTTTGACGTTATGCTCATCCGATGGTCCTAATCGGTTCGTTGTGAATTCGCAGATACATCAAAGGCTTTTCCTGGCCAACTGCATGGCTTAACACCGGTGAAGGTTCCTGCAATTGAAACTCAAACCCGGCATTGAACCTTTAAGCCACGATTCGGTCCACTTGATTATCATCAAGATACACAACTTTTACCATTGCGTCCAAAATTGGCTTTATCACATTATCAAGATCGGCTTCCATCTCGCCGTCTGGAAAGATGTAAATAGTTACATCTAATCTTTCATCACTCAAGAAACAGTCTTTTGGAAGTTCAAAGCGCAACGCCTCAACGATAGAGTCTTTCCATTGCTTTTTTGATCGTCCACCAGTGGCTTGGAGCGAAATTGGAGTCCCAGGGACGATAACCTCTATCGGAAAATCTATATCCATACAAATGCTTTGCGTATAATTAACTTTTTTCAGAATACACGCAATGGTGACAGATAATAAAGAAAATTAAAATTTTCCAACCGATAGAACGTGTGTGACCGCTACGCTGCGGAAGACATTGCGGGCTTTTCGACCTGTTCCACCAGGGCGGCATGCAGGGTTCGGATCGTGGTATCATAATCTGCCTGATCGACGATCACCTGCAGGTCGACCTTGCGCATCAGATCGTTGAAGCCCAAAGGTTCAACGCCTGCATCGCTCAAGGCCATCAAGGCACGGGCGGCAAGGCCTGGGACGCGCAGATCACGACCAATGGCGGTGATGACAGAAACTGTACGCGACGTGATGCGCGCGGTTGGAAATTCCGCGGCCAGATCCCGTTCCACCCGGCGCACCAGTTTGGGGCTGCCCTGCAGGAAATGCGTGATCGTATTGGCGTTGGATGATTTCGCCACAATATAGACCCGGTGCCGTTTCAGGCTGTTCAGGATCGCGGCATCATAGCCTTTGACCCCCACCATATCGGGTTCATAAAATTCAAACGCATAAACCGTCTTCAGACCCGCGACGATTTCTACGCCGGGTTCCGCAGGCTCTTGCGAATCCTGAATCAGCGCGCCAGGTTGGTCCGGCTCAAAGGTGTTTTTCACCCGCAGCGGAATACCGTTCTGGCGCAGCCCCTTGGCCGCGCTGGGATGGATCGCCTCCATGCCGATATTCGACAATTGGTCGGCAACATCGTAATTGGTTTCGCGGATCGGGCGCACCTTGTCTTCGCCGACCAGTTTCGGATCAGCGGAAGACAGATGAAATTCCTTATGGATGATCGCTTCCGCCGCCTTCGTGCGGACGGCAATGCGCGACATCGTGACTTCGGTATAGCCCCGGTCATAGCTTTTCACCAGTTCCGCATCGCACCGACAATACCCGGTCGCGATGGGCAATTCCCGCGACAGGTCGATCGTGTCAAACACGTCATCAATGGCCGCATCGAAACTGGGCAGGTCTTGCACGCGCCACCCGGTCAGATCGGCAAATCGCGCTGCGATCCCTTTTTCCCGCAACAGCAGGGCGGTATTATGGGCCGAATGGGCTTCCCCCAGAGAGGCCAGCATTTCGCGAACCGTGTCGAGGTGATCCTGCAGACGAAAATGGCCGGATGCGCACAGGCGTTGCAGATCAATCAGGCTGTCGCGTACACCATCAACACGCTCTTTTACAAACGCATCGGCGGTGCGTCGTGCAGCGCCATTGCCAAAAATTTCCTCGTTGATATCCAGCATCAGGGTGCGTGCTGCGCCCAGGGAATCGCCCCAGGCCCAGTCGCTGCCACTATCGGCATACAAGGCATAGACACCGGATTCCCCGGTTTTTTTATGCTCCAGCAGGGCATCTGTGATCCCGGCATAGGCAGATACGACGAAAATCCGGTTATAGAGATCTTCGCCCGTCCGATTGCCGATCAGGACATTGTTTAACATCGCATCGGTTTGCCGAATCGATGTCCCCCCCAGCTTTTCGACAGTATGTCGCCGTTGTTGGGTATCCTGTTGAACAGACTTGGTACTGGACTTGCCCTTGGCCGTCATTTTTTAAGCAGCCTCCTCGTCCGGCGCCGCATAGGATCCATCGGCGCGGTGCACTTCCTGACCGGTTACCGGCGGATTGAAGCAACAGGCCAGAACCATGGCTTCCGTGCCACCGCGCAGAACATGGCGGTCGTGTTTGTCCAGCGCATACATCACACCGGGTGTGATTTCATGCACCTGACCGGTCGCCAGATCTTCAATCGATCCATTGCCAGAGATGCAATAGACGGATTCAAAGTGGTTCTTATATTCGAATGTGTGTTCGGTATTCGCACCAATCGTCGTGATGTGGAAGCTGAACCCCATATTGTCATCAGCCAGCAACAGGCGAACACTTTGCCACTCTTCAGCGGCAACCCGGCGTTCTGTTTTCTCGGCATCCTGTAATTTGCGAACAATCATATCTGTCTCCTAAATATTAAATTCAGTGCGTGCGGCAGCCTGTTCAAGCAGCCTTTGCGCTTCCCTGGCTCATCACGCTGTCAGCGGCCTTGGCAAGGATCGCCAGGCCCGCTTCAAACTGTTCCATCGGAATGGTCAGCGGGGCAAGAACCTTGACCACTTCATCATGGCCGCCGGATGTTTCGATGATCAGGCCATTCTGATAGCAATGCTTGCAAATCTCAGCGGCCGTATCACCGTTCCCGACATTAATGCCCCGGAACATGCCCCGACCGCGCAGTGTCCAGCCATGCTGGTCTGCAATGGCCTTCAGGCGCTTGTGCAGAACATCGCCCTTCGCCTTAATGTCCGTCGCGAAGGCATCGTCCTTCCAGAATTTTTCCAGCGCGATGCGGGCGGTGACAAAGGCGTGGTTGTTGCCCCGGAAGGTCCCGTTGTGCTCTGCCGGGCCCCAGATATCATGATCCGGCTTCATCAGAACCATCGCAAAGGGCAAGCCCATTCCCGACAAAGATTTCGCCATCGTGATGATATCGGGCTGAATACCCATTTCCTCAAAGGAAAAGAACGTTCCCGTTCGACCGCACCCGGCCTGAATGTCATCCACAATCAACAGCGCGCCGTGTTGCTGCGCCAGTTTCGCGATGGAGCGCATCCAATCAGCGGAAGCGGCATTCAATCCGCCTTCCCCCTGGACGGTTTCCACCAGAATAGCCGCCGGCGCATCAACGCCACTGGACGGATCTTCCAGCATTTTAGCCAGGATCTGGGTGGTATCCATATCATCACCCAAATAGCCATCATAGGGTATCCGGGTGACGCCCTCCAAAGGCGCACCATTACCGCCCCGGTGATAGCCATTGCCGGTCGCGGCCAAGGCCCCTGCCGTCACACCATGGAAGCCATTGGTGAAAGATACGATATTGGTGCGACCCGTTACCTTGCGGGCCAGCTTGATCGCGGCTTCAACCGCATTCGCACCGGTCGGGCCCGTGAATTGCAGGCGATAGTCCATATCACGCGGTTTCAGGATGATATCCCGGAACGCTTCCAGGAAATCACGCTTGGCGTTGGTATACATATCCAGGCCATGGGTGACCCCATTGGATTTGATATACTCAATCAGCGCGGCCTGCATGTCCGGGTCGTTATGACCGTAATTCAAGGACGAGCAACCAGCCAGAAAATCGGTGTAATCGACACCATCCTGTGTTGTCAGCGTCGCATTCCGGGCGCCGCCAAACACCACAGGAAAGGAGCGACAATAGCTGCGGACTTCGGATTCAACAGTTTCAAAGGCGGTAAGCGGGGAAGTCATTTTCTTCTCCGATTCAAGTTGTTTCATTTTTGCGAATTGGCACGGGCGGCACCAACGAGAGATCGGCGCGCGACAGCGCTGCTTAAGCGACCTGCTTCAGGCGCCGATGCCGGATCGGTCCGATCTGTACCAAATGTTCAGTCTTTGCCTCGCCATCGAAATGCAGCTCTTCTTCAAAATGTGCATCCCGGTCCATGTCGGCGTCATACGCTGCCGCGATAGAGGTGAACAATGCCCAGGAAGCCTTGTTCGAGGCGGTGATCGTGCTGTGCAGGAATCGCACATCGCGATTCTGCTGCTGGCCCAAGACCCACAAGATCAGTCGTTTTGCAACGCCCTGACCGCGTGCCTTGGGGTGAACCGCGACCTGCCAGACAAACAGTGTGTCTGGATCCGATGGCGGGCGATATCCTGATACCCAACCGACAATTTCGCCATCCATTTCCGCCAACCCGCAGGTTTCAGAAAAATGCGAGCATTGCAGCAGATTGCAATACATGGAGTTGTCATCCAGCGCGTTGATATCCTGGATCAGGCGCCAGACTTCCGACCCGTCTTCAACCTCGGGTGCCCGAAAGGTGATCTCAGGCTTGCTGCGATCTGGTCCGGCAGAGCCTTTTCCCAAATCTGATACGCTGTCGCCCAAAATTCCGTC
Organism: Rhodospirillales bacterium; assembly: GCA_002696645.1. Classification (GTDB taxonomy): domain Bacteria; phylum Pseudomonadota; class Alphaproteobacteria; order UBA8366; family Aestuariispiraceae; genus Pacificispira. Next base: position 56,084 of record NZSA01000065.1, on the reverse strand, counting down.
GCGGGGCATTATATCCTCCTGTCATGGGTAGAATTTAATTCAGACTATAAAGTAATTATATTTCAGGATCGATCAAGCACTAATTTATGAAAAATTTATTATTAACAACTATTTAACCTTAATAATAAAACATTCCTGAGGCGCATGATCCTTAGAATTCAGCGGATTATCGACAGGTTTTTCTGAAATATCTTTCGTTCATGGAACTAAATAGATTTTGCCAAAGGTCCCGATTTTGTGGACTTTTCCCCAGTGGTTAATGCTTCCGAGGGGACTTATGCTGACACAACGCGCCAATCATGCTGTCACAGTCTTGCGCCAGATCCTGCAAGCGACGGAAAACTATGCCCGGGCGGTGACCCGGCAGACCGGTCTGACGACATCACAATTGCTGGTATTGCAGATATTGGATGATTTCGGGGCCAGTTCTGCAGGCAGCGTGTCCACGCGCATGGGCATTTCTCAGGCCACCATGACCAGCCTTATCCATAAATTGGAAGCCAAAAGGATGATCCTGCGGGAACGCGGTGACACCGACCGCCGCCAGGTCTGGCTGTCTATTTCAGACATTGGGCGCGCCACCCTGTCACACGCCCCGGAAGGATTGCAGGCAAAATTCGGCGAACGCTTTGCCGCGCTGGAAGACTGGGAACAATCCCTGCTGATCGCCGGTCTGGAACGCACCGCCTCCCTGCTGGACGCAGAAGGCCTGGAAGCAACGCCAGTCCTGGATGTCGGCCGGGTGGAGAGTTAAAAGACCCGAAGATCTTGGGTAAGTTTCAAATCACGCTTGCGCCAAAAACCTATAACCTTGCCTCGATCGCGTCCCAGATCAGGCCGGACAGGTTGCTGCCGTCATAGCGGTCGATTTCCTGGATGCCGGTGGGCGACGTGACGTTGATTTCGGTCAGCTTGTTACCAATCACGTCGATGCCAACGAAAATCAACCCGCGTTCTTTCAGCATCGGGCCGATTGCCTCACAGATCTTGTGTTCTTCTGGCGTTATACCGGATTTATCAGGACGCCCACCAACATGCATGTTGGAGCGGGCTTCTCCCTCTGCCGGGACGCGATTGATCGCCCCCACAGCGACGCCATCAACCAGGATGATTCGCTTATCCCCCTGGCGAACCTCGGGCATATAGCGCTGTACCATCACCGGCTCCCGGCTGGTCGCCTCAAACATTTCCATCAGGGAGGCCATGTTTGAATCATCGGGTTTCAGGTGGAAAACCCCAGCCCCGCCATTGCCAAATAACGGCTTGATGATGATATCGCCATACTCTTTGCGAAAGGCCTTGATCTCATCCCGGTCGCGGGTGATCAGGGTTTCTGGCATCAGGTCGGGGAAATGTGTCACCAACAGCTTTTCCGGGGCATTTCGGACATGGGCCGGATCATTGACCACCAATGTTTCGGGATGTACCTGCTCCAGGATATGGGTTGCGGTGATATAACCCATATCAAAGGGCGGGTCCTGGCGCATCAGGATCACATCCACATCCGCGCGCAGATCCAGAGTCCGGATTTCCCCCAGCGTGAAGTGATTGCCCTGTTCCCGGCGCAGCGTCATCGGATGGCCCATCGCGCTGATCCGTCCCTGACGATAGGTCAAAGCCTGGGGCAGATAATGAAACAGGCTGTGGCCCCGGGCCTGTGCCTCAAGCCCCAGGGCGAAAGATGAATCCCCATTGATATTGATCGACTGTATCGGATCCATCTGGATCGCCACGCGCAGGCTCATGATTTCATCCTTAAAAACAAAGGGGTCGACGACCCGCTAATGAAGGGAACTCCGCAATTCATCCACCAGGGTCGCAACTTCTCGTCTGTGGCCGTCGCGGGTTTCTGTCTGAAGATAGGTTTCCAGGGCGGCGATTGCTGTGCGCACCTTACCGATATGGGCATTCATCAAACCGGATTCCCGCCATAGGGTTGGCCGATCCGGGGCCAGCAACAGCATGGATTCGACGATATGGGCTGCCTCTTCGACCCGTTGGTCCTTAATCAGGCGCAGCTTGATATTGTTCTGTAGCCGCAACAGGACATCGCGATCAGACACGGGCTCGTAATGGCGTGCCTGTAATTCCGCGTCATTGCCCGCCGTTGCTTTTAACAGCGCGCGCAGGGCGGGCGCATCCAACGGCACCCCGCCATCGAAAGGATCGACAATGATCCGCTCCCCCTCAACCTCAAAGCGCAATAAAAAATGGCCGGGGAAATCAAGCCCTTGCATATTCCAGCCCTGGGACCGGGCCAGATGCATCATCAAGATACCCAGGGCCACCGGCAATCCGCGGCGGCGGTCTATCACCCGGATGATGTTGGCGTTCTGTAAATCATCATAGGTGTCCCTATCACCGCTATAGCCATGCAGACCGAACAGGACGTGATTGATTGCCACCAGGCGCAACGCCGCGTCCTGAGATTCAATATCTGCCTTTGACATTGCGGCCGTCAGGTCCTGTTCCATCGTGGACAGATGATCGCGATAGAAGACCAGCCGGTCCGTTGGGGAATCGAAGGCGGCCAGCGCCAGCGCACCCTCTGCAATATCAAGCGGCGCATCACCCTGACGGGCCAGACCCTGCAATATCTCCTCCGCCCAGGCCTCACTGCTGACAGGGACATCCGCGCGCGGTGATGGGTCTCTTGAAGGGGTTTTCCTCATTCTGCGGCTTTCTGTACTTTCATTTCCTGCAACTGTTCCAATACGGCCTGTCGTTCCGGAGAATCCTTCAATTGAACATAGGATACAACCCGCCGGACCCGCTCAATATTCCGGGCATGCGCCAGAACGCGATCCAGTTCCGCCTGATTCTGTGCAATCCCGATGATAAACAGCGTCCCGTTTGTTGAGTCGGAAATATAGTTCAACCCCTTGATCTGCTTGTCCAGGGTCAGGTCCAGATCCATCGCCTTCTCAATCTTCAGGTCGAACCCGGAATTGATGAAACCGACATCATTGCCAATCAGAATTTCATTGATCACCTCAACAACGCCATCAGACTGCCAGGCGGTTTCCACCGCCTTAACCCGATCATCAGCATTGGGAACGATCCCGGTCAACAGGATGCGCCCTTCGACGACAGAAACGTCAATGCGCTGAAATGTTTCGAAATCGATATCGATCAATGCCTTCTGGAGCGAGACTTCCATCGACTTGTCGTCCAGCGTTTGTTGAAATCCACGTTCCTGAAGGGCGGCCGTTCCAACCACTGCACCCGCTGTCGTGGCAACACCCAGGGGAGAGCAGGCCGGAACCAGCAGAAGACCGAGCAACAGGGCAATCGAACGGGCGAACTGGCGCATGGAATCCTCGTTTCATTATACTTGGCAGGAAATATCGTCGACCGACCGGTTCCTGCAATGGCGCATCACGTTCCCAAAGGTAGGATGCGTCGCCCGCCGCCGCAATGGGGTCTGGGGCAAGCTGGGTCATCAAATGCCACCAGCCCCCTAAAGCCGCCAAGCATCAACAACATGAATGGGGCGGCGACCCGGGGCGACCGCGATCAGATCAAACCGCAGCGATATAGTGGGGTCCTGTTTCCTGTGCGTGCACCACCAGGCGGCGGCCCGTTCAATCCGGTGGCGCTGTTTCGGTCCCAGGGCCTCCAGAGCGGCGTCCATCGTGCTGCGGGCCTTGACTTCCACAAAACAGATCACTTTGCCCCGGCGGGCGATCAGGTCCAATTCTCCAACCGGTGTTTTCAATCGGCGGTCCAGGATCCGATACCCTTTCAGGCGCAACCACAGCACGGCCAAAGCCTCTGCCCGTCGCCCGCCTGCTTCCGCTTCCTGCCGTGCCTGCTGATCGCCGCCGCGACGCCGCCAAAGCTTCATCTGTTTGACCCACCGCCTTGCCTGTCGAAAAAATGCCGTATTCCCGCCCTAGACTTATCTGACGTTTGCTGTACGACAATTTTACAAATCCACGCATTCAATGAAATCGGACTCGTTTTTGATGTCGTGTTTGATTAAATACCAAAATGCTAGAAGATCAAATAACCCTATCAAATACTTGGGTTCCCTGGTGCCACAGGATATAACAGGCGCAACATTGGAGACGTCCCGCATGGTCAGCCATACTGCCACGCCGCATTTGCCCTTTCAGCCTGCGCGCCTGATCACGTCGGTCCTGCGCCCCTGTCGCAGCGTGCTGCCCGCAATATTTGCGCTTTCGACAACATTGATCGTCAGCGCGTGCGGTGTCAGCGGCGGGTCTTCGGTCTGGGGCAATGCACCCAGCGGTCCCGGTTTGGGAACCCCCCAGACGCCAACGGCACAATCTGCAACCAGAGGCGACGCCCCGGAAGGCACACCGGGCGCGAATGATGCCCTGACCGGCATGGGCGGCAGCACGCTGGCGCTGGGGGATTCGGGCTATTTGACACCCCCACCCGACGCTGTTCGACAAATTGAGGGAATCCCCGTCGCCATTCTTGTGCCGTTAAGCGGCAGATTGGCCGGGCCAGGCAAGGCCCTGCTGGAAGGCGCGCAAATGGCGTTGTTTGACGTCGGGAACCCCGAATTCAGGTTGATGCCGTTTGATACAATGGGCACGCCGCTTGGCGCGGAACAGGCCGCCCGGTCGGCGATTAACAAAGGCGCACGCCTGATTGTCGGTCCGCTATTGGCAGACTCTGTCACCGCCGTCAGACCGATTGCAGAGGCGGCCAATATCAAGGTTGTCGCCTTCTCCAACTCCAGCCATGTTGCAGGCGGCCCCATATTTCTGGCCGGTTTTACACCCGAAGAACAGGTGGATGCCATCGTTGCCCATGCCATGGCGGAAGGGCGACGTCGGTTTGCCATCCTGGCACCCTCCAATGAATATGGAAATGTCTCCGTCGATGCGCTGCGGACCTCCGTAGAGAAGCGGGGCGGGGAATTCAGCCGTGTTGGTTTCTATAATCCAGAAGCCCTGGATTTCGGTGATCAAATCCAGAATCTGTCCGACTACAAGAACCGGGTCCAAGCGTTGAAACAACAACGCGCAGAATTATCCGCACAAGGGGATCAGGCCTCTAAACAAGCACTAAAACGGATGGAAGTTCTGGATACATGGGGCGATCCCCCTTTTGACGCGCTTTTGTTACCCGTCTTGAACCCACAAACGTTACAGATCCTGTCGGCGCAATTGGCCTATTATGATGTCGATCAGCCAACAGTCCGCCTGTTGGGGTTACAGCGCTGGGACAGTTTCCCGAACCTGTCTTCTGAGCCCGGCCTGATCGGCAGCCAGTTTCCCGCTGCCCGTTCCGCCTATCGTGACCAATTTGAAGCCCGCTTCGCCCAAATGTTCGGCCATGGCGCGTCTGATCTGTCGGCGCTGTCCTATGATGTGACAGCGGTCGCCGCCGCCCTGGCCAGACCCAGCGTCAGCGGCCCGAAATATGACGTGGCCACGCTGACCGACCCCCAGGGATTCATTGGCGCGGAAGGCCTGTTCCGTTTCCAGGAAAATGGCATCGCTCAACGCGGCTTTGCCATCATGGAGGTACAGTCATCCGGCGTGCGTATGATTCAGGAAGCCCCCCGCAGCTTCGACCAGCCGGTCACGACCTACCCGCCCCAACCCACAGAGGGAACAACCCCCGCCCTACCCACGTCTTAAAAGGCCACATTGGAATTTTTAAGCACATTGTGGCTGGAAATCCCCGATGGAACCGTCTATAAGCCCCCTCGCGCGCCCGTAGCTCAGATGGATAGAGTGCTGCCCTCCGAAGGCAGAGGTCACAGGTTCGAATCCTGTCGGGCGCACCATTTTTTTCGAAGACTTTAGCGTATTCTGGCAATTGTCCGCGCAGGTCGTATTTTGGGTCAGCTATATTGGGGCCCCTATCGCGCCTCAAAATATATTGAATCAATCAATTGGTAGCTGTTCAGCGTGCGCCAGTTGATATCAGCCCGCCCATCATGGAATTTCAGTGTTTCCCCGGCTGAAACCTCATAGACAACCGTGTTGCCTGTTACCTTGGGCTGCGTGTCTGTTGTTATGACGCCAGCCCGGGCGTCCTCAACCAGTACAAAGGTAACACGCGCATCCTGCTGAAAAGACATTTCGCGCGTCCAGCCACGATCATAGCGATGCCCCAGATAGTCCCAATAAACCGGCAGGCCCAATTCGCCAGCAGCATCGCCTGTTCCCTGGGCGGAACCATCCAGGGCCCCAACACGCAACCCCGTATCCGGGATCCAGGGAATCGTGCCTGGCAGAACCGTCATGCTTCCCTGCTCTGCCTGAATAAAGTCCGGGAACTGACGGAATACTGGATGAAATTTGGCGTTGTGGGAAACAGGTCGCCAAATCTCCTCAGGTGCCATCCCTGCTGTTTGATAGGCGGAAACCTCTGACCCAGATAAAACTTTCTGATTAACCATCGGCACAAGGCCAGTATGGGGATCCACCAGGAAAGTCGTCCCATCGGGGCGATAAACCCGCACTATTGTATGGGCCCCACCCCGCCGACCAATCAAGTTTAACTGTACCGCGTGATATCCTAGCTTTTGTATTAAATAAGCCAGCGTGCGCGCACTGGCATCACAATGCCCTCTCAGTTCAATCACCTCGATCGCGCCAGGCTCCACCCTAAGGAAAGCGGGAAGGCCTGTATGGGTAACGAAGGGTCTAAGCTTTAGAAGAAGCGGTTTTTCCTGAGGGTCGCTGGTCAAATATATCTCATAAACGCGCTTGGTCAGGTCTATTGCCAGCGCGTCCAGATTCATCTGGCCTTCAGCCTGTCCAACAAAGTCCAATGCGGATTGTTTGGCATAGGCTTCGACCAGAACCTTGAACCCGGTCAAGGCAACAACACCAAAGACAACCAGGCTTACAGTCCATATCGCAATTGTTTTCATTGGCCGACCCCGGACATTCCCTGCATCACCGGTGCTGTTTCATACCTGTGCATAAAGCCCTAATTCTCTATGAGCAGGCAAACGAACATTTCATACGCATTGGCGGTCGGATTGTGCACCTGGCAAGCGCCTGCGTCAGTCTTGAACGATCCCATCCAGAATGGCCATGTTCCAGCGGTGAAGGGTGATCTTTCCACGCAGGCCCGCTTGTGTTGCCGGGTCGGCGTCAATGATGGCCTGGGCTTCTGCGCGCGTGTCGGCCTTCACGATCAACAGGCTGCCAATCTTGCTTTCTCCATCATCGCTGCGCAGGCTGCCAGCCGCCAGGATCCGGTCCTTTATCGACAATTCATAGTCCCAATGTGCGGCCATCAGCGCCGCATCTGCGCGCAGTCGGGGTCCGTCCGCGCTGTCCTCACTGACAATCATCCAGGGCATTGTGCTCTCCTCATCCGATAGAAAAAGGGTCCCAGCACGGCGTGTGTTGGGACCCTTTTGAATTCAAGTTTCAATTCTCAAGTCAGCGATCAGCTATAGGCCTTGGCCATCAGATCGGCCAGATGTTTCGCAAACGCGCTGGGATCGGGCAGGGCCTCGCCTTCCAGCAGGCGGGCCTGATCCAATAGCATGGAGGGAGCCGCGCCCAGATCGCCCTTGCCATCGGTACCGGCCTTGCCCGCCAGTGCCTTGATCAGGGGGTGTTTCGGGTTGATCTCCAAAATGCGCTGCGCTTCCGCTTCCAGGCGGTTATGCTGTTTCAGCAACCGTTCCAGATGCATATCCATGGCGTTTTCATCAGCCACCAGACAGACCGCACTGTTGGTCAGGCGATCGGTGCTGCGGATATCCTTAACCGCATTTCCCAAGGCCAGTTTCAGGGCGATCACCAGACCATCGACCGTGCTGTCCAGCTGTTCGGCCTCGTCCTCATCCTTGGCTTCCTCAGCCTTGATTTTAGACAGGTCAGCCCCGCCCCGGGTGACGGACTTAAAGGTCTTACCGTCAAATTCACCCACCGAGGGAATCCAGAATTCATCCACCGGATCAGACATCATCAGAACCTCAACGCCCTTAGCGTCGAAACCTTCCAATTGCGGGCTTTTCTTCAAGACCGCCTTGTCTTCGCCCGAAATATAGTAAATCGAGTCCTGACCTTCCTTCATATCGGCGACATAGTCGGCCAGTGAAATCATGCCGTCCCGCTTGGTTGAGTGGAAACGACAGAGTTTCAACAGGGAGTCCTTATCAGACGTGCCCTCATACAGGCCTTCCTTCATCACCAGGCCGAATTTCTCCCAGAAACTGACATAGCCGGTCGGATCGGATTCAGCTTTTTTTGCCAATTCAGACAGGACCCGTTTGACCACACCGGCACGGATCTTACTGACGACCGGATTGTTTTGCAGCATTTCGCGCGACACGTTCAGCGGCAGATCCTCGCTGTCGATCACGCCGCGCAGGAACCGCAGCCAGGACGGCAGAAGGTCATCGCATTCCTCGCTGATGAAGACCCGCTTCACATACAGTTTCAGCTTGGACATGCGGTCCGGATGGAACAGATCGAACGGGCGTTCCGTCGGAATAAAGATCAGGCCGGCATATTCAATCACGCCTTCCGCCTTGAAATGCAGCGTCATCCAGGGCTCGTCAAAGCCATGTGATACGTGACGATAGAATTCCGTGTATTGTTGGTCTTCGATTTCTGATTTCGGCCGCGTCCACAGGGCGGATGCTTCGTTCAGCCGATCCGGCTCTTCTTCGCTCTTGGCCGGATCAATGAATTCAATCGGGAAGGGGATATGATCGGAATAGGTCTTCACCACCCGCTGTAAGGTCGATTTTTCCAGATATTCCTGGGCGTCGTCCTTCAGCGACAGGGTGATCGACGTGCCATGCGGCGCGGCATCGGCAGGTTCAATCGTAAAGCCGGTGCGCCCATCAGAGGTCCAGCGCCAGGTTTCGTCCGATCCGGCGCGACGCGACAGAACGGAAATCTGGGTGGAGACCATATAGCCGGAATAGAAACCAACGCCAAATTGACCGATCAGGCTGACATCTTTTTTCTTATCCCCGGTCAGATTATCAACGAAGGCGGCCGTGCCGGACCGGGCGATTGTGCCCAGATTGTCGATCAGATCATCGCGCGTCATGCCGATGCCATTATCGGTGATGGTCAGGGTTTTGGCGTCTGGATCGGCCTGCAATGTGATGCGAAAGCCGCTGTCGCCATCCATCAATCCAGGCGTTTCAATCGCCAGATAGCGCAGCTTGTCACACGCATCCGCTGCGTTGGAGATCAATTCGCGCAGGAAGATTTCACGCTCTGAATACAGGGCATTGGCAACGATATCGAGCAATCGCCCGACTTCTGCCTGAAACCCCATTGTTTCTGCGCCACCTTTTTGAGGCTCATTTTTTTCTGGGCCACCAGAATTGGCCCCACCAGATTTAACGGTGTCGCCTTTGGTCTTTGTCGCCATGGCTTATGTCCCTTTTTAAAATTCTGTGTTGGATTTAGTGCTGTGGATATAGTTTCTTACCCCCGATCACACAAGAGCACCCCTTTTTCTGAAACAGGCCGCTGCAATGACCCGTCCGATTTTTGACCGCACATTTGATCCCCATTATGGCGAGGCAGTGGCCCTGTCGCCGCTGATTCGGCGGGTCGTCGCCCCCAATGCCAGCGCGTTTACCTTTTATGGCACCGGCACCTATATCATCGGCATGGGTCAGGATGTGGCCGTGATTGATCCTGGGCCCCTGCGCGATGATCACTATTCAGCACTGTTGACCGCCTTGGCGGGTGATACGGTCACGGCGATCCTGATCACCCATACCCATTTGGATCATTCCCCCCTGGCGGCGAGGCTGAAGGCGGAGACGGGTGCGCCCACCTATGGCTTTGGACCCCATGGCGGGGGCGAGGCGGTGCAGGTGGAAGAAGGGGCAGATCGCGATTTCACCCCCGATATCATCCTAAGGGATGGCGAGAGGGTTTCTGGCAAGGGTTGGACTGTCCAGGCCGTACACACGCCCGGCCATACGTCCAACCATCTGTGTTTCGCACTGGAGGAAGAAGCCGCCCTGTTCAGTGGCGACCATGTCATGGGCTGGTCCACCAGTGTGATATCCCCGCCTGATGGGGATATGGCGGCCTATATGGAATCCCTGCGAAAACTGTTGGGGCGCGGCGAAGACCTGTATTACCCCACCCATGGCAATCCGATCCAGAACGCCAGACAGCATGTGAAAGATTTCATCGCCCATCGTCAGGATCGGGAAGCACAGATCCTGGCCTGTCTGAATGCCGGGCTGCAGACGATTGGCGACATGGTCCCGGCGATGTATCGCGATGTGCCAGAAAAGCTGCACGCGGCGGCGGCGCGGTCTGTCCTGGCGCATCTGCTGCATATGGCAGAAGACGGGCGTATCACTTGCAGTGACCCAAATCCCACCTTAGGGTCCCGTTTCTTCCCGGCAGCGTCCCTTTCATAAGGCCCAATGATGCAAATCTGTGAAACAAAGCACGCGATCCGCACCCATGTCGCAGGGCTGCGCAAGAAAGGCCACCGGATCGGTCTGGTGCCGACAATGGGCTATCTGCATGAGGGACATCTGCAATTGGTGCGGCGGGCGGCGGCGCAGTCCGATCATGTCGTGGTGACGATTTTCGTCAATCCCTTGCAGTTTGGTCGCAATGAGGATTTAGACAGCTATCCCCGCGATGCAGAGCGGGATTTTGCCCTGTTGCGATCCGCAGGCGTCTCGGCGGTATTCTGCCCAAGTCCGGAAGAAATGTATGGGGGAACGGCAGATACCCATGTTGATGTGCCCAGCCTGTCTGGCATATTGCAGGGGCTACAGCGCCCCGGACATTTTCGCGGCGTCGCAACCGTGGTGACGAAATTGTTCAACATCGTTCAGGCGGATATCGCTGTCTTTGGTGAAAAGGACTATCAGCAACTGACCGTTATTCGCCGCATGGTGGCCGATTTGGACATGCCCATTGAAATCATCGCCCACCCGACCGTGCGGGAAGCAGACGGGCTGGCCATGTCGTCCCGCAATGTGCGTTTAACAGCAAAAGAGCGCGCCATCGCGCCCATCATCAACAAAGCCCTGGACAAGGCCCAGACAATCGCGCGCGACACTGCGGACATACAGACCATCCTGGACGGGCTGTATGCCATCTTGCGGGAACAGCCGCTTTTGCAAATCAGAACCGTTGATATCGTTGATGCCCAGACGCTGGAGCCCCTCCATAGCCTGACACAGCCAGCCGTTATTCTGGTCACGGCGGAACTGGGATCGGTCCTGTTGCTGGATCAACGCGTCATTACACCAAGACAGGGGGGCCGATGAGCCGTCACACCCGCATAAAGCGCCGCACCGCACCGGCGATCGCTGCGATGAAGGGGGGCGTGCCCATCGTGTCCCTGACCGCCTATAGCGCCTGTATGGCGTCCCTGGTCGATCCCCATGTGGATTTCATCCTGGTGGGGGACAGTCTGGGCATGGTTGCCCATGGGATGGACTCCACAACACCGGTTTCATTGGACCTGATGATCGCCCATGGCCGTGCCGTTGTTTCGGGAACATCAAAGGCGCTGATTATCGTGGATATGCCTTTTGGCAGTTATGAGGAAAGCCCGGAATCCGCCTTTCGCAACGCTGCCCGCATCCTGAAGGAAACCGGCTGTGGCGCGGTGAAACTGGAAGGCGGCGCACGCTGTGCTGAGACGATCCGTTTTCTGGTGGAACGCGGCATTCCGGTCATGGGGCATATCGGCCTGACGCCACAATCAACCCATGTCATGGGCGGTTTCAAAACACAGGGGCGGGACCGCGACACATGGCCCGACCATCAGGCCGATGCCCAGGCCGTTGCCCAGGCGGGGGCTTTCGCCGTCGTGCTGGAGGGAATGGTCGAGGAACTGGCCGCAAAGCTGACACAGGAAATTGCCATTCCCACAATTGGCATCGGGGCGTCGCCTGCCTGTGACGGGCAGATTCTGGTTCTGGAAGACATGTTGGGCATAACCCGGAACCCCCCGAAATTCGTGAAGGTCTTTGCAGATATCGGATCACAGATCGACACCGCCGTGGAACGCTATGCCCAATCTGTGAAAGACAGGCGCTTCCCAACGGAGGATCAGACCTATCGCTGAGGCGAAAGCGTGTCATACTGAATGGGCACAATTGCCTGTTTCAAAAAATATCCCGTGAGAGGAAACAAGATGTCCGCCCCAAAGACCCTGCTGGCTATGTCCGGCGCTGATCTGACCCCAGCGACGTTATCTACCTCAACCCTGCTTCTGATTGATTGCCAGGCGGAATACCGCAGCGGATTTCTGCCTCTGCCCGACGTCGATGCGGCCCTGGCGCAATGTCAGACGCTGTTAAACCGCGCCCGTGGCCTGCAACGCCCCATCGTGCATGTGCGCCATGTTGGAAAGCCTGGCGGGGCCTTTGACATTACCGGCACAGGCGGACAGATCATGACAGAGGTCGCGCCCCAGGATGGTGAACCAGTCGTCGATAAGGGGCTGCCCAACAGCTTTGCCAAGACCCGTTTACACGACGTCCTGACGGCACAGGGGGCGACATCGCTGATCATTGTCGGCTTCATGACCCATATGTGCGTCAGTTCCACCGCCCGGGTCGCCCTGGATCTGGGATATCGCACCACCGTGGTGGACCAGGCCTGCGCCACGCGGGACTTACCCAAGCCGGGCGGGGGCATCCTGTCTGCCGCAGACCTGCATATAGCCGCCTTAACCGGCCTGTCAGACCGGTTTTCCATCATCGCGCCGGATGCGGCCTCGATTACAGACTGATCCCTATCCGCGCAACACGCCGCCGGTCGCTTTGTGGACGCTGGTGACGACCTTTTCCGCCAGGGCATCCAGGTCCTTGTCGGTCAGGGTCGCATCAACCGGCTGTAGCGTGACAGCCAGGGCAATGGATTTCTTACCCGCCATATCGGCCCCCTGATAGACGTCGAACACCGATACATCGGTGATCAGCGCCTTATCCGCCCCAAGGACCGCCCGCACCACCTTCTCGGCAGAGACATCTGCATCGACCAGGAAGGCGAAATCGCGGCCAACCGGTTGCAGTGGGGAGGCCTTCAGCAAAGGCCGGGTCTTGCCGCCGCCCTTCTTTGCCTTGGGCTGGGGGATGACATCCATAAAGATTTCAAACGCCGCAACACGACCGCGCAGATCATAGTCTTTGGCGATGGCCGGGTGAATCTCCCCAAACCGCGCCAAAAGCATCGGGCCCAGGCGCAGGGTGCCGAAACGGCCTGGATGATACCAGTCGGGGGCCACATCATCGCCGACCTGCAAGCGATCTATCGGCGCACCACAGGCTTCCAGAACGGCCATGACATCCGCCTTCGCGTCAAAGACATCGGGGCTGCGGCTGGTTTCCATCCAATGGCGCGGGATCTGTTTTCCCGCCCGGATGCCCGTCGCCACCATATCCTGATCTTTCGGGCCACGCCCCCGGAAGACCGGGCCAACCTCAAACAAGGCCAGGTCGGCATAGCCGCGCCCGGTATTGCGCTGTGCCGCGGCCAGCAGATTGGGCAGGATCGACGGGCGCATCGCGTCCAGATCGGCGCTGATCGGATTGGCCAGGGCCAGGACCTGCGGATCGCCACCAAAGGTCACGGCATCAGCCTTCGCCAGGAAGGACCAGGTCACGGCCTCAAACATGCCACGCTGGGCCAATTGCTTCTTGGCAAAGGCGACGCGGCGCTGACCCAGGGTCAGGATCGGTTGCGACAGGGCGGTTTCCCGGTCCAGAGAGACTGCCGGGATGGCATCAAAGCCCTTCACCCGCAGCACTTCTTCGATCAGGCATTGTTCATGTTCGACATCATTGCGCCAGGTTGGCGTTACCGCTGTGATGACATCGCCATCGCGCGTTGTCTCAAAGCCCAGACGATCCAGAATCGCCTGACATTCTTCCGCTGGGACCGCCAGACCGCCAAAGCTTTCCAGCCTATCGGTGCGCAGGGTTAAGGTCTTGCGATTATCAGGAATTTCGCCAGCGGTGGTTGGATTCGAAATCTCCCCGCCACAGAGCTTCTGGATCAATCGCGCCGCCACATCCGGGCCCCAGGCAAGACCTTGCGTATCCAAACCGCGCTCAAACCGATACCGCGCATCAGAATCGATGTTCAAACGACGCCCCGTCTCCGCCACCCGGATTGCGTCGAACAAGGCGACTTCCAAGAAAACTTCAGTCGTGTCATCGGTACAGCCGGACAGTTCCCTACCCATGACGCCGCCAATCCCCTGAGGGCCCGCCGCATCGCCAATCACCGGCATGCCTGCTTCCAGGGTATAGGTCTTCTCGTCCAGCGCCAGGATGGTTTCCCCCGCCTTGGCCCGGCGCATGGTCAGGGTATCACCCTGAAGCTTAGCCGCATCAAAGACATGCAAAGGGCGGCCCAGATCGAAGCTGACATAGTTGGTGATATCGACCAGCGCGGAAATCGGGCGCAGACCGATGGCAATCAACCGCCGCTGCATCCAGGCCGGGGAGGGGCCGTTCTTGACGCCCCTAAAATGCCGCCCGGCAACATAGGGAACATCACTTCCGATATCCGACGACCGCGCCCATTGGATGGGGGAGTCATAGGTGCCTTCGACCGGGGATAAGTCCAGAGGCTTCAAGCTCCCCAAGCCCTTTGCCGCCAAGTCGCGCGCAACACCACGCACGCCCAGACAATCGCCCCGATCCGGCGTGATCGCAATATCAATCACCGGATCATTCAGGCCACGATATTCCGCAAAGGACATGCCGATTGGCGCATCTTCGGGCAGGTCGATAATGCCATCATGGTCATCACTCAGACCCATTTCCCGCTCGGAACACAGCATGCCATTGGATTCTTCGCCCCGGATCACGCCAGGTTTCAAATCCACGCCGGTGCCCGGAATATGGCTGCCTGCGGGCGCAAAAACGCCCTTCATCCCGGTTCGCGCATTGGGCGCGCCACAGACGACCTGAACCACCTCACCAGTGCCCGTCTCTACCATACAGACGCGCAGCCGATCCGCATTGGGATGCTGTTTCGCTTCACGCACATAGGCAATGGTGAACGGCCCCAGCTTCGCAGCCGGATCATCGACCCCTTCAAGCTCCAGACCCAAAGAGGTCAGGGCATCGGTGATCTCCGTCAACGACGCATCCGTCTCAAGATGGTCTTTCAACCAGGACAATGTGAATTTCATGGCGTCAATCCCCGCACCAAAGAGGCTGCTTCCAATGGCACGAAGCCGTAATGTTTTAACCAGCGTAAATCGGCGTCGAAGAAGGTGCGCAGGTCGGGAATGCCGTATTTCAGCATCGCGATGCGCTCAATCCCCATGCCGAAGGCGAAGCCCTGATATTCATCGGGGTCGATGCCAGACATCGCCAGAACCTTGGGGTTCACCATGCCGCAGCCGAGAATTTCAAGCCAGCTGTCGCCAGGGCCGATGGTCAATTCGCCGCCCTTGCGGGAACAGCCGATATCCACCTCTGCTGAGGGTTCGGTGAAGGGGAAATAGCTGGGGCGGAATTGCAGCGGGATATCGTCGATTTCAAAATAGGCAGAGCAGAAATCCTGCAACACGCCTTTCAAATGACCGAAATGGGTCTTTTTATCGATCACCAGACCTTCGACCTGATGAAACATCGGTGTATGGGTCATATCGCTGTCAGAGCGATAGGTACGCCCCGGCGCGATGATGCGGATCGGCGGTTTCTGGCTTTCCATCGTGCGCACCTGCACGGGAGAGGTATGGGTGCGCAGCACGGTGGTCATATCCACGCCACCCTGATCATCGGCCATATAGAAAGTATCGTGCATCTGCCGCGCCGGATGTTCGGCGGGCATATTCAATGCCGTGAAGTTATAATAATCGCTTTCGATATCCGGCCCTTCGGCAACGGCAAAGCCCATTTCACCAAAGATCGCGATGATCTCGTCCAGGGTCTGGCTGATCGGGTGCAGGCGGCCCATGGTTTCAGGCCGCGCGGGCAGGGAAACATCAACCTGATCATCGACCAGTTTTGCGTTCAGCGCGTCGCGTTCCAGACCGAATTTGCGGGCCTCAATGGCGGTCGCGATGGTTTCCTTCAGCACATTCAGTGCCTGACCGGCGGCCTTGCGGGCCTCAGGGTCCAGGGCACCCAACCCTTTCATCTGTTCGGTGATGCGGCCCTTCTTGCCCAGCGCCTCAACCCGAACATCATCCAGTTCTTTCAGATCTGACGCCGCCTCGATGCGCGTTAAAAGCGCGGTTTTCAGCTCGTCTGCATCGCCTGTCATTCGTCCAACCACCTTAAATAAGAAAACGCCGGCTCTCCATGGGACCTTGCAACACAAGGGGTAGGAGAGCCGGCGATTTACAACTTCATCCGCCAGATTTCCCTGATGTTTCAGGGTTTAGGCGTCGCCGACTCACTTTGCGGCAAGAGCCTCTTGGGCCCGCCCGACCAGCGCCTTGAAGGCCTCTGGGTCGTGCACCGCGATATCGGCCAGAACCTTACGGTCCAGTTCGATATCCGCCTTATTCAGGCCATCGATAAATCGGGCATAGGTCATCAGCTGGTCGCTGGCATCGCGCACGGCGGCGTTGATGCGCTGGATCCAAAGCTTGCGGAATTCCCGCTTGCGGACGCGCCGGTCGCGATAGGCGTACTGGCCGGCCTTCTCCACGGCCTGAACGGCTGTGCGGAAGGTGTTTTTGCGCCGACCACGGAACCCGTCCGCAGCCTTAATAACTTTTCTGTGTTTTGCGTGGGTTGTTACACCCCGTTTTACGCGTGCCATGAGTGTGGCTCCTCGAAATCTAGTGTCTTACGATGTGAAACAGTGCTGCCTTTGGGGCTGCTTACTGACCGCGAAGCCAGTTGCGCTTTACCACGGTGGCATCAGAGGCGCACATGATCTGGCCCCCCCGGTTCTGCCGCTTCATCTGCGTAGGACGGTTCGAGGTATTGTGGCGCAGGTAGGCGCTGTAGAAACGCACTTTCCCGGTGCCTGTGATTTTGAACCGCTTTTTGGCGGAACTCTTCGACTTAATCTTGGGCATTTTTAAACTCCATCTGTGGGCGGATGATCCGGTAAAGAATCAGGGCCGCTTCTTCGTAAGGCGGCCGGGCATACCCAGTGGGCCCGGAACGCGCCGCTTTTGCGCCCCAATCGTACAATTGAGGACGCGGGCTTATAGACCCGCAGGCCAGTGCTGGCAAGGCCCAGACTGCAGAAAGACGGCGAAAAATGTCAGGCCCGCTCCAGGGCGGTCACCAATTGGGTCAGCCAGGCCGTCAGATCCTCTGTCTGATGATGAACAAAGCCGTCAGAGGCACCATCCCCGGACCAGGCATGATCGGTTTTGACCCAGACCGTCCGCATGCCCAGTTCCGCTGGGACCTTAAGGTTTTTCACCATATCTTCAACCATGACGGCGCGGGTCGGGGTCACCTCATGTGCGGTCACCATCTGATGATAGGGCGCCGCACTGGGTTTAGGCACAAAGTCTGCCGCTGCAATATCAAAAATCCCATCGAAATGGGACGCGATGCCCAATCGATCCAGTACCGCCTCTGCATGGGCGACAGTGCCATTGGTAAAGATCAGCTTGCGCCCCGGCAACTTCGCCAGCGCCGCATTCAGTTCTGCATTGGCCGGGACCGGAGAATAATCGATGTCATGAACGAAACTCAGAAAAGCGTGCGGATCAACACTGTGATTGTCCATCAGGCCGCGCAGCGTGGTTCCATGCCGTCGAAAATAGTCTTTCTGCAGCACGCGCGCCTGATCATAGGAGATCGACAACAGGTCCGAGATGAATCCACCCATCCGCAAATCCACCTGATGGAACAGGTTACAGGTCGCCGGATATAGGGTGTTGTCCAGGTCAAACACCCAGTCTTTCGCCCTACGGATGCCGGGATCATCCCAGGCTGTCATAACAGGTCTATCGCTCATATCGGCAAGATGGCGCAGACAATCGATTTCGGCAATGGCATTTACCGATCAACGCTCTTTACTCTTTGTTCACAAAGCCACGATACCCTGATATCACTGTTATCTGCATGCTGTTTTCGGGAAATGCGGTTTTCCAACGATAGGCACGCTGAAGGCGGGAATGATGACAATCATGGCATCCAACAAAAAGTCGGCCCAAGATTTTTTGACTGGCGTTTTTGACAGCTACGCCAGCCCGGTGCTGCGATTGGATAACAATGCTCATTTGACAGGTCTGAATGACGCCGGAATAGGGCTTGCCGCCAGCCTGAATGGGGAACCAGGCATTCCCCTGATGCCGGCCATGGTGCAAATGGCGGTCAAGGCACGCAGCGCTGGGCGCGCCCAAACTCGCCTTTTCACGCTGCCTGACACAGGGCGACAGATTGAATTTCTGATGTTACCGCAATCCGATGGCAGCCAATTAATGATTGGGCGTGATGCCACATTGGAATCCAACATTCGAATTGCCCTAACGGAGTCGCGAACCCGGTTTAAAGATCTTGTAGACGTTGCTGCTGATTTCGCCTGGGAGACAGATAAGGACGGCCGGTTTAGCTATATCTCAGCCCGGGGAGCGTTGGGCTATCAACCAGAGGAATTGCTGGGGCAATCCCCTGAATCCCTGTTAATGGCCCCAGAAACCGCGCCATCACCGCTGCCGTTCCATGCCAATGGTACCTTGCGCAATGTTGAACTGTGGGTGCGCACGCATAAGGGGGACGCCGCCTGTATCCTGATTTCTGCGATGTCGATCCCAGGCGGGGATAACCAACTTTCAGGTGCCCGCGGCATTGCGATTGATGTAACCGAAGAACGCCACCGCCAAAGTGAGCTTGCCAGGTTGAAAATTCGCGAGCGGCTGGTTGCCTATATCGTCGACGCCTTGCGCAATGAAGTCGCACCTGAGGACATGCTGCACGCCGCTGCGACGGCGCTGGGCCGATCGACATCGGCGGATTCCTGCATCGTACAGGTTCGGGAACAGAATGGACCCGCGCTGGAATTCGTTGCCTATGGGGCGGCACCGGACCCAAATCTCGTGGAGCGCGCATTGGATCATATCCAGGATGAAAAGAGTCTGGTTTCGGGCCAGATTGACAGACACCACTATCTTGGAATTTCAACAGGATATGGGGGCGTGAAGAATGGCTCGATCCTGTTGTGGCGGTCAGATATGACGGCCGATTGGGACGAGGATGAACGCGCCCTGCTGAAGGCGGTCGAACCNCAGTTCGGGATCGTATTTCGACAAATCACCGATCAACATGAACTGGAACGGCTGTCACGCACCGATGAACTGACGGGTCTGGGCAATCGCCGGGCCTTTATCGAAGATCTGAAGCGCGAAATCCAACGCTATGAGCGCACCGGCGTCAACGGGGCGTTATTGTATATGGATCTGGATAACTTCAAACCCATCAATGATGATTTCGGCCACGAAAAAGGCGATGAAGCCTTAACTCAGATTGGGCGGATCATCACCAGCAGCACCCGGACCTATGATCTTGTCTGTCGCCTTGGTGGTGACGAATTCGCGGCATGGCTGGAAGGGGCCGATGAAAAAATCGCAAAATCCCGGGCCAATACCTTTCTGGAAAAACTCAACGCCTGGCGCCGGGAAAACCTGGGCGAGTCGAACCAGTTTGGGATGTCCATCGGTATTGCCCTGTTCACGGCCGGGCAGAATGAGAGTGTTGACGGCTTGATCGCCCGGGCTGATGCGGCAATGTATAATGCAAAGAAGTGCGGAAAAAATGGTATCGTGTTTGCGGCGGATTCGGATCAAGGCAAAAAGACCGATGGATCACAATAAAAACCTTTCAGACCAAGTCCCGGATCATGGAGCACAGAACCAGGATCAAGCCCTCTTGAATGCGTATGAAGATCAGAAAGCGCGCGCCCGAAGCCCAAACACCGACATTCGGATCGCATTGGCAGGTGCCCCAGACACACTGCCCGAAATCCTTTACTTTCTGGCGGAAGACTCAGTTGCGGAAGTTCGGCGCTGCGTCGCCCTGAACGAAAACGCACCGCGTAAGGCGGACCTGCTGCTGACCCAGGATCATGATGCGTCGATCCGGCAGGAATTGGCCGCGAAGATTGCCCGCCTGACGCCGGAATTGACGGATGACCGGCGCTCCACCCTGTACAAACTGACCGTTCAGGCGCTGGAAATTCTGGCGGAAGATCAATTGGTGCGGGTTCGGGAAATCCTGTCCAATGCCCTGAAGGACGTGGCCAAAGCCCCCTCCAATGTCATTATCACCCTGGCGCGCGATCAGGCGCTGACCGTTTGCAGTCCCATTCTTGAGTTTTCACCGGTCCTGTCAGACTCGGACTTGCTGGAAATCATCCGATCCAATCCGGTTCAAGGAGCAATGAGCGCCATTAGTCGACGGCAGGCCTTGAAGGAGAGCGTGTCGGATTCAATCGCCAAATCGGGCGACGAGGCTGCGATTGCAGAACTTCTGGTCAATGACAGCGCGCAGATTCGGGAAGATACGCTGGACCTGATCATCGACCGGGCACCTCAACGCAAATCCTGGCACGAACCCTTGGCCATGCGCCCAAACCTGTCGGCGCGTGCGGTTCAGCGCATCGCCAGCTTCGTTGCCATGAACTTACTGGACCGGATGCAGAGGCGCCTGGATTTGGACGATGACGTTATGGTCGCTATGGCAGAGGCGGTGGAACGGCGATTGGCGGAAGACACGCATACAAAGCTGCAAGAACCGGAATGGGCAAATTCGGATAAACTGGATGAGACGATCGCGCATATGTATGAAGTCGGAACCCTGACAAACAACGCGCTGGAACGGGCGCTGGCACAGGGAGAAAAGCGGTTCGTTGTGAAAGGCCTGTCCTTGTTGAGTGGCCTTGCCGCAGAGACGGTTCAGAACATCATCACCAACCGCAGCGCCAAGGCCGTGATTGCCCTGACCTGGAAGGCGGGACTGAAACCTCATTTTGCCTCTCAGTTACAGTCACAACTGGTCGGGCTCAGCCCGAACGATATGATCCGAACTACCGAAAATCGCTGGCCCATGTCTGACAACGACATGCAATGGCAGATCGATTTCTACAGCACCTGACGCCGATATCCTGCTGGAACAGGATATCCTATATACATCAAAGCGATCAGGGTAGGATGGGAAGCGCTCTTTGATGGATGCTACTCATCCCCATTGCGCACCAATTCATTCCGGGCGCGATTCAACTCGCTGGTTGTCAGAATCAGGCGCCGCCCCAAATCCCGGGTCATTTCAAAGGCGAAATGCGAATCCTGCCGCGCCATTTCTGAGAAGACTTCGCGATTAAGGCGCAAGGCCGTGGTTTTTTCACGGGCACGCACCGTCGCGGTCCGTTTAGAATCACACAACAGGGCCAGTTCACCCACCAGCTTATTGGCACCCAATTCAAACAGAACCTGTTCATTACCATCCGATTCGATCACAACCTCTGCGGCACCGTTCAGGATCACAAAGGCATCTTCGCCATCTTCCCCCTGGCGCATCAGTACTTCACCGGGATTGTAAGTCAGCCGCTCGCTGGTAAAGGCCAGAAACTTCAGTTTCGTTGCGTCCAGATTGGCAAATAGCGGCAACTCTCTAAGGCTGCGCGCCTCTGAGTTCAATGCATCATCCCCATCGCCGGCGGCTGCCTGTCGATCATAATCGGGTACCGCTACCGTGCTATCTTTGGTATCGGATATCTCAGAAATCCGGCCGGATTTAAGGTCAAATCGGCGATCATAGGAAATACCGTCCTGTTCGCCTGTTCCGATCCAGACCTGGGTTGTCCCCTCCAATCGCCTTGACAGATTGACTGCAATTCGCGTGCGCTGCGCCGGATCAATATTACTTAACCCATCAGACAGAATCATAATATCCGGATTTTTCAGGATTGAGCGCACCAGGTTCAATTTCTGACGCTGGGCAGATGACAAACGCCCGCCGCCAATGCCGACCTGAAAATTCAAGGCGGTTCTGAGAATGGCCTTTTCAATGCCCAGATCCCGCGATACCTCCCGCACCACGCCGGAGACTTTCTCAAGTGCATCGGCGCGACCATGAACGATACGGCCAAACAGAATATTATCCAACACGCTGAGCCCCTGATTGATCGTATCATCGCGATAGGGTTCAACACCGCCGCCTGGTTCAAACATTTCTGGATGCGATTTGCGAAGGTCATGACGCATCGCCAGAAGGCGCTTTTGCATGGCCTCGTCTATCAGACCCAGGCGATGCCGCTGCACGGTCAGTTTGAACGGCAGACCCAATACGATGCGACGTTCTTCTGTATCCAGTTCCGTTCCCGCAGCGCGCTGTTCCGACTTGCGGGCAATCAGTTTCAATTCCGGCAGCATGTCTTCACTGACGAAACTGTATTGATCAAAGAACGGGTGACCCGGTGGTAAATCCTTAAACAGATCCACAATAAGGCCCGCACAGCGCAGTCCGATTTCATAGAAATCATCGACCAGATCATGTTTGGTCATCATTGCGCGAATGATCGGGTTTGTCGCCCAGTTCTCGTATTGCCATTCGTCGGTTTGTGGTTTGCCAAAGATGATATTGCCCGCAACAGAGGCATAGGTGTTATAGCGATCAATGTCATAAGGCTGGACCAGATCATCCATGCCGCGCGTGTCCAGCAATGTGCGTATCTTGCCCCGCGCCTCGATCATCTTTTCCGCCAAGTCCGGTTCGCTCTTGGGATCAATCGTCATCCGCAGGCCCAAGGCGTAAAAATCATCCTCCAATTCCACGACATTCAGTAAATCTGTCGTATGGCCCATCAGATCCACCCGCGTGGCGACACCGGCAGAGTGATAATCCACCCAATCAGATGTGTGGCTGTAGGGGCTGTTGCCTGAGGCGATCGCTTCAATCACTTCCGATGATCGATTCTTATCGGATTTCTTGCTGTCCAGCTCTGCCTGGGGTGGCAGTCTGTTCAGACCCACCAGTAAATTCTCCGCAATCGATCCGGCAAAAAAGGTGGGCTCGCCCGAGACATATCCAATCCGCGCGCCCACCGTTGCCTGATGCAGGGTCGACACACTGTGCCCCCCCAACACCAGACTGCCGCTGGTTGGTAACAGAATCCGACTCAGTAGCTGAGCCAGAACATCCTTGGCCGTTCCACTGGTCGTGGTGATCGAAACGGTCTGCGCCGCATCGATGAAAAAGCTGGCATTGTCGATGATCCGCATGCCATCTTCATCGGCCCAGGTCACACCGGACGCCTGGACGGTGCCCGCCAGTTTTGGCAGATCGTCTGGCGGGCTGGCGACCAGCGCCTCGTCCATCATGCCGTCTGGTTCAAACTGACCGATCAACTGTTCGTATTTGATGTTGGAATCCGCAAGCCGCTGATACCAGTTCAGCAATTCCTTCCAGGGGGCGGCCAATTCCTTATAGGCGGCCAATGCCGCAACCAGGGCCCCCAGTGACAATTCCCCGTACAAGACAAGATACCCGCCAATGCCATAGAACAGAAATGGCGTCATCTGATTGATAAAATTATTCACGAATTTCATGAAGAATTTGCGTTGGAATATTTCCAGCCGGACCCAGAATATTTGACCCAGGCGACGCGATATATCCGACAATACAAAGCCTGTATTGTTATGCACCCGGACATCCTGGACACCGATCACAACCTCGCCGACGCGGTTGGACAGGCTTCGGACATGCCGCACCCGCTCCTTGCCCAGCTGGTTGATTTTGCGCTGCATTTTGGGGATGATATACCCCTGCAGCGGCACCAGGGCTGTGGCAGCAATCCCCATCATCGGATCCTGAATGAACAGGAACAAAATGACCGTCAGGAACATGCCGCCCTGATAGACCGGCAGGACAATGGCATCGCCGAAGAATCCGCCCAGAGGTTCGACCTCTGCGGTCACCATCGTCACAACCTCTCCCGCAGAGGTTTTCTGGAATTGAGGAATGGGAAAGCGCAAGGTGCGTTCGATCAGAATATAGCGCAGGCGGCGCAACAACCGCTCTGCCATGACACCGGCAAATGTGTTGATCCGCATCTTGAACATACCGTTAATGCAGACCAGTATCAGGAACAGGCCGCACAGCAGGAACAGATAAGACAACCGTTCCATTGTGAACCCGAACATATCTGTCAGATTATAGCCGAAAACAACCACATCCACGATTTCATGGGGCACCGGTACACCGGCATCCGTCGCCTTTGTGGGATCCTTAATCGCCTTGTTGATAATCGTTTTTGGCAGATCGAATGAATAGTACAGAAACGGAAAGGAAAGCAGCGTCAATACAAGCGCCATGATCTGCTCGCGTTTGGAATACGCCCAGACGAATCCATACATTGTTTTGTACATTAAAACCCTGCCCCCCTAGGCATTGGCGACACCAGAATTTTCACTTGATCCCCGTCACCCCTACTATTGCGCTGATAGTCTACCGACTAGTCAAGCCCGATAAGGGGATACCCCCATCCTGTAATGCACTTGATAAGCTCTTAAATGCGAAACATTGCCACTATACATTCAAAATCTTCTAAGTGGCGAATTGTTCCTTCAGAATCCGCTCTTCCAGATTATGCTCCGGATCAAACAGGATAATCGCGGCCATGCTGGGGTCTTCCACAATTTCCACATGGCGGACATTGCGCACTTCCGTAGAATCCGCGACGGCGCTGACGGGGCGCTTGGCAGTTTCGCGGGCGTGAAACTCAACCGAGGCAGAGCGCGGCAATAGAGCCCCCCGCCACCGCCGGGGACGAAAGGCGCTGATCGGGGTCAGCGCCAAGAGACCCGCGCCAAGCGGGACAATCGGACCATGCGCCGACAGATTATACGCGGTGCTGCCCGCTGGCGTTGACAACAAAACCCCATCACAGACCAGCCCGTTCAGCCGCGCTACACCATCGACACGGATATCAATCTTTGCCGCCTGTCTGGTTTCACGAAACAGGGAAACTTCATTGATAGCCAACGCTTCTTCAACACCCCCGTCGACGCGCGTGACCCGCATACGCAGGGGATGCAGCATCAATCGGCCCGCACTGGCGATACGCTCATACAGCTTGTCGGGACTGTATTCATTCATCAGAAAGCCCACAGTACCCCGATTCATGCCGTAAATTGGCTTACCGATCCCGATGTAATGGCGCAGCGTATGCAGCATAAAGCCATCCCCGCCCAAAGCGACGATCACATCCGCCTCTTCCGGCGTTGTAATATTTGGATATGCCGCGCGCAATTCACTCAGCGCTTGCAACGCCCGCGCGGCATCTGATGACACAAAAGCGAGCTTTTGGTCCGCCATTAAACCTCTCCTGCGCCCGGAATAAAACGGAATAGATAAATCTGATGGCGGCGCGCTTGCCATAGACCCTGCTTGGCGCACACACTAGCGCAATCACTTAGACAGGGGAAAGCACCTATGTATCGTCGCGCCTTTCAGGTTTCATTGATTTTCACAGTGGCGCTGATTTTCATGCTGCCCCCCCTTCAGAGCACCCTTGCCGATGAAAGCGATCATGAAGGATATTATTACCCAACGCCGCAAACTGAGGAACGGTATAGACCCCGCGTGAATTCCGTAGCAGAGGCAGATCGACGCACCCGCATCGCCTTCACGACCGGCCTGACGGCGCAGATGCTGGCCTCGCCCAGCCCGCCCCGCTTTGCGATTTTTGCGAAAGGGGATGGGGCCGATAAACTGATCATCGTCAGTATCACAGATGGTGCTTACAACACCCTGTATCGATTGCGGGCCCTGCTGGCCATGCTGACCGCTTATGCCCGCAGCAGCCCGGCTTTTAACGGATTTCCCAATCCGGAGAATTTGACCTTTCTGGATATGGTCTATCTGATTGGCTTTACGGAAATCACGGTGTCCGATGGTCGGGATATCGCCCATCGCATCTATCTGGACCCAAATGCTGAATGACCGAACGCACATGAAAAACGATAACGCCAATGCCCGCGAAGACGCTGAAATCCTGTTCGCCAATGAACGGTTTTATGCCGCCTTTGCAGGGGGGGATGAAGCGGCAATGGTCGCGCTGTGGGCGGAAGATGGCACGGTCTGCTGCCTGCATCCGGGTTGGGTACCCCTGCAAAACCGCCGCGAGATTATGGCCAGTTGGTCCGCCATTCTGCAGGCGCCGCCGCCGGTTGCCTGTGTCGCGCCATCAGTTCTGTCCCTGGGGCCAGAAGCCGCCGCCGTAATCTGTTGGGAGCAGATCGGCGATAATTTTTTGATCGCAACCAATCTATACCGCTGGGAAAGAGACGCCTGGCGCATTGTTCACCATCAGGCCGGGCCGGTAAATGGGCGACCGCCGGATGCCCTGATCGCCGCAGCCCGTTCCCAAACCGCAAACTGAATGATATTAAAGGCCACGATGACTGACTATATTCTGGGTCCAAATCCAACCAACCCGCATCTGACGCAACAGGTCGAGGGATGGGATCAAAACGGGGATCCCGTGACCACCGCCGTTGTCGTGGAACGCCCCCTGACCCTGTTCCTGAACGGTCAGGAAATTGTCACCAATATGACGATTGGCGATTATCCAGCCTATCTGGCAGTAGGCTATCTGTTGAACCAGAACATGCTGCGCGCCGACGACAAGATCACCGCGATTGACTATGACGACGATCTGGAAACCGTCGTGGTGCGCACGGAGCGGGAAACCAATTACGAAGAAAAACTGAAAAAGAAAGTCCGGACATCCGGTTGCGCCCAGGGCACGGTGTTTGGCGATCTGATGGAAAAGATCGAGGACAGCCAGTTGCCCGATGGACAGGTATTGAAGACATCCTGGATGCAAAGCCTGACAAAAAAGATCAACATGACCGACAGCCTGTATCTGCAGGCCGGCGCGATCCATGGCTGTGTGCTGTGTCAAGAAGATCGCCCGCTTGTTTATATGGAAGATGTCGGGCGCCACAATGCCGTGGACAAGATTGCAGGTTATATGTTCCTGGAAGGGCTGACGCCGGAAGATAAAATCTTTTACACGACCGGGCGCCTGACATCTGAAATGGTGATAAAGACGGTACAGATGGGCATCCCGATCCTGATTTCCAGATCCGGTTTTACCGCCTGGGGGGTTGAGCTGGCGCGTCAGACCAACCTGACCCTGATCGGCCGGGCCCGGGGAAAACGTTTCACCGCCCTGGCGGGGCAACAGCGCATCGTCTATGACGCCGACGCCTTTGATGCCGAAGACGAACCAAAAACCGCAGGTCGAAAGGGGGGGAGCAGATCTGATGCCGCCTGATGCATCTGCGACCAACATAACGGCCTTAAGGCCCATGGATATTCTGCGCGCCATTGACGCGGCCATTGAAGAGCATGGGAATTGGCTGACCCGCTGGCATCGGGCGCTGGTCTGCGAATTACCACCTGACAGAGATGTCATTGCGGAAAACTCAGCGGACCTGACCGCATTTGGACGCTGGCATGATCAGCATCGCCGGGATCCCTTGCTGGCCCAGATGGCGTTTCAAGATTTATGGCAGGAGTATTCGGCCTTGCACGACGCGGCGCGATCCGTTGCCCGGCTGGCGACGACAAGGCCCGTATCTGCCCAGGACTATGATGGTGTGGTGGCGAAATCGGACGCCTTTCTGACCAGAGCGCGCCGTATTCGGGATGCATTTCGCAAGGCGGTGTCGGACCTGGACCCCCTGACGGGCCTGAGCAATCGCACCACCATGAATGCCGAACTGGCCGCTGAATATGAGCGCGCGGTTCGCACCGATACGCCGTGCTGTATCGCCCTTGCAGATATCGACCATTTCAAGAAGGTGAACGACACCTATGGTCATGGAATCGGGGATCAGGTCCTTGCCGCCACTGCCGGACGGTTTCTGTCGCAATTGCGGCCCTATGATTTGATCTATCGCTATGGTGGGGAGGAATTCCTGCTGTGCCTGCCCAATGCCGACCCGAAAACAGCCGCCGTAGTGTTAGGGCGCCTGCGCATGGCCCTGTTCGAACGGGCCATCCCATTGGAAGATAACACGGATCTGTCGGTTTCCGCCTCCTTTGGGTTTGCCCAGATTATCGGATCGGCCCCCTTAAAGGAAATCATCGCCCAGGCCGATCAGGCGCTGTACCAGGCAAAACAGGCCGGTCGGAATTGCGTCATCGGATTTACCAAGGATGTGACCCATGACGCATAAAACCGCCGGATTGCTGTTGGCAGGCGGGCTGGCGCGCCGCATGGGGGGCGGTGACAAGGGCATGAAGCTGTTGGCCGGGCAATCCATCCTGCAGCACATCATAGGCCGCGTGAAGGATCAGGTGGAGGTCCTGGCGCTGAACGCCAATGGCGACCCATCACGCTTTACAGATTATGGTCTGATGGTGTTGCCCGATGTCATACAGGGGCAGCCAGGCCCCTTAGCCGGGGTTCTGACGGGTCTGGAATGGGCCCAACAGTCCCTACCGGATTGTGATTATGTCGCCACCTTCCCCACCGATGCGCCCTTCCTGCCAACAGATTTGGTCGACCGGCTATATGCCGCAATGAAAAAGGATGGGGCAGATATGGCCTGTGCCCGGTCCAATGGAAGGGACCATCCTGTGGTTGGCCTGTGGCCGGTTCGCCTGGCCGGTGATCTGCGTCAGGCCATGATCGACGACGACATCCGAAAGGTCGACCGCTGGACCGCGCGGCATAAATTAACCGTTGTCGACTTTCCCAGCGATTCAATTGATCCGTTCTTTAACGCCAACCATCCAGACGACCTGGCCGAAGCAGAAGCCCTGCTACAGCAAATCCCGAACAAACGGACTCGTTTGTGACGACATATTTAATAACAAAACAAATAGTTAGAGCATCATGAGGGCGCATGATGCTCTGGCACGTTAAGGCCTGACTTAAGGACGCAACACATGGGTATGGGTCGCGTCATACAATTTGCTGTCGTCAAACCCTTCCGGATTGAGGACGCGCCCGACCAGAATCAAGGCCGTCCGGGTGATGCCGGATGCTTTCACCTTGGGCCGGATATCGCCCAATGTGCCCTCGATAAAGGCCTGATCGGGCCAGCCGACGCGATACGCGATCACGACTGGACAGTCCGCGCCATAATGGGGCGTTAATTCCCGCACGACCTTCGCCAGATTGTTGATCGACAGATGGATCGCCAGCGTCGCACCACTGCGCCCCAGCGTGTCCAGATCTTCGCCCTGTGGCATGCCAGATGCCCGCACCGCCGTCCGGGTGATGATCACCGTCTGGCCAACGCCCGCCAGGGTCAGTTCCCGCTTCAACGCCGCCGCTGCTGCGGCATAGGCCGACACGCCCGGCGTCACATCATAGTCAATGCCCAGCGCATCCAGACGCCGCATCTGTTCCGCCGTCGCGCCATAAATGGACGGATCGCCAGAATGCACGCGCGCCACATTCAGCCCCCTGGCATGGGCATCCTCAATCTCCGCGATGATTTCTTCCAGATTCAGCGGGGCCGTATCAATCACCCGCGCCCCCTCTGGTGCTTCCGCAACAACTTCCGCCGGCACCAGAGACCCGGCGTAAAGGCAAACCGGGCAGGATTGAATCAGCTTCAATCCCCGCACCGTAATCAAATCCGGTGCGCCGGGTCCTGCTCCAATAAAATGAACTGTCATATAAAATTACCTTTTCGAATAGTTTGGAACCGCAAAGGGCGCGGAGGAGGCGCAAAGGACGCGAAGTAAAGTTAGCGATCGTCCAGCCCATTTACGAATCGCTGAATTCCGTTCTTGATCCTGGATGTATTGAAGTTAATCAAAANCCCCAGCCGATAGGGTCCTAGCTTCAAATAGCTCAAGACTTGGGCCCGATGAACATCGGTGATTGTCTCAACCGATTTTAACTCAACAACAACCAACTCATTGACAAGCATATCCAATCGGTACCCACGCTCGATAACCAGCCCTTTGTATGTCAGCGGAAGAGCCTTTTGGGTTTCAACAAACAGGCCACGTTCGGATAACTCATAGGCCAAACAAGTTTCATACGCTCCTTCAAGCAGTCCAGGCCCTAGTGCCCGATGCACCGACAGCGCTGAATCTATAATCTGCTTTCCAATCTGATTCTCATCCATAATCAATTTCCTTGGCGTCCTTTGCGCCTCCTCCGCGCCCTTTGCGGTTAAAGTTTCTATAACCGCTTATCTGCATAGCCGCGCGGGGTGAAGGCGCGGGGTGTGCCGGCATGGTCGAAGGCCCGCGTTGTGGAACTGCCGATCACCACCAGGGTGAACATATCCACTACGGACGGGTCAAAATCCTGCAATGTCGTGACCGTCACGCTTTCTTCCGGGCGGCCCAATTGGCGACACAGGGCGACCGGCGTTGTTGGTGGACGTTGCGTCAAAAAGACTTCACGCGCTTCTGGCAATAATGTGCGGCGGCGCTTGCTTTGGGGATTGTAGAAGGCGGTGACAAAATCCCCCTGGGCGGCAGCAGCCAGACGCTGGCGGATCGCTGCAACTGGTGTCAGCAGATCTGACAGGCTGATCAGGCAGAAATCATGCCCCATCGGGGCCCCCAGTCGCGCAGCCGCCAGTTGGAAGGCAGAAATGCCAGGCACAACCTCAACATCCACGGCCATAAGGCTGCGGTCCTGCGTTTCTGCCAGAAGCTCGAAAACCAGGGTTGCCAGCGCATAGATACCGGGATCACCAGAGCAGACCAGGGAAACCGTCTGTCCTTGTGCCGCCAAGGCCAGAGCCTTTGCCGCCCGGGCCTCTTCTGCACCCAGATCGGACTCATAGACCGGTTTGTCCCCGATCAGATCGGCGGCGAGATCCAGATACAGCCGATATCCCACCACCGCGTCAGATGCCAGAATGGCTCGTGCAGCCGCCCCGGTGCGATAGGCCGCATCCCCAGGTCCAACCCCCACGACGAAGAGCCGCCCCGGCGCGCGCCCGGCACTGATGTCCACAGACGCACCTTGAGCCCGCGCAATGGCGCAGGTATAGGGGCCGCTGCGGCGCTTTTCCGTGACAAATCGCGCCGTTCGGCCTGCCAGGGCCAGCGCGGATGCCTCCGCCACGCCATGACAGCCGATTTCCTGAAAAACCACGTCAGACGGATTGGGCAGATGGGGTGTCAGGGCTTCCAATTCCGCAGCCGTGAACAGGCGAATGGGGCGATCCAGAGCCTGAGAAACTGCCTTCAGCGCCGCCTCATCCCCTTTCAAATCCACCGTGCCGATGGCGGCGATGGCACACGGGTCCAGCCCGGTATCGGCCAAAACAGACTGCACGAAGTCTACCAGACCGTCTGCCGGGGCGTGGCGTTCACAGCCAATACCAATGGCCAGGCTGGGGGGCGTCAAAACCACCTGACCCGTGGCGGGTTCCACCTGTCGATCCGTGATCAGGACCTGCGGCACCTCGCCCGGTACCACAGATTGAAACACTTCCTTGGGCGGCCAGCTTGGATCCCCGCATTCCGGGCGCAGGGTCACCGTTTCCCCGGCCAACAGCCGTGCCGTCACAGATTTCACGGCCTGCGGGGTTTTCAGGGTCCAGCCCGCGGGTGGATCATCCAGCGCAAACCCAAGCGTGCGGTCCCCGGCGGTCGTAATGGCGGCTGTCCCACCCAATCCATCAGCCAGCTGTGTTGCCAGGGAGTTTGCCCCGCGATGGCCCCCCAACAGCGGAACCACCATCGTTCCGTCTTCAGACACGGACAGAACCGGCGCATCCTGCCACTTATCCGCGGCCAGGGGGGCCAGCGCCCGAATCAATATCCCTGCCGCACACAGGCCGATCACCGTCCACCCCTGAGCATATAATTCCCGCAGGCAGGCCAGCGTATCGTCAAAAACATGATCCGCACCGATCACGCGGTCCGCCTTGCCGTAAATAACAGCGCTGGGCAGGATTTCACGGGCGCGCAAGGCGGTTTCTGCGCCACGCTGGGTCAGCACGACCAGGGCAATGGGGGTCTGATGGGTCATTCCGCGGCCTCACCCACGCCATTGATCCACGCATCCCGGCGGCGATGCACCAGCACCATGGAGAAATAGGGAGCTGTTTCATGGGGATAGTCCGACAGGGCACAGACGGTCTGGCGATCCCCCATCGTGGCGTGACCGATATAGCGGGCCTGATCCATCAATCCCGTGGCCTCCAAGGCCCGGCGCAGTTTTGGCAAATGCCGCCCGATCTTGATGATCGCAGCCGCGTCGATTTCCTCCAAGCGCTTGATCAGGACGTCTTCGTCCAGGGGGGCGGGCAGGATGGTCAGAACATCATTGCGCGCCGCCAGCGGTGCCCCGGTCGCCGCTGCTGTCGCCATCAGGGAGGAAACGCCGGGCACAACCTCCACTGTGAACTGATCGGACAGGCGCCCGAACAAATACATGAAAGACCCATAGAAAAAGGGATCCCCCTCGCATAAAACAGCGACATCCCGGCCAGCTTTCAGATGATCCGCGATGGTCAGGGCAGCATCGTCATAGACCTGTTGCGCCGGGAAGCGTTTCACATCCATCGGCATGCGAATGGCGATTTCGATGTGATGGCCATCCAGATGCGGCGCTGCGATGCTGCGGGCCAGCGACTCCCCCTCCAGCGGTGCAGGCCAGGCCAGAACAGGGACAGATTTCAAAATCCGCAGTGCTTTCAGCGTGATCAGTTCCGGATCACCGGGCCCAACGCCCAATCCGTATAATGTGCCAAGAACCGGATCCGTCATAAGGGTTTCCTAATCGAATATTGCGTCACAGGCATCAGGGGGCGCCAGCCATGATAAGGCCCGACAGGCTCCAGGCGGGACACAGCGATGCGGGCCAAATCCCCACCCCAGTCTGCGAACAGGCCCGCCAGGCGGGTCTCGCTTTCCATCGTCACCGCATTGGCAACCAGCATGCCGCCGGGGGCCAAACGCTCCCACGCGATTTCCGCCATGCTGGATTTGGAAACGCCGCCACCCAGAAAAATTGCATCCGGTGCGCCTTTGATCTCGCCATAGGCTTCCGGTGCAGGGCCTTCGATCAGGTCCAAATGGGGCGTCCCCAGGCTGGCGGCATTGCGGGCGATCAGGCGACAGCGGGTCTTGTCCCGCTCTATCGCAACCGCCCTGCCTCCGGCGCGCATCCATTCAATGCCGACAGAGCCACATCCGGCACCGACATCCCACAGCATCGCCCCCCGGCGCGGCATCAGTTTCGCCAGGGTCGCGGCGCGAACCTCTCGCTTGGTCATCTGACCATCGTGGTGAAAAGCCTCATCGGGCAATCCCGGCACCTTCGATAAAATCGCTGCACCAGGTTCCGGCTGAAGCAGCACCGCGATTGTGTTCAGGTCCGCACCGGCGGGGATATCCCAGCCCCGGGCCACACCTTCGATCACCCGCTGTTTCGGGCCGCCCAGATGTTCCAGGACCACGACTGAACTTGCCCCATAGCCTTCCGCTGTCAGCAGGCCCGCTACCTGGGCCGGGGTTTCAGCATTTTCCGACAGAATGAACAACCGCGCGCCGGGTTCCAGATGGGCGGAAAGCAGACTCAAAGGGCGTCCATGCAGGGTCAGGCGTGTCACCTCTTCCAGCGGCCAGCCCAGATGGGCGGCGGCCAGGGAAAATGCGCCGGGCGCGGGCAGAACTGTTAAAGCATCACGCCCGAAGGCCCGCCCCAGGGTGACCCCGATGCCATAGCTCATGGGATCGCCGGTTGCCAGGACACAGACGGCCCGGCCTTTGCGGGCGGCCAGGTCCGCGACGGTATCGCTCAGCGGTGTACGCCAGGTCAGCCGCTCCGCCTTATGGGAGGCGGGGATCATGGCCAGATGCCGATCGCCCCCGACCAGAACCTCAGCCCCCTCAATCAGGGCACGGCCAGCCGGGGCAACGGCGTCCAGGCCATCCTCCCCAATGCCAATGATGGATAACCATGCAGCGGATTTTGCGGTCATTATGTGTCCAGGCTCCCGGTCAAGGCGTTGACGGCGGCGGCGGCAAGGGCGCTGCCTCCTTCCCGCCCGGTCAGGGCGATATAGGGAAGGCCCGACTCGATCAAGGCCTGTTTCGATTCAGTGGCCCCGACAAAACCGACCGGAAATCCCAGAATCAAGGCCGGTTTCGGGAAGCCCTCATGGATACGTTCCAGCAAATGAAACAGGGCGGTGGGCGCATTGCCGATTGCAACGACGGCACCCGCCAACCAGGGCTGCCACAGATCAACAGCCGCCGCGGATCGGGTCGTGCCCAGCCGCTGGGCCAGGGGGGCGACGGCCCCTAATCCCAAGGTGCACATTACCTCGTTGCGCTTGGGCAGGCGGCTGCGGATGATGCCTTTCGACACCATTTCAACATCGCACAGGATGGGCTTTCCCGCCGCCAGGGCCTGGCGGCCCGCCTCTGCCGCCCCCGCACTGGCCCGCAAACCGGTCACAACATCCGGCCGCCCACAGGTATGGATCAAGCGGATGGCGACATCGTGCAATTCGTCTGGCACAGCAGACAGATCCGACGCCTCCCGGATCAGGCGGGCGCTTTCCCGGTAGATTTCCGCCGGGTCCTTGATATAGCGATAGGGGGGAGAGGCCGTCACGATACCGATCCCCGTCAATCCGGTTTCGGCAACGTCNCACCTTCCGTCATGCTGCGCGGACCATGCGGATGATCCGCCTGAGGATAGGGATGGTGGTGGTGATCGTGCCCATGATCATGCCCGTGTCCATGTCCGTGGTCGTGGTCATGACTGTGGCCGTGTTGGTGGTCGTGCCCATGGTCATGAGAATGATCGTGGTCATGCGGGTGTTCATGGTCGTGGTCGTGGTCATGACTGTGCCCATGATCGTGACTGTGCCCATGATCTTCTGCCGGACCGGTGCCGATGCCTTCGACGTGGTGGTGATGGCTTTCCTGCGGTAGGCCGACCTCGTCTTCGAAGCCCAGAACCTGGTTGCGGTATTTGCACATCTGGCAATTCATGTTGTTCGCGCCCTCGACAATCTCAAACAGGCGCTCTGCAAAGGTTTCCATGACCATCGGATGATCATTCAGATAGCCGGCCTTCACGAATTCCAGCTCCGGGTGCCGGGCGGCGACCTGGTCTGTGTAATCATAGATGCGTTTGATCAGAATGCCGGTGAACAGGAAATAGGGGAACACGACAATCCGCTTGTATCCCATACGGGCGCAATGCTCCAGGGCGGGCTCTACCAGCGGGAAGGTCACACCGGAATACCCGACTTCCATCCAGCCAAAGCCCATGCCCTCCCACAGCATCCGTGCCACTTTGGCGACATTGGAGTTGGCATCGGGATCAGACGCGCCACGTCCGATGACGCATAACAGGGTTTCATGCCGGGAAATGGCGGGATCCAGCGGGGCCAGGGCCTCTTCGATGCGCCCGGCAGCCGCCTTCAGCATTTTCAGATCCACCGCCAGTTCACGGCCATATTTGATCGACAGGCCGGGATTTTGTGCCTGATAGGTGTTCAGGACGGACGGGATGTCATTTTTCGCATGGCCCGCGGCAAACAACATGCCCGGCACGGCCAGCACGCGGGTCACGCCCTGCTCTTGCAGCTTATCCAGACCAGTGCGGATGATCGGTGTCGCGAATTCCAGAAAGCCATATTCGACCGGCAGATGCGGAAAGCGGGCCTTCATGGCCTGGGCGATCTGCTCAAATTCCGACACGGCACCAACGTCGCGGCTGCCATGGCCACAGATCATGATACCGACCTTGTCGTCGTCAATATGGGTGGGAATCGAAAATTGGGTATCAACGGTCGCTGAGAGCGCCGCGGCTGTATTATTGGACATATTTGCCCCCGTCCTGGCTTGGGTTCTTATTAAGGCTCCACGCATCCGACCCAAATTTGCCCCCGTGTCGGTGGGGTGCTCATGGACTGACACCTAACAGACCCAACACGACCCGTCAGCCGAAAAACCGTCCGGCTTTAAAAGGTTTGCGACAGGGCCGGATTTACATCACCCCCTCGGCGCGTGCTTGTTTAAGATGCGCTGTAGGGTGCGGCGGTGCATTTTCAGGCGGCGCGCGGTTTCGGAGACGTTGCGGTTGCATTGTTCAAACACCCGCTGGATATGTTCCCAGCGCACGCGGTCGGCCGACATCGGGTCTTCCGGTGGGGGCGGCAGGGGGCGGTCGTGTTCCAACAGGGCGGCGATGATCTGGTCCGCATCGGCGGGCTTTGCCAGGTAATCGATCGCGCCCTTTTTCACCGCCGTCACGGCACTGGCGATATTGCCATAGCCGGTCAGCATGACGATGCGGATATCATGGCGGGCATCGCGCAGGGCCTCCACCACATCCAGGCCGTTGCCGTCTTCCAAGCGCATGTCGATCACGGCATAGGCAGGTGGGCGATTGGCTGCGACATCCAGGCCTTCCGCGACCCCGGCGGCGCTGCGCACCTCGAACCCGCGTTGTTCCATGGCCCGCGCCAGCCTGTTTCTCAACGGGGCATCGTCATCGACGATTAACAGGGTGCGGTCCCGGATATGGGCGGGCAACATGTCGGACATTGTCTTCTGTTCCTAACCTGATGTGTCTCTTATCAGCAAACTATAGTGCGTCGCCCTGGACTTCCAACACCCTGCGCGGCCAGCGGATCAGGATCTCCGCACCCTTGCGATTGCGAAACACGGTTTCCGCCCCGATGCGTTCCAACAGGGTTGTGGCGATAAATACCCCTAAACCCATATGGCCATTCTGACCAGCCCGGGTCGACAGATAAGGTTCCCCCAACGTCTGTAACACGGCATTGGAAAATCCAGGCCCGTCGTCATGAATGGAAATCCAGACATCATTTTTGGTCCAATACAGGCGCACCGTGACGGCGCTGCGGGCGAACTGTCCGGCATTGGATATGAAATTGCCCAAGCCATGCAGGAATTCCGGTGTGCGCGGCACCAACGGTTCCGCCCCGTCACAGGATTCATCGATCTGAACATCCAGGGTGATCCTGTCTGGCACATGTTCATCGCTGGCAATCTCAACCAGATTTGACAGCGGCAGAATTTCAAACGGATCCCCGGTCGCCGCGCCTGGACGCGAAGACAGGCCAACCAGAATATCCCGGCATCGATCCGACTGGCTCTTCAACAGGGCGACATCTTCATATAAGGGACTGTTCGGCGGGACCGTGCGCATCAATTCCTGGGACACCACCGCGATCGTCGCCAGGGGGGAACCCAATTCATGCGCCGCCGCCGCGGCCAGCGTGCCCAGGGCGGACAATTCCCGCTCCCGCGCCAGGGCATCGTCAGATTCGGACAGGGCATCGGTCAAGCGCCTGGATTCTTCCGATGCAGTCCACACAAAGGTGGCGATAAAAACCAACGACATGGTGATCGCGGTCCATATCCCCAGGCGATAGACAAAGGGCAGTGCGACCCCCAAAGGGGTCTCCCACGGCAGGGGCAAATGCACAAAGGACAGCACTGTTGCGGCCCCCACCGCCAGGGCGGTCAGCGCCAGGGTCGCGCGCCGCGACAGGATTGTTGCAGAAACCGTGACCGGGGCCAGCAACAACAGGGCAAACGGGTTTTGCAATCCACCCGTGAAACCAATCAGGCTGGCCAATTGCAAAAGATCAAACCCCAGAACCAGCGATGCGCGCCTTTGGCTCAATCGTCGGGGGCGCGACGCCATCAAGACCAGATTCGATATCGCCAGCGCCGTGGTCGCCAACAGACAGGGCAACAGGGCAAAGGGAAATTCAAACGCGATGGAGACAATAATGACCGTCAATAACTGACCGGCCACCGCGATCCACCGCAGCATGACCAGGGTCGACAGGCTTAACCCGATGGGTCGTGCCTCTGCAACACGGGCCTGGTGCAGTGCGCGCTTGACCCGAAACCACCCCGTGGGTCGGGAAAAGTCACGGGTCGATGAATTGTGATTCTGATCCATTGTAGACGCCTTGGGGCAACCAGGCCGTGCCGTGCAGGACCCATTGGGGGTTCACGCCAAAGCTTAGGCAGTCATCCCCGTCGCGTCACCCTAAAATGACTGGCGGGGGATAATCATCCCTATTGAAAATCCTGCCCATTGATCGCAATGATGAAGTCATAGAAGGGCTCTAATTCCGTCGCCCGCAGCGCACGCGGCTTTTTGTCGCTGACATCGGCCCAGGCATTGGCGGTATGCGCCAGAACACCCAGCGCCAGACCAACCGTCAGAAAATTCTTTGGGGCTTCCCGCAGGAACTGCTGAAACGGCCTGGGGTCGTCCTTTTCAATCAGCTCATCAAAGGCCAGATTGTAATTCTTGATGATGCTCATCACCGTAGAATGCGTGGTTCGGATCAGGCTGCGCGACTGGTCCCGCCGAAATTTAAACCGATCCATAGCGGAATCCGTCATCGTCTCCCGGTCTTTGGGCATCGAATCCGATGACCCCAGCCACCGAAAGAAATCATATAGCAGGNGCTTATAGCGCTCATACTGAAATTCATAGTAATTGATCCCCTTCCAGGCAAAGAGGAATTGTTTGGTTTGCGATTCATCCAACCGGAAACTGCGGATCAGCCCGCGCGACCCATCTGTTTCCTCGCCCTGCCAGATCGCATCAACCACCGCGCCGGTCATCAAGCGCTGACCTTCGTCATCCTTATCGTGGTTTTCACCAAGATAGGCCTGATAGACATCCATATTATTGGCAGAATTGGCTTTCGCCACCAGCACACTGATCTTGTCCAACACGGGGCGGCGGATCAGCATCCAGTCCTTTTCCGTGATTTCAAAATAGCTGGGTGAAATGCTGCGCTCAACCTCAACTTCCCGACGCTGCGATAACAGCAGGAACGGATCAAAGGTCGGAACTTTGGTCAGGATTTCCAGGACGCGCTGATCATGGGCAGACAGGGAATCCGCTGATTTTATCGCACCACGCTTGGCCAGAACCTTAACAATGCGATCCGGGTCCGCCAGGGTCGATTCGCCGCCCTGATCGACTTCCAGGTCGTTATATGGGAAATAAACGCGGGTTGAGACGAAAACCTCATCCTCGTGATCATTCTGTGTGACTTCTTTGAAAAATATGCCCAGATTCAACGTGGAAAGATCAAACATCTTCCCCGGCGGCGGCTCATCAGGCGCACTGCCTTCCTTTAGTCCCAGATAGACTGCCCTTGCGTCAAAACAC
Organism: Rhodospirillales bacterium; assembly: GCA_002696645.1. GTDB lineage: Bacteria > Pseudomonadota > Alphaproteobacteria > UBA8366 > Aestuariispiraceae > Pacificispira. Next base: position 17,049 of record NZSA01000065.1, on the reverse strand, counting down.
AAGAACCGCCCCGACCGAAGGAGCGTTTTCAATGCGCGGCGGTTCATCCTGCCGAAAGCCTCTCACAACCGTCGCCAAAAGGCGATCCCCATCCAAACCAATGATGTATCAGGGTTTCCCCAAAGCACAATAGGCGACTATACTAGGGAGAGATTTAGGATGGATACAAGACCAAGCAATCGGCAATCGTCCATCATGGTTAATATTCTGACAGAGGCCGTTTACCGGATGCGACATACCGAAGCACGATCAGAAGCACGATATCCTTTTCGCGCAGGGTTCATTGAAATTGAAGACCGACCCTTGCCGCTGGATGATCTGAGCGCCAATGGCCTGGGTTTCCAGGCGGAAGATCCCAGTGTTTTTGAGACCGGGCAGGAGATCAATGGATTTCTGGTCTTACAACAAGTGGAAGAACAGTATGAGATACCGGTAAAGCTGACCGTCCGCCGGGTTGTCGACGGTCGTATCGGGTGTTCGATGGTATTCCTTTTTCCCAACCATATTGATACGATCAAGGGCTTTATATCGAAACTGGAACAATCACAGCCAAAGGAATAGCGGCATCGTGATAGAGCGAAGATACCATGATATGGGTGGCCTGGATGCAGGGCCTGTCGCCCGCACGGAACACACGTTCGAACCCTGGGAAAATAAAACAGACGCCATCGTGCGCCTGTTGTCCAACCCCAAGAGCGGCCCCCTGATGCGCATCGATGAATTGCGCCGGGGCATCGAAGATATGGGGCCCGGTATTTATGACGAACTGACCTATTATGAACGCTGGATCGCATCGGTCGCCAATGTGCTGATCGAAAAAGGCGTGATCCATGTGGACGAGCTGGGCCGCAAGCTGGAAGAAGTCAAAGCCCGCCACGCCCCCGCCTCTTCGCCGGAGCATTAAGCCATGCGATTTTCTGTCGGTGACGAAGTGCGGGTGCGCTGGGCCACACCCCCCGGTCACGTCCGCACCCCCTATTATTGCCGCGGCCTGTCTGGCCGGATTGAGCGGATTTGCGGGCAGTTCCACAATCCGGAAGAACTGGCCTATGGCCGGACCGGCGACACGGTTGTGACGCTGTATCGTGTCCGCTTTCAGCAGAAAACCCTGTGGCCCGACTATACCGGCCCTGAAAAAGACACTGTCGATATCGAAGTTTTTGAACACTGGCTGGAGACAGCGCGATGAGCCACGATCACCCCCACCACCATGATCACGACCATGACCATCCGGACCCCCATGCGCCGCGCAAGGATCTGGAAGACACGGCCCCGACCTATCATCAGGCACTGGCCGATGCGGTGGCGGAACTGTTGATCGAAAAAGGGGTCTTCACCGGGGGCGATCTGCGCGACACGATTGAATATATGCAGGGGCGCACGCCGGAATTGGGGGCGAAGATCACCGCCAGGGCCTGGGTGGATCCTGCCTTCAAGGCAAAGCTGTTGACCAATGCGAAAGAGGCCGCCGCCGAAATCGGTATCGATACCGGTCCAGCCCCCCTATTGGTCATGGAAAATACGCCAGAGACCCATAATGTCATCGTCTGCACCCTGTGCAGCTGTTATCCGGTCTTCCTGTTGGGGAAATCACCCGATTGGTATAAAAGCCGGGAATATCGCAGCCGGGTGGTCCGCGACCCCCGCACCGTCCTGTCAGAATTTGGCACCGACATCGCGCCCCAGCGTGAGGTGCGGGTGCATGATTCCACGGCAGATATGCGCTATATGATCCTGCCCATGCGCCCGGAAGGAACCGACGGGATGGATGAAACGCAACTGGCGCAACTGGTGACCCGCGACAGCCTGATCGGCGTCATTGAAGTCAGTGCGCCCGCCTGAGTGAGGCGGGCCTGACGCTCAAAACAGATTTCCCGCCTGCCAATGGGCACCCAGCAGGCACAGGCTGACGCCCAGAATCATGCAAAAAATTGTGCGCCCGGTCCACAGATACAGGCTGAAGGTCACCACAACGGCAAAGATATCCGTCGGCGTACCACGCATGGCCGCAGGCGCGACAATCGCCGCCAGGGCGCAACCGGGCAGGGCATTGACGATCCGCTGTGTCCGGGGGCCCGTCCGCAGAAAATGCGCGCCCAGAACACCCGCCGCCCGCATGATCAAAACCAATCCGGCCGCCATGAATATGGTCAGATAGGCCAGCCAGGCTTCCGGTTGTGCAATATCAGTGGTCATCCCGTGCCATTTCCACGGCCAGGGCCGTAATGCCCCCCGCTGCGACTGCGACCAAGATTGCCGGTCCCGTCGCCAGAACCCCATCCAGCGCAATCCCGACAAGTGNTGCCACAACCAGGGGCGGGCGGGGCGCATCTACGCCGCGCACCACCATGCCCACCAGGACCGACAAAAACACAATTCCCGCAAAGGCCAGGCTTTTCGCCGTCACCGGATCAAAAAAGCCAGCCAGAAACACGCCCACCACCGTGGCCGCCACCCATAATGTGTACATCGGGGCGGAGATCCCAAAGAAATAGCCTGCCTTGCTGGATACGCTGCGCGCCTGCAAGGTCAGCACCCAGGCGGCATCATTAATGACAAACACACCCGCTGGCTTGATCCAGGGCGGCATAGACCGGATGGTCGGGGCCAAAGACAGTCCCATCAGGGTCAGCCGACTGGTCACCATCGCGACAGAGACCGCCACCGCAAACAACGGCATATCGGGCTGCCATAAGGCCAGGGTCGAAAACTGCGCGGTGCCGGCAAAGATAAAGGCACTCATCGAAACCGTCTGGGGCATTGTCAGACCCGCCACCGTCGCAGCAGACCCGAACAACAGGCCAAATAGCATCGCACCGAAGCTCATGCCAATGGAATCCCGTGCGCCCGCCATGAAACTGCTCATGGCACCCCCGGGAACCGGGCTGGATATGGGAGAACTGGTTGTCATAGCGGGCTCTTACCGCGTTTCCCGCGATTCGGAAAGGGGGTGCACAGCACAACAACTGAGAGAGACAGGAACATCTGACCAAACCTGACGCCTGCGCCCAAATTCACTGCCGCAAGGCCCGAACCTCCGCACGCAGGGCCTTCAATTCCGCCATGATATCCTGATTGTTGGGGTGATAAGCATCCTCCCCACCGCTTTCCAGCGCCTTATGTTCCTGACTCATGCTGTCCACGATGATGGCGATAAACAGGTTCAACACCGCAAATGTGGTCAGCAATATAAAGACAACAAAGAACATCCAAGCCTGGGGATAGACCTCCATCACCGGGCGCACGATGCCCATGGACCAGCTTTCCAGTGTCATGATCTGGAACAGGGAATAAACCGACTCCCCAATCGTTCCAAACCAATCGGGAAACGATCCGCCGAACAGCTTGGTCGCCATGACGGAGGCGATATAGAAAACCAGCGACAACAGCATGATGACCGAGCCCATGCCCGGAATGGCCCGCATCAAGGCCTGCACCACAAGGCGCATCGACGGCACCATGGAAACCAGCCGCAAGGCCCGCAGGATTCGCAACGCCCGCAGAACCGAAACCCCTTCGCCCGCCGGGACCAGCGTCACACCAACAATCACGAAGTCAAAGATGTTCCAGGCATTCTTGAAAAAGCGATGGCGATAGACGATCAGCTTCAGGGCGATTTCAATCACAAAAATGACCAGCGCAATCCGATCCAGCGCCTTCAGCACAGGCCCGACCGCCGCCATCACGGTCTTGGATGTCTCCAGCCCCAGAATGACCGCATTCAGCACGATCACCGCCAGAATAAAATTCTGAAACCCCCGCGACTCGACAAGCCGTTGCAAACGCTCGATCACGACCTTCTCCCCAAAGCTTCGGTGTAGCCGCTAAGAAGGGGGCGCGGGGCGCAAAATTCAAGCGTTGCAGTGCAATATGTTCCGGCACGCTAACCCTGCCCCTGCACCGCCCTCAGTTTACTCAATGTTGATAACACTAAGTTCGATTCAAGTAAGGTTCAAATGGCCATCACCATCGATAGTAGTTTGCGAAGTGCCTATAATTTTGGATTAATTTTTCCAACAGCATTTCGTCTCCTTTTGCGAATCCTGATTCAAGTAATGCCGACTTCACAGGGTCAGAAAAGTAAGTTTCAAGAATTGGGTCCCTTACATCACCGTGCCATGCACTTCGACCAATTGGAAACCAAACAAAATTACTCTGACGATCTGCCGAAGATACTATGTCAAACTCTTGTAAATTATGCCCTTCAAGATAAACAAGACCACCTAGGATTTCCCAGCTCTCATAGAGTCGAGTTACGTCTGTCGATACGCCAACAAACGACTTGCTCCATTCTTGGAAAAGATCACAGAGATGGTCGCTAAGCGCCGTCTTTCTTCGGTCTAAACCGTCCAAACTTTGCCAATATTCATTGTTTCCGCCATGCCATGATGTCAAAAATAATTTTTCAATCGTACGTTCATTACCCTGACCGTTCGGTTTTTGTATTGGCGCGACGAGCAGATCATGAAGTTCATTCCATCGTTGGCTCCGAACAAGGCCAAGACCATACGCTGTCATAATCAAAACTGCCGGATAGGACCTAGTTTGTAACCACACACTTAATCCGCTTTGTTCTTGATCAGCATAATGTGACAACGTCTCAATCAAATCGATAACCAGCGTCTTCTCTTTTCCATCTCCCCAACGTCCAAGAATACCCGACATTCGAGCTAACGGTTCAGAATGGGACTCATACAATGCGGTTCGCTGCCTGAATTCTTCTAAACTCCATTGGCCCCTTACACACAACTCTTCGGCGTCAAGCTTTTGGATCAAAGACTTCATTTCAGATGTGAAAAGATCGTCAAGCTGAATTCGATGTTCAGACTTTGCGAGGTAACGTTTCGTTGTATTTTCTAACAATTCTATACTAAGTGGATTTTGATGGTGTGTTCGTGCTAAAGTTGAAATTCGCTGTTCCAGCCCTTCAAAGAAGGATTCCCCATCTTGGTTTTCTATTACTCTAGCGTCTCGGTGAAGCACAATATCCGTTGCGGCTCCTTTGAGTTTGCTTCTTGCCGCCCAATAAAGGGGATAACGACGGGCAGGCGCTCGTAGGAGGGCAGAGCGCAACGCATGATCCCATTCGCCTGACCACCCACAAATAATCAGCCCATACTCATCGATAATTCTATCCAACAATGCATTATATTCAGAAGGGTATGTTTCTAACTCATCTTCTGTATTTAAAATTCGCGCATCCTTATAGTCTCCATGCAACTTTAACAAAAAACAACTTGTGTGAGCTAACGGCTCGGCACCACTAAGCGCGTCTACTGATGCCACAACAGTTGGTTCCACTCCTTCTTCACGTAGTGCGTTTTCGAGGAGCCTATCGAAATTAGTCGTTACAATAACCTTTACGTAGCCCTCTCGAACAAGTCTTGCGATTGCCTTATGTGCTTTGGTGGGTGTCTTTAGCTTCTCTATCCGATCTCTTTCATCTGGCTCAATGTAACTGTGCAAAATTGAGCGCCGTTCATCGCGTGAAAGGCCAAGTTCACCAACTATTTCTGAGTAATTTGGCTCTTTACCAAACTCAGTTATGTACCATTTCGCCCAATCTGATTGATCTTCAACCTTTTGCGCTAACGCAACACGGCGAATTAGGTCAATTGTGATTTCCCATCCAGTCGGAATTGATGCAGCGCGTGATATGCCTGAACCTAAAAGTAAGACGTATAAGCCCTTATTTTCGTATATAGAAAATGATAGCTGCGTTAGGGGGTCACCCGAGAGAATTGCCATGAATACGTTTCTGCCTACTTCAAACTGAATTTAAGGGCAATTGCGACATAACTTACAGAGAATGATTAGAATTCTTCAGTCTCTCAATAAGGTATCTGATAGCACAATTATAAACGCCATAATGGCAATCGGCTATTCAATTCCTACCCCCGCACCTGGACACGGCGATAGCTGAGCGCTTCGGCGATGTGGAGGCGGCGGAGGGTGGGGGAATTGTCCAGGTCGGCCAGGGTGCGGGCGACGCGCAGGACGCGGTGATAGCCGCGGGCAGAGAGTTTCAGGCGGTCGGCGGCGTCGGTCAGGAGTTTTCGGCCCTCCGCATCCGGGGTGGCGATGTCTTCCAGGATTTTGCCATCGGCCATGGCATTGGTGCGGGGGCGCTGGGCTTCCGGCAGGCTGGCGAAGCGTGCCGTTTGGAGCGCCCTTGCGGCGGCTACGCGGGCGGCGACTTCTTTTGAGCCTTCTGCAGGGGGCGGGCGTGACAGGTCGCTGGCGCGGACGGCGGGAACATCAATCGACAGGTCAATCCGATCAAACAGGGGGCCGGAAATTTTCGCCTGATAATCCAGCGCACAGCGCGGCGCGCGGCTGCAGGCCAGGTCGGGATCATCCAGATGCCCGCATCGGCAGGGATTCATCGCCGCGATCAATTGCACCCGGGCGGGATAGGTCACATGGGCGTTGACCCGCGCCACAACGGCCCGGCCTGTTTCCAGCGGCTGGCGCAGGGATTCCAGTGCGCCGCGCTGAAATTCCGGCAGTTCATCCAGGAACAGAACCCCATTATGGGCCAGGGAGACTTCGCCCGGCTTGGCCCGTTGTCCGCCCCCCACCAAGGCCGGGGTGGAACTGGAATGGTGGGGATCACGAAACGGTCTGGCATGGGACAGGCCACTATCGATCATCAGCCCCGCGACCGAGTGGATCATGGAGACTTCCAGCGCCTCCGTCGCGGACATCGGCGGCAGGATGCCGGGCAGGCGCGAGGCCAGCATGCTTTTCCCCGCGCCCGGCGGGCCCATCAGCAACAGGTTGTGACCGCCCGCCGCCGCGATTTCCAGGGCGCGCTTCGCGGTTTCCTGGCCCTTGATATCGGCCAGATCCGGTAACTCGCCCGGCGGTGGGGCCAGTTTGGGTGTGGGGACCGCCATCATCTGGCTGCCATTCAGATGGTTGATCAGTGCGATCAGATCCGGTGCGGCAGCGATTTCCATCTCGCCCGCCCAGGCGGCTTCTCCCCCTTGCGCGGCGGGACAGATCAGCGCCTTGTCCATGCCGATGGCGGCCATGGCGGCGGGCAGCACCCCCGCGACCGGCGCGATGCGCCCATCCAACCCCAATTCCCCCAGCGCCAGATAGCCGTCCAGCGCATCACTGGGGATCGCCTCCATCGCGACCAACATGCCAAGTGCGATGGGCAGGTCGAAATGACTGCCTTCCTTCTGAACATCGGCAGGCGACAGATTGACGGTGATCCGCTTGGGCGGCAGCGCCAGACCGATGGCTGCCAGGGCGCCGCGCACCCTCTCCCGGCTTTCCGCCACCGCCTTGTCAGGCAATCCCACCACGGCAAAGCTGGGCAGGCCCGAGGTCAGCTGGACCTGGACGTCAATGGGCATGGTATCAATGCCGTGGAACGCGACTGTTGTAACATGTGCAACCATAACAGGCTTTATGCCGCAACCAACGGGGCCTGTCAGCGGGAATTCTGTGTCGCCCCAGATTTTTTATGGACAATCACAGGCAGGCTGTTAGGAAATGGGGGCTGGTGCCTTGACCACATATTCCGTCATACTAGCATAAAGGCATCAAGGGCCGAGGATCATGGACGAGAGCAAACGCCTGAAGACTTTAAGAAACCTGGAAATTCTGGATACGGGTCCGACACCAGAATTTGACCGGATCACCAGTTTGGCGACGCATATATTTAATGCTCCGATTGCCTTGATCTCTCTGGTCGACGAGTCGCGTCAGTGGTTCAAGTCCGTTCAAGGTCTGTCGGTACAGGAAACGTCACGGGAAATCTCGTTTTGCGCACGCGCCATTCAAAACGCCGACATTATGGAAGTACCAAATGCGCTGGAAGACCCGCGATTTGCTGAAAACCCTCTGGTCACCGGAGAGCCTTATATTCGATATTATTGCGGTGCCCCCCTTGTCATGCGCAATGGGGCCAGGATCGGCACGTTATGTATCATCGACATGCAATCGCGCGAGCCGATATCCCATGGCAAACGCCTGTTGTTGAAAGAACTGACCTTACAGGCGACACGCGAAATTGAACTGCATGCCCTGGAAATTGATACGGACAGGATCGACCGGATTCTTCCTTAGATGGTCGGGACCCTAACCAGGTGGGGTTGCTGGCAACGTCACCCGCCGCAGAGTCAGATTAATCCGACCCGGCGCATCCAACAGGGTCGACGTGCCCGGCATCAGCCGATCGATGCCATGGCGTGACTCCCGCGCATCACCCGACAACAGCGCGACATCGCCGGAACTCAGACGCAAGGAGCGGGTGGGCGTACCCTTGACCGCCGCCCCGATGCGAAACAGCGCTGTATCGCCCAGCGAAATTGACAATACCGGGGCATCGCGCGCCGCCTCGTCCTTGTCCTGATGCAGGCCCATCCGCGCGTCCGGCCCGTACCAATTGATCAGACAGGCCTCCGGCGGCGCTGGATATCCGCTTAAATCATCCCATATCTTCAAAACAAGGTCTGGTATTGCAGGCCAGGGCGACCCGGTCACGGGATGATGCGCCTGATAGCGATACCCGCCCTGCTGATCTGAAACCCAGCCCAGCGGCCCCGCATTGCTCATCCGCACACTAAACGGCTTACCAGAGCGGGGCAGAGCCGGGGTAAAAAGAGGAGCTGCAATCAGACAGGCGCGTATCTCCATCACAAGGCTGTGTTGGGTCTGTCGATCAAGATAGGCCGGATGGAGTTTGAACCCGTCGATCAAATTGCTACACTCACCTGATTCCTGATATTTATATGGGTATCAGACATTCATATTGGTACCGAAAGCGGGCCTTAAGACTGAAAACGCATCACCAGAGGACAAAATCACCCCAATGCTAAGCAAATTAAAAGACTTCTTTTCCGCCGATCCCAAAATCAATCATTCGAGCGAGCGCGAGCAAAGAGAATTGCACATTGCTGCTGCGGCGATGTTGATTCAGGCGGCCATGACCGATGGCCATATTGATGAGGTGGAGCGAACCCGTATCGGCGTGCTGATCGAACGCCATTTCGGCGTCCCGCGGGAAGAAGTCCACCAAATCCTGACAGAAAGCGAAGCCAAGGCAGAAGCCGCCGTCGATATCTATTCCTTCCTGCGGGTCGTCAATGACCATTTTGATCATGAGGAGCGCATTTCCCTGGTCGAAATGCTGTGGGATGTCGTCTATTCGGACGGCGAGTTGCACGACCACGAAGCCAACCTTATTCGCCGTATCTCTGGCATGTTGGGCCTGACCGATGTTGAAAGCGGCACTGCGCGCAAGAAGATTCTGGCACAGCGAGAGGCCGCAGTCGAAGATCAGGATGCGATCCACCCCAAGGGAGACGTCCATTCCGGATAGGATCATTTTGGTAAATGCGCATGATTTAAAGGATCACGTTTAAGCTCATGCTGCCGCATGATGGTAGGACTTATATTTAAGCTCATGCTGCCGCATGATGGTAGGACTTATGTTTAAGCTCATGCTGCCGCATGATGCTTGGGGTTATGTTTAAGCTCATGCTTGCGCATGATGCTTTGCCGTCACCGCGCCGAATGCGCCCCATTAGGAACCGGTTGTGATGATACGCCGTCTGCGCCTTATTACCGGCCTGATCCTGTTCTCCTATATCTCTCTGCATCTGATCCCGTTGATTCTGGGCAATCATTCCCTGGCGATCATGGAATTCGTCCGGCCCAGTCTGCATGGCTTCTGGGAAAGCTGGCCGGGGCTGATCCTGCTGTATGGCGCGATGGCAATCCATATGGCACTTGGCTTTTATGCGATTTATACCCGCCATCGCTGGAAGGGGATCGGCCTGGGGGAAATAGTCCAGTTAGCCTCTGGCATTGCGGTACCCGCATTGTTGTGTCTGCACGTTGTCAGTACCCGCATCGCCGCTATGCAATATGGCATTCAGCCCAGCTATCCCTGGATCATGGCAATCTATTTGAAATATGACACGATGTCTGGATGGCGGCAGGCGGCCGCCCTGATTGTTGCCTGGTTTCATGGCTGTCTGGGCCTGTATTACTGGCTGCGCCTGAAGCCATTCTGGCCCGGAATCCGGTTTGGCCTGTTCGGGTTGGCGATACTTTGGCCCGCCCTGGCACTGACCGGTTTCTATAAGGCCGGGACAGAAGCCGCCGCCCTGACCGACAATCCTGCCTGGGTGCGGGTTGTGCTGCGCGAAGTGGGATCTCTGTCGCAATCCGATCAAATGGTGTTGTACCAGATTCAGGACGCCCTGTTGCTGGCCCTTGCAGGCATGCTGACAGTCAGCCTTGCAGCCCGTTTCGTTCGGCGTCAGGTGCAGAAGCGGGCCGGCTTTGTCATCCTGAATTATGATGATGGGCGCGATCATCGCTTTACCCAAGGGCTCAGCATCCTGGAAGCCAGTCGCGACTGCAGCTATCCCCATGCCAGTGTCTGCGGGGGACGGGGGCGATGTTCCACCTGTCGTGTCCGCATCCGCCAGGGTCAGGACCTTTTACCCCCGCCCAGCGAAGAAGAACTGAAAGTCCTGAAACGGGTGCGCGCCGGACCGGATGTGCGCCTTGCCTGTCAGGCCATTCCCCTATCCGGTGAAATCCATATCACGCCCCTGCTGCCCCATACCGCAACCGCATCCCATGGCTATGCCAGATCCGATATGGCCCAGGGCAAAGAGATCACAATTGCCGTCATGTTCTGTGATCTACGGGGATTTACCAGGGTCAGTGAAGACCGCCTGCCGTATGACACGGTTTTCCTGCTGAACCGATATTTTGATGCTATGGGCAAGGCGATTGAAGAAAGCGGGGGGCATCTGGATAAGTTCATCGGCGACGGGATCATGGCCCTGTTCGGTATTGAAACCACACAGGAAGACGGCTGTCGTCAGGCCCTGATCGCGGCGAAACGAATGTCGGAACGACTGATCGTCCTGAATAAAAGCCTGGAACAGGACCTGGATGAACCCTTGCGCATCGGCATCGGCATTCATGTTGGATCGGTCATTGTTGGCGAAATGGGCTATGGCCGCGCCACGCAATTGACCGCAATTGGGGATGCCGTTAACACCGCCAGCCGGTTGGAAGCCCTAACAAAGGACTATGGTGTCCAGCTTGTGGTGTCAAAAACCATGTTGCGGACAGCGGATCTGTCGCTGGGCACATTTCCATACGAAGAACACGAGGCAGAAATTCGGGGCCGCATTCAGCCCATCCGGTTGATCGCCATTCAAGACGCTTCCCTTCTGGCGCTGTGAAGGGCCGATAATCGCCCTATTGCGCGCCGGCCCGAATAAGGGCCTGTTCTACGCCAGGTGTGCGGCTGTCGCGGGCCCAATCCAGGGGGCTGCGACCGGTATAATCGCGAATGGTCAAATCCGCGCCATGATCAATTAAAAGCTCAAGTATATCCAAATATCCGGCGCGGGCCGCCGTCATCACCGGGGTCAACCCACGACCATTTCGGATATCCACTGACGCCCCCTTGTCCAGAAGATAGGCGACCATGTCATAATCCCCATCTTCCGCCGCCCAGAACAGGGCCGTATTTCCGATATTGTCCTGATGGTCGATCGGGGTGTTCAGCTGCAACAGATAATCCAGAATATTGTAATGCCCATTGCGCGCAGCGATCGTGATCCCATTGCGACCATCGAAATCCGTCATGGATGGATTGTCACCCCGAATGACCAGGGATTTAACCTTTGGCAGATTGCCGCGCTTGAACGCGGTCAGNATTTCCGGATCCCCGCCAATCACGGTTTGTGCCTGAACCTTTGGTGCGGTCAACGGGGCGACCAGAGGTGCCAGGGCCAGCAACAGGGCAAGGGCAAAATGCTGGTGCTTCATCGGGTCAATCTCCTTTGCGGTGTGCTGGTGCCACGTGCGGGCATGCGCTGGCCCGGGTCTTAATTGGGTTCAAAGGCACCTGATCACAAGACCGAAATCATAGGTTCAGCCCCTCTACCCATCGGACCGCCGCAGCAACAGTATTCACATAATTACTATCTGGTCTGGCAGGACGTGCCAAGAGAGCGACGGGCAGTTTATGCATCCGCGCGGCATCGATTTTGGCCCGCGTTGCGCTGCCCCCGGCATTTCGCGCAACCAGCACATCAATGCCAAGTCTGGTCAGCAATGCACGTTCACTTTCCAGCGTGAACGGACCGCGATCCAATAATACCTTGATTGCCGGATGATCCGGCAACGGGTCAGGGGGATCGATGGCCCGCAGGGTCAGGCGCATGCCTGTCGCCCTGGAAAAGGCGCCCAGATTGGCCCCGCCCAGCGTGATCAATCCATGCGTGCCCAAACTCGGCAACCGCTTAACAAGGGCTTCAATCGTTTCAAAGAGATGCCNGTCATNGCCGGGCTGTTGGGTCCAGGCCGGGCGTTCCAGCCGCAGGAAGGGGATATGCATCTGCGCCGTCGCCTGCACCGCCGTTGTCCCCATCCGCGCCGCATAAGGATGGGTCGCATCGATCACCGCGGCGGGTCGGTTCTGTTCCAGATATGCCAGAAAGCCGGACACACCACCAAAGCCGCCCTGGCGAACCGTCCCCGCAAGCGCCATTGGATCCTGGGTTCTGCCCGCCAGCGATGTTACTGTGTCGTATTGATCCACCAACAGGACCGCCAATTGGCGCGCCTCACCCGTTCCCCCCAGGATCAGTAGGCGCGGTTTAGTCATGCAAAATCCCCGGCCTGTGCCAGAATTTCGCCCTGGCGACCCACGATCAGAATATCGATAGGGGTCGCCCCCGCGCTTGCCAAGGCGACATCTCTGGCATGTCGGGCGACAGCCTGCGCAATCGGGACGTCGGCCTGAAGACATAACGACAAGGCCTCCGCCCCGGTATTTGCCCCGGAAATCCGATCTTGCAGCGCCGGATCGGCCCCCAGCTTGCCGGCCAAATCGGCCAACCGGATCAGATCCAGCGCGCTGCGGGATGAATGCAGATCCAGGTTTCCCTGGGCCAGCTTTGCCAGTTTGGCGAACCCCCCTGCAATCGTAACCCGGGGCAGCGGATTGCGGCGCAGATATTTCAGCATACCGCCCGCAAAATCGCCCATATCCAGTGTGGCTTCCAACGGCAGATTAAACAGGGTTCGGGCAACATCTTCCGAGGTTTTGCCCGTCGCCGCAGCCACATGGGGCATGGCATTGGCCCGCGCGACATCAATGCCGCGATGGATGGAATGGATCCAGGCGCTACAGGAATAGGGGATCACGACCCCCGTTGTGCCCAGCACAGACAAACCCCCGATAATCCCAAGCCTTGGGTTCCAGGTCTTCCGGGCCAGCTCTTCACCACCCGGGATCGAAATTTCGACAACCAGGTCCAGCGTATCCTGTGGATCAATCAACACAGCGCGCAAATTGGTTTCAATGATCTCGCGGGGTTTTGGATTTATTGCAGGCTGCCCAGGCGGGATCGGCAGGCCAGGTTTCGTTACCATGCCAACACCCTTACCGGCCCGAAACTGCAGGCCAGTGCCCGCATCGCCGAACCGGACCGTGGCACGGATCGTCGCACCATGGGTCACATCAGGATCGTCCCCTGCATCCTTGACCACAGCGGCCCAGGCGCAGTCCGTGTCCCGCCCAGCCTCTATGAGATCGAAAACCGGGCATTGCCCCTTGGGCAGGATGATGCCAATTTTTGTTGGTATCGGACCGCCGCATAACATGCCAAAAGCCGCGCGTGCCGCCGCAGCAGCACAGGCCCCGGTTGTCCAGCCGGAGCGCAATCGAATATCGTCGGGCTTGCGTGTCATAGCGCTTGGACTTTATAGGGTAGTGGTTTGGTTTGTCATTTCCATCCGGTAATCATGTCGCGGGAGGAACAGGCAATCCTCTGTATAGGACTTATATTAGAGCAATGAAACGAGAACTGTTAGACGATCTGCCACGATTTGAGCCCGGATGGGTGTGGCTTGTCGGGGCCGGGCCGGGCGATCCGGGCCTGTTGACCTTGCATGGCGTGAATGCGCTGCGCCAGGCCGATGTGATTGTTTATGACGCGCTGGTCGATCAGCGCATTCTGGACCATGCGCCAGGTACGGCGGAAATGGTCTATGCGGGCAAGCGGGGCGGACGCCCCAGCCCGACACAGCGGTCGATCTCTTTGCGTTTGATTGAATTCGCGCGCCAGGGTAAGCGGGTTCTGCGCCTGAAAGGCGGCGATCCGTTCGTATTTGGTCGCGGCGGCGAAGAGGCCCTGACCTTGACCGGGGCTGGAATTCCCTTCCGCATCGTGCCAGGCGTAACGGCCGGGATCGGGGGATTGGCCTATGCCGGTATTCCCGCGACCCATCGCGATACCAATTCATCCGTTACTTTCATCACCGGCCATTCCATGACAGGCGAGGTTCCCGATACGTTGAACTGGCCCGCCCTGGCGACAGGCGCACCGGTGATCGTCCTTTACATGGCCGTCAAACATATGGGCCGGATTGCAGAGCGGTTGATAGAGGGCGGACGCGATCCGATGGATGCCGTCGCCTTTGTGTCCAAGGCCGCGACCGACGATATGACGGTCACAGAATGCACCTTGCAAGAAGCGGGAGAGGTCGCCAAAGGCGTCGAACCCCCTGCCGTCATCGCCATTGGTCCGGTCGTGCGTTTGCGCAGCGCCTTGGACTGGATGGGGCATATCAAGGATGGTCGCGTGCTGAATCCGGACCCGCTGGGCCAGGGTCGGGAAGAGGCCGGTTGAGCGTCACGTCCAGAACACCTGGCCTGATCCTCGCCGCACCAGCGTCTGGCAGTGGCAAGACAACCATATCCCTGGCCCTGATGCGCGCCTTTCATCGCCAAGGACTGCGCGTGGCACCGGCCAAGATCGGGCCTGACTATATCGATCCCGGATTTCACAGCGCTGCCTGTGCGCGACAATCATTGTCACTGGATGCCTGGGCCATGCGCCCTGAAACCCGCGCGACGCTGCGCGCGGCCCTGTGCCAAGACAGTGATCTGATTATCGCAGAAGGGGTCATGGGCCTATTTGACGGGGCGGCAGATGGATCAGGCTCGACGGCGGATATCGCGGCAGAAACCGGTTGGCCAGTTATCCTGATCGTTGATGTCGCGGGGCAGGCGGCGTCTGCTATTGCGACGCTGCGCGGCTTTGCCACCCATCGCAGTGATATTCAAATTGCTGGCGTATTGTTCAATCGTGTGGGCGGGGATCGCCATCACCATCTGTTGAAGCAGGCATTGGCCGATAGCGATCTTTCTATCCCCTGTCTGGGATACCTGCCACGGGAAGCTGGCCTGACCTTGAAATCCAGGCATTTGGGTCTGGTTCAGGCACAGGAACGCACCGATCTTGAGGCCATTCTGAATCGGGCTGCGGATTGGATTACCAAGCATGCGGATATGGAAGGGCTGCGCCGCGTGGCGCAATCCGGGACGGTCGCACCAACACCAACAGACACAATCTGCTTACCGCCCCTGGGTCAACGCATTGCCGTCGCGCAAGACACTGCTTTTGCCTTCTGCTACCCCCATTTGCTGGCAGCCTGGCGACGGGCTGGGGCCGACATCCTGCCGTTCAGCCCCCTGGCGAATGAAGCCCCGACCGCTGATGCGGATGCGGTATATCTGCCCGGCGGCTATCCGGAGCTTCATGCGGGTCAATTGGCCCGCAATCAGCATTTCCTGACCGGTCTGCGCGATGCTGCCGGGCGCGGCTGCTGTATTTTCGGGGAATGCGGGGGCTATATGGTTCTGGGTGAGAGCCTGACTGACGCGGATGGTACGCCGCATCAGATGGCAGGGTTGTTGCCGCTGCGCACCAGTTTCGAAAGCCGTCGTCTGCATTTGGGCTATCGCCGCGCCTCAGTACTGTCGGACAACGCGCCCTGGGGCAAAGGAACCCAGCTGGCCGGCCACGAATTCCACTATGCAACGACCCAGTATGAGGGGGCGGCCCAGCCCTTATTCCAAATGCAGGACGCCTTGGGTGAAAATGCCGCAGCTGTTGGTTTATCAATTGGAAATGTGTGCGGTTCCTTTCTGCATCTGATAGACACGGCCTCATGACGCTGCCGGACCAACCCTTTTGGAAGACCAAATCGCTTGCGGATATGAACCGCATCGAATGGGAAAGCCTGTGCGATGGCTGTGGTCAGTGCTGTTTGCACAAAATGCAGGACATGGATAACGATGATTATTACATCACCGATATTGCCTGCACGCTTTTGGACTGTTCGACGGCGCAATGTGGCGATTATGCCAACCGTTTCACCCATGTCCCCGACTGTGTGCAGCTGACGCCGAAAAAGGTTTATGAAATCGACTGGCTGCCTGAAACCTGCGCCTATCGGCTGGTTGCGGAAGGCCAGGATCTGGCTTGGTGGCATCCACTTGTATCCGGGTCACGCGAAACCGTGCATCAGGCTGGCATATCCGTAAAGGACGCAGCCGTGCCGGGCGATCCGACCCCGGAAGAAATGGCGGATCGGATTCAGCACACGATGGCGGCGCGCCCCTGTCGCCCCCCGCACAAAAGGCGATAAAGCCTGAAGCAATGGACGTTACGCGAGGGACGCGAGGACTTCTGTCAGTCGTTCTCCGAAGATCTTTCGGTCCTGTTGGGTCCCGACCGTAACCCGGATGCACCGATCCAGGGGGGCAACGCCTGGCATCCGCACGAAAACGCCGCGCGCATCCAATTCTTTCAGCACTGTGCGGGCATAATCCCCATCGCGCCCCATATCGATGGCAACAAAATTTGTCGCCGATGGCAGGGCTGTCAGCCCCAGACCCTTGGCGATGGCGTAGATCTCGTCTCTGCCCCGGGCAACTTCCTGACAGACGGACTGAACAAAGGACAGGTCCTGTAAGGATGCCAGGGCGGCAACCTGGGCCAGGCGATTATTCTCAAAATGGTTGCGAACCTTGTTCAGGCCGGTAATCAAGTCCTTATGGGCGATTGTGTATCCTATACGTAAACCTGCCATGCCGTGGGCCTTTGAAAAGGTCCGCATGCGCAGCACTTTTGGATTGGCTGGATCCAGCGCCGGCGCGGTGCCATCCGGGGCGAAATCGATATAGGCCTCGTCCAAGACCAGAAC
>NZSA01000064.1 GCA_002696645.1 Rhodospirillales bacterium | reverse complement strand
TGGCATCCAGCGCGGTGGAAAACAGCTCCATCGTGCTGCCTGGATCAATTGCCGCAACTTCAAATGCCGGGGACGGACCGCTGGTAATTGCGACGGCGGCGCGCCCGGTGCTGAACCCCGATTGGGATTTAACGGGCGAAGGGCCGATTATTCTGGTGATGGATGATGGCTGGGCGGCGGCACCTGAATGGCAAAATCGACTGGATCGGGCCGCAACCCTTCTGCAAACCGCTGATCGGGCCAATCGGCCTGTGCATTTGATTCTGGGCGCCCCCCCTGCGGATGGCAATCCTTTGGAACCGCATCGTTTGCTATCTGCCCATGATGCGCAGGAAGTGATCGCTGCCCTGACGCCAAAGCCATGGCCGGTGGACCGTCTGGCGATGACCAATGCGGTCGCGCTCCTGCAAGATCAGGATGTGCGGGGTGATGTGTTCTGGTTCTCCGACGGGTTGGAAACACAAGAGACCGAAGAATTCATCGATGCCATTTCGGCCTTGGGCCCGATGACGGTATTAACGCCTGATCTGTCTTTGGGGCCAATGGTGATAGACCCGCCCGCCCGGGGAGAAGCTGCGTTGGTGGTCACATTGCGGCGTCCGGCGGCGCAGGCGGCGGCAACCGTGGCTGTTCTGGCCTTTGGCGATGATGACCGCCCCCTGTTTCGGCAGGAGGCTGAATTTGCGGCTGGAGAAACCGAAACACAGGCAACGCTGACCCTGCCGGTTGAACTCAGAAACAGCATTGCGCGCCTAAGCCTTGAAGACCGGTCTGGCGTTGGGGCGACTGCCTTGCTGGATGAACGCTGGAGCCGCCGGCCGATTGGGATTATTGCAGATATCGGCAATCGGGAAGCCTTGCCGCTGTTGTCGGAAGTTTATTTTCTGGATCGCGCCTTGCGTCCGCTGGGGACAATTGATCGCGGGCCCCTGGGTATCTTGTTGAAGACCCCGCAATCCGTCCTGTTGTTACCGGATGAGACGGTGCTGGAAAGTGAAGACAGCGCGGCCCTGAATGACTGGATACAGACAGGCGGTATGTTAATCCGGTTTGCGGGCCAGCGGTTGGCTGCGGCCGTGGATGATCCACTGATCCCGGTGAAGTTGCGCAGTGGCGGTCGGCAATTGTCCGGGGCGATGGCGTGGAGCGAACCCGCCCGTATCGGCCGCATTAATCCGGATGGCCCGTTAGCGGGCATCTCAATTCCCAAGGATGTGACGATTTCACGGCAGGTTCTGGCCGAACCCTCGCTGGATCTGGATGGCAAGACCTGGCTGCGGCTGGCAGATGACACGCCTTTGGTGACAGCGGAAAAGCGCGGTCAGGGATGGCTGGTACTGGTTCATACAACCGCCAATACGGACTGGTCGAATATGGCCTTGTCCGGCCTGTTTGTCAGTATGCTGGAACGGCTCAGCAGTCTGGGACGGGGGGTTCATGATGCCGCCAGTGATCAAGGTCTGGCCCCGCCCTATCGTATGTTGGATGGGTTTGGTCGCCTGACGGATCCGCCAAATTCTGCACGGCCACTGAATGTTGAAGCATTGGATACAGTGCAGGTTTCCGCGACTACGCCGCCTGGATTCTATGGCAGCCAGGCAATTCGCGTGGCGGTCAATCTGGGGCCGCGCGTGACTGATCTGACCCCGCTGTCGACCCTGCCCCAAGGGGCTGTGAAACTGGGGTTTGAGAAAGAGGAAGAACAGGCATTGGCGCCCTATTTGTTATTGGCGGCGCTTATTCTGGTTTTCCTGGATACAGTGGTGACCGTGTTCCTTCGGGGCTTTGCATCCCTGCCTCGACGGGGCGGGGTGGCGACCGCCGCACTGATGGTTGGCCTAATCTGGATGGGTGCGCCCTATCCGGCCCCGGCACAGTCGGTCCCAAGCGGCGCGCTGAGCACGACCTTGGCCTATGTCATTACCGGAGATGCAGAGATTGATCGCGTCAGCGCGGCGGGTCTGCGCGGTTTAACGGAGATCTTGCGCCAACGCACGGCGGTGGAGGCCGGCGATCCGGTTGGTGTTGACATCAACCGCGACGAATTGTCGTTTTATCCGCTGTTGTATTGGCCGATTTCCGATGATCAACAGGGGATCACCGCGCCGACCGCCGATCGTATCAATCGCTTCATGGCAACGGGCGGAATGATCCTGTTCGATACCCGGAATGGGCAGGTATCCGGCGGCGGATTGACCGCCAGTTCCGATATGTTGCGGCGTTTGGCGCGCCAGTTAAACATACCCCAAATCGCGGCGGTTTCACCGGACCATGTGCTGACCCGCAGTTTCTATTTGTTGCAGGAGTTTCCCGGGCGTTGGGAAGGTGGGACGGTCTGGGTCGAAACCGGGGCGACGGCCAGCAATGATGGCGTATCGCCCGTTGTGGTCGGGGATGCCGATTGGGCATCGGCCTGGGCGATTGAAGAGTCTGGCCGACCGATGTTTGCCATTGGTGGCGAAGATGACCGTCGCCGTGAAATGGCCTATCGCTTTGGCGTTAATCTGGTGATGTACACATTGACCGGCAATTACAAGGCCGATCAGGTGCATATCCCGTCCATTCTGGAACGATTGGGGCAATAGGGATGATGACGGAATATTCCATCGCCTTTGCGCCCTATTTGCCGGTCTGGAGCCTGCTGATCCTGGCGGCTGTCGCCATCCTATTGTTCGGATGGTTGCTGGTCCGGCGGATGCCGGGAACCCTGTTTCGGGCGGGGCTGGCCGCGCTGTTGCTGTTGGGCCTTGCCAATCCGGCGCTGTTGCAGGAGCGCAGAGAGTTAAATCCCGATATCGCGCTGTTGATCGTCGATGAAACACCATCCCAAAGCGCCGTTGGGCGATTGGAAGAAACCCGCGCTGCTGCGGAAGAGGTCCAGGAACAATTGGCAAAATTCGCCCCCTCCTTGGAGGTCCGGCGTGTTGTGCTGAGGCATAACACCGTTCAGGACAGCGCGACGGGAACGCGGATTGTCGAAGCGACGCGCGACGCGCTGGCGGATGTGCCAGCACGGCGGTATGCCGGTGCAATCCTGATCACGGATGGACAAATTCATGACCCTCAGGAATTGGCCAGCCTGCCGCCGGGCCCGCTGCATGCCTTGATCGATGGCGCGCGCAACACGCCAGACCGTCGGCTGCAGATTGTAAAGGCGCCCAGTTTTGGGGTTGTGGATGAGCCGCTGGAACTGACCCTGCGGATTTCGGACCCAACCGTTGGTCCTGGAGAAACCATCCGACCAACCTTGCTGATCGACGGGGTGGGGCAGCGGATTGAGCGATTGCCCTTCAATCAGGATGTGACGGTTACCTTGTCGCTGGATCATCGCGGGGCATCCATCATCGAATTGAAAGTGCCGGAACTTCCCGGCGAGTTGTCGACGGTCAATAACAGCGCGGTTCTGTCGATTAATGGCGTGCGGGACCGGCTGCGGGTCTTGTTGGTCAGCGGTGAACCCCATCCAGGGGAGCGGACCTGGCGCAATCTGTTGAAATCTGATCCGTCGGTTGATCTGGTGCATTTCACGATCCTGCGCCCACCGGAAAAGCAGGATGGCACCCCGATTGATGAATTGTCGCTGATCGCCTTCCCCACACGGGAGCTGTTTGAAGTCAAATTGAATGATTTCGATTTGATCGTGTTTGACAGCTATCGACGGCGCGGCGTTCTGCCGACCCTTTATCTGGGCAATATTGTTGATTACGTGCGCAATGGCGGCGCATTATTGGATGCGGCAGGGCCTGGATTTGCGGGTCCGTTCAGCCTGTATCGCACGCCCCTGGGCGATATCCTGCCGCTGGAGCCACGCGGCGGGGTTTCAGAACAGACCTTCAAACCACAGGTGACGGAAAAAGGTTTGCGTCACCCGGTCACGGCAGGTCTGCCGGATGGACCGGATCAAAATGCCGCCTCTTCCGGTCCCAGTTGGGGGGATTGGTTGCGCCAGATCGATGTGACGCAACGATCCGGGGATGTCATCATGACAGGGATCGGGGATCAGCCCTTGATCACGCTGGACCGTGTCGGGGATGGTCGGGTGGCTCAGATCAGCAGCGACCAGATCTGGCTGTGGGCGCGGGGATATGATGGGGGTGGTCCCCATGCAGAACTGCTGCGCCGCCTGGCCCATTGGCTGATGAAAGAACCGGAACTGGAAGAAGAAGATCTGAAGGCCGTAGCCTCCGATGATCAGTTGGAAATTCGCATGCGCACACTGGAAGACTTGCGCCAGCCCCCGACGGCAAATGTTGTTCGCCCCGATGGCAGCACGGTGGATGTCCCCTTGAAACGGGTTTCAGAAGGGTTGTATGCCCAAGCCATCCCCTTGACGCAGAGCGGTTTGTTTGAAATTTCTCAAGGGGGGCGCACGGTGCGAACCGCTGCGGGGGCATTGAACTCGCTGGAATTTGCTGATCTGGTTGCAACTGATGCGATCCTGAAACAACCTGTGGCGGATAGTGGCGGGCGATTGCACTGGCTGGCGGATGGACCTGTCCCACAGGTTCGACGTGTCGCAAAAGGACGACCCACGGGCGGATCGGGTTGGATCGGGCTGGTAGAGAATAAGGATTACACCGTTGTGGGACTTGATTCCGTACCGATGATCCCGGGCTGGGTCTTGTTTTTGACCGCAGCTGGATTGATGGCGATGAGCTGGTACCGGGAAGCGCGCTAACAGGTTTTATGGACAAGCTGTGTTAGTTTATCCGGCCCGAGGTCTTAAAAAAATTCTGTTTACGGCTTGACGCAGCGCCCCGGCAAGATGACACTTTTTCTTCATTTACATGATGTTCCACTTTCTTTGTGAAAGAAGATGGCCCTGTTGTCGCCAAATAATGAGTCTCAGAAAAATCGCGGTACGTCCGCGACGTCCAAAGCCAGCGCGCGTGCCGCCTCGCAAGAGTCCGCAGGGGGCGGGTCCTATAAGGCGTTTGGGGCCGGTGCCCGTTCAGACTTTATGTTCAAGGATGGACTGACCTATCTCAATCATGGGGCCTATGGCGCAACCGCGCGCCCTGTGATGGATGCAGCCCAAGCCTTAAGGGAGAAGATTGAGAGTCAGCCGTCCAGCTTTATGACGTCCCAGCTTTCCCAGGAATTGCGGGCGTCCGCCCAGATACTGGGGTATTATGTCGGTGCTCAGGGAGAAGATATTGTCTTTCAGGACAATGCGACAACCGCGATCAATGCGGTGCTGCGGTCCCTGGTTCTGTTTCCTGGCGATGAGGTTCTGACCACCAGCCTGACCTATGGCGCGGTGATGCGGACATTGGAATTTGTCTGTGATCGGGCTGATGCGCGTTTGATCCCGGTGCATATTGATTATCCCATGATCGATGCTGAAACCGTCGTGGATACGATTGTGGCGGCAATATCGCCCCGCACCCGATTGCTGGTGATTGATCATGTGACATCGAAAACCGCCAGCATCCTGCCGATTGCTGAGATCGCAGCGGAATGTCGCGATCGTGGCATTCATATATTGGTGGATGGGGCCCATGCCCCGGCCATGCTGGACCTGAATATCGAATCTCTTGGCGTGACCTGGTATACGGGGAATTGCCACAAATGGATGGGGGCCCCGCGTGGGTCCGCTTTTTTATGGACCGTCGCAGAGCGCCAGGCCTATCTGCGCCCGACAACCATCAGCCATTTTATCGCAGATGGCTATGTTCCCGCCTTTGACTGGCCGGGGACCAAGGATTTTACCCCCTATCTGACGATTCCGGCCGCGCTGGAATATCGGTCGTTATATGGGGAGGACCAGATCCGATCCTATTGCAACAGATTGGCCTATGAGGCCGGGCAGCATGTGGCCAGGCAGTTGGGCACCCGCACCGGTATTCCCAAGAGCATGTCTGCGGCGATGATGACAGTGGCCCTGCCAGATGGATATGGACCGGCAAAGCAGGACAATGCCAATGCCCTGCGCGCCAGGATCCGACAGGATCATAATCTGGAAATCGATATCCAGGCTTTTGAACGCCGCCTATGGCTGCGCCTGTCCGCCTATATCTATAACGATATGGAAGACGCTGATCGATTGGTCCATGCCGTTAAGGCTGTGCGCGCTGCCTGATTAGGACCGGGTCAGGAATTACCAGCGAAAGGCCTCACTGAAGTAAGCGGGTATGGCATTGAACTGTGACCCCAGATTCACGACCGCATCGCCTGTCGGTGGGGTTGGCAGATCACCCCGGTGAATACCGCCCGTGATGAACAATCCGTCCAGCCCGGCTGCATTGGCCCCTGCAATGTCGTGGGCCAGAGAATCGCCAATCCCTAATCCAGGCCCGCTGACACCAGTGATTTCCCGAATACTGTGATAGGCATCCAGTCCAGGCTTGCCATGCCATTGAACGCGCCCGCCCATGCGCTCATACATCTCAGCAATGGCACCGGGACAAACCTTCAGGCTGCCATCGGGCTGAACACTGACGCGGTCCGGATTGGCACAGGTCAGCGGCAGGTCCCGTTCCAGCGCGCGGGCTAGGATGGGCTGATAGTCTTCCAGGCTGCGGCGGTCTGTGCCCGCACACAGGATAAAGTCGGCCTGGTCAATATCGCCCACTTCTTCAAATCCCGTATCCTCAACAATGCCGCGATCTTCGTCCCAGGCGAACATCAGATAGCGGGGCCCAAGGGCGGCATAGAAGGGCGTGTCGCGGGTCGACAGGCCGTGATGCACCTGTTCTCCCGATGTGATGGCCAGGTCGTAAAGTGACCGGTCAAATCCAAGGGCGCTCAGCCTTTTGTAACTTTCTGACACGCGCTTGCCAGAATTGGACAGTAACGTGACCGCAGCACCCGTTTCTTTCAGGCCGCGCAAGGCCTCTATGGCACCGGGCAGTGGTGTATGCCCGTCATGCAAAACGCCCCATTGATCGACGACGAACAGGGCGTATTTATCTGCGATATCGCGCAGGCCGAGGATTTGTTTTGGGCTCATGACTTGCCTATGCCCGCTGCGCCCGGACGGGTCAAGAGGCGGGTTAGGACCCAGATGGTTCCTTGCTTAATCTGGGTTCACCAAACAGATAGCCCTGGCCGAAATCAATATTGAAATCCAGCAGTTCCACCAGCGTCGCTTCGGTTTCGATGCGGTCGACGATCAGGTCGATGCCGCGCCGATCCAATTCCTGTTTCAGCGCGCGCAGTTCGGTTGCCGGACCACCGCCCTTTTGCAGGCGGGTCAGGACCGTTTCCGCCTCGACCTTGATATAGGCGAAATGCCGTTCCTCCAGTGCGTCCAGATCCAGGTCCAAATTTCGAACGCCATCTAAGGAAAAGCGATACCCCAGGCCGCCCAACCGGTCGAAATCGCTGCCCAATCCCTGGAAATTGGGGCCAATATCGGTCTGGGAGAATTCCAGAACCAGATTAGGGGCCAGTTCGGAATGGGATTCCATATACTGGATGAAATCCCTGAAGAATTCCCGATCTTTCAAAGTATGGGGCGCGATATTGCAGAAAAAGGCGGCACTGAAATCCTTGCGCCGCAGCTTGCGCAACAATTGCACACAGCGGAACAGCAACATGTTGTCGATGGCGGTCAACAGGCCCGCCGATTTCGCCACGGGGATATATCGGTCCGGGCCGATCACCTCGCCATTGGCAGAACGGATACGGCTGAAGCATTCATAAAAGCGGCGCTTTCTTTGCGGCAGGCTGACAATGGGCTGTAAATAAAGATCAACGCGATCATCCCGCAGGGCATCGCGGATCGTGCCCAGCAGTGCGTCTTCACCGGTGTTGTTTTCACTGCGCTGTCCGGTGGTTGCTGCTGTGCCGCCATTGGTGACGACCCGCAACCCTCCGCGCAAGGCGCGCGCAAGTCCTCCCCCGGCCGCTACCCGGTCTTCTTCCTCATCAAAATCCTGATCCACCCTGTTTTGGGTGGGGGGGCGGCCTAACGTTGGCTCACGCGGGTCGTTTCTGCCCTGAAGGCGCGTCGAGTCTTCTGATAAGGAAGAAGAGGGTTTGTCACGACCGGAATACAGTTGTTCGACAAGATTATGCAGCACGCGCACTTCTGAACTGGCCTCCCGCATGGATCGGTCAGATTCGGCCGCACGATCGCGGGTTGGGCGCGCGGGCTCTGCCCTGGCCCGGTTGGGGCGACTCGCGGGGATGGCTTCGTCTTCTTCCGCCAGGGCCATACGCTCCAGCAGGGACCGCGCCTCTGTTTCCTCTTGCGACCGGTTCGGCTGGGGGGCGCGACGACGGGGACTGGCGGCATCCTGTTCCGCCCGCGCCGATGCGGTCAGGGAATTCAAGGCGGCCAGCATCCGCTCCCCACCGCCATCTTCCACGGCCTCAAACAAGCGACGGATTTCGTTGCGCGCCACGGACATTTCTTCGCGGTCGCGATCCAGGGCGCGCTTCAACAGCAACAGGCGACGCATCGCCTTTAAGGTATCCGTGCGGCGGGTAAAGGTTTCCTGCAACAAGGCGCAGCACAGAAAGAATGTCAGCCCCATCAGAAGGGATGTGACACCATCGACACCGGGAATCACACGATGGCCCAGCACTGCCAGGGCAGAGGCCACGGTGACATAGCAAAAGAAGATCAGCATATGCCAAAATCGGCTCATGCGGGGTTCCCAAAAAGTGCTGCGGGTCAGACACGTCGCGATCCGGTCTGCCATTGTTACTATTCGCTGAACGATAGCAAAAATCTACAAGCAAAACACGCCCTTAGGCCATATCCGTGGGATAGGGGCGGGTTCTGTGTCTAAGATTATGAAATTGTTACACTAATCTTTAAAGTCTGCGCCAATCGCCTGGGCCAGCGTGGTAAACCCGTCCGCCCGCAACAGCTCCGGCAGGGTCTGGGTGATTCGCCCGATCAATTCCGGGCCTGTGTAAACCAGCGCGGAATATAGCTGAACCAGGGACGCGCCTGCCCGAATTTTGGCATAGGCATCTTCTGCACTTGCCACACCTCCGACGCCAATCAGGGGGACCTTTCCTTCCGTCAGGGCATAGACGCGGCGCAGGACTTCGGTTGATCTTTCGAACAGCGGCGCACCGCTCAGCCCGCCGATCTGTCCCTTCTGAGAATCCCGCAATGTGTCTGGTCGGGTGGTCGTGGTGTTGGATATAATCAGGCCCGCCACGTCCGGGTCCTGCCCGACCGCAGAGATTGCGCGAAGATCCGCCTCTTCCAGATCGGGGGCGATTTTAACCAGAATGGGCGGGACGTCACCCACTGTGGCGGCGGCGTCCCTTACGGCGGCAACCAGCACCCGAAGCTGATCGGGGGATTGCAGTGCCCGCAGGCCTGGCGTGTTGGGAGACGACACATTGATCGTCACATAATCCGCATAGGGGGCCAGGCGTGTTGCACAGGCCGCGTAATCCGCTGCAGCATCTTCGCTGTCTTTGTTTTTACCGATATTGACCCCGACGGGACCGGGCAGATTTTGTGCCCGTGCCGCCGCCAATCGCGTTGCGGCCCGGTCTGCACCGGCATTGTTAAACCCCATGCGATTGATGACCGCCATGTCCTGGGTCAGGCGGAACAGGCGCGGCTTTGGATTGCCGCCCTGTGGTCGGGGCGTCACGGTGCCAATTTCCACAAATCCGAATCCCAGCGCCAGACAGGCCCGCACGGCTTCTGCGTCCTTATCAAACCCGGCAGCCAGACCAATCGGCGTGGCGAATTTTAATCCAAAGACCTCATTCGCCAAACACGGGTCTGGGTCAATTGTCAGTTTGGGGCCGAATCCGCAGGCCAGGGCGCGCACAGTCAATCGATGCGCCCGTTCAGGATCCAGTCGATGCAGCAGCGGCAGAACGTAATCAGTCAGCGCCATTGTCAGAGCCCAAATCCGGAAATTGGTGAATGCCATCGGCATTCAGGGAAAGCGGTGTCGCCTGTTTTACCGCCGACAGCAGGATATCCCCATAAACATGCGGAAACAGTTTACCGCCGCGCGATTCCTCCCAGACCAAAGCTTTGCCCAGTTGGGCCTCGTCCACATGCAACAGGACAAGATCGGATTCGCCAGCACGGTGACGGCGGGCGCTTTCTTCAATCTGGCTGGCGGTGGACAGATGCAGGAATCCATCGGCGCGATCTGCTGGATTTCCCGTATAAATCCCGGTGCTTTGCGCCACCGTCCAGGCATCAAGTTTGGCGAGATGATATATCATGGTGATCGGAGAATATGGCGCGGCTCGCACCAGCGCAACCAAATGAGGGGTCACGAAACAGATTTTTAGACATATCATGTTCTTTTTTTTATGAAGTTTATAAATTTTATCTTGACTTGTTCTCTTTAGTCATTAGATTGGTCTTTGGGAGCGGGCCACAAGTGCGCCTAAATCGCACCGGCCCATCGGACCCCCGTTTGCTGCGGGGACAATCCAGTCACTTCCCAGCCGTCAGCAAATACTTTTCGTTCAGGGGTCCGTGTTTATCGGATAACTGTTCCCGAAGGATCGTCAGGTCTCCCTAAGGCATCGGCGCGTGCGTGTGGCTTCAAATGGCCAATCGGTACCGCTCAGGATCGCGTTAGAAACACTGGCGGCACGGGGATGGCCCATACCGGCCCCTTTTCTCTCAGATATGAAACAGAGTTGACCCGGCCTGGCCGTTTGGTCCCGCGCAAAACTGCGCCTGGGCCGAGCGATAACCGCTGGACGTCACACTCATTTGGCAACACCGCGCCCGGCCCGTCACGCATTGGGTTGGGATATCGCGAAACCGAAAGGAAAGATGACATGTCCACAACTGTGGAAACCTCATTCTCCCGGCACTTTCAGATCGAAGTGCATTTGGCCTATCAGCGCATGGGGTCAAAATTGCGGAATACCGTGCGCACCAAGAATGACATCAAGGGCTCTTCCACGACATTCCAGAAGGTTGGCAAGGGCACCGCATCCACCAAGGCCCGTCATGGCAAAGTACCGGTGATGAACATCGACCATACACCGGTCGAAATCGCCTTGCAGGATTACTATGCCGGTGACTGGGTGGATGCCCTGGATGAAATCAAGATGGCCCATGATGAACGATCCGTCGTCACCAATGCCGGGGCCTATGCCCTGGGTCGGAAAACGGATGATCTGATCATCGATGCCATGGAAACCGTAACCTCGGCCCAGGACTCTCAGGACGGCACGACCGGCCTGACCAAAGCCAAAGTGCTGGAAGCGTTTGAAATGCTGGGGGGCCAGGATGTCCCGGATGATGGTCAACGGGTCGCCATTATCGGCTGGAAGCAATGGAGCGATCTTCTGGATATCGAAGAATTCTCCAACGCGGATTATGTCGGCGATGAAGACCTGCCCTGGAAAGGGACCCAGGCGAAACGCTGGCTGGGGACCTTGTGGATGCCGCATTCGGGCCTCGTGCTGTCTGGCGGCGTGCGCAATGGGTATTGGTATCACAAAACCGCCATCGGTCATGCCATTGGCAAGGATGTGAAATCCGACATCACCTGGCATGGCGACCGGGCAGCCCACTTCATCAACCACATGATGAGCCAGGGTGCTGGTGTCATCGACGCGACGGGCATTGTGCGCCTGCCGTGCCTTGAATCGTAAGCCGGAAGGAGACCGATAAAATGGCATATAAATCTCGTGACTTGAGCGTTATCGCTTACGCCAACGGCTTCACCCTTTGGCACTATACGACGACCGACGCGGCCGCCAGTGTCGATACGGCAGGATACTTCAACGAAGCAGCGGACATGCTGCGCGTTGGGGACATGATCCTGGCCAATACCGATACCGATGGCACGTTAAGCTCCGGCATTCTGCATGTATCGTCGAATACCGGAACTGTCGTGGATGTCGATGATCTGACCGCGATCGGTTCTGCTGATACGGACTGATCGACATCCGATCCTGACCTTTGTTCAACAAACTCACGTGGCCGCCTGGACTCTCCGGGCGGCCACTTTTTCTAGGAGAGCTCTTATGGCCTTAAGCAGTATTCAATTATCCAGCCGTGCGCTGATCAAGATTGGCGCGACACCGATTTCCGGCTTCGAAGATGGCACAGCAGAAAGCCTGGTTGCCGCCACGCTGTATCCCTCAACACGCGATGCCATGTTGTCGGCCCATCCCTGGAGCTTTGCCACCGCACAGCGGGTTCTGCCGCGATTGGTGGGCGTTCCGGCAGCGGATTATGACTATGCCTATCAATTGCCGTCCGACTTTCTGCGCGCCCTGTCTGCGGGGGAGGCGGGCTATGGGCGTGGTCTGGACTACCGCATTGTGGAGCGGCGTCTGCATACGAATGCGGCGTCAGTGACATTGACTTATATCTTTCGGCCCAACGAGTCCGCCTTTCCTCCCTTCTTCGATCAGGCCCTGATCGCGCGTTTGGCGGCGGAGTTCTGTTTGCCCATCACGGAAAGCACAACCCGGTCTGAGGCCCTGCAACGGCTGGCGGATGATCAGTTTCGTCAGGCACGGCTGATTGATGCCCAGCAGGATGTTCCACCCCGGTTCGAAGATTACACATTGGTAGGAGTGCGCGGATAATGGCACGGATCAAAACCATTCAAACAAACTTCACCGCCGGTGAGATTTCCATCGGTCTTGTCGGGCGGGGCGATCTGACAGCCTACAGCAATGGGGCCGCCACGCTGCGCAATGTTAAAATTGCCCCAACAGGGGGTGTCGCACGTCGGCGGGGCTTGCGTCACATTGCCCTGACGGAGGGTTCGGGTCGGCTGGTCCCGTTCGAATTTAATACTGAACAGGTGTATTTGCTGGTATTCACGCACTTGCAGGTGCGGGTTTATGCCAATGACATTCTTGTCGTGACGCTGGAATCGCCCTGGACGGAGGATCAGTTGAAGCATCTGGCCTGGACACAAAGCGCAGATACCCTGTTGCTTGTCCATCCGGATGTGCCCCCAAAGCGGTTGACGCGAAAGGGTGCGGAACTGTGGTCGATCACCGATTGGAAATTCTTTGAAAAGGACGATCGGCGCTTCCAACCCTATTACAAGTTTGCCGATGAGGATGTCACACTGACGCCCAGTGCGACGACGGGATCGATTACCCTGACCGCGTCGGATGATGTCTTTGAGGCAGACCATGTCGGTGTGCGATTCCGGGTGTCTGATAAAGAGATTGAGATTACCGCCGTGACTTCCGCCACCGTTGCAACAGCCAGCGTGAAGGAGGCTCTTGCGGGAACAGACGCCGTGAAGGATTGGGAGGAAGCATCCTTTTCCGCCGTGCGAGGCTATCCTGTCTCTGTTTGCTTTCATCAGGACCGATTGGTCATTGGTGGCAGTCGTGATCTGACCAATCGGTTGTGGCTGTCGAAATCGGCAGATCTGTTCAACTTCGACCTGGGAGAGGCGGAGGATGATGAGTCTATCGAATTTGCCATCCTGTCGGATCAGGTGAATGCGATCCGGGCGGTTTTCTCCGGCCGTCACTTGCAGGTCTTTACATCCGGTGCGGAATGGATGGTGACCGGGGATCCATTGACCCCTTCTGCGATCCAGTTGAAACGACAGACCCGCATTGGTTCGCTGGCGAACCGGACAATCCTGCCGCGTGATGTGGATGGTGCAACCTTGTTTGTATCGCGTAGTGGCACTGAGTTGCGGGAATTTCTGTTTGCGGATGTTGAACAGGCTTACCAGTCCAACGACCTGGCCGTGTTGTCGGATAAGATGATGCGCAACCCCGTGGATCAGGATTTCAACAAGGCGGATCGCATCCTCTATCTGGTCAATGGTGATGGCACGCTGGCCTGCGTGACCGTCTTTCGGCAGGAGAAGGTCACGGCCTGGTCCATGATGCAAACCGATGGAACTTTCCATGCGGTCGCAGTGGTCGGATCGAATGTTTACCTGATGGTGCATCGCGGGGAAACCTACCGAATAGAGCGGTTTGATGATGCCCTTCTGACCGATGCGGCGATGACGGATCAGGTTGCCGATGATGAGGATGGAAAGACGGTCTGGTCTGGTCTGGATCATTTGAATGACAGGACCGTTGATGTCGTGGCCGATGGCATTGTTCGGGATCAAGCGACGGTGATCGATGGGGCAATCACCCTGGCCCAGCCCGCCAGATCGGTTCAGATCGGTTTACCCTACACCCATATCATCGAGCCTTTACCAGCCTATCAGCCCTCTGGGACCGGTGTGACGCAAGGCAGCGCCACGCGATTGGTTCGGGCTACCTTCCGGTTGCTGGAAACAGCGGCCCTGACAGTGGATACGGGCCAGGGCTTGCGCCCCTTGCCCTTTAAGACCTTCGGACCTGGTGCGTTGGATTCCCCAATCACACCGTTGACCGGAGATAAGACCGTGCGCGCCCTGGGATGGACCCGGGGAGAGCCGGTGCCTTTGTGGCGGATCGAACAATCTGATCCGCTGCCCTGTACCGTTCTGTCGGTTCTCAATGAGATATCGTCGAACGGATAGAGCATCATGCGGTCGCATGAGCTCAAACATACATAGCATCATGCGGTCGCATGAGCTGAAACATGCAGAGCATCATGCGGTCGCATGAGCTCAAACATACACAGCATCATGCGATCGCATGAGCTGAAACATGCAGAGCATCATGCGGTCGCATGAGCTCAAGCATTTAGAGCATCGTTGTTTTTTCAGCAAATACGTCATCGTAGACAAGTCCGTTTGCGCAGGCGTTGCTCTAATCAACCACCATAGAAGGAGAAGTACAATGGGAGCAGCAGCACCCGTCATCGGTGTCGTTATGTCCGCAATCAGCGTGGCACAGACCCAGGCCCAAATGAGTCAGCAGAAGAAAGCGGTAAAGGCTCAGACGGCTCAAACCGCTTTGGCGCGGCAACAGGACCTTGATCAAAGAACCCTGGAACAGCGTTTGAAAGAAAAACAGTTGGAGCGGGAACGTCGATCCGCTGTGGCCAGCTCCAGGGCGCGATTGGGCTCATCTGGGGTTGGCTCAACAAGCGGTTCGGGCGCCGCTGTGATCAGCGGTTTGAACAAGAACTACAACGAGGCCCTGGCCGACAGCCGCAAGGGGTATGACATGACCGTCAGTGGTTTGAATTTGCTGAATGATACCGGCAGCGGCGGCGGTGGCGGCGCGGCGCAGGGACTTGAACTCGCCAAAGGCCTGATTGGCATTGGCACTCAGGTCGCGGGCATTCTTGAAAAGTAACTCACACTCGAAGGAACAAAACACAATGACTGATATACTTATCAATGACCTGCGTCCGCGCGTTCAATATGTGCAGGCAGAAGGTGAATTGGGCACGTCTGTATTCGACTATCCATTCCCCATTCTTAGTGACGGGGATTTGCGCGTGGCCGTCGATGACGTGATCCTGGATTCTTCCGCCTATACGATTACGGGGACTGGACAGGAACAGGGGGGGACGATTGTCTTTGGCCAGAGCCCCAGTGGCGGTGCACGGATTTCAATCTGGCGGGATATGCCGTTTCAACGCACCACTGACTTTTCGCCGGGGGCCGATCTGCGTGCGGCAGTACTAAATGACGAACTGGATCGCACAGCCCTGTTGTTGCAGCAGGCGGAGGCGCTGGTCGGAGATTCCATTCACCGCTTGCCGTATGACGTTGACAGTGACTTGGTTCTTCCCCTGGCACGGGATCGAGCGGGCATGTTTCTGAGCTTTGATGTCGATGGGCGCCCTGTGACAAAAGTGCCGGATTCCATGGGGGCCACAGCACAATTCGCCCTTATCTATCTGGGGTCTTATGCAACCGCGCAAGCGCCGACACAGCGGTTGAACGGCTCGCCCCTGCAACAAGGCGACTTGTTCTTCGATACCGATGAACAATCAATGCAGGTGTATAGTCAGTCGGGCTGGGTCTCCACTTTCGTAGGCGATGACATTTACATGCCTCGGGATGGTGCCGTGGCGATGACCGGGTCTTTGGACATGGACGGCAATGCGATTGTTGATCCCGATACGGTTGATGGTCGAGACATCGCGGCGGATGGCGTGGCACTGGACTTGATCAACGATACGGCCTTGCCGGAGATTCGGAACCAGTTGAATGCCCTTGAGGAGACTCAGTTTCGGCTCCTTTGGTCTTCGGCTATCGAAAATGGCGTCAATGAGTATCAGTTGATCAACACCTATATCGATGACTTCTCGGACGAAAGTGGCATCGAAGACGGTGCGCTGGCGGGATCAGGGTACAGTTATAACCCGATTGATGGTTCCTATAACTGTCGGTCCCCCGGGGCTAGCGTGTCCAGTGGTATCAATGCTGTATCACCAATCGGAAACTACGCCAATTCACCATTGGTTACGACAGATGGCAATTTAAGCGCATATTGGCAAGGCACCGCCACAAGCTTCACATCCGGGTTTTATGTTCAATATGATCTGGGTGCGATCAAGCCGGTTACCCGGTTTCTTGTCTATGTGCTGGCGAACCAGACGATGATGGCCAATATGCGCGTTCTCGGCTGTAGAACGAATGCCTTTGGTGCGGATACAGTGGTCCTTGGGGAAGGGTCCTTTGTAAACAGCACCGGATGGCAGCATGTCGATATTGCCGGAACGGTCCGATACGTGCGCATCGTCAGTCCCGATGGATCTCGAACCACAAATGCTAACACTTATATTCCGGTCATAACAGAAATCCAGATTTTGGGCGCTGTCATTAATGATATGACAATCGTCTCTAGCCCGATCACGGTGGAAAATGACCCCTTGGAAGGACGGGTTCTGGTGGAGCTTGAACTCTACGGGGAGCCAGAAATCAATACGGATTTTGTGCTGTCGGTCAGTCGGGATGACGGCACAACCTGGACGGCTGTATCTGCGACTGTATTGCAGACATGGGCCAGTACCGGGCGCACCCTTGTAGCGGGCACGGTTGATCTGTCATCGCAGCCCAGTGGAACATCCATACGCTTGAAGCTGGACTGCCAGAATGATGCAGATGTTGTTCTCCATCGCTGGGGTTTCCAATGCGATCAAGCCTTGCTTGAAGCTTAATTTGAAAGGAACAAAAATGCCAACGATCACAAAGATTGCAAAACTGACCAGCCCCTTGCGACAGATCCGCTTTGAGGCGGAACGCCGGATAACCAAGGGCATATTTGTCAACGGCAGCCCGTTTCGGTGTGACGAGGTCTCGTCCCAGCGCGTGGGTGAAATTGTTCAGGCGTTTGCGGATGAGCTGATTGATGAGGACGGGGTGCGTTTTGCCACGGCGGCCGGTGTCTTGATGACACTGACCAGCGAGGCACAGGCCCGTCTGATCTTTGATGCCATGCGACACTATCGCCAGGCCTGCCTTGCGGTCTCTGCGCAATTGCAGACAGACCCACCGACTGTCATCTCAGATGATGCGCATTGGCCCGTACCAGAAAGCGTCACTGTGTAATCTGCCGCGTAACATATCTGCTTTTTGCGAAAGCCCTGCCCCTGTGGCGGGGCTTTCGCGTTTCTGCACTCAACAAAGAAGGTACTTAAAATGGTCGATAAGAAAGCCACTGCCCGCCGCCCGCAATCCCGTACACCACGCACCCGTCGCCCACAGTCCAACACAATGCGGAAACGGTTGATGAAAAAGCTTCCAGCGATGCTGGATGCCGCCATCGCCGCCTATCAACAGATTGCCCTGAATGGGCCTGCAGAAGATCCGAAATCCTTTGCTGCCGCCCATACGGGGGCTAAGGCCGCCCTGGCCCA
The DNA here is from genome assembly GCA_002696645.1 of Rhodospirillales bacterium. GTDB lineage: Bacteria > Pseudomonadota > Alphaproteobacteria > UBA8366 > Aestuariispiraceae > Pacificispira. The sequence goes on along the minus strand of NZSA01000064.1, from coordinate 30,267 downwards.
TATCGAACAGATCATCAAACTGGCAGAAGCCGCCGCCACCCAGGATGAAGCGCAGGAAAAGGATTTGGATGGGGTCGCGACATTGATTAGCGCCGCCCGAACGGCACTCGCTCATGATGAGGAGGACGAAGACAGTTCTGACTCCGCCATCCCGTCTGACACGGAACAGGGGGGCACAGCATGACAGCCTGTAGCTTTCTGGAGTTCCTGTGGATATGGAACGAAATACAGGGTCAGAAAACGCCGGTCCTGCATCGACGCATCTGTCGCTGGTTGAACGCCCGAGTGAATGCCGGGGCAAGCAGTCAGGATCGGCACCTGATCCTGCTGGCGTTCCGGGCGGCCGGGAAGTCCACGATTGTCGGCCTTTTCTGTGCCTGGAAACTGTATTGCGATCCGAACCTGCGCATTCTGGTTCTGGCGGCAGAGCAGGACCTGGCCAGTCGCATGGTGCGCAATGTGAAACGCCTGATCGAACGCCATCCGCTGACCCAGGGGCTGAAGCCCGATCAGTTGGATCAATGGGCGTCTGATCGTTTCACGGTGCAGCGGCTAAAGGAACTGCGTGATCCCTCCATGTTGGCGCGGGGCATCGGGGCGAACCTGACCGGCAGTCGGGCGGACCTGATCATTTGTGATGATGTCGAAGTGCCTAATACCTGTGATACCGCTCCCAAGCGCGCGGACCTGCGGGCCCGGCTCAGCGAGGCGGATTACATTCTGGTACCGGGCGGCATGCAGCTTTATGTCGGTACGCCACATAGTTACTACACAATCTATGCAAAAGAGGCGCGGTCAGAAATTGGCGAGGCTCAACCATTTCTGGCGGGGTACAAGCGCCTGGAAGTCCCGATTCTGAAAGCAGACGGCACGTCCGCCTGGCCGGATCGCTATAGCCGGGAGGAGATCCAGGCGCTGCGGCTGCGCCAGGGGGAGGGAAAGTTTCAAAGTCAGATGATGCTCAAGCCCATGAACATCGTGGGCAGTCGCTTGGACCCGGACCGCATGAAACTGTATCAGGCCAGGTTGGATCTGGTGGAGCGAAACGGGGAGGCAATGCTGATGCTGGACGGGGTGCGGATGATCTCCGCCACTGCCTGGTGGGACCCGGCCTATGGGGGGACGGGAACCGGGGATTCCTCCGTCGTGGCCTGTGTTTTTACAGGCGAAGACGGGATCTATCGACTGCATCGCATTCAGTATCTGACCACCGATCCCGCCTTGCATTTGGACGAGGCGCGTCAGCAATGTCGGGCGGTCGCGCGGTTTGCCAGGCGGAATTTTCTGCCCTCTGTCACGATTGAGACCAATGGGATCGGCAAATTTCTGCCCAGCCTGCTGCGCCGGGAAATGGCTGTGTTGCATACCGCCTGTGCGGTGCAGGAGCGCCATTCAACCAGGGCCAAGGATACCCGCATTCTGGAAGCTTTTGATGCGGTTCTGGCGGCTGGTCAGATCGCCTGTCACCGTAGCGTTTGGGATACGCCTTTTCCGATGGAAATGCGGGAATGGCAGGCGGGCGGTCTCAGCAAAGGGCACGATGACGGGCTGGATGCGGTGGCGGGGTGCCTGTCAATGGAACCTGTGCGCCTGCCCAGGTCCAGCACCCATTACGGTCGCCAATCCTGGCAGGGGGGTGGTGGCAGTGTCATCGCCGATGCTGATTTCAGCGTCTGAAAATATCTAAAACAAAAATTGTGTAAAATAAGGAGAAATGAAATGACGGGCACGTCCATTGACGTGATCTGGTGGATCACTGTTGTCGAAATTCCGGCGCTGACCGGACTGTGGTGGCTGATGTGGCGCACACGGCGCGATCAGGACATTGCGTTAGAGCGCCACCGCCAACGGCTGGATACGGCTGTTGCTCAGCTTCGGGAAGCGCTTTCCGCCTATAAATTGGAAGTCGCCAAGAGCTATGCCTCAACCTCTCAACTGAAAGATCTGGAGGGGCGGCTGACCGATCACCTGCTGCGCATCGAAGCAAAGCTCGATTCCCAAAAACCCTCTGCAAGACATATGACAAGGAGAGAGTCATGACCCTGTTGAATCTGCCTTTGGATATGGAGGCGGAAGAAACCGCCATTGATATCCTGGCCCGCACCCTGTGGGGCGAAGCCCGGGCTGAATCCGTCCGCATCAAGGAAGCGATTGCGGCCGTCGTTCTGAACCGCGTTTGTCTGGCGAAACAGCGATTTGGCAAGGATTGGTGGGGCACCACGGTGGTGGAAGCCTGCCTGGCCAGTGGGCAATTTCCCTGCTGGCGCCTGACGCCTGAGTATCGCGCCAGCTTGATGCAGGTCCCAGACACGGACCCGGATCTCGCCGTCTGTCGCCGCATTGCAGCGCGGGCGGTGCGGGGCGCGCTGGTCGATCCGACCTATGGCGCAACGCATTACCGACGGCCCAGAGAACATCCGCTATGGGCGGAACGGCGCAAGCCTAAGGCCCGGATCGGGTCATTCAAATTCTATCAAATCCTATCGTGAAAGGAGCATCATTATGCTGCCAATGTTACTTGCTCAAATCGGCCTGCCCTTGCTGGTAAAGGCCGTCGGGGGAGCCTTGTCCAATTCCTCCAACTCTGTCGCGAAAGCAGCGGGAGACGCACTGGGCCAGGTCGATACTGAAATCGCCACGGGTCGCCTGGATGGCGACCAGTTGAAAGAAGCCAATCGCCATCTGGAAGCCCTTGCCACGCTGGAGGCCAATACCGACCAGACCTGGCTGCAACAGGTCAACCAGACTATCCGGGCGGAGAGTATCAGCGACGACGCCTATGTCCGCCGCATGCGCCCGACCTTTGGCTATATCATGGCCTTCACCTGGGCCGCCCAGATGGGGGCAATTGCCTATACCGTGGTCGCCGACCCGCAACAGGCCGCCCCGGTCATCGCCGCCGTCGCGTCACTGGGGACGATCTGGACCGTGGGCCTCTCTGTGCTGGGCATCTATGTCTATCGCCGGTCTGGCGAGAAACAGCGCGTGCTGGAGGCTCAGGGTGGCCTGCCAGCCAATCAAAATACAGGGGTTTTGCAAAATCTGCTGCAAAGCCTGATCAAATCAAAATCCAAGGAGATGTAAAATGGGATCCTCAGAAGGGGCGCCAACGCCCAAATCCGTCAACAGCAATGCCGCCGGGGCCGGGCCAAGTTTTGGCATGGGGTGGAATGCCCCTGCGGCCACAGGGCCGTCAATTCAAATACCTAAAGTGCAGGCACCAACTGTCCAAACGCCCAATACGTCACTGTCCTCTGGTTCGCTGTCCGGTGCGCCGTCTGGTGTGCTATCTGGGCCCGTTCCAGGGTCGGAAAACAGGGGGCTTAACCCGACGACAGGCTATCAACCCTATACGCCTCGCTCGATTTCTGTCGGGGGCGAAGGTGCGGCCCGGATCAGGGCAGAGGCTGGAACGACTATTGGGACAAAGCAAGAAAATCAGCCCGCCCTTCCGAAGCCATCGACCCTAATCCCGGAACGGGACAACGGGTCCCAGCCGACAGGCCAACCCAAACGCTGGACCGCTCCTTCCGAAAAGCGCCAGCCGGCAGTGTCACCAAAGGAGCCTGTGCTGAACCCCTATGGGTATAGTGCGCGTCCTGAGGAAACCGGGCGATCTGTGGACAAGGTTGCCCATAAGCCCCTGGATCAGGCGCATCGACCTTTATCCGGTGCAATCCGTTCCACAGCGACACCGCGCCCGGCGCGCTCCGCAGAGGACCAGGCGGTGCTGCAACGGGAGGCCGATGCCGTGGCCAGGGTCGCCCGCTATGATGATTACTACGATCACGCCCGCCGCGCCTTGCAGGACGGTGGAGAGGCGGCCATTCCAGAATTGCGGGAAATTGCCCGCCTGCACAGCCTGGCTGTTGGCAAAAGCGATCCACAGGCAGCCCGACAGTTTGATGCGGGCATCAATCGGGAAATTGCCGCCTATCGGGCGAACGCCGCTGAGCAACAGGCGAGTGTGGGGGCGAATGCGGGGGCAAATGATGGGGAAAAGGGGGGACTGGAGTCTAGCCAGGTCAAGATCGGCCTTGGTGATCCGGGGGCGTATAATCCTGCGCGCTATCAAAAGCGGAAGGATGAAGATTACCCCACCGCCCAGGCCCGCATCGCCAGAGCCATCGCCCAGGATCAGGAAGCCGCTGAGAAGCGCCGCTTTGCCGAAGGGTCGGAAACCTATGCCGCGGCCAAAGAAAAAGCCGGGGTCACCATCACGCGCGCGCCAGACGCCGAGCCCGTACTGGACTTTGGGGACGGGGTGCGTCTGGAAGGCCTGGACACAACTGGCACCAAACGCCTGGCAGAAGCCATGGCCCAAGACCCGGCGATTGCAGACGATATCCGCAAGGTACTTTCCGGTGATCTGAGTGTCGAAGATATAGAAGATCGCCTGGCTGAATTAGGGGCGTTCGATAAGACGTCGCTTGGGCCGCGCCGTCGGAGCCGCAATCAGGGAGCCATTGATCGGGAACTTGCCCTGTTGGACGTTGTCGAAGGGCAGGCATCAGGGGCCAGCAAGGCTGATATGGCCGAAACTCTGGTCAATGCTTACGCGCCGGATCGCGAGGAGGACCTGGCGCGGGCCCGGGACCTGTTGCTGGACATGCTGCCCATCATCGGGGAGGTCCGCTCTGCCCAGGATGCCGTGACTGATTTCACCGCCATGACCAAGGCGATTGAGGCGGGCAATTGGAAATTGGCCGGTCAGAACGGTCTGTTTGCCGTATTGGCCACAGCGGGGGCCGTGCCAGGCGTCGGGAAAGTCGCCAAACTCGCCCGCACCGCCCTGGTTCGCGGCCTGCGCACCACCGCAGGCGGCCGAAAACTGGTTGTGGGCGTGCGCCTCGCGAAGTTTGAACGTCAGTTTCCCAAGAAGTTCAAATCCTTCGATACCAAGGAGCTGATTCAGGGAATACCTGAGGCGGATCAGAAGGCAGTCCAACTTCTGTTAAATATGTCCATGGGGGACGCGACTGAAAGGGAGGTGGTGCAAGCAATGAGAGAGGCAGGATTTACCGTCTATGATGACTATGGTGCGAGAGCTGTCGGCAAAATTGATAAGACTGCCAAACGAAGTCGTATATATGATGCTTCAACGCCTGAGGGGGTTGATAATCTGTTTGGTCTGGTTTGGCGACCTGATAGAGATAAGCTTGGAACCGCGTATGAGGTTAAGTCAGGCAGCGCGAAATTGGATGTTTCTCAAAGGAAAAACGATGGATCAATTCCTCTTGAGATGCCAACGGCAAGGCCGCATGATGCAAAAGAGTACACACTCCATTCGGTTAAATATCTGAGAGTTCGACTAGATCAGATCAGTCCACGTCATCTTGAATTGGCTATACAGAAAAGACTGGATACAGCCGTTCGGAATGGGAAATTATCTCCGTATAGTTCGGAAATAATTCTTACGCGTGCAATGGCATATCAAGCTCAAAGCAGTGAAAGGAACCCAATTCCTGTTATTGGTCTTGCAGCAATGATCAGAGGCGCAATATCCGCTGAAACTTTAGAGTAGTATTGGTTGTGCGCGGTTGGTGCTTAGCGCCAATCGCGCATTTTTTCTTCAACATTTTGCCTTACATTCAACAAATCAATGATCTCCTGCATGTGCTCATTCTTTTGCATGTAAAGTTGCCTTAAGTCTCGAATTTTTTGCTCCTTAACATCAGAAAGAAATGGAATGAATCGACCAAGGAACAGACTTCTACCAACTTGTTTTTTTTCTTTAAGAATTTGAAAAATCTGGTGGTCATCCTGAGCTGCGTCGCGTTCCATATCTGAAAATTTGCTTATGACCAAATCCCTGTAACCGCAGGCCCACCATTGTAACAACTCAAACCAGGTGCCCCTTCTGTCCCCGGGAACCCATTCCATCGAAGGCAGGGGCCCGCAGGCGGTTCCCAAGGTCATGCGGTCTCTTAGCCAAGGCCAAGTGTCTCGTTGCCAATAATGATCTATCCTCTGTCCCAGTGCTTCCAAATCCTTTCCCTTAGTCGCCCAACGACCACGCCGATCGCTGCCGATTTGTTCCGGAATGTAACAGGGGTCATGTTCTCTTTCGTTGTAGGGTTTTTTAGGATCGATGATGGAACTGCATTCAAAAGAAAAGTGCGCTCGGTACTTGGTACGGGCCATAGGCAATGATAGCGGGGCGCTTTGGCTTTCCAGGGCGAGGCAGAGCCGGTCGACTTCTGGAATGAAGATGCCGGTCGCGTCGAGAAAGGTGCCGGGCTCGTCTTTGTATTCCGGTCCAAAGATGACCCGCCACTCGATGCCATCGCCTTCGATCACATAATTGGTGTCGGAAACCCGGCGAAACCCTTTGCTCTCCAGCGTGCCCGCCAGCGCCGTCTGAAATACAATCTTTGCCGCCTCAGCAACCGCCATGCGCCGCATCCTTTCAATGCACCCCGTGGTTGCTGAAGTTTAGGTCTCGGGCAGAGGCGGCACAATGAAAATTAGAGTGATAAGAGGCAGAATACTTTTTAGAAAGCGAGCCTCAGGTTCGAGTCCTCCTGCCCCGTATAATGTTTTTAGTTCCTGTAAAAAAATTACGTAGAATAAAATTGAGATATCTCCGTAGACTGCGCAATTCGCGGGCGTGTTACTCTATTTTTTAGTATATCATAGTGCTATTTTTCACTTCTAGTTGTTAGGTGTTCTTCCGTTGCGTCATTTTCAACACGAACAGGTGCATTGGACAGGTACCGGAAGATAGGGTTTACAATGACGAAATACATGAACCACCAAGCGTAGATCATATGCGGCGCAAAGAACTCCCCGCTTGGTGCCAAGCCATGAGCGACCCTATTGCGAACCGCTGCCCCGTTCTGGTCGGTAAACAGAAGCTTGAGTTCAAGGATAACGTTGACGCTCATTACCGCTCGCAGTTGATCTTGGTATTTGCCTAATAACGTTCCGAAAGGCATGTGATCTTGAATTCCAAACCTGTCTCGGGTCGAAGTCTCACAACCAAGCTCTTTGAGGACATGTCTGATGCAGTTTTCAAACTGTGGGACAAGAATGGAGTTGGCTTCCTGGAACTGGAGACGAAACCCGAAGTAGAGCCCCTTTGTTATAAGTTCTTCATGGCCTTTTGGAACAATTGGATTGTTTGCCACGATGTCGCGAATATCTCGAAGCGAGATTGAATGCTCAAAGTTGATTTGTTGCAGCGCCGGGATGATCGTGGATTGAACCTCAAACTGATGATCCAACATCGCTAGCTCAACTACTCGCTCCCACTGTGCGCGTGTTTGGTTGCGATCTTCGTCGGTGGCCGCTGTCCTGATACCGGTGACACGTCCGTCATGGTCCATTCGGCGACCACCGAATAAGTTCTGCAGAGGGAACTTCTTTGCATGCTCAATGGCCCGCTTGTTCAACTTTTGGAAATCACTGGGTCGCAATAGTGTCGCGAGTGACAACATTGCATCCAATGTGCTTTTCTCTGAGACGTGATCACGGGCCGCTGTAATAATTTCCGAAACATCTATTGATGGTGTTGTGACGGACTGCATTTCCTTGACTGACGCAGCCTGCGCTTCACGCAGTTTTGAATAAACTCGCTCTGCGTCTTGTCGACACCCAGGAATACTTCTGTAGGCATCGTGAGCAAATTCGAAAAAATGTGCCGCTGCCAAGTTGCTTCCGCCTTTGGCTCGATGCTCTCCTTCCTCTTCGTAGGACTGCGCAATCCTGAAATTGGCAATCTTCTCGGCTTCCTTGTCACCGGCCCGCTTCTTAGTCACCGAAAGTTCGGAAAGGTATTTACGCGCCTTCTCGAAATCTCCGGCTATGTGCGAAGCGTCAACTATTCGCTGCAAACAAGTCGAGGCTACTTCAGGATCGCCGAACTCAAACTCGTTCTGAAGTTCAACTAATCGCAAGGAAAGGTAAAGCGGATCAGACCCATTTAGCTCATCAAGTCGCCTGATGATCTGTCCCTCGACATTGGCGATCCAATTGTTGTCGCGTATCTGAACCGCAAGCCTCAGCGCTCGTTCAATGCGTTCGGCATATTCGACCCAGTGTTCTGGGTCGAATAAGGCGTCAGCGCTCTTTACATATCCATCGATAGCACAATGGGCCGCTTGGATATCTCTGAGACGACACCAAGCCACATCTGCAATTCTCGATTTTACTTCAGGCGTGCGGATGGTTGGCGCCAAGCCGATTAGTCTCTTCAACGTTTCTTCATCGATGTCATCGGGAATCAGTGTTCGGCCATCTTGAAATACCGCAAATGCCGAGAACGGTTCGTTTACATCAGAGGGTGCGAACATCATCTGACACACTTGTCCGACTAGCGTCCAGGCTCGAGCTGTGACTTCGTCGCCAACCTCACTGGTGCCCCTTGCTTTTTCCAGGAAAGCCCTCCCAAAGTCATAACTCTCTTTGCCGCCTGCTTTTTCTGCAACAGCATCAAGGTCCAATTGTTCCAAGATCAACAGATACTTACTTTCATCGTCACTATTGCCTTCGTTGCTCATAGAAACCCCTCCACGTCATTGAACAGCCCCTAAAGCTTTATCCAATTTTCAGTGTTTTCTAAATAAGTAGTTCTAGTATAGATCGTGATTTAGTGGTTTTCAAAATATGCCAGCGCCGTCTGAAATACCACCTTCGTCGCCTCTGCCCCTGCCATGCGCCGCGCCTTTTAAATGCATCCCGTGGTTGCCAGAGTGTAACGGCGACCTGTGGCAAGCTCAAGGCGGCTGGTTTGGGGTGCCTTGCCGAAAGAGATTGGCAGGGACGGGGCGTATCGGGCACTGTTTGGGACCGCAATTTGTGGCATAAGAATCCAGGGTGAGGAACGGATCAATGGGGACCAAACAGGTGAGCATCTATGAGACCGGGCTGGAACGGAACCCGGCGAATTACACACCCTTGTCACCGCTGAGTTTTCTAAAGCGTGCGGCCCAGGTTTTTCCGGATCGCGAAGCGGTGGTGCACGGTGCGCTGTCCTATAGCTGGGCAGAGACGGAGGCCAGATGCTGCCGGTTGGCGTCCGCCCTGGCCCAGCGCGGCATTGGTCTGGGCGATACGGTCGCCGTCATGGCCCCCAATATCCCGGCCTTGTATGAGGCGCATTTCGGGGTGCTGATGGTGGGGGCGGTGCTGAATGCGCTGAATACGCGGCTGGATTCCGCCACCATCGCCTTCATCCTGAATCATGGGGAGGCCAAGGTCCTGATCACGGATCGGGATTTCGCCGCTATTGTTGGGCCGGCACTGGAAGAGGCAGGACGCGATATTCTGGTCATTGATATCGACGACCCCCTGGCCGGGAATCCTGGGCCGTTTTTGGGGGAGATGACTTATGAACAGTTTCTGGAAACCGGCGATCCTGGGTTTGCCTATGGCCCGCCTGCGGATGAATGGCAGGCGGTCAGTCTGAACTATACCAGTGGCACGACGGGCAATCCAAAGGGCGTGGTCTATCACAGCCGGGGGGCCTATCTGCTGGCGCTGGGCAATGTGGTGACCTGGACAATGGGGTCGGGGGCACGGTATTTATGGACCCTGCCGATGTTCCACTGCAATGGCTGGTGCTTCCCCTGGACCTTGGCGGCGATTGGCGGGACCAGCGTGTGCCTGCGGCAGGTTTCGGCAAAGGCGATATTTGATGCCATCGCGGATCAGGGGGTAACGCATTTTTGTGGTGCGCCGATTGTGCTGAACATGGTGGTCAATGCAAAGCCGGAGGATAAGCGCATCCTGCCGCAAACGGTGGAAGCGATGACCGCGGCGGCCCCACCGCCGGCCTCCGTCCTGCAACGAATGGAGGAGGAAGGATTTCACATCACCCATGTTTATGGCCTGACAGAGGTCTATGGTCCGGCGGTTGTGTGTGAGTGGAACTCTGACTGGGATGTACTGGATGCGGAGGAGCGCGCCCGGCTGAAGGCCCGCCAGGGTGTGAATTATCATGTGCTGGAGGCCTTGATGGTTGCCAATCCAGAAACGCTGGAGCCGGTGCCCAAAGATGGCGTCACCATGGGAGAGGTTTTCTTCCGGGGCAATGTTGTGATGCGCGGCTATCTGAAGAACGAGGCCGCGACGCGGGAGGCTTTTGCCGGCGGCTGGTTCCATTCGGGCGATCTGGGGGTCTGGCATCCCGATGGCTATATCGAACTAAAGGATCGATCCAAGGATGTGATCATTTCCGGGGGCGAGAATATCTCTACCATTGAGGTGGAAACCGTGCTGTATCGCCATCCAAAGGTCCTGGAGGCTGCTGTTGTCGCCAAGGCCGATGAGAAATGGGGGGAGACGCCCTGCGCCTTCGTGACCCTGAAAGACGGAGAAGCAGCAAGTGCAGAGGAAATCATTGCCTTCGCCCGGGAACGCTTGGCACATTTCAAATGTCCCCGGCATGTTGTCTTTGGCCCTTTGCCCAAGACGTCCACGGGCAAGGTGCAGAAATTTGCCCTGCGCGACCGCACGGCAGAGATTTAGGGGGGCGTTGATATGGAAACCCGCGCAAATGAACGCTGTGTCTACCTGAATGGGGCTTTTTTACCGGAAAGCCGGGCCTTGTTGTCCTTTCGGGATTCCGGTTTTGTCTATGGCGATTGCGTTTTTGATACGGCGCGCACGTTCAAGGGCAAAATTTTCCGACTGGAACAGCATGTGGATCGACTGTTTCAAAGCCTGGCCTATACCCGTATCGAAATTCAGATGGACCGGCAGGAGATTATGGATACGACCGAAGAAGTCGTGGCTCGCAACCGTGCCCTGCTGGGGCCCGATGAGGATTACTGGGTATCGCAGCGTATCTCCAACGGTGTCATAGGCCTGGATGGAGAGCCGCCCATTCAAGACGGTGCAACAATTGTGATTGAATGTACCCCACTGCCATTGCGCGCCAGGGCCGCAATGTTTCGGGATGGGATTGAAGCCGTCATAGCGCCCCTGAAACGGGTGCCGCCGGACGCGTTAAGCCCCAATGCGAAGATCAATAATTACATGAATCCGATGCTGGCCCAGCGGGAGGTCACGGCGATCAAGCCTGGCGCCTGGGCTTTGCAGTTGGATATGAATGGCAATCTGGCAGAAGGCGTTGGGTGCAATGTCTTCTTTGTCCGGGATGGCCGTGTCATCACGCCCAAGGCAGACAATATTTTGCCGGGTGTCACCCGCGCCGTGGTGCTGGACCTGTGCCGCGATAACGGGATCGATGTCTCAGAACAGGATGTATCGCTCCACACGGCGGCGACGGCGTCAGAGGCTTTTTTCACGTCGACCAGCTTATGTCTGTGCCCCGTCAGAAGCCTGAACGGACGCAGTTACCTGGGCCATGCGGGTCCGGTCACCAAACGTCTGATGGGTCTTTTCACTGAATTGGTCGGGTGTGATTATGCGGCACAGTATCTCGCCCATTTGCGTTCGGGAACCACGCGCACCGGCTTTTGATTACGACATCAATTCAGCCAGCGCGCCGTTGGTTCATATCCGACAGTATAAATGGGAGACGGATCTAGATAATCAGCAGAGGGCTCTAGCCCCGGGATAAGGCCCGCATCATCTCGGCGACTTTGGTTTGTAACCGCTCGTCCCCGATGCGCTGCCAGTCACGGGCAACTTTGGACGCCTTGACATTCAATGGACCTTCTTCACTGGCGCTGCTTACATTGGTCGCTTCGGACTTGCCCAGTCCTTCAAAGAAGGTCGATACGGGCACGTCCAGCACATCGGCGATTTGAATCAGTCGTGACGACCCCATTCGGTTCGTGCCCCGTTCATATTTTTGAATCTGTTGAAAGCTTACACCGACTTGTTCTCCCAAGGCTTGCTGGGAGAGGCCTTTGCGAATTCTCATTTCGCGAACACGGTTGCCAACCGTTACGTCTACAGGATGAGGCATTTGTCCACCTTTTCTAAGTTGCTTACACCGGGGTCGGGTGCTGTGCGAACTATTGATAACCAACCACAGCAACATGGATGCACAATCCACGCCACACTTACGAAGCAGATCTTGCTTCACGCTGTTACAAAATGTCTAAACGCCATTCAGTCAAGGATTCTGTTTCTTTTCAAATTGTTTAAGTTTTTTTCTCACTATTTATTAGTTAGTAAAAAATATCTAAAATTAAATACTTCTACAAAACACTATTTTTAGAAGCAGAATGACAACCTTTACTATATATGTATATCAATTTAGAAATTTATAAACCTTTGCGAGAAATAAATTGCCGGCTTTTTACTCATTTTTTATAATAATCGCCTTGATCCAGAAGTTCCAGCCCCCTCAAAAAATACCATCACAATGATGTTGCCGACAGCAATGCCGCGTAAAAAGAGAATTGAATCGGTGAATATTCGGGTATTCACCTTTTACGGGCTTTTTGAAAAGTTGCATATGGTATGCCAGAACACGAAGTGGCTGTAAAAAAGCCTGTGGCAAATTGACACATAAGTGCCAACATCGTCGTTTGGGGGACGGTTGGTCGGTCCAAATTGAAAGGTCATTGGACCGACCGCATCGTCGATCATACACGCATTTAAGGGTGTCTACCCTTAAATGCAGGCGTCAATGCGCCGTCAGTGATTGGATTTCATCTTTGATTTGAAGTTTTTGCCGTTTGAGCGCCAAGACGGTTGTTTCATCGGGCATCGGGCGCGCGCTTTCATCCGAAAGACGCTTATCAATTTGAGCATGTTTGGATTTCAGGCTTTCAATACGGTGAACTGTGCTCATTTTTGACTAATCTCCCATACGTTAAGACCATAACGGTCCAGTGTTCAGAGTTAGCGAAGCCACGATCAACGATTGGAAGACACCAAGGCGAAACCCGAAACACCAATCGCCTGACTTCCAGGCAGAGAGCATAATCATATGCACCAGATTGGTGGGTTCTGGTTCTTCTGATGAAGGGAGCCTCCTTTCCTGACGCCTTGAGCAAAGCAATCAATGATGCGTGTCGAATCCAATCAGGCTTATATGCCTGAGGCCAGATTCAGCACTCGCCCGGCAACCCATTACTGAGAATGCGTTACCTCACGTTACCGTGCCGGTTATCAAGGGATTGGGCCTGTGGCGAGGCGCCTCATTGCAAATGGCAAGTGGAACCCGCCGTCCCGCACTCTTGATGACGAACACTCCCTACTGGAATAATTCGCCAGACGCGGTATGTATTAGCCTACTACAGTCACTTTGAATGTGAAGGAAAATCGATGGTGCAGCGCAAATTAGTTGTCGGAATCAGCGGCGCCTCTGGCGTCGTATATGGCATCCGGCTGTTGCAGGCACTGCGAACCGCAGGGGTTGAGACGCATTTGATCCTGTCCAAAGCAGCGGAGATGACGCTGGCATATGAAACCGACCTGAAGCCGCGCGATGTGCGCGCACTGGCCGATGTTTCCTATGCTATCGGGGATGTCGGGGCTCCTTGTGCCAGTGGGTCCTTCCCCTCTGATGGCATGGTGATTGCGCCTTGTTCCATGAAGACCCTGGCGGAAATCGCTACCGGTGTGACGGCCAATCTACTCAGCCGTGCTGCCGATGTGGTCTTGAAGGAACGCCGCCGTTTGGTCCTGATGGCACGGGAAACGCCGCTGACCCTGGTTCATTTGCGGAATATGACGACCGTGACGGAAATGGGGGGCATCATCGCGCCGCCCGTTCCGGCTTTTTATGCAAAGCCCGACAGTCTGGACGATATGGTCGATCATTCGGTCGGGCGCGTCCTGGATCTGTTTGGCATCCAGTCGAATCTGGTGCGACGGTGGAAAACCGAAGACGTATCGGCGACTCAATCCGAAAGATAGTAGGGAACAGGCATCAGTTCCGACCAGCTGGCGTCCCCCCGCCAAAGGCGGCGGTGATGTCCTGCGCGATGCTGCGGATCAGCTCACCCAATACCGGCAGCCGCGAATCCTCAATCCGTGCCAGAGGCCCGGATATGGAAATTGCCGCCACCGGTTCCCCAAATTCATTATAAATCGGGGCCGCAAGGCAACGCAGCCCGACAGCATGTTCTTCGTCATCCACTGCGTATCCCTGAAGTTTTGCCTGTTTGATACTGGCCATCAGCGCAGCGGGTTCCCGAATGGTCTTATCGCTGTATCGGGTGAAGGTCAGATTGGCGATGCGCTGTTCCGCCGCCTGTTGGTTCAATCCGGATAACAGCGCCTTGCCAACGCCAGAGGCATGCAACGGGGCGCGACCACCCGGCGGCGCAAGGGCGCGCATCATCTGGCGGCTTTCAACCTGGGACAGATAGATCGTTTCGGTCCCATCCAGAATGGCCAGGTTCACCGATTCACCGCTTTCTTCCATGGCGCGATGCATATAGGGGCGCGCGATGGCGACAACATCCCGATTGCGCAGGAATCCAGTGCCGGTGATGAAGGCCTGAACCCCGGTGAACCACAGTCCGCGTTCCGCATCCTGGGTAACAAACCGGCGCAGTTCCAGACTTTTCAAAAGCCTGTGTGCGGTGGACGGGGCCAGACCGGCGCGATGCGCCAAATCCCCAAGCGCTGCCCCTTCGGGCTGGGTCGAAACATCTTCCAAAAGGGACAAGGCGCGGTTCAAAGACCGGACGCCGGTATCACTGTCATTGGATTTTACGCCTCCGCCATCCCGGCCTGTGGCAGGTCGCCCCCGCTTGGGTTTGTGGTCCGGATCTTTGGCATTCTCTTCCATGCGTGCATATCCCTCTGAAGCGACCCAACCGGATAAAGGCAGATATTTCCTTATTTTCCACCCTGTGGAAATGGCGATAAAATGATTTGACCCAAGGCTGCGGTTTTTGCAAGCAAACACCGCGTCGCTCTCTTATAGTGCGGCGACACGACACTTATGAATGTTCAGCACGAAAAAGGGGAAGCGCAGCCATGCGCCGTCAGCACCGTACCAAGATTGTCGCCACATTGGGTCCTGGAACCGGGGACCAAGCCTCCATTCAGGCGTTGTTTGAAGCCGGCGTGGACGTGTTCCGGCTGAACTTCAGTCATGGTGCCCATGCGGAACATAAGGCCCGATTGGACATCATTCGGGGATTGGAACAGAAGTTTGCCCGCCCCATTGCGGTGATGATGGATTTGCAAGGCCCAAAACTGCGGATCGGGACCTTCAAGGATGGCCCGATTGAATTGGTTGAGGAGATGCAGTTCCGCCTCGACCTGGAAGACAAACCCGGCGATATCAACCGCGTGACTCTGCCCCATCCGGAAATCTTCCAGGCCTTGGAAAAGGATGCGGAATTATTGCTGGATGATGGCCGCATCCGACTGGTGGTGACATCCTGTGGGCCGGAATTTGCCGAATGCCGCGTCGCTGTTGGTGGGCCATTATCGGAACGTAAGGGCGTCAATGTACCAGGCGTGCTGTTGCCCCTGTCGCCCCTGACGGAAAAGGATCTGATCGATCTGAAATATGGTCTCAGCCTGGGGGTGGATTGGGTTGCCTTGAGCTTTGTCCAACGTGCGGAAGATATCGAAGAAGCCCGCGCCCTGATCAAAGGGGAAGCTGGTATTCTGGCGAAACTGGAAAAGCCGTCTGCCATCACGGAATTGGATGCAATTGTGGCCGCAGCGGATGCGATCATGGTCGCGCGGGGTGATCTGGGCGTCGAAATGCCGCCGGAAGACGTGCCGGTGCTGCAGCGGCGCATTATCAATGCGTGCCGTATGGCCGGGAAGCCGGTTGTGGTTGCGACCCAGATGCTGGATTCCATGGTCGAACGGCCTGTCCCGACCCGGGCAGAGGCCTCTGACGTGGCAACGGCGGTGTATTCCGGGGCCGATGCTGTGATGCTGTCGGCAGAAACGGCAGTGGGGGACTATCCCGTTGAATCCGTTGAGATGATGAACCGTATCATTGAACGGGTGGAGCGGGATTCGGTCTATCGGGAAGGGATGGAAGCCCAGCGCCAGAAGCCGGAGCCAACCACCGCAGATGCGGTGGCGACGGCCGCTGCACAAATGGCGAAAACGCTGAATGTGAATGCAATCGCGACCTATACGACATCAGGATCGACGACATTGCGCATCGCCCGGGAACGCCCGATGGCACCGATCCTGGGGCTGACACCGCGCGATGATACGGCCCGGCGTCTGGCGCTGGTCTGGGGGGTTCATCCTGCCCGGGTGCCCGATGCGGCCAGCCTGGACGATATGTCGGAAACCGCGACCCATCAGGCGAAAATTGACGGTTTTGGTAATATTGGGGACCGCATCGTGATCACAGCGGGTGTGCCTTTCAGCACACCGGGCAAAACCAATCTGCTGCGCATTGCCCGCATCGGCGGCACGTCAGAGACGGAGTAGTGTGGTGCTTCCAAATAATCACGCACCACACTATCAGGCCGCGCTTTCGCCATAGAACAGGGTCACGGAATGTTTCGCTTCTGCAAAGAACAGATAGCGTTCCGCGATCAGGCCGACCGCGGCGGTCAGAACGGATATCGCCAACAGGCCAATGGTGATCGCGCCTTCGCTATAGCGGGTCAGAAAGATCGCGATGATGGGGAAGACAAAGCCCCACAGGATTGCCAACCGCTTCAGCCGTGCGGCGTGTTTGCGGGCGATCTTAAACCCCATCTCCGTCATCAGGTAATTATCCCCCTGATGGGGTGCCTCGAACAGTTTCACCGTGCCCATGCCGCCCAGTCCCGTCGCACTTTCGGCAGTGGATCGGGGGCTGGCCAATGCGATGGACTGCCAATACATCACTTTCGCGATCAGCCCCGCCAACAACAAAACAATGCTGAATAAAATCAAAAATACGCTGGCAAAGCCCAGAAAGAAGGACAGCGCGTTTAACAGGACCGCCCCGCTGGAAAGCGATAGGGTCAGGTAACAGACCGGCGTCCATCCGTTGGACCAGGCCGGAATTGGCCGCAGGGAGGCATAGATCATCGCCGTACAATAGACCGTGATCAGGGCCAGGGCGACCGAAAGCGCTGCGACCACGGGCTGCCAGGGGGTGGTCATGTCGGGATAGACCAACCGCCCTGCGCCATAGATCAGGACGGGAAGAAAGGTAATGAGGGCGAACAGGCCCTCTCTGCTTAACCAGGATGTCCGCCATTGGCTCATGGCCCGCCAGGCCCGTTCGGGATGACCCAGATGGGCGGTAGACGATAACAGTCCCGCTGTGATCAGACCCAGGGCGACACCAAGGCTGATCAGCGTGACATCCCATCCACCCGGAATCAGGCCTGCAATGTCCATCAGGATGAACAGAATCAACACGCCATACCCTGCGCCCGATGCGGTGGTAAAAAAGATGACCGATTTAGCCGGATGCATAACAACGCCTCACAAGGAAAGAATTTTATCGAGCCACCGGGCCATGACGCCGGCACTGCTGTCGGCCACGGGGGTCAGGCCTGCGCCGCCCATGGCCTCTTCCGCCACGGATTTGCGCGGGCGCGGCGGCAGATATCGGTTCACGGGCTTGCAATTCTGTTCCGGCATCAGGGCATAGCCGCCACGGGCCGCAGACAGTTTGGAAACCGCGCTGTCGGGATCGCCAAAATCTCCAAAGGACCTCGCCCCGGCCGGACAGGTCGATACACAGGCCGGAACCCGCATGTCCGCTGGCAGGGTTTCATTATAAATCCGGTCCACGCACAGGGTGCATTTCTTCATGATCCCGGCATCGTCATCATATTCCCGCGCGCCATAGGGACAGGCCCAACTGCACAGCTTACAGCCGATGCATGTGTCGGGATTGACCAGAACGATCCCGTCTTCTTCGCGCTTATAAGACGCGCCGGTCGGGCAGACGGTGACACAGGGCGCGTCCTCGCAATGCAGGCAGGATTTCGGAAAATGCACCATGCGACTGTCGCCACCGTCTTCCGGGACGACTTCAAAACTGTGGATGCGATTGAACCATACGCCCGACGCATCCGCACCATAGGGGTCATTGTCCGGCAATGGCGCGCTGTGCCCACCGGTATTCCATTCCTTGCAATTCACCGCACAGGCATGGCATCCGACGCAAATGTCCAGATCGATCACAAGGCCCAGCTTTTTCTGAGTCTGAGAGGGAAGGGCGGTCATTGATTTCCTCCCGTGACCCTGTTACGCNNATGAGGAACCCNCCNGCCCCTATCTTCGTCACCCCGGACGTGATCCGGGGTCCAGAGCGGCCCGAAGACTGGTGCGATGCGGCCCTGGATTCCCGCCTTCGCGGGAATGACGGCACTTTGTGGTTGGATTGGGGCGGTCACTGTGTCCCTCCCGTGGTGTTACGCTTATGAGGAACCCACCGGCCCCTATCTTCGTCACCCCGGACGTGATCCGGGGTCCAGAGCGGCCCGAAGACTGGTGCGATGCGGCTCTGGATTCCCGCCTTCGCGGGAATGACGGCACTTTGTGGTTGGATTGGGGCGGTCATTGATTTCCTCCCTCTTTATGGCCTTTTTGATTGCCGATCCATTCCGCCATTGGGGCGGCGGGTTTGCCGGATGGATCGGGGTGCAGATCCTTGCCATAGCGCAAAACGCCGTCAGTCGAGACTGCGCTGGGGGCCAGTTCAGGCACCTCAAACCGCTCAAACATAGGTTCTGTCGCCCCGGCCTCGTCTTCGGGGCATTTTTCCAGGCGCACCTTCAAATCATACCAGGCAGCCTGGCCCGTCACCGGATCGGCATTGGCATAGCGGAAGCCGTCGCCCTGGGCAGGCAGCAATTCCGGTATGATGTGGTTCAGCAGGAACCCTTTCTCCGTCTCTGGTGCACCGGGTTTCAGGCCCCAGGCCCCCTTACGCTTGCCAATCGCGTTCCAGGTCCAGATGGTGCCTTTTTCAACGCCATGCATGGTTTTGATCTGGGCTTTCACGCGGCCCTGGGGGCTGATGATCCAGACCCAATCCTCATCGCCGGCATCGATAGTCGCGGCGGTTTCGGGATGCAGATACAGGCGATTCTGATTGGTGATTTGTCTTAGCCACGCATTTTGCCCCCCCCAACTGTGATACATATGCATCGGGCGCTGGGTGATGGCATGCAGGGTATAGTCCTGTGCTGTGGCCGTAGTTTCAAACGGTGGATACCAGAAGGGGATTGGATCGAAATAGGTTTCGACGCGGTGCCTGTGGCGGTCTGGCGGCACGGCGGGGCCAAATCCCTGGGCTGCCAGTCGGAACTTTTGCAAAGGTTCGGAATATATCTGCATGACGATGCGGTCCGTGGACGGAATCCAGCCCATTTTATGGGCGCGGGTCAGATAGTCCTTATTGCCGTGCTTTAACCAGGATTCGGATTCCGTAAAGGGGTCCTCCCAAAATCCACCATTGTCGATATAGCGTTGCAGCTGGCCTTGATTGGGCGCGCCCCGGCCTTGATCCGTGCCAAACTCACCGCGCCATCCGGCCAGCGGACCAATGCCCGGCGCGCGTTCGTGATTGGTGATGTAATCCTGATAGCCGCCGGGGTAAGCGGGGCTGCCCTCTGCCGTGACGAAACCGGGCAGTTTCAGGCGTGCACCCAATTCGATCAGGACATCCTGAAAGGGCCGCACATCGCGGTCCAGCGGGACGACCGGGTGGCGGATCGCATCGGCTGGTCCCTCAGCACTGCAGATCGGGCGGTCCAGCAGAGAGATACAATCCCACCGCTCCAGATAGGTCGTATCGGGCAACACCAGATCGGCATAAGGAACCGTTTCTGAATAGAAGGCATCGGAATAGATGATCTTGGGGATTTTATAGCTGCCATCCTCATTCGTATCGGTCAGGTAATGCAGCACGCCCGGCACATTCATCGAGCTGTTCCAGCCCATATTGGCCATATACATAAACAGCACATCAATGGGATAGGGGTCGCCCTTCCAGGCATTGTGAATGACCATTTGCATCAGGCCATGGGCGGCCAGCGGATGTTCCCAGCTATAGGCCTTATCGATGCGTTTGGGCGTGCCGTCCGGATTGATCAGTAGGTCTTCCGGACCGGTGGGAAAGCCCAATGGCATCCCTTCCAGGGGCTTGTTGGCCTCTGATCTATGGCCGGCCGGTTTTGGTCCCGGCGGCACCGGGCGTGGGAAGGGTGGCTTGGAGCGAAAACCGCCTGGCACATCAATCGTGCCCAGGATCATTTGCAGCAAATGCAGGATGCGACAGGTATGAAACCCGTTGGAATGGGCTGAAACACCGCGCATGGCATGCAGGGAGACGGGCCGACCGATAATCTTGGTCTGTTTGCGCCCGGCCCAATCGGTCCAATCGACGTCCAGTTCTATGCTGCGCTCAAACGCGGCATGGGCCAGTTCTGCGGCAATCCGTCGGATCGTTTCAGCGGACACGCCACAGGATTTTTCCGCCTCTTCCGGCGAATAGCTTTTATCCAGAAACCGCTTTGCCATCAGGTGAAAGGCCGGGACGGCCCGCTGACCGGCAATATCGACGCTGCCGTTCATCACCGGGGAACCGCCGGCTTCCAGCGCGCTGACCAGTTTCTTGGTTTTACCGTCCAGAATCAGGGGGTTTCCATCGCGATCGCGGGCAAACAGGCCATCATCTGCCGTGCCCGGCGCCTGAATAACCAGCCAGGGGGCGTTGGTGTATCGGGCCAGATAATCCCAATCGATTTTCTCCGCCGCCAGCAATTCATGGATCAGCGCCCCGGCGAACAGGCCGTCTGTCCCAGGGCGGATGCCAACCCATTCATCGGCAATCGCGGAATAGCCTGTCTTTACCGGGTTTACCGAAACAAACTTTGCCTCGCCGCGGCTTTTGAGATGGCCCAGGCCCATTTTGATTGGATTGCTGTCATGGTCTTCAGCGACGCCAAACATCATGAAATACAGGGTGCGTTCCCAATCCGGCTCGCCAAATTCCCAAAAGGAACTGCCGATGGAATACAGCCCACCCGCAGCCATATTGACCGAACAGAATCCCCCATGGGCGGCAAAATTAGGCGTCCCAAACCGCCCTGCCCACCAGCCGGTCAGCGACTGGCTTTGGTCGCGCCCGGTAAAAAATGCCAATCGTTTGGGGTCTGTTTTGCGGACATCCGACAACCAGTCTGTCGCCAGATCCATCGCCTCAGACCATTCAATTTCTTCAAATTCCCCGGATCCGCGCGGACCAACGCGTTTCAGGGGCTTCGTCAAACGCCCCGGGGATTTGTAATTCATAATCCCGGCGGACCCTTTGGCGCACAAGACCCCCTTGTTGATCGGGTGATCAGGATTGCCATCGATATAGCGGACTTCATCATTTTTGAAATGGACGCGGATACCGCAGCGACAGGCACACATATAGCATGTTGTGTATTCGGTCCGATCAATGGCGTTTGGGGTAACATCCACCTGCTCTTGAACGGTCGTAAAGGGTCCTGACATTATCCTACCTTAACAAATTGATACTGACGTCGCGGTTACAGTTTCTGGAAGATCCAGTTGGCAGCCAATCCGGCAAATCCGGCAATGAAGATCGCGGCCAGGCCATATAAGGCCGGTTGCATGTAAGCTGTTCTGTAGACTTGCGCCCCAAAACCTTCCTTGTTCACAAACAGGGGCGTTGTCTGGGCTGCGGCGACCTGACCATCGCGCACCAGCAATGTTTCGACCGTATAGGTCCCAACAGGCACATTGGTGGGGATCAGGACCGAGGCTCGAAACAACTGTCGGCCCCGACGTTCAACCACGCCCGCATCTGGACTGAACAGGCCGATGGCGACCTTGTTTCGCAAGACGGAGGCCGCAAACTGGTCATAGTCCTTCTGACTGAGGATATCATCGGTTTGCAGGCGAATGTTTTCCAGGCCGATCTGGTGCCGTCGCAATGCACTGGGAGGTAAATCCAGTCCGGATTTTGCAGTCGTGGCGACGCTGTAGAAGGACGGAACACCTTTGAACTCAACAGATTCTGTATTCATCCAGATACCGGCCACTCGGTCTTTCCGACGCGCCACGATATCTTGTTTTGGCCCGTGGACGACAACGACAATATCACCATCGCCCTGCATCGTTCCAAATAACAACAATTCCTCGCCGGTGAAACCTGCGGTTATCGCGACCAGATGGTTGTCCAGGTCTGCGACCAAAGGCTCATCCGCGCTGAGTGATGCCGGGATCAATAAAAACAGGCTCAGGATGCAGCGCGGCCAGGACAGGCGCAATCGAAAGGCAGGGCGAGACGGGACTGCGATCATTGCGGCCCCGCCTTGTCGCTAACCGCGACAATCGAATACACGTCATCAGGCGTGATGACCAAATCAAACAGCAACTTACCACAGACCATCAGCACCATTACGGCCAACAGGCTGCGCAACTGCTCTCCTTTCAGCTTGGCCCCAATCTTCGTTCCGAACTGGGCCCCAATGACTCCGCCGATTAACAGCAACATCGCCAGAACCACATCCACGGTCTGATTTAATGTGGCCTGAAAGAATGTCGCATTGGCGCTGACGAAGATAATCTGAAACAGGGATGTCCCTACCACAACATTGGTCGGCATACCCAACAGATAAATCATTGCCGGCACCATGACAAAGCCCCCGCCGACCCCCATGATTGCGGTCAGGATTCCTACCAGGAAGCCAATCCCGATGGGCAGAAGAAGGCTGATATACAGCTTTGACTTTCGAAATCGGAACTTCAGCGGCAGGCCATGCATCCAATTGTGCTGGTGCAATTTGCGCTGCATGCGACCGCCGGATTTTTTGCGGGACCGCAGCAGGGACCGCAGGCTTTCCGCCATCATCAAGCCACCGATGATGCCCAGGAAAATCACATAGGATAACTTAATGACCAGGTCGATCTGACCCAGCGTTTGCAGGAATTTGAAAACGAAAACACCCAGTGTCGATCCGACCACACCTCCTGACAGCAACATCAGGCCCATCATCAGATCAACATTGCCCCGCCGCCAATGCGCCAGAACGCCCGACACGGAAGAGGCGATAATTTGATTTGCGCCCGTGCCGACAGCCACCGGGGCTGGGACGCCCAGAAAAATCAGCAGGGGGGTCATAAGAAAGCCGCCCCCGACCCCAAAAATACCCGACATGACCCCCACACCCGCGCCCATCCCCAGAATGAGGAAGATATTCACCGACATCTCGGCGATCGGCAGGTATATATGCATCTGCGCGTCGGCCCCCATTTGCGGCGCGGTGTCCTTGCGTTTAAGATATCCCCCAACGATATCTTAAGAAACGCGCAGTGCGCAGGCCGCCTAGGTAAATGTGATTGCTGAGTTAATCACCATCCCCACAATGGCCCGCGCCTGCCCCTGTCGTCAATCCGGGCAACAGACAAAAAATGTGCGTTGATTTATGTTAATTGCGATAAATGGAAGCGGATCGTTACATGAAGACAGTTGAACTGGATGCAACGGGCCTGAAATGTCCCCTGCCGGTTTTGAAGGCGCGTAAGGCACTTAAGGGACTGGCGCCGGGGGACCGGTTGGACATTCGTGCGACAGACCCTGGCTCTCCGGCGGATATTCGCGCGTTTTGTGAGACTTTTGGCCACAGCCTGGAGGCAAGCGAACCCGAATCCGGTGTATTCCTGTTCCAAATTCTAAAAGGCTAAAGTCTAATCGTCGATTTGGGATTTGTTGTAGATTTCGGTGAATGATACGGCTAGGTGATCGTCCACCACGACAATCTCGCCCCGACCGATCGGCATGCCGTTACAGCGCACCTCAACGGTATCGCCAACCTTGCGGTCCAATTCAATCACGGCGCCGCGCCCGATTTTCAGCAAGTTTGCGACTTTCATTTCAGCAGTGCCCAGCACCGCCGTGATATCGACGGAGATTTTATTGACCGCGCTGCTGTTGCTCGCCTTGCCGATCACTTTTTTAGCGGCGGCGGCCAAAGCGCCGTTTTCTTCCTCGCCGCCCTTTTCCTCAGCCATGAAAGCCTCAATTTCTCAATAGAATTTCAACACAAGTCACTCTACGCTGTGATTCGGAACCACGTCCATCCGATATCGGCTTGCCAACAGGGTGGCCTGGGGGTCAAAACAGCGCCATGAAAGCCATGCCCAATTCCCTCATTCTGCGTTTCGTGTCTGTGATTGTGATCCTGTTTGGTATCAGCACGGCAGGGTATGCGGCGGATATTGCTGCCCTGCAGGCGGGGGCAGCGGCAGGCAAGGCAGAGGCTCAGTATCAGTTAGGCCTGGCCTATGAATCCGGCGATGGTGTCGGGCAGGACGATTTTCAGGCGGTTCGGTGGCTGCGGGCTGCCGCCGAACAGGACTATCCACCCGCAGCCTTGGATCTGGGGTGGATGTTGGCCAATGGCTATGGTGTTTCCAAGGATCTGGATCAGGCATATTTCTGGTTCGTCCGGGCCACGGCATTGGGGGCGCACGGGGCGGCGGATCAGCGCGATGCCCTGGCGCGATCTTTGGATGCGGACAGGCGGGCCCAACTGGCACAGGACGCATTGGCGGGTCTGTCGGTTCCAATCCCGACAACGGCGCAGGCGCCGTCGCTTGCGGTCGCCTCTGATCCTGTCCTACAGCCGGGGGATACAGTACAGGCCTTGCGCCTGAAACTGAATGCCGGGGGTGGGCTGGATGTCCTGGCCAAATTGCGCCTGTTGGCCCAGGATGGCGATATTCAGGCCCGGAATCTGGTCGGTCTTGCCTTGCGTCGCTCCACGGATCCCAATGACCGCACGCAGGGGATGGATTGGCTGATCGCAGCGGCGCAGAATGGCTTGCCGGCGGCTCAGTACAATGTTGCGTCGGCTATGATGGAAAATGCCCGGGAAAANCCGGCGACCGGGNTGGATAGCCGCGCAGTAGATCGATGGCTGGATATGGCCCAGGATGGCAGCACGCCGGCTGCCCCGGATGATTACAATGCCGTCGCCCGTGAATTTGCGGCCCGCGCAGGAATAAAGGATGCCTATCGCGCGGCGGTCCAGGGATCAGAGGGCGCCTATCCTGAGTTGCGGGAACTCATCCGCCTGAAACGACAGGAATTGGCGGCGCAACAGGACTTTCTCCGGCGATTGGGTAATACGCCCCCGCCCGCATCCGGTGCCATCGAGAGCACAATTATCCAATAAGGTCATGGGATGAAATCATTCGGCGCTGATATTCTTCCTAATCTGGCTCTTTGGGGTGTGCTTCTGGGGGTCTTGTTTCTGTGCATCCGTCAGGGTTTGAGGCGTGGCAATCTGCTGCTGAAACTGTCAGCGTTGCTTCTTCTTGTGCTGTCATTGCCGGTGTCTTCCAGGATCGCATCAGAAATATGGGCTGTGGAGGCGCAAGATTTCGGCCTGTCACAACCCTCGCCCAATATGGCGGTTCTGGTTTTTGGGGGCGGGTTGGGCTCTGACGACCATGGGAACATCTGGCCCAGCGGCAATTCATTGATGCGTGGGTTTGAGGGAATGTGGTTGGCAGCACGGCTTAGCGCGCCTCTATTGATTTCGGGGGGCATCACTCATGGGGAAGGCCGATCAGAAGCCGAAGCCATAGCAGAATTTTTGAATTTTAGAGGATTTTCGGGCAAAATTTATGTCGAAAGGGAGTCTCTGAACACATGGGAAAACGCCAATAATTCCTATGCGATCCTGCGGCAGAACGGATGGACGGGGCTGTATGCTGTCACTGATATGATCCACTCCCGGCGTGCTGTGGCTTGCCTGCGGGCGGCGGGTGTTTCCGATGTTCGTTTCTGGCCGACCGGTTCGGGGCCTGCTGCTGTAATAGACGCGGCGGATTTCCTGCCAACGGTCAGTGGCCTGTCCCGGTGGCGTATCTTAGGCTATGAGATTTCAGCGACTGTCTATTACAGCATAACGGGTCGCATCACTCTGGCAGATATATTTTGATCGACGACTTTCAATCAACGAGCAGTCTTGGATCTGCGGGCGCCGATCGGTATTGCGCATGCAGCGCCGATCATCAGCCATAACAGTCTCTGATACCCAATTTCATGGGTAATGCTGAACAGGCCAAAACAAACACTGATAACCAGTGCCCAAAGCCCTGGTGCCGCCTTTATGGAAACCATTCGAACTTGATTTGAATGGTGTGTGATGAGGTCCCGAACCTTGGGTAGTAGAACCATGCACGGATACCAAAAGGCACCGATAAAGCCGACAAGACCGGTTTCAGCAAGAATCCACAAATACGTTGAGTGGATAACAATTTTCTCGCCGGTGGCACTCATGATGGAATGAATGCCCCATCCCAGACCAGCCCCGAAGACAGGGTTCTGCAGGAAAGCCTGCAGCGCGGCCTGGACGGACAGCAATCGCGCCGTGATCGAACTTTCAATGAAAAGCAGGTGCGTGATTGCGCGGAATCGCCTGTCACGCGGTACTGAAGGAGGAGACATGATACTCTGTATGTAGTCGATTGCCTCGGTCGCCAGGACACCCCCAACCTTCCAAAGCACCAGCGCCGACATTGCGGCTATCAACAGGCGGCGTCGCTGATGTTTTAAGTGAAACCCCAAAATCAGTGACAGGATCACGGTCGAAATGATTCCCGTCAAGGAGCCACTCTGCAGAATGGCATAAATCAAAATCGTGATTGCAACTGTAAAAAGGGCACCGGGTAACTGCTTGTTTGGTTTAAAGGTGGCGATGCAGAGGCCAAACACGATTAGAGTCTGAAAAGCGAAACTGTTCCGATTCGTGGCGAATCCCTCAAAATTGAGCGGTGGCTGAGTGTCCAGAAGTCCGGAGGCATAGCCAAGTCGTGCGCAGCTATGGACAAGAACTACCGATACCGTGGTTGCTAGAATGGTTTCCAGCATTCTTTTGCGGCCAACAGCGCCGAAGACGGTGATTATTGCTGCGCCACAGACCGCATATCCCATAAGCACGACCCATCCGGCAAGTCGGTTTGTCAGTGCCCAGGACGTCACACCAAACTTATCAACGCCGATCAGAAATGTCAGGCCAAGGATTATGGTCATACCCGCAAGCCAGCACCAGGCAAGGCGCGGCAATCTGAACATCACATTCACCCTGAACGCCACGAATATGATGCCGGTAGCAAGAAACCCTAAGGCGATGGGGTCTGCCAGGTTAAGGGTGATGGTCAAGCCACCTAAAGTAAATTTGAACTGAAAAAACAACAAAATGGCCGCGAACAGGCCAAACCATAAGACAAGCGATGCGGTTGTCGTAGTCCGGGCGATGTTACCGCTGGACGGGTGCATCAAATGTATAAATTTTAGGCCGGATTCAGGGGGTGTCTCGTTTCTCACCCTATCTCTTGGTGTTGTTTGAAAGAGGGCCAGAATTAGGGCGGAGGCGACGGCTTGGCCCAGCCCAAAAGTGATGGCGGCCAAGACGGAGATACCGGGGCTTACCCCAGATATGCCAAAAACAAAGAGTGCCGCGAGCTCACGAACGCCCCAGCCGTTCAATCCGATCGGCAAGGCAGCGGCGAAACAAACCACAGCGGCGCCAGCCAACAGAATGGTGAAATCGGTATCGGCACCAGATGCGCGCAAGATAAGGGAAAAGCTGATCAGAGCCAGCACTTGTGAAACAAGACTGCAGATTACAACTCTTGAGAACTGTTTCAGGACCAGCGGGACATCGCCAGCAGCCTGCAGTCGCGCAAAATGAAACCGCCTGCCCCACCACAGGCTCAACAGGCCTGCCAAGGTTATGGCAGCACCGAATTGCCAAACTTGGATATCCAGATTGATTGATGTGGTTAGGTATTCCCGACATAGGATCCACAGTCCCAACAGGGCCATAAGTCCTGAAATCAATATCCAGCCAAGCCTGCCTTGAATCGTCCCATG
Organism: Rhodospirillales bacterium; assembly: GCA_002696645.1. GTDB lineage: Bacteria > Pseudomonadota > Alphaproteobacteria > UBA8366 > Aestuariispiraceae > Pacificispira. The sequence goes on along the minus strand of NZSA01000064.1, from coordinate 2,558 downwards.
CGCCGTTTGTGGACCCACATCGCTTCTGCTTCCAAAGGTTGTCACAAACAGCCCGCGACATATTAAGGAAGGCAGAGCGCGCCATTCTTTGGCGGGGTTAGAAAGTCGCATTTGAAAGCGGTGGCTGTGACACGCGTCGATGATGGCGGTCAGCAGAAGCAGAACCACAATAAAAGGCAGGATGTATAAAAAGGGTAAGAGACTAAAATCAATGAAATCTGTAGATTTCAAAGGCAGCATTGCCAGCGCGAACAGCAGGCCCGTTACGCCTAGCGAAAGGATGGCGCGGATGCGCCTCAACGGATGGAACAATGGGATATCTCTTCCTAGTCAATTTGCCAGAGTGATCCGCATTGAAACAGATTCTAGAAAGAAAGGTCTTTTAAAATGCTCTGGATCTTTTGGTTAGAAGGGTAACAGGGTGCCATAAAAACAGCGCCGCACCCTTTAATTTCAGAAAAAAACTGGTGCCGGATGCAGGAGTCGAACCCGCGACCTTCGGTTTACAAAACCGCTGCTCTACCAGCTGAGCTAATCCGGCCCATAGCGCTCTCACGACTATTTGGATGGGGTCTAGCCTTGCTCGCGGTGAAAATCAATCCTCTATCTTCTGTGGCTGAGAATTTACAGCGGCAAAAAGGGCGACTGCGGCTGCATTGGAGACATTCAGCGATCCCACCGCGTTTGGTCGCATGGCGATTTTCAGAATTTTATCACAGGCTTCTTCAGTCAGCCTGCGCATGCCGTCCCCTTCCGCTCCTAATACCAGGGCGATGGGTCGGTCCATCGGCAGGGCGGATAAGGTTTCTTGGGCTGCACCAGACAAACCCACGGTCCAATATCCCAATTGCTTGATATCTGCCATTGCACGGGCCAGGTTCCCCACCCGGACAAGCGGGGTGGTTTCCAGCGCGCCAGAGGCCGCCTTTGCCAGTACGGCAGTTTCCGGCGGGGCATGCCGATCCTGGACAATGACCGCTGCGGCCCCGAAAACGGCGGCAGATCTTAAGATTGCGCCAACATTGCGGGGATCGGTCACCTGATCCAGGACCAGGATGGGGTGGCCCTGTTGCGCATCGGGAAGGTCTGTCAACGCCAGGGGCTCCAGCGGAAAGACATCCAGGGCGAGGCCCTGATGAACCTCATCCGGGCCGGTCAGACGTTCAATCTCGTTGCGGTCCACCACTTCCGGCGTGATGCCTCGCTGTTCTGCGGCCTGCTGGATCACCTCCAAAGCGTTTTTTGTCGCCAGCAGACGATTGATCCGGCGCTCTGGATTAGCCAAAGCCGCCAGAACGGGATGGGTTCCCGTCAACCAATAGCGATTGCCGCCAGGAACCTTCGGGCCACCTTTTCGGGCCTCTTTTCCACGGTTTGATTTTTGGCCGGCGGCATTTTCAGTGGAGCCGGGATCACGGGGGGCCTTCTTTCCAAAATGCCCGGCTTTGCGTGCATCTCTGGCGGGGCCTTTAGAAGGAGTGTGTTTTATCATGACATGGCTCTTACGATGAAGTCTGCGCTGCGGCAAGAGAGCAAGATACAAAATATGCCAGTCTCCTGCGATATGACCCAGTCTTCTGCGATATGACCAAGTCCCTTAGAATAGTTGCATGTTTTCCAGATATTGTCCGTTGACAAGAACGGGAGGGAACACTAAACCCCGTTTCGCCGTGCGACACGGCTGCGTCGGTATCGTGGAGGGATGCCCGAGTGGTTAAAGGGGACGGACTGTAAATCCGTTGGCTATGCCTACGTTGGTTCAAATCCAACTCCCTCCACCACCGACGAGCGCCTGATGGGCTGTGACCCTGTAGGCTGGCTGATTTGTCGTGATGTGCGGTGTCATAGGGCAAAAGACTTGGCCCTGTGGCTATGTTTTTTGCGGGTGTAGCTTAATGGTAAAGCTCCAGCCTTCCAAGCTGGCTATGAGGGTTCGATTCCCTTCACCCGCTCCAGTAAGTCGGCGCAATTGGTCGGCCCGAACAGTTGGTTAAGGGTGCCTGTCGCGGGTTTTCGCAAGGCAATGGTCATCAGCGATCCGGATCGGTCGCAAACGGTAGGGAAGCGGAGAACATGGGTAAGGAAAAGTTCCAGCGTACGAAGCCGCATTGCAACATCGGCACGATTGGTCACGTTGACCATGGTAAGACGACGTTGACGGCAGCGATCACGAAAGTGTTGGCGGAAACCGGCGGCGCGTCGTTCATGGATTACGCGAACATTGATAAGGCGCCAGAAGAGAAGGCGCGCGGTATCACGATCAACACGGCGCACGTTGAGTATATGACGGATGCGCGTCACTATGCGCATGTTGATTGCCCTGGCCACGCGGATTACGTGAAGAACATGATCACGGGCGCGGCACAGATGGATGGCGCGATCCTGGTTGTGAACGCCGCGGACGGCCCGATGCCACAGACCCGCGAACACATTCTGCTGGCGCGTCAGGTTGGCGTTCCTGCGATTGTTGTGTTCCTGAACAAGGTTGACCAGGTTGACGACGAAGAGTTGTTGGAACTGGTTGAGATGGAAGTGCGCGATCTGCTTTCATCCTATGA
>NZSA01000063.1 GCA_002696645.1 Rhodospirillales bacterium | reverse complement strand
TCCAAAACGTCCAGCACCGTGCGCTGCCCGACCAGTTCTTCCTGTTGCACACCATCCAGGGCGATTTCCGCTGCCCGCACTTCTTCGCGAATCGCGACAATCGTGGAAACGACGGACTGATAGGTTTCCCAGGCGCTGATGGCTTGTTCTGATACGTCGCGACGGGCTTCCTCAATCTGCATAAGGGTCTGTCCTGCCGTCATCTTGGACTGACGCACCTGGCTGGTCGCGAAACCCTGCTGATAGATTGGCACCGTTAAGCGGGCGGTAAGTTGCGCTGTCGTCGCGCGGGACCCATCGGAGGCCTTGTCCCAGTCCTTGCCTGCCGCACCGATGATATCAACCGACGGCAAAAGGTCGGCATATTCCTGATCGATGCTGTGCAAGGCCGCGCGCCGATTATACAACGCCGTCAATACAGCCGGATTATTTGATATCGCCATATTCTTTGCCGCATCACGCCCTTCGGGCAAATCGGGCATCAGGATCGGGCGGAACAGGTTCGTTGGGGCAATTCCGATCACTTCTTCGAAAACAGACCGGCTGACTTCCAAATCCCCCCGGGCGGCGGACAAATCAGACCGGGAGCGCGCCAGACGCGATTCCGCCTGCGCTGAATCCGTCAGCGTGGCGACACCGGCATCATATCGATCCTGCGTTGCTTCCAACTGACGTTCCAACCGCGACACGTTCTGATTGTTCAACTCAACGACGGCCTCATCCCGCAAAACGTTCATATAGGCGGTAACACCTTGCAACAGAACCGATTGTTCGACCGCAAAAAGATCGGCCCGCTGGGCTAATACATCTGCCTTGGCCCCTTCGACGGCCGCCTTGGTCCCGCCACCATTATAAACGTTCTGGGTTACCTGCAATTCAATGCCCGACGTGAACCGCGAAGAATCTGTAGAGGTCACGCGCGACGTGCTTTTGGTCCGCAGCGCGTTGATATCGCCAATTAATTCAACCGTGGGCCGCCATCCGGCCTTTGCCTGTGGGACCGATTCATCCGTCGCCCGCAATTGAGCACGCCGCGCCTGAAGCGTGGGGTTCGATCGGTAGGCTTCCTCCAAAGCATCTTCCAGCGACTGCGCCATCGCGATTTGTGGACCTGCCAGGGTTCCAAATGTCATGACCGACGCAGCAACCGCCGACATCAAAACACGCTTCAGGGAAATCATTGTCATGCCCATGGGCCTCTCTAAAACACGTATACCTGTACTTGGGGATTCGATCCGCTGGCTTAATTTAGGGTTCCTTCTAGAAAAAACACCCTAAAAAATCAGGAAAAAACACCACCACCCAAAAGTCCTACCGGAGTCGTTCAAAAAACAAAAGCGGGAGTTCGCGCAAAACCCGGTAAAGGCTTTATTGTCGCATCAAACAGCACCCGTGTGGAGGTCATGCCGTTCTTCTTGCCAAACAAGGTTGCGCGCCCGATATCGCCCGGTGCCCCGACAACCGCCATCAGACGCCCGCCTTCGTTCAACTGATCCAGCAAAGTCTGGGGCGCATATTCAATCATGCCCGTCATCAGAATGATGTCATAGGGACCTTCCTTTGGATATCCATCCGCCAAAGAGGCCTCGACAGCGACAACATTATCCAACGCCAAATCCGTCAGCGCGCCGCCCATTTCTTCGACCAGATCAGGATCGTTTTCCACCGCAAAAACCGACCGGGTAAGCGCCCCATACAAGGCAGATGAATACCCCATGCCCGCACCGATCACCATGACATTGTCGGTATCCTGCGGATAGGATTCCTGGATAAGACGCGCCAGGGGCATCGGCGGCATCAGCCAGCGATTCTTTGCGACTTCGATGCTTTCATCGAAATACGACCGATGACGTTTGGCGATCGGAACAAACCGTTCCCGTGGGATTCGATGCAGCGCCTGTATAAGTTTGGTCCCGGTCACCTTGTTGGTGCGCAATTGGGATTCAACCATATTCCGGCGCGCGAGGGCGAAATCCATAGCAATTCCCCGATCCTGATAGTGCTGATGGCTTAAGCGTTCCTTATAAAAGCCAAACGCATTATTGGCAACGGCCCCAGGGGCATGAAAATGGAAGATGCGACCACTTTGCTCACCGCCGATATTGACCAGCTATCCCGGTAGGGTTATAGACCCGCTCAGATCTTGCATGCGGATGTCGTGCAAGATCGATGAGGCGCGGTGGTAGAGTGGTGATACACCGGATTGCAAATCCGTTTACAGCGGTTCGATTCCGCTCCGCGCCTCCAAATCTTCCAAATAAATCAGCCCCTTTGCCTTGACAGGGCCGTCCTGTGCGTATCACGGTACCCACCACGCAATCAGTTGGGGTCCGAAGTGTATGCAAAATTCAGATATTGTTGTGGACCATTTTGGGCGTGAGACACAGTCAGGCCCCTACCCGGAAACCCTGAACGAGATTCTGTCACCCGCCATGGCAAAGGCGGCTTATGCCGAAATATCATCCTGGCCCGCCTATCAACCAACCCCACTGCGTAATTTAGACACTTTGGCGACATCCCTGTCCATTGGGGCGCTGTATTATAAAGACGAAAGCACGCGGCTTGGCCTGGGCAGTTTCAAGGCGCTGGGCGGGGCCTATACCGTTTTACGGTTGGCTGCGACACAGATTGAGGCGAAAACCGGGAAAAAAGTCACACTGTCTGAAATCCGCGCCGGTCAACACAGGTCCGCTCTATCAGAATTAACGGTTGTCACCGCGACAGATGGAAATCACGGGCGCTCCGTCGCATGGGGTGCCCAAATGGCCGGATGTGCCTGTCGCATCTATATCCATGCAGGCGTCAGCGAGGGACGAAAACAGGCTATGGAAGCCTTTGGCGCTGAGGTTATCCGCATTTCCGGCGATTATGACGAGTCGTTGAAGGTGTGCGCCGAAGAAGCGAAATCCAATCATTGGTTCATCGTGTCTGACACATCTTATCCCGGCTATATGAATTTACCGCGCCACGTTATGGCGGGCTACAGCGTTATGGCGACTGAAATTCTTCAGCAATTGGAGGATACGCGGCCCAGCCATGTTTTTCTGCAGGCAGGCGTTGGCGGGCTGGCCGCAGCGATCTGCGCCCGGTTCTGGCAAAGCATGGGGGCAGATAAGCCCAAAGTCATCATTGTAGAACCAACCCGCGCTGCCTGTGTCCTGGAAAGCGCGCGACAGGACAAACCCATGACCGTTGAGATCACGGAAGAAACGATCATGGCGGGATTGTCTTGCGGCGAGGTTTCGCTGTTGGCCTGGGATATCCTGTCGCAAGGGGCCAGTGATTTCATCACCATCGGAGAGGACGGCATTGGCCCGGCCATGCGCCTGTTGGCATCGGGTGCGGCAGGCGGGGGCGAAATCATTGCAGGCGAATCGGCTGTCCCCGGGCTGCTGGGCGCAATCGGCATGGCCAGCCGAAAAGATCTGCGCGACCGGCTGGCTTTAGGACCAGACAGTACTGTTCTGGTGTTTGGCTGTGAAGGTGCAACGGACCCTGCGATCTATAAAACCATTATAGACAAGCATTCCGACAGTGATAATGCCTTGATGGAGCCCTGGCATGGCTGAGGCGCCAGCGCGCGGTTTCCCGGCCCAGGAATTCGAACAGCGCACCAGACGCGCACAGGATCGCATGGCCGATGCTGGCATTGACGCATTGCTGCTGACGACAGAAGTCGAACTGCGCTATTTCAGTGGCTATCTGACGCAATTCTGGCAGAGCCCCACCCGCCCCTGGTTCCTGGTCGTTCCCGCCAGCGGGAAACCCATTGCGGTGATCCCGACCATCGGGGCGGCCTGTATGGGGCGCACCTGGATTGAAGACATCCGCACATGGTCATCCCCACAGCCCCATGATGAAGGCATCAGCCTGCTGGTGGAAACATTGCAAGAGGTCCTGGGCACAGGCGGCGTTCTGGGAATATCCGAAGGGCCGGAGACCCATCTGCGCATGCCGGTATCAGACTATCGCCGCATGATGACGCTGTTGCCCGGCATCGCCACACGCGATTGCAGTGCGATTCTGCGCGACCTGCGCATGGTGAAATCGGACGCTGAGATCACCAAGATCATCCATATCTGTGATCTGGTCTCAGATGTGTTTGAAGACCTGCCAAACTTTATCCATACGGGGATGAGTGAGATTGAGGTTTTCCGTACCTTCAAAATCAAATGCCTGGAACAGGGTGTGGATGACGTATCCTATTTGGTCGGGGGTGCCGGCCAGGGCGGCTATGGCGACATTATCTCCCCGCCGCGTGAACGGCGCATTACACAAGGCGATGTCCTGATCCTGGATACCGGCTGCCTGTTTGACGGCTATTTCTGTGACTTTGACCGAAATTATGCCTTTGGTCATGCCAGCGATGACGCAAAGCGGGCTTATGAAACCGTTTATGCCGCAACAGAAGCCGGTTTTGCCGCAGCAAAGGTCGGGGCAACCTGCGCTGATTTATTTCACGCCATGCAGGATGTGATGACAAAGGCCGGGGCCCTGGGCAACGATGTTGGACGCCTGGGCCATGGATTGGGCATGCAACTGACCGAATGGCCGTCAAACACGCCTCAGGATCAGACGGTGCTGAAACCCAATATGGTGATGACCCTGGAACCCGGCATGACCTTTGCGCCGGGATTGGTCATGGTGCATGAGGAGAACATCGTTATCCGCGACTCCGGTCCAGAATACCTGACCCGCCGCGCCAGCCCGACACTGCCAATCCTGTAGCCGTCCTCGGCCCCCTTACAGTCCCCAACCGCTATCTAGCAACACGATCATCGTCCCTGCCAGTAACAGGGTCGATGAAACGACAAAGGGCAGGTTCCAGCGCCACGCCGTGACCCAGGCACTTTGCCCCGTCACCCGCGCCATATACAGATTGGTCGCAGAGAATGGGGAAACATTCGTGCCCTGCCCCCACATCACCATCAAGGACAGTGCCAACAAGGCGGGCGGAACACCAATCACTGTTGGCGTCAGGATCGTTGTTACCAGCACCACTGTGACCACCGGATGCAGGCCGACCGCGCTGGCAACCGCATACCCCACCATAATCGCCAGCAGGATGATTTCAGAAGGAATGGCCCAATCGGCCATGACGGAACCGGCGGATCCGTCGGGTATCAAGGCCGCCACGCCGACCCCCAACAGATTGGCACCGGTAAACAGGATGGTTTCCCCGCGCAAGCCGGGCAATCCCCGAAACACATGCCGGGCCGTACCCAACAGGCCTGACCCAGTGCCGCTGCGCCCGATAAAGAAGGCCCAGATCATCGCATAAAGCGGCGCAGTAACCGCCAATGCGATGGGAATGGACCATCCCAATCCTTCAACCAATCCAATGATGCAGCCAAACAGCGTGATCAGAATCATCGCCAGTTTGAACCAAACCAGGCCGGTCATGGGATGATCCGGCGGATCCAGGGCAATCGGGGTCGGGACTAATTGCGGTTGTTTCGGGCGTGAAAACAGTCGATCCACGATCCAACTCCACACCAGCATGGCCATGGCGATTGCAAATCCAGTTGGTCCCACCTCCAGCCAGTTAACCCCAGGAACAGAAGCAATGATAACCGCCGTTCCGACATATAAGGGCGACCAGCATGTGCCTGCAGCGAAACCCTGAATCATCGCCCGGCTTAATCGCTTTTGCAGGCGCGCCGCTGCCCCTTTGGAAACCATGGGCGTCAACAGCGACAATCCGGCCAAATTAAAGGCGACACCCAGAAAATGCGCGACCACCATTACCCAGGCAAACCGCTTACCTGGACCCTGACGCATGACCATTTCGCGCACAGCCAACAGGGACGGACTTTGGGAAGACGGTTCCTGCAACCATGCAACAGAGGCGAATAACAGCAGGAAAGGCAAGGCCCGCACAATTCCCGTATAGAGCGTGCCCAGCATGTCATCGGTATATGCGGCAGTGATTAAACCGCCCAGAATCAACACGACCCCAACACTTTTCTGTATCAAGGGGATGCGTGTAAATTCCAGAATCAGAAGCAACAGCACAGATGCAACAGCCGTATCCCGGAACCAGCCAATTTCTGTCAGTTCACCCATCACCGTGAAAACGGCAATGCCTAAGAATAGAAAGGTCGATACCCGGTCTCGCATCATGCCTTAAAATTGCTGACTTTGCCGCAATGCGAAAGCCTAGAATTCGCCTTGCTTAAGAATCTGTGTCACAGGTCTATTCTTCTTTTGGCACCGCATGAACAAGGGGCGACATGTCGTCTGTGATCGCATCGGATAAGGCATGCATAAGCTGCAGGCGGGGGCTTGTGCGCCGAAACACCAGACGAACCCGGCGCGATGCCCCTTCCCCGCCTCTGGTCTTCGAAAAGGGGCGCGCCAACACACCTGTTTCTGCAAGGCGTCCCCCCTGCGTGGCCAGGGCGGGTATCAGGGTGACGCCTGCGCCAGCCGCAACAAGATTCAGGATCGTTTCCATACTTGTGGCGCGCGTATCGGCCTGCGCCGCATTCTGCGACACGGCATGCCTGCAAACGCTAAGCGCTTGATCGCGAAAACAATGCCCCTCACTTAACAACAGCAATTCCTGCGGGTCGATATCCACCGCTACCAGTTCCGACTTTTGCTCCAGGCGATGCCCTTTTGGGAAAGCCGCCCAGAATGGTTCATCATACAGCGGAATATCCACAAGCGTGGAATGCATCGGATCGGTTGCCAGAATGGCCGCATCCAATGCGCCGGACCTCAGCATATCTTCCAGGGGGTCTGTCATATCCTCCACAAAGGACAGGTGCAGTGCCGGGAATTTGCGGCCCGTCATCGCCAACAGGCTGGGGATGATCATCGGGGCAATGGTGGGAATGATCCCCAGTTTGATCTTGCCAGCCAGCGGGTCACTATGTGCCATAGCAGTCCTGCGTATATCTGCAGCCCCTTCCTGAACACGATGCGCGATCAACAGGATTTCCTGTCCAACTGCAGTTAATCGCACGGATTTGTTGCTGCGTTCAAACAATGTAACCCCCAGCTCATCCTCCAGTTTCTTGATCTGCGAGGACAATGTCGGCTGGCTGATGTGACAGTGCTCGGCGGCCCTGCCAAAATGGCGGGTCTCCGCAACGGCGCAAAAATATGTCAGGTCTCGAAGATTCATTGATTTTCCAATAATAGATTTTATCTATCGATATCATAAAAACAATCAATTTAACAGATGGTTTTATTTCCCGTATCGTCCCCATATCGGATAGAGGCAAACGCTATCCCAAACCAATAAAAGGAGACTGCGACAATGACGAACAAGGCGAGTAAAGGACAATGCCCGGTCATGACAACGACCGCTGGCAATCCGATCGCGGATAATCAGAACAGTCAGACGGCAGGGCCACGCGGACCGGTTCTGATGCAAGACTATCAGTTGATTGAAAAGCTGGCGCACCAGAACCGCGAGCGCATTCCTGAGCGGACTGTCCACGCCAAAGGCTGGGGCGCGCATGGAACCTTCACCGTGACCCATGACATCACGCGCTATACCCGCGCAAAGCTGTTTTCTGAGATCGGCAAGCAAACCGGAATTATCTCTCGCTTCTCTACCGTTGCAGGGGAAGCTGGTGCCGCGGATGCGGAACGCGATGTGCGCGGCTTCTCGCTGAAATTCTATACAGAAGAGGGCAACTGGGACATGGTCGGCAATAACACGCCGGTTTTCTTCATCCGCGACCCATACAAGTTCCCGGACTTCATCCATACGCAAAAGCGCCACCCCAAGACCAATCTGCGCTCTGCCACGGCGATGTGGGATTACTGGTCACAAAGCCCCGAATCCCTGCACCAGGTCACCATCCTGATGTCGGATCGGGGGATTCCAAAGGCACCGATGTTCATGAATGGCTATGGCAGCCATACCTATTCCATGATCAATGCTCAGGGGGAACGGTTCTGGGTGAAGTTCCACTTCAAGACCCAGCAGGGCCATAAGCATTTCACGGATGCGGAATCCACCGCTGAGATTGGTCGCAGCCGAGAGACTTATCAGGAAGCCCTGTATGGGACGATTGAAAAAGGCGACTTCCCACAGTGGAAACTGTATATTCAGGTGATGCCGGAGATGGATGCGGAAAAGACCCCGTTTAATCCGTTCGACCTGACGAAAGTCTGGCCACATGGCGACTTCCCCTTGATCGAAGTTGGCGTTCTGGAATTGAACCGCAATCCTGAAAATTACTTCCAGGAAATTGAAAACGCGGCCTATTCTCCGTCCAACATCGTTCCGGGCATCGGTTTCTCCCCCGATAAGGTTCTACAGGCACGCATCTTTTCCTATGCGGATGCGCACCGGTATCGTTTGGGAACGCACTATGAATCCCTGCCGGTGAATCGCCCGAAATGTCCGGTTCACACCTATCACAAGGATGGCACGATGAATTTCAATCCGCCCTCCCCTAACCCGGATGCTTATTACGAGCCCAACAGCTTCAACGGGCCGAAACAGGAGGAAGGATATCGTGAACCCCCTTTGAAAATATCGGGCGATGCGGATCGATTTAATCACCGCGAAGGCAATGACGACTATAGCCAGGTCCGCGCCCTGTATAATCTGTTTGATGCCGGTCAGAAGGACCGCCTGTATCAGGCAATGGGCGGATCCATGGCCGGTGTGCCAGAAGCCATCGTGCAAAGGGCCCTGGGGCATCTGGCAAAGATCGATCCCAGCTATGCCGAAGGTGTCGGTAAGGTTGCCGGTGTCGCAGTACCCCGCATGGCCGCAGAATAAGCCACCGCTAAGCCTGAAAAAGGAAAGGGCCGCTTCCGAAGAAGCGGCCCTTTTTATTGCAGTATTTATTAGAATCGAGATTATTCTTAACAGTAAATGCGATACGAGAAACAGCCTGAATAAGGCAATTTTGCTCAACCCTACGAATTTAATCAAAAGACGGTACTGCGTATGGCTCTTGCAAATAGTTCATTTTATGTTCTATTGTTTGGCATTAAGGACTACGATATCTAATTCAAAATTTCCGAGCCATGGAGAAACATATGAAAAAAACTGCCATCGACCTTTTCTGCGGTGCGGGTGGTCTTTCCGAAGGTTTTCGGCAAGCTGGTTTTCATATTCTTGCAGGCAATGACATTGATGAAAATGCTGGAAAAACTTATTCCATCACCCATTCTGATGCAAAGTTCTTGCTGGGTCCCATACAATCGATATCCGCCCAAGCTTTAATGAATGCTGCAGGTCTTTCTCCAGGGGAGCTTGATGTATTGATTGGTGGGCCGCCATGCCAGGCCTACTCAGTCTACAATCACCAAAGAGGCATGCACGATGAACGAGCAAATCTTTTCCGTGAATATCTTCGCATTGTTGAAGGCACTCAACCAAACTGGGTCGTGATGGAGAATGTTACAGGGATATCATCAATCGCCAATGGTGCCATAGTAGAAACTATAAAATCAGAATTTAATCGACTTGGTTATACCATGAACCACGCGGTCCTTAAGGCAGAAGAGTATGGGGTACCGCAAGAACGACGACGCATCTTTTTTATTGGAACTAAGACAGGAATGCCTATTAATTTTCCAATCAAAACACATGGATTAGAATTAATTCCCTTCACAAATATTTGGGATGCCATCGGGGATTTACCTTTCGTTGAGAATGGTAATATACCCGATAATGTCAATTATGCTTGCGATTCTAAATCATGGTATCAACGTTATCTTCGTGGCGATTGCTCCAAGGTATATAACCATGTTGCGCCAAAACTCGGCTCAATTAATCTAGAACGCATACGTCATATTCCCCAAGGTGGTTCATGGCGTGACATACCTTTTGAGCTCTTGCCGAATGGAATGAAAAGAGCAAAGCGTAGCGATCACACCAAGCGATACGGAAGAATGAAGACTGATGGGCTTTCATGCACCATTTTAACAAAGTGTGACATACATTGGGGTGCATATATACACCCCATTCAAAATCGCGCGATCACAGTAAGAGAAGCTGCGAGGCTCCAAAGTTTTCCTGACTGGTTTGAGTTTCAAGGTTCCAGGACAGATCAGTATGTTCAAGTTGGCAATGCCGTTCCCCCGCTCTTAGGAAGACGAGTTGCTGAAGCTTTGTTGGCGACCAACAGTGACGTTATCAAAGTTACGCGTCAGAATCATCATCTTGGTAATGCGGCAGCATAATCGGATTGAATCGTTCCTCTGTTTAAACGGTATAAGTGATAATGAAATCTAAAGTAAAGACAGGCTCTTCATATGGTATCGCAGAACTATATGGAGAAAGTTTTGTCACTGTATCAAATGAGCGCCGCAAACAATTATTAGGTCTTACTGAGCAACCCGATTGCCCACACCTTAAAAGTTACCAGGAACTTGCGCCAATACGTAAGGGGAAACCCTCAATACTATGCGGAAAAAAAGGAGGGGTTTGCTCGATAAGAAGTTTCACCCAAAAAATGGATAAACAAAGCTTTGGAGCAATTACCGCGACATGTCCGATTAGATTTTACCAAAATGGATTAGTTTTCAGGAAAATAGGTGAAGTCTTGTTGGGAAATGAAAATGCTAAAATTGCAAAAGAAATTCCATTCCTTATTCGTCCGTCAGAATCTAATAGTGACAACGAATTATCTCAAAGTGAGGACGTTGGTAGAATAGATATGGTACTTGTTGACAGTACGGATCATCATTTCAACTGGTGCGCCGTTGAGCTGCAAGCTGTGTATTTCTCTGGCGGCGCAATAAGCAAAGATTTTAAGAACATACAATCGCACCAAGGTTCTGATGTTCCAATGCCAGGGACCAATCGAAGACCAGATTTCCGGAGTTCTGGCCCCAAACGACTAATGCCACAACTTCAAATAAAAGTTCCCACTCTTCGTCGCTGGGGAAAAAAGATGGCTGTAGTGGTTGATCGCCCATTTTTTAACTCTCTGGGCGAAATGGATCATGCTCAACATGTAACAAACAGTGACATAATCTGGTTTATAGTCTCGTTCTCAGAAACGGATGGTTCCATTTATCCAAATATCGTTGTGGAAGAAGTTCGGTTCACCACACTGGAACGGGCTGTAGAGGGTTTAACTGCGGGCATCCCGACAACTCTTCCAACATTTGAAGAAAAAATACGAGAAAAGCTAGGGCGGTAGTTCTTCTGAATGGGACAACCTTTTGGCCGTTCAGATTTTTAACGGGCCGATAAAGATAGTGAATCCTGAAAATTTCTTACAGCACAAAAAAGGAAAGGGCCGCTTCCGAAGAAGCGGCCCTTTTTATTGGCTCCCGAGGTTCGATTCGAACGAACGACCGATCGGTTAACAGCCGATTGCTCTACCACTGAGCTACTCGGGATCAGCGATGCCGGTTGATAAAACCGCGCATCATATAAGTCAATTTCTTTTCACCATTTTTTTCAATCAGAATGATTTCATCTGACCGCGACGCCGCCAGATGGCGGAATTGCCTTACAGTTGATCCAGTTGCGCCTCGATATCAGAGACCAATTGAGACAATTCGTTAATTTTCATGCGGACGGATTGCAGTTGCGCCCGCGCCGCCGCAGCCGGATTTGTAGAATCGTCTGGTGCGAATTCCGCACTGCCATCCAACAGCCAATGGGCGCTGACACCCAGAATACCCGCCAATGTGATAATACGGTTGGATCGGGGATCCCGTTCTTCGGATTCCCATCCGGTAATGGTGTCGACTGTGACCCCCATCCGGTGGGCCAAGTCTTCCTGGGTCCAGCCCAGCGTTTCCCGTGCATCCGTAATACGCCGGCCTATTCCCAGATCAGTATCATTTCCGACAGGAACAGAGTCATACGCGTTCATTATACTCTCTCAATCTCAGTTGTTTTTTCTTGGGGCGCGAAAAGTCAGCGCCACGACCGTACGTCTGGATTATACGACAGGAACCCTATGGGTATCATTTCCCCTTGAGCTTTCTAAAAAGCCCAGTTCGCATTGACGTCAGACAGTGAATTAAGTCTGTGTTGCCCCAAAGCAACAGATCGCCCCTGACCATACCGGGCGCAAACCGATCCGTCCAGTGCAGGGCGCAAGAAATGATTTGTTTCACAGAATTGTAGGAAAATCAGCTCATGACTTCGAAGGCGGCCTGAGAATCGGTGCGCAACATGTTAACGATGCCTTCCCGATCATTGCTGGGCGATACGACATCCCCCAGGCTTTCACAGGTATACCCCAAACGCACAACATCGCGGATATAAATTACATCCGTCCGCCGGTTCCCTTCCTGCTCAACCCGGTTCATAAAACGACGAACATACAAATCTGTCGAAACGGGGCGACCAAGATCGAGCAGGCTGTCGATATAGACCTGAATTTCTGGCGGAATGTCACCCTTGGTCGTGTCCAGGCAGAACACTTGCGCATTATAGCTGCTGCGAGACAATTTCACCAAAGTGCCCGAGGATTCCTCAAAACTGTCATCGCGCGTCAATAGATGAATGGCAAGGAACTGTTCCGGCATTTCCGCAGAGCGTTCTTCGTACCACCAGACCGGCCCTGAAAACATACCCGGCGCGTCGATATAGCTATCGCCATCCTCAGATTGGGTAAATTCGTAGGATATGTTGATCCGTTCCGCCTCAGGCAACACAATGCCCAGCTCGTTCTGCAGTTCATACGTATTGCCTGCGATTTTTGGATAATACCGGGCCTCTTTGGGATTAACCTTGCATCCCGCCAGCCCCAGCGCGCCGACCATTATCGTCGCAAAAGTAATCGCCTTGCTGTATTTCACCATTTCATGCCCTCATGCCCAGACGCATCCCATCAAAACCGCTATCTATGTCTTATTACCCGTATTCGCGCCCAACATCTAGTGTTTCTATCGAAATCACCCTCAAATTACAGCAGTCAGACAATATGCAAGGGTCGGTACATGAATTGACTGTCAGGGGGTGCTAAAAATGGGATGTAAAACCCTATCCCCTGGTTTTATGCCCAATCGCGATACAGTGCCGCCCGGCAGTTCCAAAACGCCCCGCACGAAGCCTTTCGCGGATATCGGGTCCAGGGAATGCGGTCTGGCGCGTTCTTTCAGGTTTTTCACAATGCCAGTTCGATCAATAAACAGCATATCCAGGGGAATAAGCGTGTTCTTCATCCACATGCTGGCCTGGATATCGCGTTTGTAATCAAACAGCATACCGTGATCTGCGGCCAGTTTATCGCGAAACATCAGGCCCCGGGCCCGCTGTGCATGATCTGACGCAACCTCAACCGCAAATTCATGTTTTGCGCCATCTGACGTCACAATCGTCAGGGGACTGACCGGAAACGTCATATCCTGCGCGGGGGCGACACCCGGTATCGCGCCCAAAAGGCCAAGGCTCAGCGCCGCGTATAGAAAAAATCTTCGAAACATGATGCATTTCAATTACCGCGAAATGCATCACGGGGAAAGAGCTAGATCCGCTGCGTGTCAGCCTGTCGCATTCAGAACCGCCCGAACAGTTTCCCGAATGCTGTCACGAATGGATCCTGTATTTGGCGGGTCGATCAATTGATCAAACCATCTGGCCGGTGGTGATTTAGCCAGGCTGTGCCGCCAGTGCACACCCTTCAGGACATTCCGTGCTGCTTGGGGAAGCTCCATTTCCGTCCCGTCCCGCCCATCGATGGCAGCCCAGATCAAGGTCCAGGCCCGCGCGACGGCAAAGGGATTGTAGCCACCGCCGCCCAGCACAATGTGCCGTGGGGCCAGTCGCATCAATGCGGAAACCGCTACCGGATAGACATTATTGGACAATGACAATTTGGACATGGGGTCATCCGCCAACCCATCAACGCCACATTGGATAACAATCGCAGCGGGCTCAACATTCTGGACGATCGGCAGGATGGCTGTTTCCAGAATGTAATAGAATTCGTCATCCTGAAAGCCGGGTTCTACGGGAAAATTGATCACCGTTGGCCCCAGATCGTGATGCAACCCGCCGGTGCGCGGCCAACGCCCCGCCTCGTGGATCGATAGGGTGGTAACCCTTGGATCATGCTGGAATGCGATTTCCACCCCATCACCATGATGGGCGTCCAGATCGACATAAACCACAGGCGCAATACCAGCATCCAGTAAGGTCAGGATTCCCAGAACCGGATCATTTAAGAAGCAAAAGCCGCTGGCGCGATCCCGGCGGCCATGATGGGTGCCGCCTGCCGGACTGTGGACCGTCCCCCCGTCGCGAACCATGTGTGCCGCCAGAATGGAGGATCCGGCCGCGGTTGCAGGCCTGCGAAAAACTTCCGGATAGATCGGGTTACCGTTGCGCCCGATGTTCCAGCGATCCTTTTCCGCCTCCGTCAGATTCCCCTCTTCAGCCCGCAGCAACGCCGCGACATAATCCGGATCATGAAATCGATGTAACTGCTCCGGCGTTGCGATTGGCCCTTCAACAAAGCGATCCTCCGGGAACCATCCCATTGCCTTGATAAGATCAACCGCCAGTGAAACCCTTGGAATCGACAAAGGATGCTTCGCCCCATAGCGGGACGCGCGATAGATTTCGGAGGAAATGAGATGCGGGTATTGCAGCATAAATCATGAAGCTAGTCACACGTCAGGCGACGTCAATCTTCCTGATCAGGCGGGCCCGAACAAATCGTTTCCGCAAAGACGGTTTTCGCAGGCGAAATTTTCTGACATTACAGGGGCAATCAGGCCCGTTGAGCCTATGAGACTCGAAACTCTGACATTTGGATCGCCGCTATGACGTCAACACTTCGCCCGGTTCTTGTAATTGGTGGTGGCCTTGCTGGCAGCGAGGCCGCCTGGCAATTGGCCCAACGCGGGGTCCCTGTCACGCTGCAGGAAATGCGCCCGACCGCCAAGACCGCCGCGCATCAAACCGATGGCCTGGCGGAACTGGTCTGTTCAAACTCCTTCCGCTCTGATGATCCAGAGGGCAATGCCGTCGGTCTGTTGCATGAGGAGATGCGCCGTGCCGGATCCCTGATCCTGCAAATGGGCGATCTGGCAAAGGTTCCTGCCGGGGGCGCGCTGGCGGTAGACCGCGATGATTTTTCCAGACGCGTCACCCAGGCCCTGGAAAACCATCCCCTAGTTACCATCGCGCGGGGTGAGATAAATGCCCTTCCCGATCCAAGTGACTATGACAGCGTGATTGCGGCCACGGGTCCGCTGACCTCCTCTGCCCTGACGCAATCAATCCTATCGGTGACGGGAGAGGCGCAATTGGCATTCTTTGATGCGATTGCGCCCATCATTCACCGCGACAGCATCGATTTTGACAAGGCCTGGTTCCAGTCGCGCTATGACAAAGGCGACGGACAGGATTACATCAACTGTCCGATGACAGAAGATCAATACAATGACTTCATCGATAGGCTGCTGGCGGGCGACAAGACCGAGTTCAAGGAATGGGAGAAGGATACGCCGTATTTCGAGGCCTGCCTGCCCATCGAAGTGATGGCGGAACGCGGTCGTGAAACGCTGAGATTTGGCCCGATGAAACCCGTCGGGCTGACCAATCCAAAGACCGGAACCCGCGCCCATGCGGTGGTTCAGCTGCGCCAGGACAACAAGCTGGGCACGCTGTACAATATGGTCGGATTCCAGACAAAACTGAAATATGGTGCTCAGGCGGATATCTTTCGGGCTATTCCGGGGTTGGAAAATGCCGAATTCGCCAGATTGGGCGGCATTCATCGCAATACCTTCTTAAACAGCCCCAGACTGTTGGACCCGCTGTTGCGGCTAAAGGCGCGCCCGACGATCCGGTTTGCCGGTCAAATCACCGGGGTGGAAGGATATGTTGAATCCGCCAGTATCGGCCTTCTGGCCGGTCGGTTCGCGGCAGAGGAACGATTGGGCCAAACCGTAACCCCACCCCCGGTAACAACGGCGCTGGGGGCATTGCTGTCGCATATTACAGGCGGTGCGCAGGCAGAGACGTTCCAGCCGATGAATGTCAATTTCGGTCTGTTCCCAGGACTGGACGGGGACGATCACCGCAAAACCCGCAAACGCGGGCGTGATCGCAAGGCCGCTATTTCCGTCCGTGCCTTACAGGATCTGACGGGGTGGTTATAGCAGGTCCCGAGCAAATGGAACCGTTTGCGACGATCTATGTGCTGAAAATAAAAGTGGTTAAGAGCATCTCGTGCTTGCGCATGATGCTCTAAACCACCCGACCGAACAGGCTGGTGCCTAGCAAAGACCATGCGCGCCGCGCCGGGCCCAGCGTATTAATTTCCAGGTGATACGGATCATATCCGCCCTTCTGCAGCCGTTTGGCATACACGGCTGCCAGTCGCGCCGGGGCCAGGGCGGCCAGGCCTGATTTATCGGTTCTGGCCGCCCCTTTATGGACAGTTGGGAATTCCGCGCGGGCCTGATTGACCAGCCATTCCGTCCAGGCCCTGGACGCCGCCCCGACTTGTGCCAGCGCCACCTCTTTCGATAGGTCTGGATGGCGCGCCAGCCAGGTTGCGGGAATGGTATGGCGGCCCATCACGGAATGAACATGCAGACCGCGCACCAGACCGATCCAGGCCCAGGCCCGACCAGCGGCCCGCCCCGCCTGAAGCCCAATTGGCGTCAAATCGTCTTCGGGCACGGCACAGCGATAGGCCAATTCCCCAAGCGCGCCGCCTGATCCCTCGATATAGGCTTTCAGTTTTTCCTCATCCACCGGGGGGAAGTCGTCCAGGTCACGGGCCCGTGCGTCGATCACTTCCAGAAAACAGGCTTCGGGCAGGTTACTATCCAACATTGCCGTGGCCAGTGGATGGACGACCTGATGGCGCCTTGGATTGCCTGCCCGGCATTCCGCAACAGCATCACGCCACCATTGCAGTCGGATTTCACCAATCATCGGTTCCCGCACTGCTTCGCGGGTCTTGGAGACTTCGATGTTAAAGGCATAAAGGGCAAGCAGCCGCCACCGACCCGGCGTCGGACACAGCATCGCCGTGGCAAATCGATCAGCATCCGCATCGCGCACCAGATCCGCACAATAGGTTAAATCCGACACGCTGTCTGGTGGACCATCCTGCATCAGCCAACAATCCCCAATTTCTGTATCAATTTATCCCTAAGGCGCGCCGTCAGGCCCGTTCTGTCGACCAGGGGCGACGGATCCCGCAACAAACTGTCATGCAGATGTTCATAGATGGATAACAGCGACACCAGAATACGGGCCTCAACACCGCCCAATGTGGTCTTCAGATTGTCAGCCATTCTGCGTGCAGCGACCCGATGTTCCTGCGCCCGAGCGGCCAAATCCTGTAACAGCGGCAGGGCAGCCATTGGATCTGCAGAAACCTGCTGGCGTGTCAGATTATGGGCGACAAAGCATTCCTGGGGTATCGTGACCAATTGCCCGCCCCTGGCAAAATCCTTCGCAAAATCCCTTAAGATGTGAACCAGATAACAAAAGATCGCCATATCGCGGGCCTGCGCAGCCAGCACATCGGCAGGGATGCCCGCCTGAATGGTATCATCAGCCCCTATCCGTGCTTGCAGGACATACAGAAAAACAGCGGCAGGCGCGACAGTCGCCCCTTCGCAATAGGTCTTAAAATCCTGCCAGGAGTCTAAGGCCCTCTCGTCCACATCGAACTGCATCGCTGTCGCCAGATTATGCCAGGGATCTGAGGGTAAATCTCCGCCTCGTGCGGCCTGTCGCAGGGCCCGGCATAGCTGTGCCTCAATTGCAGGAATGCCCGATGTTTCCGGTGCACCGGAAATCGCCGCTTCGGAGGCCGTTAACCAGGCTGCAACCCGATCCCTGGCCGCAGAGCGCGTCCGGATTCTTTCTTCTTCAGATCGCGCCAGAAAATCATCATCGACAAAATCATCAATCACCCGCATGGTCGCATAAGCAGCCTCAAACAGCATTCGCTTTTCAGAAACCAGGGCGCGCCCGACAAACCACAGATTTGACGCACTGCGGCGTGTTACAGACGCCGCCAAGACATCGGGGGCTGGCAATGCATGTTCATTATTCAGATTGGGGATATCTGTGCTCATAGCGGCACTGAACGCGATCAATGCTGGCTTGGCAAGACTGCCGATTGCCGATCATCCCATAGTCCATTAGTTTGCTACGAAAGTTTACTGGGCCTGTAACATTATGACGGATTCAGATAAAGGCGCTCTCCTGCCGCAAGGCCGGGAGTCGGTGATGTTCAAAACCCTCCGTCAGATGATTGATCTTGCGGGGGTAGGCCTGTTTGAAACCACCGTTGATGGGCAATATCGTTTTGTAAATCTGTCTTTGGCTAAAATGCTGGGCTATGAATCCGCCATCCAGTTGATGACTGGAAACCGCACTTCCGGCAGTTACTATGCAGACCCAAAAGATCGAATCCGGTTCATGCGCCAGATTGAAAAGCATGGCGAAGTTCGGGGATTTTTGAGCGCCGCTAAACGTGTCGATGGATCTGTTATCTGGATAACGGAAAACGCGACCGCGTTACAAGACGCCAAGGGTGAAGTTACCGGTTATGTTGGGTCAATATCCGATGTGACCGAACTGGTGGAAACCCAGGCACGGTTGATTGAAACCGAGGCTGATTATCGCCGTATTTTTGAGCGTGTATCGGAAGGTATTTATCGCTCTTCCCTTGATGGCAAACAACTGCGCGCCAATCCCGCGTTGCAACGCTTGAACGGGTATGACAGCGAAGAAGAAACCTTGAAAAAGGTGCATGATATCGCGTCGGAATGGTATGTCGATCCAAACCGTCGGGAAGAATTCAAACGCCTGCTGGACGAAAATGACAGTGTTGAAAATTTCGAATCGGAAATCTATCGACACAAAACCCGCGAGCGTATCTGGATAACGGAAAATGCCTATGTGGTTCGCGACGAGGGTGGAAATCCCCTGTTCTATGAGGGGACCGTACAGGAAATAACCGCCCGCAAAGAGCATGAAAAACTACTGAAGGCCGCCAAGGAATCCGCAGAAGACGCCAATCGCGCCAAATCCCGGTTTCTGGCGAATATGAGCCATGAACTGCGCACGCCGCTGAACAGCATCATTGGATTTAGCGAGCTGATCCAAATGCAGCCACATGGTCCGATCGGATCCCCAAAATATTCGGAATATCTGGGGGATGTGCAAAAAAGCGCCCTGATGCTGTTACAATTGATCGATGACATCTTGGACATCGCCAAGTTGGATGCGGGAAAGATGCAAATCCAACATGAGCTATTAAATGTCGATGATCTGGTTCAGGATGCTATCACCATTCTGGCCCCCAAGGCCCGAAGTGGCGGACTGACTCTGCAAAAAGACGTTCCTGGCGATATTCCAGACCTTCTTGGCGACAGCCGACGCATCTGTCAGGTATTGGTAAACCTATTGTCCAATTCCGTGAAATATACGGATCCGGGCGGCACGGTAACCGTGGCCGCACGGCTGGACAGACCATGGCTAAGCCTGATTGTCGAAGATACCGGTGTCGGCATTCCCAAGGAAGATTTGGCGCGGGTTTTCATTCCCTTTGAGCAGTCAAGCTATGCCATAGGCAAGGCCAAAGACGGGACCGGATTGGGCCTGCCTCTGGCGCGGGAGCTTGTGGAACAGCATGGCGGTCAGATCACGCTGGAAAGCACTGTCGATGTCGGAACGACTGTGACGGTGCGCCTTCCAATGTTGCCCCCACCGGAAGATCCCGCGCCTTAGAAAGGCGGGTCCTAATCCGATCCGCGGACCGCAATCGTTGCGCCTGGCTTTGGTCGAAAGACCCGCTGCACAAAAATGACAGCAGCGGCAATGCCAATCCCAACCAAATCAGTATACAGCCCCCCTTCGATCATCGACAAAGCTGCAATGACCAACGCGATGCGCAGGAACCAGACGGCACGGCTGCCAAAGAACCAGCCCTGCACCCCTGCCGACAGCAGATAGACCCCAACAATCGCAGTCACGGCTGCCCGCAAAATCTCCAGTGTTTCCCCCTCCATCAGAATGGCGGAGTTATAGAAGAACATGAACGGCACGATGAACGCGGATATCCCGATCTTGAAGGACGCGACCGATGTCTCCATCGGATTGGCACCCGATATTCCCGCCGCGGCATAGGATGCCAGCGCGACCGGTGGCGTGATTGCAGAGACCACGGCGAAGTAGAAAACAAAGAAATGCGCCGTCAGCATCGGGATTCCCAATTCAACCAGCCCCGGTGCCACCACTGAGGCCGCCACAGCATAGGCCGCCGTGGTTGGCATGCCCATGCCTAACAGAATGGCAATACACATGGCAAAGAACAGGGCGAGCAATTGCGATGCTTCCGCAAGACCCAGCAGAAGGTTGGAGAATCGCGCCCCGACGCCCGTCAGGGAAATTACGCCAACAATGATCCCGGCACAGGCACAGACCGCAATGATCTGAATGGACATCAGCCCCGCCAGATTAAAGGCCTTTAGAATGGATTTTGGTCCCATTCTGTACGGTGTTAGCCAACTTACCACTGCTGCCGCCGCAATCGCCAATGTTCCGGCGCGGATCACGGAATAGCCCTGAAACAGGGCATAAATCAGAATAATGATCGGTATGAACAGGAAAACCTGCCGCATCATCTTGGCCAGCTTTGGCAATTCCTCTGAGCGCATACCGCGCATGCCCAACTTTGCGGCCTCAAAGTCGACCATGAAATAGATAGAAACGAAATACAGGATGGACGGAATAATCGCGGCAATCGCGATCTCAGTATAAGGAATACCGGTGATTTCCGCCATGATGAAGGCCCCTGCCCCCATGATCGGCGGCATGATCTGGCCGCCTGTGGAGGCTGCGGCTTCGATCGCGCCGGCGGTCTTTTTGTGATACCCGACCTTCTTCATCAGGGGAATTGTCAGGGACCCTGTTGCCACAACATTACCGGCCGATGTGCCGTTGATCATCCCCATCAGGCCGGAGGCGAAGATCGCAACCTTTGCCGGTCCGCCGCGCGCACGCCCGGCCAATGCAAAAGCGAAATTGACGAAATAATCGCCGACTTTCGAGGCCTGCAAAAACGCCGCAAAGATGATGAACAGGATGATATAGGTCGATGAAACCGCCGTCGTCGGCCCCAGAATACCCGCATCCGTATAGACCTGACTGAAGAACCGCTCCCACGCGATGGGGGGAGAATTCAGGAATCCTGGCAGATACTGACCAACGAAGACATAAATCAGGAAAATCACCGAAATCACAACCAGGGCCAATCCGGCAACCCGGCGCGTCAATTCCATGATCAACAGCACACCGGCAACTGCAGAAATGGATATCCCGATCGGCGCGAACGGTGTGCCGGTGGAATTGCGCATCAGTGTGTCATAGATCGTGATCAGATAAAATGCGACGGCAATCCCGCAGACCGTCAATACAATATCAGGCAGTGTATAGCCGCTGCGCACGCGACGATGAAACCAGGAAATGACAATCGAGCCGACTGTCGCGATCATCAGGGGCAGTCCGAACAACCAGGTTTCATTGAACTTGATCGTTGCATCCATGCCATTCCACATGACGCCATTTGAGATCTGGAAGGCGAAATACGCTGCCATCCCGGTCGCCATTAAGGAAAGCGCCAGCAACAGATAAGTCACATAACCAAGCGTCTTTGTTTCCTCTGATGGATCTTCGGCAAATTTGGCCCCTGAAAACAAAAGAAATCCCAAAGCCAATGCACCGGCGACGTGAACGATCCGGAAATTCCAGGTTTCCATAGGGAATGTCGGTAAAAACGGCAGATTGATTAGGTCCGATGTCATGCCGGATACGGAAAAACCATTTAGCGCCAGAATATGAAACAACGAGTAGAGAACCGTCAGGCTGCTCATCAACAACAGGCCGCGCCCTTCGAACAGGCGGCGATTGCCCTCAACCGGTTCCTCATCCACACCATCGGCGTGAATTGGCATGATTTCATCGGTGTCGTCGGATTTATCGTTGCTCATTATCTGCCCCTTTAGCCTTTATGGCGCAGTTCATAGCGCCATCCCTGTTTTTTTATAGTGCCATAGTCTCAGAACAATTGCACAAAATGAAGGCCGCACCCGATCAATCGGATGCGGCCAATCATCATTTCAAACCACAGGCGTCGTCTTACATGCTGCCGTGGATCATGTCTTTGGGAATGGATGCGCCATTCTCATTGAACCACTTTGCTGCACCCGGATGCCAGGGCAGGAAGGTGTTCTTGTCCCAGTTTTCAACAACGGTTGACCGGGCTGCCTTGTGAATATTGACCATGCGGGCATTGTCCGACATGACAACCTTGGTTGCCTCGTAAACAAAAGATTCCGGCAGGTCGCAATTGGCAACGGCAAAGTTCCACATGGACACCGAACGCGCCGGCTCCTTCAGCGTGGTATAGGTATCAGCCTTGATTTGGAAATTGGAAACCGGATAGGCCTCCATGATTTTGGCCTGTTCTTCTTCCGTGAACTCGATGATGTTCACTTCGGTCTGAACTTCCAACTGGCTGACCGCAGGAACAGGCACACCGGCTGCAAAGGCAATCACGTCCAACAGGCCATCCTGAAGTTGCCCGCCCAGATCAGACCAGCCCCCATTGCGGCGTTCAAATTTCACGCCCAGGGTTTCCAGCATTTTCGGGAAATAGGTATCAGAGGTCGATCCAGCCGGACCAAACCCGATTTTCGCACCCTCTGGAATATCAGCAACAGAGGTGATACCCGATGATTTCAGCGTCGTGATTGAAAACGGCGTTTGATACATGGGGAACATCGCGCAGGCATTGGTCATTTTCAGACCAGGCGCAATCGGGTTCGTGCCGTCCAGGGATTCCCGCGCCGGACCCATTGTGGTCATGCCGAAAGCGGCATCGCCGGTATGGACCAGTGCCATATTCTGCATCGGCCCACCGGTGACTTCGCCACCGCCAGAAATGCCCAGCTCTTCGGCCACCAGATTTGCCCAGCCAGAGCCATAGGCAAAGTAAGTTCCACCCTGAGACGCTGTGCCTACGGTAAAGCTGTCAGGCCAGCCGGTGCGATCTTGTGCAAAGGCACCCGTTGCGGAAAGGGCAACAATGGTTGCCGCGCCGATAATCTTTGAAATTTTCATGAATGACTCTCCCTGTTTCGATTGGTTGGGGCTAATTTTGCCATAACCCCTTTGGTTACCCAACCTCGTACATAAATCAAAACGAGAGAGATTCAAGCGATTCCGCGCATTGCAGATCAAATTACTCTTTTTTGTCCAAGCCTGATTTTTCGATCCAATCGGCATAGCTGGGACGGTCTAATTGAAAACTGTCCTGCGTTCGGGTGTACCAGCCACTGCCATGTAGCCGCCCGATCATTCCCAAGGCAGGCGTGTCAATATACCCCTTATCAGCATCCAGAATATAGGCATCATCGATGCGTATGCCCAGAACCCGCCCGATGGCAATGACTTGCCCCGGTCCAGTCACGACCGTTGTATGGGTTACGCATTCGAATGAAACCGGCGATTCAGCAATTTGGGGGGGCGTCACATGCAGGGATGGGCGTGCTGTCAGGCCAGCTGCAGAAAGCTCGCTAACGTCACTTGGCGCATCCATTGAGGTGATGTTCATCTGTTTCGCCAAGGATTCAGGCACCAGATTGACCACGAATTCCCCCCTGCTCATTATATTCGCCGCCGTATCTTTGAATCCCTTCTTTGGATCCCGAAGAAGCCCGACCACCACCGTTGCAGGATTGCTGCCCATGGCATTAAAGAAGCTGTAGGGGGCGGCGTTCACCACCCCCTGCTCCGACAAAGAGGTCACCCAGGCAATGGGCCTTGGCGTGATGGTCGATGTCATCAGCTTATAGGCGATCTGCGGATCGATCTGTGCGACATCGAAATCCATGCTGATTGCTCCCCTTGCCTTGAACCCTAGTCTTCCGCGCTGATCGCAACGACCGGATGGCGGATCTTGCCGATCCCTTCGACGCAGGCAACAACGACATCGCCTGGCCACAGCCATTCCTGTGGTGTCCGCCCTGCCCCGACGCCTTCCGGCGTGCCTGTTGCGATGATATCGCCTGGCTCCAGCGTCATGCCCATGGAAATGTCAGAAATCAGGGTCGGGATTTTAAACAGCATGTGGCGGGTGTTGGACCGTTGCTTTTCCACCCCATTGACGGTCAGCCACAAATCCAGCCCTTGCGGATCGTCGACTTCATCCGCGGTGACAATGCAGGGCCCGAACGGTGCGAAGGTATCCTGACCCTTGGAATAGATCCACTGACCCGCACGACGGTTATCCCGCGCGCTGATATCAATCATGACGCTGTACCCGAACACATGGGACATGGCGGTATCCTCGCCAACCTTGCGGGCGGTGCGCCCGATGATGACGGCCAGTTCAACCTCCCAATCCAATTGCTGGGTTAGGGCCTTGTTGTGCTCAATGGCGGCACCGGGACCGATCACGGTCGTCGGCGGTTTGGAAAAGATCACTGGCTGGGTCGGCAGGTCCTTGGACGTATCCAGGGATTTACTGGATTCCGCAACATGTTCGACATAATTCAGACCGATGCCAAAAATATTCTTTCGCGGGCGGGGAATGGGGGCCAACAGGGTCACATTCTCAATTGGCAATGCGCTTCCAATCGGCCAGCGTCCATCGGCTTCCACCAGGGCATCTTCAACCGCAGCCAGGCCAGCCGGCCCTAAATCAATCAGGTCCAGCATGGATGTCGGGAATTCCTCCCCAAATGCTGCGCCCAGCAAGCCGACATCAATCACCTGATCGGATTTCACAACACCCAAACGGGCCGATGCTTCAACCGAAGCACGGAAGGTAACAAGTTTCATAACACACCCTTTTCGTCAGATTATCTGGGGATCAGGCGGATAGCGGCTGGTTGCCGCCATTATCGCCAAACGCTTCTTCGCGATACAGGCCCAGGGCCTTCATCACGGGTAAATCGTTGAAACAGAACAGACAGGCATCCTCTCTGTCCGATGCATTGGCATGTTCATGCCAGGCCCAGGAGGGGACACAGAAGATGTCGCGCTCCTGCCAATCAAATCGCTGACCGTTTATGATCGAATGCCCGCTGCCCTTGGCCACTTGATACAGATAGCTGCCGGTATGGCGATGTGCCTTCGTCGCCTCGCCAGGTCGCAGCATCTGCATACTGGCTCCAATGGTTTGCATGACCGGGCCAGCAGTCACAGGGTTGATATAGTTCATCATCACGCCATCGAACGGGGACCCATCCGTCGTCGCCGCATATCGGCTCAACGCCTCATAGGTTGGTTCCCATTCGTATTTGAACATCGGGGAATAGGCCTTTTCCCAAGCGCCGCCTACCGGGGTCAGGCCGGGATTGCCCCAGGTCTTGGTCATATCATCCACGGCATAGCCCACAGCTTGACCTAGATCCGGATGCACCTGATAGAAATTTGCTTCCATCGCATTCACGAAGGGGATATCCAAACCATCCTGCCAGATACAGGGGCTGCCCCCTTCGTCCACGCCATGTTCGTGCCAGGTGCCATTGGGGGTGAGGACAAAATCATTGCGCCCCAGGGTCATCTTGTGCCCATCAACGATGGTATAGGCCCCGCTGCCTTCCATGATGAAGCGCAGGGCGGAGGCGGAATGGCGATGCGCAGAGGCCCGTTCGCCCGGATGCATGACTTGCAGACCGGAATACAGCCACCCTACCGCCGCAGCAACATCGGTGCGGCCCGGATTATTCAGATAGATCACGCGACGCCCAGCCTTTTCCGGTGTTACCAGATCAACCGACCGCATCACATGGTCGCGCAGGTCATTATACCGCCACAGCATGGGAACAGAGGAGGACTGCGGCTCCCACGGTTCAATCTTGTTGGCAACCGTCCACAAGGCCCCAGCATTCAGGTCATCCAATTCATCGTAATAGGCCAATAGCTCCGGCGTATCATCGACATTGGCCCGTCCGGCCACATCTTCCTGATAGTTCTGGCGGGTTGCTGGCATCACACACATCCTTCCTGCACAAGCGGGGTGGCACTCAATGACCCGTAGTGTGGCCTGTCATATTTTCGATGTAAATAAAGATTTTCGAAAATATTGCCATAATGAAAAAATCAGGCTAGAAGAAAGTACTGAGAAACAACAGTAATCGAAGTCATGACACTGGCAGAACAAGCCTATCAGCAGGTCCGATGGGATATCATCAGCGGTGCCCTGCCCCCCAATCAACCGCTGCGGCTTGAGCAGTTGAAACAGCGCTATGGCGTCGGGTTCTCCCCGATACGGGAGGCCTTGAACCGGCTGCTAAGCGACCGGTTGGTGGTCAATGTCGCGCTGCGCGGTTTCACCGTTGCCCCGATATCCATTGCCGAAATGTGGGACGCCATCGAAAGCCGCTGCCTGATTGAAGGCGACGCCCTGCGCCGGTCCATCGACAAGGGCGACGATGCCTGGGAGGCGCAAGTTGTTGCCGCCTATCATGCCCTGATGNTGAAGGCGAAAAGCGTCTCAACCCTGCCGCGCCCGGTAAACGATGCGGATCTGCGCGCCCTGGAAGAGCGCCACCATGCCTTTCATCGCGCCTTGATCGCGGGGTGTCAGTCCCAGTGGCTGCTGGATTTTGCCGATAAGTTATATGTCGAGACAGAGCGCTATCGCTTCCCGAACCTGCGGGATTCCAGCCCACTGCCGGACCGGGATATCGGCAATGAACACCAGGTCCTGATGACCACGGTCCTGGCGCGGGATGCCGATAAGGCAACAGAGCTGTTACAGGCGCATTATCGCAGCACCGGGCGAATTCTGGCAGACTTGATCGGCCCCCTCACCGCAGTGTGATTTGCCCCCCAGGCCAATCGCCCCATATCCGCCCCCAACAGCAATCTGTTTCAGGGTCGGAACTCCAATGGTGCGATGGGCGCGCAGAATTCAGTCTGGCAAGCATGACGTGACGCGCCGCCTGTTCAACGGGCTGGCGCTGGGTTGCGGCGTCACTTTCATGGCGGGATTTGGCGGGCTTTCCCGCGCATTAGCCCCCGGCGCCAAGCGTTGGGACCGATGGCAGGCGCACGCCCCCGCATCGACACGCGCGATTGATCACAGCGCATGGAGTGACCTTCTGAACAGGTTTGTGGTCGTGCAGCCCGGCGTTAATCTGGTGCGCTATGGCGATTTTGACGAGGCCGCCACGCAACAATTGGATGACTATCTGACCCTGTTGCACGCGGTGCCTGTCAGCAGCCTGAACCGGGACCAGCAATTTACCTTCTGGGTCAATCTGTATAATGCCCAGACCGTGCGGACGGTGCTGGATCACATGCCGGTATCGTCTATTCAGGACATCAACATCTCGCCAGGCCTGTTCGCCACCGGCCCCTGGGGTGCGGACCTGATGCGCGTTGAGGACCAGGACCTTTCTCTAAATGATATCGAACACCGCATCCTGCGGCCCATCTGGCAGGACCCTCGCATTCACTATGCCGTCAATTGCGCCTCCATCGGCTGCCCGGATTTACAGCCACGGGCCTTTATAGCCGATACTCTGGAACAGCAACTGAATGGGGCCGCAGAAGCCTTCGTGAATTCAGAAAGAGCCATTCAGATCGACGGTGATCGCCTGATCCTGTCCAGCCTTTATGATTGGTTCTACGAAGATTTCGGCGGGACCGACGCATCCTTGCTGGACCATCTCAAGCTCTACGCCGCCCCCACCCTGAAAGCCCGCCTGGACGGGTTCAGTGCCATCTCAGACGACCGGTATGACTGGTCCCTGAACGCCGCCTGAACCCTGTCCAGAGGCACTTTTAGAGATCAGATGTACAATGCGCGCATTTGGTTGCTTTGATTGGCACGCTGGACAAGCACAGGGGACAATCCTTTGTCGTCGGATCTGCCGGTGGCGGGGCCTTTTTCAGCCGGTTCATCTGTTTGACTACAATGAAGATCGCGAAGGCGACGATGATGAAGTTCAAGACATTGTTCAGGAACAGCCCAACATTAATCGTCGCCGCCCCGGCTTCCTGAGCCAGCGCCAGGGTGGCATAGGTCTGGTCGGACAGGTTGATAAAGATTTCGCTGAAATCCACGCCGCCCAACAGCATGCCCAGCGGCGGCATAACGACATCCTGCACCAGGGATGCGACGATCTTGCCGAACGCCGCCCCAAGGATCACGCCGACAGCCAGGTCAATGACATTACCCCGCATCGCAAATTCTTTAAATTCCTTCAGCATTGCTATTCTTCCCTTTCAAGCAACACGCTGCGCCCCCAGACTCGCCCTGAGCGCCAGACACATAGGAAAAACCCTATAAAAAACTCTCCCCCAATTCGCTGAATCGGGCAATTGTTTTGGCATCCCTTATTCTCTGCACCCAACTGGCACTCAGATTCGTTTTTGACAGGATTGAAACCATACTTTATTTGTGGATTTGTATCTTCGTCTATCCATTTGCTGATGCAAACAGATTCGGCGTCACGATCCGCAAAAGGCGCGCGTATGAACACAATCGTTAAGAATACGCTGAAACACTATCACCAATCCGCCTGCGGTAATCTTCTGGTCGGGCACTTGCATAATTCCGGGTCCAGTTTCTACGCGATCCGTACCGAATACAGAGATCAGGACCGATTCCCCGGCGCCTATCTATTAATGCTCAGCACAGAACTGGACGACATTGACCCCCCTTACCTGTTCAAGCCGGCCTATGAATTTCCAATGGTGATTGATCTGGGCAAGGACTGGACCTTTGACATTCAGGTCAATGAACAATTGCCCTTTCTGCCGGTCACCCATCGCCCGCCGCTTGTGCTGAAGGATGGATGCTTCTACCTGCCCCTGCATAATGATGATGTGTCGTATAACTGCGCCACGGGCCAGATCGAAATCGGCACCCTGACCCAGACCATGGAAGATGCCAGCTACATGGTATCGCGCAGCCTCTACAGCATCTCCATCCCAAATCCCCAGACGCCCAACAAACGAACCCCGGTCTTCCACTGGCCCGAAACCAAACTGGAGCCGGTTTCTTAGCGGGACGGGCAACACATGTTTTTATTGTCAATCGTATTAAACGGTTTCAGAGAATAACCCTATCTTTTCAGATCTGATCGGATCAACCTTCCGATAGACGAAACCCATCAAGATCTTCGCCAATAGAAGCCAATGCCTGCTGCAGGATCGTCACGCTTGTGTCGCGATTTTTCTTCGGCATCATTTTAAGGCCCTTATCGATAGCGGCGCGCCATGCTGGACCTCTGTGCCAGGCTTCTGTCAGCGCTTCCGCCAACTCATCCAGGCGATGGGTCACATCCAATGCTTTAATCAGAAGGCTCGCCTGAAGAATATCTTTCTCTCTCTTCGCGGCACCCGCCGCATCTGATCTTCTGCGGGATGCCACAATCAACTTATGGATCGCGAATCGTTCCGGTGAGGGAACGGTGACGGGGACACCGGATCGATGCAACATCACTGTGCGAACGGGTTCATGGATCAGGAAATCCAGAAACCTGAGCGGTTGCGCGGCCGCTCCACCCAGCGCAGGCATTGGGGTTGCCTGATCCAGATATTCATCTGACCCTCGGTTGGGCGTTAAAAACTCTATTCTGTAGCGGGTGGCATTCTCGAATTGTGTTGAATGCTTCGGGTCAGATAGATGCGGAACGGGTCGAAAACTCGGATCGACGCTATGCAGAATATCCATTACCGGTGGCAAACTCTCTTCGATAGAAGAAGACACAGAATAATGCTGTGCGAAATCCGCATCGCCGGTCTGAAGCGCCGCACCCGGTAATTTGACGCCCAGATATCCCGCATAGGTTTGAAAGGCAACGGTCCCGATCAGGACAGCACGAAGACGGAATATCCCGGCAGTTCCCATAGCGTCCACAATATCGCCCGTAAAGCGGTTTGGGGCGGCCAACCCGGCCTCGCGGGTCAGCGTTGACACCAGTTTTCGCAAGGCCCGTTTATCCTGCTTTACCTCTTTGTGGGCCTCGACCCGCTGTGTAATCTCAGGATCCTCCGCAGGTCCGACATATTTTCGCGTTTTTTTTGGCCTGGTAACCTCAAAATACCAGTAATCCCTGCCCTTCACCGGAACCCGGACAAAGTTTCCCTCAATTGAAAACTCAGTTTCAAATGTTGCATCCAGACATCTTTGCACCAATTCGGCAAACATCGTGCGGTATGCAAGATCAATCGTTTTCACGAAACTAACCCCAGCTATAAGAATTTCGCATTTTTCTTATAACGATATTTTGCCCTTACGGCAAGGCCCCGACTTTGTTTGAGATATAGAGATGATTACAATCAGAAGGAAAAAGAGAACCGGATGCAGCACGAACGCAGAAGCGCACGCAACACCCTAGAAACAATGCCCCATAAATTCCCAAAATAGAAACTGCTAAGTCATTGAAAAAAGTGGCGACCCCTACGGCATTCGAACTAATCTTTTATTTTCAATCGCTTTGGAAAAAATCTTATACCACGATTGTATAACTGTTCCTAGCGGTTCAACCTTTTTGAACCAATGATAAAGAGGCTCGATTAGCGTTTTCTAAAGGAGGAAGATTTACGCAACTTAACAGTAGACTTTATAAGGATAGGTTATGTAAGAATTCAATTTAGGATATAATTACGCTTAAGAGTTTCCGCCATGCCTGTATGCCCAAACTGCAGACGAACCGTTCCAAAAAGCGAGATGGTAAGGACCGATGTAATGCGCGGCTACAATGGAAGGCGGCACAAAGGTAGCCTCTTGATGTGCGATAGCTGTAGCCGTTCAGTATCAGACAACAACAAGATTATATCTGTTATTGCGCTAGTAGTTATGGCTGTTATTGCTATTATTTTCATAAAACTAGAAAAATAGTTAGGCGTATATAAAAATATCATATATTTTTACAGTATAGAAAGATAAAATTACATGAAAGATTTAGTCTATTGCCCGTACCTCGGCGAAAAAATCCCCAAAGAAAACTTAAGCATTGAACATATCATCCCAAAATCGTTGGGAGGGCACGACAAATTCACCATCCATGTCGATAGAGAGACAAACTCAAAGCTAGGATCATTCATAGATGGAGCTGTCGCAAATGACCCAATTCTCGGCATGAAAAGAGTACGCTCCGTAAGTTTTAAAGGGAGTGCAAAGACTTTTAATTGGAAGAACGGTAGGACAGAATCTGGTGCTCCATTTCAACTCGTGTTTGACCAATCTACGTTAAAATTTTTCGACCCAATAGCCGGACATGTCGTCAATAGCCTGCCAACTGGCACCGAACAGATAACAAGCAAATTTAAGATTGATCCTTACATAAGAATGCCGTTCAGCGCGAAAGTCGCCCTTGGAACCGGGCACTATCTTTTTGGAGAAGAATTTAGAAAAAATGCTCTCCACAACGAACTTAGGATAGCGCTCAAACCTATTCATGAAGTAGAACAGAGCGTTCTAAGAAAAAATAAAGTTCTATATACGGACTATTTATTTGATAAAAATAATGATAAGCACAAGCAATCACATAGAGTTCACGAGGCTGTAATTAAACATTTTGGAGGTGCGTCTGTATTAGTTGATATTGACCGGAAACATATGATTTTCACCATCGGTTTGTTCGGAGAATGGTTTTCTACGATCTCTGTACCTATCACAAAAGACCGGTTCCCATATGATGGCGAATACGGCTTAGGACATTTCGTTGTGATAAGTGGGGGTAGTTTTTCTCAAATAAGCTATCGAGAGGCTTTGCATAAAGTAGCTACCGAACAGTTTGGAATAAACCTTCCTTCACTTGATAAAATTCAAGACGGTTCGGTCAAACTACGTTCGAAATCGATTGTCTGTCAAAAATGTGGATACAAAGAGCAACTTACCGGCTGGAAGGTAAAAATCCTTCTGGATAAGCGGACAGAGTTTAAGGAATCCATTAGGTTGATACCATGCCCTCAATGCGGTGCAACTACCAGAGAACTCTCGGAATAAAGGCCACTACGTTAATATTCCCCCATACACACAGGGGATGGAACGCGACTCCTAAAGCCACATGGAATTATGGGCGACGCGAACCGCTTTCAGTTTCGTAGCGATGCCGACAAGCGTGGTGTTACAGGTCGTCCTAGGGGGGCGAATGGTCATCGTACTTTGCCGGTATAATTTTGTTATATCGAGAATGGGGCGCTACCGGTGACGTTTAACCGCCGAAGACGGTCAGCATCGCGTAGAGCTAGAGCAACGGCTGCCCAAGAATGGCGAGAACATTTTACTTCGTTGCATCGCAATCGACGCCAAAGACAAGACGCCGAAATAAGCGCGCACTCGGCATCCTTGCCAACATTGCCGGTAGGAATGCATCACCCTACGACATTTCCGCCGCCAACCGTCACAGGGCCAAAAAAGCCAAACCGGACCATAGGAAAAAGTCCTAAAAAAGTCCTAAGTCCTAAGTCCTAAACCAACGCTATCTAAGTCATTGAAAAA
Organism: Rhodospirillales bacterium; assembly: GCA_002696645.1. Classification (GTDB taxonomy): domain Bacteria; phylum Pseudomonadota; class Alphaproteobacteria; order UBA8366; family Aestuariispiraceae; genus Pacificispira. Next base: position 10,070 of record NZSA01000063.1, on the reverse strand, counting down.
TTGGCGACCCCTACGGGATTCGAACCCGTGTTGCCGCCGTGAAAGGGCGGTGTCCTAGGCCTCTAGACGAAGGGGTCGCGATCGAGGCGCGGCGGTGACGCCGCTTCGTATGCGCAGGGATTTACCGAGACCCGGGGGCTAGGTCAAGCGCCAGTTTTCATTCTATCGACTTTTCTGAAAAATCTGTGAAATCGCCCCCTAAACTTGGGGCAATGACTAAAACGGCATGGGGATTGCATACAAATCTGTGGGCCCGTCTGTTTGCGGTCCACTTATTAACGGTAAGAGGCTTGCCATGGTTGCTTATTCTATGTTCTCCCCAGCCGTGAGCGCGATGAACGCGCAATCGCTGGCCTTTCAGAACATCAGTGACAACATCGCAAACAGCACGACCACCGGCTATAAGGCCGGACAGGTCCGCTTTCAGGAGATGGTCGCCTCTAAATCCAAAGGCAGCACATTCAGCAATTTTCTGGGCACACAGGCCAATCAGCAGATTTTCCGGGACAAGGAAGGCGTCATTTATGGCACCCAGCGACGCCTGGATGCGGCGCTCTCCGGATCAGGGTTTTTTATCACCTCGCCCAGCCTGACGCCGTCCGATGATACGCTGGAACTGACCGATGCAGGCATATTCGGCGAATCCGTCGTTTCCAATGGTGGGGCCGAAGAGGTCTATCTGACCGACCTTAAGGGCAATTACCTTATGGGCTGGCCGTATGATGTGGCGACAGAGACATATTCCGTCGACACAAACTCTACCGCCGGGCTTCAGCCAATCCGTATCGATCCGGAAGGCAATGTTTATGAGGCCGTGGCAACCACGGAAGGCGGCCTGAAGGTCAACCTGCCCGGCACCGCTGCAACCGGAGAAACCTATAGTTTTGACCTGCCGGTTTATGATGGCACGGGCGACGATGACGGTTTCAGTGACGAACAGCAACTGATCGCGACTTTCGTCAAAAATGCTGCTGCAAATACCTGGGATATGACAATCAGCGGGACAGGCGGTACCGTCGCCACCCCGGCCGTTCAGCCTGTCGCCGTGACATTTGATGCCTCTGGCAATCTGACGACCGTAAACGGTGTCGCCAATACCCCCCTGGACATCTCTGTTTCCTGGGCCGATTCCGGCGCGACGAATACCATGACGCTGGATCTGTCCGGCACCACGCAATATGGCGGCAGCGTCACCCAGGAAAGCTTGTCGTCGAATGGCAGCGTTCAGGGTCAATTAAGCTCTGTCACATTTGGCAAGGATGGCAATGTCATTGGTAACTTCACCAATGGTCTTCAGCGTCCCATCGGGCGGATCGCGGTGGGCGATGTTGTCGAGCCAAACCGATTGGTGCGGACAGGCGATACTCATTTCAAACTGGGCGCGAATTCAGGCACGCTGCAACTGGTTGATCTGGCAAATACCAGCCGCGTCACCTTCTCTGCCAATTCATTGGAACAATCGACAACCGACCTGGCCCTGGAATTCAGCACCATGATCATGACGCAACGGGCCTATTCCTCCGCCGCGACAAGCTTGAAGACGGTGGATGAAATGGTGCGCACGGCAACCGAGCTTAAGAGCTAGTTTTTTAGCAAATACGTCGTCATAAACGAATCCGTTTGTTTGGGATTTGCTCTAGCGGGCCTCGGCCACATCATCGACCATGATCTGAACTCGGTCGACGCCCTGCCAGCTGTCTTTGCGCAGGCGCCCGACCAGATGCACGGCACGGTCGCCCCTTGCGCGCAGCAAGGCCTGCCCCATCGGGGTATCGGCACAGCGAAAGGCGATGCCTTTCAGGCGTCCACCCATCGCATCCCCGATCAACAGCTTCACATGATCCTCCCCCACGATATCGGCCTGATACAGGCGCGCATCGGGTATCACAAATCGCGGCTCTGCATTGCCCTGACCAAAGGGTTGCAGGCGTTCCAGCGCTTCGACCAGCGCCAGAGACGCCCCCCCGACACTGACCGTGCCATCCAGGCGCAGCACAGGCACCAGACCGCCCTGCCCGGCTTCCCTGTGCACCCTGTCCTGCAGGAAGGCTTGAAGGTCCGCCAGGCTGGTGGCAGCAACAGTGAAACCGGCAGCCATCTTATGCCCGCCACCATTGATCAAAAGCTCGCTTTGACGCGCGGCAATGATGGCCGATCCCAGATCAATGCCGGGCACAGAACGTCCAGACCCTTTCCCCATGCCGGTGTCATCCAGCGCAACGACACAGGCGGGGCGGTTATAGCGTTCCTTCAGACGGCCCGCGACGATGCCAATCACGCCTGGATGCCAGCCCTGGGCGGCGACCAGAATTAAGGGGGCATCGGTATCGCCAGACGCCTCAACCTGGGCAATGGCTTCATCCAGGCAGATTTTCTCAATTTCACGGCGTTCTTCGTTATAGGCATCCAGACGCTGGGCAATCACCTGGGCACGGGTCGCATCATGGGTCGACAGCAATTCTGTGCCCAGTGCCGCCTCCCCCACGCGCCCGCCCGCATTGACCCGGGGCCCCATCAAGAAACCGGCATGATAGGTGCCGGGTGCCTCATTCATCCGCGCGACATCCGCCAGGGCATTCAGGCCAATATTGCCGCGTAATCCCATGACCTTCAGGCCTTGCGATACCAGGGCGCGATTGACCCCGACCAGCGGCACGACATCGCAGACAGTGCCCAATGCGACCAGGTCCAGATAGGACATCAAATCCGGGGCCGGTCGGGATTTGAACCAGCCATCGTCTTTCAACAGGCGATTGACCGCGACGATCAGAAGGAAGGTGACCCCAACCGCCGCCATATGGCCATGGGGGCTGTCTTCATCCAATCGGTTTGGATTAACCACGGCCAGGGCGTCGGGCAGGCGGGGTTCAGCGACATGGTGATCAATGACGATGGTTTGCACGCCCTGTTGCGCCGCCGCCGCCAGCACGTCAAAGGCGGTGATGCCGCAATCAACGGTGATCACGACCGCAGCCCCCTTCTCCTTAAGGGAGATCAGGGCGGGCAAGTTCGGGCCATAGCCTTCTGCAATACGGTCTGGGATATGGCTGATAATTCTGCCGCCTGCCGCCTGAACAAAGCGGATCAGCAAGGCCGATGACGTTGCACCATCCACATCATAATCGCCAAAGACGGCAACCAGCTCCCCCGCTTTGATCGCGTCGGCAATCCGGCGGGCCGCCTTGTCCATATCCAGCAGATGCATCGGGTCTGGCAGGTCCCGCGACAGCTTTGGATCCAGAAAGGCCTCTGCCCCTTCCAGACCAATGCCACGGGCCGCCAGGGCGCGGGCGACAGGCTCTGGCAGATCAAACCGTTGTGCCAGGGCGGCGGTCAGCCGGGGTTCATCCGCCCGCGCCTCCCAGCGCTTGCCAGAGGCGGAAAGGGAAACACCCAGATAGCCAGACTGTTGATCTGTCGGCAGTGCATCGGCCTGCATCGGGTGTATTCATCCTTTTCTGCGAAACGCGGTTAAATTTTGATCCAGTCTTTGCGGGAAAAATCATGCACGGTTTCGATTTTGCGCACGGTCCCGGTGGAGGAGCGCATGACCAGAGACTGGGTGCGGGCACCGCCATCGGTCATCTTCACCCCATGCAAAAGATTCCCATCGGTAACGCCGGTCGCTGCAAAGATAACATCGCCTGCGGCCAGTTCCATCATATCATATTTACGGTTCAGGTCCTTGATCCCGATCCGATCGGCGCGGCCCTTTTCCTCATCATTGCGGAACATCAGGCGACCCTGGAATTGCCCCCCGATACAGCGCAGGGCGGCACAGGCCAGAACTCCTTCCGGCGCGCCGCCAGAGCCCATATAGACATCGATGCCGCTGCTGGCCTGGCTGGTTGCCATCACGCCATAAACATCGCCATCGCCAATCAGATTGATACCGGCCCCAGCCTCCCGCACGGCCTTGATCAAATCGGCATGGCGGGATCGGTCCAGAATGCAGACCATCAGGTCGGAAACTTTACAATTCTTTGCTTCGGCAACGCGGCGCAGATTTTCCGCCGGGGTGTCATCCAGATCGACAATCCCTTGTGGCAGACCGCCACCAACGGCAATCTTATCCATGTAAACATCTGGCGCATGCAACAATTTGCCATCTTCTGCAAAGGCAAGGACCGCCAGGGCATTGGGCTCCCCCTTTGCCGTAATCGACGTGCCTTCCAGCGGATCCAGCGCGATATCGACGCGCGGACCCTTGCCGGTTCCGACCTCTTCACCGATGAACAGCATCGGGGCCTCGTCACGCTCTCCCTCACCAATCACGACACGACCGCGAATGTCCAGCCGGTTCAGCGCGGTCCGCATTGCGTCCACTGCTGCCTGATCGGCTGCCATATTGTCGCCGCGTCCGCACCATTTCCAAGAGGCAATTGCCGCCGCTTCTGTCACGCGGGCTGCATCCAGCACCAAATTCCGATCCATATTCACCATTTATCGCTTCCTCTTATCACATGTATTGTTCGGGCCGCTTGGCGACACCGAATGTTTATCAGGCCCCGGTTATCGTTCGATCCGGATCACATGCGGCGGTTCTATCACCGCCGACAGTTCTTCGATCCGGCCCAGCGCCCGCTTCATTGCCGCTTCCGTCGTCTCATGCAGCGTCAAGACGACATCCACAGGTTCATTCGGATCACGGCCCCGTTGTATAATCGATTCCATCGAAACATGCTCGTCCCTCAGCGCGGCTGTCACGCCCGCGATCACACCTGGCTTGTCGATCACACGCAGGCGCACGTAATAGGCCCCTTCCCGCCGTTCAATTGGATGGCTGGCAGAGGGCAATAAATGCGAGACAGGAACACCAAAAATCGGTCCGAAACGCCCTGCGGCAATGTCCATGATATCACTGACAACCGCAGATGCCGTTGGCCCCGCCCCTGCGCCGCGTCCTTCCAGAACCGTCGTGCCCACCGGATCGGCCTGTGTCACCACGGCGTTGAACACGCCTTCAACACGGGCAATCGGCGAATTTGCTGGCACCAGAACCGGATGGACACGCTGCATCACACCCTCACTGTCAGCGGAAGCCATTCCCAACAGTTTGACGCGAAAGCCCAGTTCTTCTGCGAAATCAATATCAACGGCGGCGATGCGGCTGATGCCTTCAATATAGACACCGTCAAAATCAACCGCCCGTCCGAACGCCAATGTCGCCAGAATGGCAAGCTTATGGGCGGCATCGATCCCCTCAACATCAAAGGTCGGATCAGATTCGGCATAACCCAGCTCCTGAGCCTCCTGCAGCACCTCTTCATAAGCACGACCCGTATCGCGCATCGTCGACAGGATGTAATTACAGGTGCCGTTCAGAATGCCCTGAACACTTTCGATCTGATTGCCAGCAAGGCCTTCCCGCATGGCCTTGATAATAGGGATACCCCCGGCAACCGCCGCTTCAAAGCTCAGCGCAGCCCCTTGCTCTTCTGCCAGTTTTGCCAGTTCCGTGCCGTGGATTGCAATCAGGGCCTTGTTTGCGGTCACCACATGACGCCCGGCCTTTAGGGCTGCCTCGCAGACCGCCTTCGCGGTCCCTTCGCTGCCACCGATCAGTTCAACGACCACATCGCAATCGGCCTGCGACGCCATTGTCACAGCATCGTCAAACCAGGCGATCGAGCCGATATCACAGGCGCGCGTGCGATCACGATCCCGCGCCGAAACAGCAGTCACCAGAATGGGGCGACCGCTGCGGTGCGCCACTAATTCCGCCTGTCGTGCCAACAAGGACACAACACCGGCACCAACGGTACCAAGCCCTGCCACCGCAACTTTCAATACCTCGGCCATAGCCGTTTACTACCCCCTATGCGAAGACCAATTCGGCGCCTGCACGGTCATGCATCCGCCCCGCCGAGAAAACTGCGGATGTTGCGCAGCGATTGGCGTATGCGCTGGGTATTCTCCACGAGCCCAAAACGCAAGTACCCCTCGCCATATTCTCCAAATCCAACGCCCGGCGCGACGGCCACTTCCGCCTTTTCCAATAACAGTTTTGAAAACTCCAATGATCCCATATTCGAAAACCGGGGTGGTAAGGGTGCCCAGACAAACATGGTGGCTTCCGGCGATGGAACGACCCACCCAGCGCGGGCCAGCCCCTCAACCAACACATCGCGGCGTTCCTTATACAGGGCGCGAACCTCGGCGACACAATCCTGTGGCCCGTTCAGCGCCGCGGTTGCTGCGACCTGGATGGGGGTGAACGCCCCGTAATCAACATAGGACTTAATCCGCGCCAGGGCCGCGATCAGCCGCTTATTGCCCGCCGCAAAGCCGATACGCCAACCCGGCATGGAATATGTCTTGCTCAGGGACGAAAACTCCACGGCGATGTCTCTGGCATTCGGAACCTCCAAAATCGACGGTGGCGGCACATCGCCAAAATAAATTTCAGAATAGGCTATGTCGGACAGGACGAAGATTTCGTGATGACGACAGAAATCAACGACCTCCGCATAGAAATCCAAATCAACGCATTGCGCGGTTGGATTCTGAGGGAAGTTCAAAACCACCGCCAGGGGTTTGGGGATGGAATGCGCCACAGCGCGGGCCAGCGATTCCATGAAGCTGCGGCGAAAGACGTCCAGCGGCTGATCCATCTCGCCCCCCGCTGGCATACTGCGCACAGCCCCGCCGGCCATTATGAAGCCAAAGCTGTGGATGGGATAACAGGGGTTTGGAACCAGCACAACATCGCCCGGGCTGGTAATCGCCTGAGCCAGATTCGCCAACCCCTCTTTAGAGCCCAGCGTCACGATCACTTCGCTTTCAGGGTCCAGCGACACGTTAAAGCGTCGCTCGTAATACCCGCTCAATGCCTTGCGCAAACCGGGTATGCCGCGGCTGGTGGAATAGCGATGCGTGCGGGGGTCTTTCACCGCCTCAATCATCTTGTCGACAATGTGTTGGGGGGTCGCGGAATCCGGATTGCCCATACCGAAATCGACCACATCAACACCCGCCTGACGCAGCTTGGCCTTTGCCGCATTGACTTCTGCAAAGACATAGGGGGGAAGGCGTTTTATTCTGTGAAAATCGGACATTACAACCGCATCCTCATGCTACGACTGAACACCAGTCTCTCTGTCTAGGTCCCTACAATGAGGCCAAGACGGTCATACTGAAATTCTCTGCTTTTAATATTGCAGGAAGATTTCGGCGCGGCGATTTCCAGCCTCTCCCGCCTCGGTTTCCTCTGAATATTTCAATTCCGTGGAGCCCCTGGCATCAACGACGATATCATCCAGGGGAATGCCCGCATCGACCAATGCCTGGCCAACAGAGGCGGCGCGGTCCAGCGATACCTTATAGTTCACAAGCGCTTGTTGAGATTGCGAACCCTGCGCGCCGGACTGGCTGGAATGGCCCACAACAACGACCCGCTTGCCGCCATCACGCTGATAAATCTGCGCGACCTGCCTCAGAATTCCGCGGTCCCGTTCGGTCAGAGCCTCCCCACCAGACGGAAAGTAAATTGTTGCGATCATCTGTGTTGCCGTGGGGGCAGCGGCCACGCTGGCTGTCTGCTGGGCGATTGGCGCAGCAGAAGGCGGCGGAGCAGAAGGCTGCACCGGAGCCGTCCCGGCAGAAGATGATGTCAAAGGCTGGGGGGTTGGTGCAGGCTTTGGCGCAGGGCTGGCCGTTGCGCTGGGGGCTGGCGCCGGGGTTTGCGCCGGGGTTGGTGCTGGGGTTGGTGCTGGGGTTGGGGCAGTCGCCAAAGGTGCTGGCGCTGGCGCCGGTTTAGGGGCCGGTGCTGGCGCTGAACTTTCCGGCGGTGGTGTGATAGAAGACGCCGTTGGTGGCTCTTCAGGAACCGCGCTTGGCAATGGGGCGGCTGACATGCGCACCGGAGGTGCTTCGCGGCGAATAACTTCGTCCGTATAAAGTGCGTTTTCACGATCTGCGGCCAAAACATCCGACAGCTTCATGTATTCCCGCTTTATCGAAGGTTCTTCCGGCGCTTCGGGCACCGCCCCTAACTGCGGATAGGGCCCGTTGGCTCCTGGAACCGGCTTGGGTTCGGTGTTTTCAGCCGCCTTATCCGCGTCACTGCCTTCAAACCATTTGACGGGGTTGACGGCATCCACAACGTCCTTGCTGGATTCACAGGCCGTCAACAGGACCGGCACGGCTGCCACCAATAGAATATGCATCGATCGCCGCATCACCGTGTCACCCATCGCTCTTAGAACCAACATCAGACCTGTCACCCTTTTAAAATCCCGCCCTTTTCCCAAGCGGCGCATCATAGAAGCCATAGGCGCCAGCGGCAACCGAGCGATTACAAACCAATACCCCTAAATTCGACGTATCAGGATTCACTGGCCTTGGGTTTTACGTTGCAGTTCAGTATAACCAGCATAGCCTTTTATCGGAGAGTCGACGCACGCCGTCCAGCCTTTCGCATTCGGGCGCTATTGGACGATGTGCCGACCCTGAAACGAGTGGTCATAGTGGGAGATCGTGTAGCATGAGCCAGCAAACGCCAGAACCCGACGATCCACAAAACTGGGGTGATCCGGTAGAGTGGTCGCACAATATGGTCGCCATTGCGGAACGCAGCCAGCGACTGGTTCAGGATTTTCTGCAACGCCAGGCAAAAGATACAGAAAGCCCCTTTGGTCACGGCGACCCAATGCATATCGGTCACACCTTCCTGGAAATGACCCAGGCAATGATGCGGAATCCATCGGCTGTCTTGCAGGCGAATTTGAATCTGTGGACGGACTATATGAACCTGTGGACCGCAACGACGCGGAAAATGCTGGGGCAGGAATCCGAAGAAACGATTACACCTGAGAATGACGACCGCCGTTTTAAAGACGCCACCTGGACCGAAAACACCCTGTTTGACTATATCAAGCAATCCTATCTGCTGACCGCCCGCTATATGCAGTCAACGGTGCACGATGTGGAAGGCCTGGACGAGAAGGCGATGAAAAAGATCGACTTCTATACCCGCCAATTCGCCGATGCCATGGCCCCGACCAATTTTGTCCTGACAAATCCGGAAGTTCTGCGTGAAACCCTGGATACCAAAGGGGAAAACCTGGTTCGTGGCCTGGAAAACATGCTGGACGATGTTGAGCGCGGCAAGGGCAAGCTGAAAATTTCCATGACCGACGCCGACGCGTTTGAGGTAGGGGGTAATCTGGCCGTTTCTCCGGGGGAAGTCGTCTATCAGAATGACCTGATACAGTTAATTCAGTATGCCCCGACGACGGAAACCGTCCATAAAGTGCCCTTGTTGATCGTCCCCCCCTGGATCAACAAGTTCTATATCCTAGACCTGCGGGAAAAGAACAGCTTCATCAAATGGGCTGTCTCTCAGGGATTGACGGTCTTTGTCGTCTCCTGGGTTAACCCGGATGCATCCCTGGCCCAGAAGAACTTTACCGACTATATGCTGGAAGGCCCGGTCACCGCGATTGACAAGATTACGGAACTGACTGGCGAGCCTGCGGTGAATATGATCGGCTATTGCCTGGGGGGCACGCTGACCGCCGCGACCCTGGCCTATCTAAAGGCGAAAGGGCAGGAAAAGAAGGTCAAATCTGTCACCTATTTCACCACCATGATCGATTTTGCGGAAGCCGGAGAACTGGAAGTCTTCATCGACGAGGAGCAATTGGCGTCCCTGGAAGCGAAGATGAATGAGCGCGGTTATCTGGAAGGGTCGGAAATGGCGACCACGTTCAACATGCTGCGCGCCAATGACCTGATCTGGTCGTTTGTGGTGAACAACTATCTGATGGGCAAGGATCCCTTCCCGTTCGACCTGTTATACTGGAACAGCGATTCAACCCGCATGCCCGCGGCAATGCATTCCTTCTATCTGCGCAAGATGTATCTGGAAAACAAACTGATCGAACCGGGTGGCATTGAATTGGATGGTGTGCCGATAGATCTGTCGACCATCAAAACGCCGACCTTTGTTCTGTCAACGCGTGAAGATCATATTGCGCCGTGGAAATCGACCTACGCCGCCGTGAATACCTATTCCGGACCCGTGAAGTTCTGTCTGGCCGGATCAGGGCATATTGCAGGCGTGATCA